>ONJB01000026.1 GCA_900318015.1 uncultured Bacteroidales bacterium | reverse complement strand
AGCAAAGCGAGCGGAGTCCTCGAAGAGGCAAGCTGCTGCAGCAGCGGAGCTCTGGCACAACAAAAAAAGAGGCCGACCCTTTTTAGTCGACCTCTTTTCCGTTTTCAGCCTTTTCTAGAACTGATAGTTCATGCCAATGCCGATCCAAGGGTCGGCGTTCATCGGGGTGTAGAAGCAGTGGGCGTACTCGGCGGAGACGATGAAATTCTGGTTCATCGCGATCTTGAGGCCGATACCGCCGCTGTACACGAAGTCTTTCACGCGGGCGGCGTCGTAGATCTTGCCGTCATAGCCGGTGCCATGGACCTTGTTGAATCTCTCGCGCTTCGAGGCGTTCTCGGGTTTGTCCAGATAAGTTCTATATTCGGAGAAATCGAACTTCGCCAGATTGTCGTCATTGATGACGCCCTTTAGGAATTCCGTGCGGTAGGGTTTGGTGATGACACCGGCATCAAAGAACGGATTCAGGGCGATGTAGAAGTACTGGTTGAAGAGCTTGAAGTTCACGAGCTTGACGCGCAGTTCCGTGTTGGCCCAGGCAAATCCCTCGGTCAGGATTCGGTTCTCACGCAGGCCTCGGATGGTGCCGCTGGAGCCGAAGCCTTCGGAAATCATGTTGCGCTGGACAAGCAGCGGGATGTTCTGAATCATGTAGAACGGAGTTTCGCCAGCAATGGTCTGCTGCCAGGCCAGGCGGTAAGCGAACACAGGGTCGCCAGCCGGAATATGGATGGGAATGTCGATGTAGTGACGGAAGTAGGCGCAGGCCTTCAGGTAGCGGTGCTGGAGAATATTGCCGTTCAGGTAGGCCTCCGCCCAGATGCCACGATTCGGCGCCGCCTCGATGTCGCGAGTGTCGAAAACGATGCCAGCGTTCAGCTCTAAGGCATTGCCGCCTTTCTTCTCAGCATCCGTAATGGCGCCCAGGGCGATATACTTGTTGTAAAGCGTCAGGTCGGTGTTATAATACTGCTTGGCTTCACTTCCCTCAACCTTGACTCCGTTATCCTTCATGTTCCCTAGACTCCAACGCCAGAAATTGACGCCGGCGGCCCAATTTAGGTTGTCGGTAATGCGACCCTGGAAATTGGCTAGGATGCGGAGCATGTCACGGCTCATGCCGTAGTAGTTGAGATGGTGTCCCGCACCGGTGTTCCGGTTAGACCACAGGTCGTAATCCTGCACGGCCGCAGGACCGTTGAAGCCCCAGAAGCTATACAGGGGGTCGTTCATGTAGGTTACGGAGGCGTTCACACGCATGTTCGGAATCAGGTACTTGGAGTCATAGGCCAGGTACAGGCGCATTCGATGGCTGTGCGTAAAGTAGGAGGCTTCCCAGCTGATCTTGTGGAGCGGATCCGGATAGGTGGAGCCGTCGCCGTAATAGTAGACGTCACCGAACGCGCCGGCCTGGAAGCCGTTGTCCGTGGACCAGGTGGCAGTCGGAAGAAGGCCGAAACTCCAGCCGGTCTTCATTTCCTTCTCTTCTTCTTGGGCGGAAAGGGTAAGCATCGCGCCTGCGGCGAGCAGGGCGCATACGGTCAGGAATAATCTCTTCATATTTGTTATCAATTATGTCGGTTCAGCAGGCAAATATAACAATTCTTTCGTTATATCCCTAAAAATCGTAAGTCCTAGAACTTCCGGCCGTCAATCCAGACCCAGAGCCGGTACATCAGCCAGCCCCAGCCCAGGAACAGGACGATGTGGACCCAGAGCGGGACCTCCGTCCGGTAGGTGTCGTCCCGGACCACGGACTCGAAGCCGGGAATGTCGGCATAATAATAGGCGCCGGCGCCGAAGTCGTAGTCCGGCGAGAGGCCCAGCCGGCAGGCCATGATATAGACGGCGCAACCGAGGACGGCCACGACCGTAAGGATCGTGACCGCCCGGATAATGCGCTTGCGCCGTTCAGGAGCCATTATTTATACAGGTCCAGGACCGGGATGTCGAACAGGACGCCGGACAGGAGCAGCCACACCGCGAAGAAGGTCAGGGCGATGTTGAACACCTGGCCCACGATGTACAGCCACAGCACCTTGCCGCCCTGCATCTGCTTCGCGATCTCGCGGAAGTTGGTGTCCAGGCCGATGGAGGTGAACGCCAGCACGAAGCACCAGTTCTTGTACTGGTCCAGCACGCCGTTGATGGCCTTCACGCTGTCGGAGCCGGCGAGCGGCTGGATGAGGAAGGAGGCCACGAGGGAAGCCACGAAGAAACCGATGATGAACTTCGGGAAGCGGGTCCAGATCTCGCCGGCGCCCACCTTCTTGCCTTCGGTCTTGTCCACGCGGGTGGCGAAGAACAGGGCCACGAAGAAGGCGATGAAGCCGATGAGGATGTTCTGGATGCTCTTAACCAGGACCGCGGCCTGCTCGGCTTCGGCGCCGAGCGCGTTACCCGCGAGGACCACCGCGCCGGTGGAATCGACGGTACCGCCGATGAGCGCGCCGCCCATCAGCTGGTTCATGCCGACGGCCTTGATGATCATGGGCTCGAACACCATCATCAGGATGGTGAAGATGATGGAGATGGAAATGGCGATGCCCAGGTCGTTCTTCTTGGCGCCGGCGGCCGCGCCCGTGGCGATGGCCGCGGATGTGCCGCAGACGGACGTCGCGGCCGCGAGGGTGATCACGAGCGGCTTGTTGCCGATCTTGAGGACCTTCGTGCCGAACCACCACATGAAGAGGATGACGATCGGGGTGACGATCCACGCGATGCCCAGGCCGTACAGGCCGAACTTCGCGATGTTGCTGAACAGGACGGAGAAGCCCATGATCACCAGACCGGTCTTGATGTAGAACTCGGTGCGGATGGCGGGCTTCAGCCACTGGGGCACGCCCACGGTGTTGGAGATCAGGAGGCCCACGATGAGCGCCCAGAAGGCCCACTCCAGATAGCGGTTCAGGGTGAATTCGGCGCTGATCACGCGCACGAGGACGGACAGCACGAAGAGGACGAGGAAGGCGGGGATGTATTCCTTGATCTTACCGCCCTGCAGCTTGACGCCGAGGGTGAACAGGACGCCCAGCACCAGGAAGGTGCGGAGAAGCTTCACCCAGAAAGCGCCGTTAAGCTGCGCGAAGAGGGATTTCTTCTCGGCGACATTCTCCCACAGATGCCAGGTGGAGAACTTGGCGGCCGCGAAGTCGAAGGCGCCGGTGAGCACCGCGATGCACGCGATGGCGATGACGGCGAAGCCGATCCAGACGGCCAGCCAGTCTTCCTTTTTCCAAAGCTTGGAGAGGTTCGTTTTCATATCGATAAAGGTTTTAGAACAATCCATTCACTTGCCGGACCACCTCTTCGGCGGGCAGGTCCGGGGAGAGCACCAGGTCGGACTCCTTGAGGACGAATCCCTTGGCCATCGCCCCGAGGATGCCGCCGCCGGTGCAGTTGAGCATGATGTATTCGTCCTTGGCTACGGCGCCTTCCTCCACGGCTTTCGCCAGGGCGGTCACGGCGACGCAAGGCGCCGGCAGGAGGTCATAGCCCTCCCGGTTGCGGAACTGGAGCAGCCAGTTGACAATATCGTTGTTGGTGGCGGTATAGAAGTCGCCGCCGCTCGCTTTCAGGGTGTCGAACAGGCCGCCGGCAAGGCTGTACGGCGGTTTCCGGTTGGAAAGGACACTCGCGAGGATGACCTCGGCCTGATGCCGTCCCTTTTCAGGGTCCAGGTCCATGAGCGCACGGGAGCCGGCCTTCCAGGAGTCGTACATCAGCGTGAACGGCTCGTTCTGGCCGACGTACACGCGCATCTTGTTCTCCCCGAAGCGGCCGTCTTCACCCAGGCGGCAAGCGTTCTCCCAGGCGGCGATGGCGCCGGTGCCGGAGCCCACGGCCTGGAAATACGCGTCGGGGATGCGGCCCATCTTCTCCACGCAGCTCAGCAGGGTCGTGCCCATGCCGTCGCGCCGGGCCACGTTCTTCGCCCCGCCTTCCAGCATGTAGCGCGGATCGGTGGCGAGTTTCTCGCCCAGGGCGATGGCGTCGTAATAGTCGCAGCCGCGCGGAACGGCCACGAGCTTCACGCAGGGATGCAGCTTGCGGCGGAACCAGAGGTCGTGCAGGTTGTCCTCCGGGACGCAGATAACGATGGGAATACGGTTGTCGGAGCACACCTGGGCGAAAGCCCGGGCGGTATTACCGGCCGACTGGACGATGAGGATCCGCTTCTCGCGGGCGTCCATCCGCGCCAGCACGGAATAGGCTTCCGTCTCCTTGAACGAACAGGTGCGCATCTTCGCGCCGATGCGGGGATTCCAGCCGGAGAACGTGATGTACAGGTTCTCCAGGCCCAGGTATCGGGCCAGGCCCTTGGACTTGTAGGTCACCGGGGCGCAGGACTTGCGGAGCGTGCGCTTGATGGGCATCCAGTCGGCATAGCGGTAGATGCCGTCCAGGTCGTCCCGCGGGGTGAACCGCTTGTTCTCATAGATGGCCCGCACAAGGGAGGGGCTTCCGCCTTCGGGGTCGCCCATCGTCCAGCCCGCGTCGTCGAAGACGCGACCGGTGGCGACGTTCATCAGTCGATAGGATGTCGGTTTGAAGCTCATACAGGTTTCAGTTTTCGGGCGAGCTTGGCGCAGAGGCCCGGGAAGAAGCGTTTGACATAGACCATGAGCAGTTCCTTGCTGCCCACGAGCACCTCGCGACGGCCCTTGCGAATCGCCTTGACGATCTTCTGCGCCGCCTTCTCGACGGGGATGCCGCCGGCCTGGCCGGGGTCCATCTTGCCGTGGGGCTTCCCGCCCTTGTCCAGGGCGCGGAGGGAGATGTTCGTGCGGACGCGGCCCGGGCAGACGATCGTCACCCGGATGCCCTTATCGTAGGATTCCGCCTGCAGGGTCTCGAAGAATCCGTACAGGGCGGCCTTGGCGGAACAGTAGCCGCAGCGGAGCCGGAAGCCGAAGCGGCCGGCGATGGAGGTCGTGACGCCGATGTGGCCGCCGCCTTGCGCGACCATCCGCGGCAGAAGTTCCTTCGCGATGCCGGCCGGCGCGAAATAATCGATTTCCATCAGCAGCCGGAGCATGTCCATGGACGTATCCTCTACGGACGTGCGCTGGCTGATGCCGGCGTTCAGATAGACGGTGGAGAGGCCGCCGAAGGCTTCCCACGCCGCTTGGACGAGGGCCGGGATGCCGTCAGGCTTGCTGAGGTCGTACGGAAGGACGGCCACGTCGGGAGCGCCTTTCTCCCGGCACCTGGCGGCCACCGGCTCGAGTTCCTCGGCCGTCGGGGCCGTAATCACGAGGCGCGCCCCGCCTTCGGCCCAGCGATAGGCGCACGCCTCCCCTATTCCGGAGGATGCGCCGGTAATCCAGACGGTCTCCATCTACTTGTACAGGGAGATGTCCGGAATGGGTTTGTCGTATTCGCCGCGGTCCAGCCTTTCCTTGATGTCCTTGAAGGCGGCCAGGGTATATTCGACGTCCTCCATCGAATGGGCCGCCGTCGGGATGATGCGGAAGATGACCATGCCCAGCGGGATGACCGGGTAGATGACCACCGAGCAGAAGATGCGGTAGTTCTGCCTGAGATCCACGACGATGTTCGTCGCCTGCTCCAGGCCGGCCTTCACATGGACCGGGGTCACGCAGGCCTCGGCCGGGCCGATGTCGAATCCCATCTCCCGGAAGCCTTCCTGCAGGCGGCGGGTGACCTTCCACAGGTGCGCGCGGCGCTCGTCCCCCTCAGGGCTGTCGATAATCTGGAGGCGCTTGATGCAGCCTTCCACGATGGGCATCGGGAGGGATTTCGCGTAGATCTGGGAGCGCATGTTGTAGCGCAGATAGTCGATGATGTCCTTGTCGGAAGCCACGAAACCGCCAATGGTGGCCATGGACTTCGCATAGGCGCCGATGTACAGGTCCACCCCGTCCATCACCCCGAAGTGCTCGGAGGTGCCGCGGCCGTGGGGGCCCATCACGCCGAAACCGTGGGCGTCGTCGATCATGAATCGGAAGCTGTACTTCTTCTTCAGGGCGACGATCTCGTCCAGGATGCCCAGGGCGCCGGTCATGCCGAACACGCCCTCGGTGATCACGAGGATGCCGCCGCCGCTTTCCTCGGCCACCTTCGTGGCACGGGCGAGGACGCGGTCGCAGTCCTTCGCGTCGTTGTGGCGGAACTTGAACTTGTCGCCGATGTGGAGGCGGATGCCGTCCAGCAGGCAGGCGTGGCACTCGGCATCATACACGATGACGTCGTGCCGGCCCACCAGGGAGTCGATCGTGGAGAAGATGCCCTGGTAGCCGAAGTTGAACAGGAAGGCGGCCTCCTTCTTCTCGAAGTCGGCGAGCATCCGCTCGAACTTCTCGTGGAGGGCGGTCTGGCCGGTCATCATCCGGCTGCCCATCGGGTAGGCCATGCCCCAGCGGGCGGCGGCCTCGCCGTCGACCTTGCGGATCTCGGGATGGTTCGCCAGGCCCAGATAGTTGTTCAGGCTCCAGCAAAGGACTTCCTTCCCGGCGAAGCGCATGTGGGGGCCGAGTTCGCCCTCGAGTTTGGGGAATGCGAAATATCCGTCGGCCTTGTCACGGTACTGGCCGATGGGACCGCCGGTGGAACGGCGAATCTTTTCGAAAATGTCTGTCTGCATGATCGTTGATTAGTTTATGTTTCAGTTTACAGTCTATTTCACTTTTTCGCGGGAGACGAGTCCCATCGCGCGGAACAGGAATTTCGGGAGCGGCTTCCGCGGGTCGCGCTTTTTCATGTCGATGTACCAGCCCAGTTTCTTGACCACGGGCACCTTGTGCGTCTCCACGAACTCGATGAGGGTGCCGTCCGGGTCCTCGATGTAGGTGAAGTGGCCGGAGGCGTCGCCCATGTCGAAGGTGATGCCGCCGGGGCAGCTGTCCACGGTAAAGGGATGCCCTTTCTCCGTGCAGAACTTCTCCAGCTCCCGCATGCCGGTGACGTCATAACAGATCTGGATGAAGCCCGGGTCGCCCCAATAGCGGCCTTCGTAGATTGTCCGGGGTGTGCGGTCCAGCGCCTGCACCAGTTCGATGCAGTCCGGGCCCATCAGGGCCGAGAAAGCCCCCTGACGGGGTTTCGAGGGCGCCAGGAGGACGCGGCGATACCGGCCGTCCGCCCCGGGAAGGAGGGACCAGTCGGCGAAGACGCCGGTCTCGTCATATTTCACGGTATCGTAACCGAGGATCTCCCGGTAGAATGCCATGGACTTCTCCATGTCGGTCACGCCCACGACGGCGCCGGCCATGCCGCCCGTCAGTTTCCCTTCGTCGATGTAGAGATAATCCGTCTGGACGACCTGGAAGCAATTCCCATAGAGGTCCTTGACATAGAAACAGGGGGTTCCGTCGGGCAGGGCGCCGACTTCGGAGACGGCATCCCACCGGGCCTTCAAGGACTTGTGGAAAGCGGGGACGTCGCGGCAGTTGAGCTTCGCGGCGAAGACGCCGAGGTCCGCGACGGCGATGTCGAAACCCACCGGCTGCGGCTTCCTTTCCGAGTATTGCCAGATCTCGAATCCGCCGCCGCCCTGCAGGTTCACGGCGATGCAGGCATGGCGCTTCTGCGGCTGGTTGCCCGTGTAGGGCAGCATGCGCTCCGCCACCGTATCGTCCTCCAGGATCTTCACGTCGGTCCCGAACATCCGGATGAACCAGTTCCAGGATTTCCTGAAATTTTCCGTCCCGACACCGATCTGCTGGATGCCGGAAATGTTGAATCCGCGAGGGTCGTCCATCGTTTAGATTGTTTTGTAATCAAGCAAAGGTAACAAAAAAACGCAAGATACCGCCTGTCCTCCCGCCAGTTCCTTGGCTTATTCCCAAAGAAAAGGTACTTTTGCAGGTAGAACGATGTTAAATTTCTGTTACAATCGAGACGGATGGAACCGGTTCTGAACGCCCATAACAAAGAAGAATACCCGCCGATGCACACAGCGGAGCACATCCTCAACGCCACGATGGTCCGCCTGTTCGGCTGCCCCCGCTCCCGCAACGCGCACATCGAACGGAAAAAGTCCAAATGCGACTATCTCCTGGCGCAGGCCCCTACCGACGAGCAGGTCGCCGCGATCGAATCGGCGGTCAATGCCGTCATTTCCAGGAACCTGGATGTCACGGTCGAGTATCTGACCCATGCCGAGGCGGCAGAAATCGTGGACCTGAGCAAACTCCCCGACGATGTCTCCGAAACGCTCCGCATCGTCCGTGTCGGCGACTACGACGCCTGCGCCTGTGCCGGCGCCCACGTGAAAAACACGGCGGAAATCGGCACCTTCCAGATCCTCAGCCACGACTACGAAGACGGTCGCTGGCGGGTGAGATGGAAAGTTATTCCCAAAAATTTAGTAAGTTTGTAAGACAAACCATTTTCTTATGCGGAATCTTCGTATCGGAGGGCTTCTTGCTGCCCTCGTCCTCCTGGCTGCGGCCTGCGCGCCGAAGCAGAGGCAGGCCGAATCGCTGGATCCGGCCTTCGCGAACTATGTGAAAGCTTATACGGGCGGCGTGGTGTCCGACGGCACCGCCATCCGCGTGGAACTGGCCACGCCGGTTCCCATGGACAAACAGACCGACGGCCTGTTCTCCTTCAAGCCCGCCCTCAAAGGCTCCGAACGCTGGCTGAGCCCGACCGTGGTCGAGTTCGTCCCGGACGGATGGAAGAGCGGTACCGTCTATGAAGGCGCATTCCAGGTAGGCAAGGTCCTGCCCGTGGCCGAGAGCCAGTGCCAGGTGTTCCCCTTCCGGATCCAGGCGGCGCCGCGGACGGCGGCCCTTTCCCTCGACGGCATCACCATCCGGGACGGTGCGCGGCTGCAGGGTACCGTTACGCTGAGCGTACCTGCCCCGAAGGATGACATTACCCTGACGGTCGAACCCTCCGCTCCCGTAACCCTCGCCGGGGAAGGAACCCAGTATCACTTCGAGGTGGGTCCCATCGAGCGTTCCACGGCCGACACGCCCGTCACCGTGACCGTGAAGGTCAAGGATTTCGACAAGGAAGTTTCCCGCAAGACCTACATTCCCGCCGCGGGCGGTTTCAAGGTCATCGACACCCGGGTCCTCCGCGGTGAGAACCCGTGCGTGGAAGTCCGCTTCAGTGAGCCCCTCTCGCCGACGGCTTCCCGCGAAGGCCTCATCGAACTGTCCGGCGTCCTCCGGCAGACCATCGACATCCAGGACAACATCGCCCGGGTGTACTTCGACGCGAACCCGCAGGACGACCTCGCCCTGACGGTCCACCAGGGCGTACGGAGCACGGACGGCAAGACCCTGGCGGAGGGATTCCGGATGGACCTGCCGTCCACCGACCCGGCCCCGGCCGTGACCATTCCCATCGACGGGACCATCCTTCCCGACGACAGCAAGCTCGTCCTCCCCTTCCGCGCCGTGAACCTGAGCGCGGTGGACCTCCGCGTCATCAAGATCTATGAGGACAACGTGCTGCTGTTCCTGCAGGAGAACAGCCTGGCCGGCTATTCCGAGCTCCGCCGGGTGGGACGCGTCGTCTACAGCCGCCAGATTCCGCTGACGGCGGACAACACCCGCGACCCGCATGCCTGGAACGACTACAGCGTGGATCTCTCCGGCCTGTTCAGGCAGGAGCCGGGCGCCATCTACCGCATCACCCTCTCCTTCCGCCAGGAATACTCCCTGTACGGCGGAAAGAAAGCCCCGTCCATGCTGCCGGTCCAGAGCGGCAAGCCCACCCCCGAAGAAGAAGCCGTCTGGGATGTCCAGAACAGCTATTGGTGGGACAACTACATGGACTGGGAGCAGTATGAATGGGAGGACCGGGACAATCCGGAGAAGCCTTCCTACTACATGATCGACGACCGGTTCCCGTCCATCAACCTCCTTTCCTCCAACCTGGGCCTCCTCGCCCAGCACGCCGACGGCAATACCCTGTGGGTGGCGGCCACCGACCTGAGCAACGCCCAGCCCGAGTCCGGCGTGGACCTGGAAGTGTATGACTACCAGCTCCAGCGCATCGGCAAGGGCCGCACCGACGGCAAGGGCCTCGCACAAGTGGACCTCCCCCGCAAGCCCTTCATCCTCCTGGGCCGCAAGGGCAAGGACACGGGCTACCTGCGCCTGGCCGACGGCTATGAAAAATCCATGAGCCGCTTCGACGTAGGCGGCCAGACCCTGTCCAAGGGCCTCAAGGGCTTCATCTACGGGGAACGGGGCGTCTGGCGCCCGGGCGACACCCTGCACGTGACCATGATCCTTGCCGACAAGGCGGAACGCCTGCCGGAAGGCCACCCGGCCACCCTGGAACTCTACACCCCGGAAGGCCAGTTCTACACCCGGATGGTCTCCACCGGACAGGACGGCTTCTATACCTTCCCCATCGCCACCTCCTCCGAGGATCCCACCGGCTGGTGGAACGCTTACGTGAAAGTGGGCGGCTCCGCCTTCCATAAGAGCCTCCACATCGAGACCGTCAAGCCCAACCGCCTGAAGGTCAACCTGGAACTGCCTGGCGAAATCCTCCAGGGCGGTGCCCGGAATACGGCCCGCGTCACCTCTTCCTGGCTGACCGGCGTCCCGGCTTCCGGTCTCAAGGCCTCCGCCACGATGACCCTGAGCAAGGCCCCTGCGACCTTCAAGGGCTTCGACGGCTACACCTTCCGCAACCCTGCCTCTTCCTTCGAGAACAGCGAATACTCGTTGTTCGACACCACCCTCGACGGCAACGGCTATTCCGAGGTGGCCTTCAACCTGCCTGCGGCGCAGGACGCTCCCGGCCTGCTCCAGGCCTTCATCGTCACCTCCGTCCTGGAAAGTGGCGGCGATGAGAGCTTCACCACCCAGACCGTCCCCTATTCTCCTTTCCCGGCCTATGTGGGCGTGAAACTGCCGGCCGGCGACCTGGAGACCGACAAGGACAATACCGTCCAGGTGGCCGTCGTGGACGCCACCGGCGCCCGCCTTTCCGGCCGTGAACTGGAATACCGCGTATTCAAGACCGAATGGAGCTGGTGGTGGGACAACAACCCGTCCGAACTGGCGGGTTACGTGAACGGCCGGAACGCCAAGCCTGTCGCCTCCGGCAAGCTCACTTCCGGCTCGCAGGACGTCACCTTCAACCTCCGCGCCGCCGAGGCTGACTGGGGCCGCTACCTGGTCGTCGTGCGCGACGTCGCGGGCGGCCACATCGCCGGCCAGACCGTCGTCATCGACTGGCCCGCCTACAAGGGCCGTTCCGGCCGCGAGGATCCCAGCGCCCTGTCCATGCTCACCTTCGCCGCCGACAAGGACAGCTACCGCGCCGGCGACAAGGCCAAGGTCTATATCCCAGCCGCCCAGGGCGGTCAGGCCCTGGTCTCCCTGGAGAACGCGGCCGGCGTGATCGCCCGCGAGTGGGTAGCCACGGACGCCTCCAAGGACACGCCCTACACCTTCACCGTCACCCCGGAGATGGCGCCGAACTTCTATGTCCACATCACCCTGGTCCGGCCGTACGAGGCTTCGGAGGGCGGCCAGCCGCTGCGCCTGTACGGCGTGAAGCGCCTGCTGGTGGAGAATCCCGCCTCGCACCTGGAGCCGGTGATCAAGGTGGCCGACACCGTGGCTCCGGAGGAGGCCTTCACCGTCCAGGTGAACGAAAAGTCCGGGAAGGCCATGACCTATACCCTCGCCATCGTGGATGAGGGCCTGCTGGACCTCACCGCCTTCAAGACCCCGTCCCCGTGGGATGCGATGTACCAGACCGAGGCCCTGGGCGTGAAGACCTGGGACCTGTACGACGAGGTGATCGGCGCATTCGCCGGCCGCTTCAGCCCGATGCTCTCCATCGGCGGTGACCAGGAGAACATCCGGGCGGCCCGCAAGGACAACCGCTTCAACCCGGTGGTGAAGTTCCTGGGACCGTTCACCCTCCAGAAGGGTACGGGCAAGCATGAGATCAAGCTCCCGATGTACGTGGGCAGCCTCCGCGTGATGGTGGTCGCCGGCCACGACGGGGCCTACGGCAACGCCGCCACGACCGTCACGGTCAAGTCCCCGCTTATGGTCCTCGCGAGCCTCCCGAGGCAGATTGCCGCCGGGGAGAAGGTCACCCTGCCGGTGAACGTGTTCGCCCTGGACGACAAGGTGAAGGATGTCAAGGTCACCGTCAAGGCCGAGGGCGCCCTCCAGGCCGACGGTCCCACGACCGAGACGACCCACTTCGACAAGGCCGGTGACAACGTGGTCCGCTTTGCCCTGAACACCAACGGAGAAGGCTCCGCCAAGGTGACCGTCACGGCCGAAGGCGGCTCCCGCAAGACTTCCGAGACCATCGACATCCAGGTCGTGAATCCGAATCCGGAAACGGTGACGGTCCGCCAGGCGAAACTGGCGGCCGGCGAGTACGTTTCCTTCGATGCCGACGGCAACTCCACCCTCTCGCTGGCCAGCTTCCCCGCCGTCGATGCGGCCGGCCTGTTCAAGACGATGAAGAACTACCCGTACAGCTGCTCCGAGCAGCTGTCCGCCAAGGGTCTGACGATGTTGCACCTGCTGCCGCAGCTGTCCGAGGCCGATTCCCAGGAAGCGCGCGAGCTCATCCCGGGCATCATCCACCAGCTGTACGCCCGCCAGCGGAGCGACGGCGGCTTCTCCTACTGGAGCGGCGGCAACGTCTCCGACTCTTGGGCCAGTTCCATGGCCGGCCAGTTCCTTTCCGAGGCGGCCGCCGCCGGATTCGAGGTCCAGAAGGACGTCCTGACGAACTGGCAGCGCTTCCAGACCAACCTGAGCCAGGCATACCGCCTCGCCGGCAACGCCGCGTTCAGCCAGCTGGACGAGTGCTACCGGCTGTACTCCCTTGCCGTGGCGGGCGCGCCCGCGAATGCGGCGATGAACCGCCTGAAGGAATCCGGCAAGCTGGAAGGCCGCGCCGAATGGATGCTCGCCGCCGCCTATGCCGTCAGCGGCAAGGTGAAGACGGCCCAGGAAATCGTGGCCAAGGGTGCCGCATCCACCGGGGACTACGGCGCCGCCGACTTCACTTACGGTTCCTCGCTGCGCGACAAGGCGGTCGTCCTCCAGGTTCTCGCCCTCTCCGACGACCTCGCCCAGGCCCTCCCGGCCGCGCTCGAAGTGGCCGAGTACATCAACAAGGGGTATTACTCCACCCAGGAAGCGGCCTTCGCCGCCATGGGCATGGACCGCCTCTTTGCCAAGGTCGGTTCCCAGGCCATCAAGGCCCAGGTCGGCGGGCAGGACGTCGTTTCGGCGAAGTCCGTCTACACGCAGCCGGTTTCCGGCCGTGTGACGGCGAAGAACACCGGTGACGGCGTGCTGTACGTGACGCTGACGACCGTCTCCCGCGCCCCTGTGGGCGTGACGGTCCCGGCGGAAGCCCACGGACTGCAGATATCCGTCGCCTACAAGGACGCCTCCGGCAAGGATCTGAAGGCCACCTCCATCCCGCAGGGTACGGAATTCAAGGCCATCGTCAAGGTGACGAACCCGACCACGGCCGACTATCGCTCCCTGGCCCTCAGCGAGCGCGTCCCGTCCGGTTGGGAGATCCTCAACGACCGGCTGCGCATGGGCGATGCCAGTGAGGGAGCCGCGGACTACCGCGACATCCGGGACGACCGCTGCGACTGGTTCTTCGACCTGCCGCACGGCGCTTCCAAGACCTTCACCCTGAAGCTCCGTGCCGCCTACGAGGGTTCGTACATCCTGCCGACCATCACCTGCTCGGCGATGTACAACCCGCAGGTCTCCGCCAATACGGAGTCCAAGACGACGGCCGTCACCCGATGAGCCGCCGGAAGGCTGCATTCCTGATTCTTTTCGAGGTCCTTCTGGCAGGCTGGCTGCTCTGCCTGCCGAAGGACCTTTTTCAAGGTACGTCCTATGCGACGGTCGTCACCGACCGGAACGGCGAACTGCTGGGCGCTCGCATCGCGGAGGACCAGCAGTGGCGGTTCCCGCCCTGCGACACCGTCCCGGACCGGTTTGCGACCGCCCTCATCCAATTTGAAGACCGGCATTTCCGGTGGCACCCGGGCGTGAACCCGGTCGCGCTGGTCCGCGCCTCCGCGGACAACCTGCGCGCGGGGCACGTCGTGAGCGGCGGCAGTACGCTGACGATGCAGGTCATCCGCCTGTCCCGGAACCGGGAGCGGACCCTCTGGCAGAAACTCGTGGAAGCGGTCCTGGCCACCCGGCTGGAATTCCGCTGCTCCAAGGATGAAATCCTGGCCCTGTATGCCTCCTATGCCCCGTTCGGCGGCAATGTCGTGGGGCTGGAGGCGGCCGCCTGGCGCTATTTCGGGCGCCCGGCCGCGGAGCTCTCCTGGGCCGAATCCGCCACCCTGGCCGTCCTCCCCAACGCGCCGGCCTCCATCCATCCCGGCAAGGCCCGGGACCAGTTGCTGGCCAAGCGGAACCGTCTGCTGGAACGGCTGCATCGGCGCGGATACTTGGATGGATCGACCCTGGAATCGGCCTTGGCGGAACCTCTGCCGGACGCGCCCTATCCCCTTCCCAACCTGGCCCGGCAACTGGTTGAAGCGCAGCCCCGCGGGGAAGAAACGCGCACCGGCATCGACCTGTCCCTCCAGCGGCAGGTGGAGGATGCGACCACCCGGTGGTCGGACGAACTGGCCCTCACCGGGACGGCGGACCTGGCGGCCGTAATCCTGGACATCCGCAGCGGCGAGACGATCGCCTATGTGGGGAACGCTTCCCCCTTGCGGACCCGCCATGGATCCGAAGTGGACATCGCCGCTTCCCCGCGCAGTACGGGCAGCATCCTGAAGCCGTTCCTGTACTGCGCCGCCCTGCAGGACGGGACCATCCTGCCCCGGACGCTGCTGCGGGATACCCCGGTAAACCTGAACGGTTTCACCCCGCAGAACTTCGACTTGCAGTTCCACGGGGCCGTCCCGGCCGCCGAGGCGCTGGCCCGATCCCTGAACGTACCCGCCGTGCACCTGCTGCGTGCCTATGGGCCGCCGCGCTTTCTGAAAGTCCTGCGGGATGCCGGCCTGACCACCCTGCCCCGGGATGCCTCCTATTATGGGCTATCCCTCATCCTGGGCGGCGGAGAGGGTACATTGGCCGACATCACCCGCGCCTATGCCGACATGGTCCGCAGTTACGACGGACTTCCGACGGATTCACCGTTCCGCGACCGGCTGGCCCTCTGGTACACATTCGAAGCCCTGAAGGAAGTCAACCGGCCCGATGAGATCGACTGGAAACTGATCCGTTCCGTACGGAAGGCCGCGTGGAAGACCGGCACGAGCTACGGCTCCCGGGACGCCTGGGCCGTAGGCGTGACGCCGGACTACGCCGTGGGCGTGTGGTGCGGCAACGCCGACGGACACGGCGTGGCGGGCATGACCGGCGCCAAGACCGCCGGGCCCGTCCTGTTCGACCTGCTGAACCTCCTGCCTCCCACGACGGACTGGTTCGAGGAGCCGTTGAACGGCGGCGTGTGGCTGGATGTATGCAAGGAGTCCGGCATGCTGCGAAGCCAGGAATGCCCGGATTACGTGCGCATCCTCCTTCCGGCGCAAGCGCAGGAAAGCGAAGTGTGCCCGTACCACAAGGACGGCACCTTCCGGCTGCCGCCCGCCATGGAGTGGTACTACAAGGCCTATCATCCTGAATACGAAGTCCGGCCGGCCGCCCGGGACGCCGCCCGGATGGAGTTCCTCTATCCCGAGGGCGGCAGCATCCTGACCCTGCCCCGCCAGCTGGACGGCAGCGAGGGCGGCGCCGTCTTCCAGGCCGTCCACCGCGACCCGGCCGCCACCCTCTACTGGCACCTGGACGACACCTACCTCGGCGAAACCCGCCTCATCCACCAGATGCGCCTCTCCCCCGCCCCCGGAAAACACACCGTCACCGTGGTGGACGGTGACGGCAATTCGGTTTCCGTGGGATTCACGGTGAAATAGATTCCCGGTCAAGCCGGGAATGACAGGGAGTCAAACGCTATTCCACGGCCAGGACGCCGTGGAAGGCGTCGTTGGCGCGGTAGTGCGGGGCGTAGAGGGATTCGACGGTGATGACCGGGGCGGTGAAGGTGCCGGCCTGGGTGACGAAGAATTCCTCGGTGAGGGTCGTGTTCTCCTCCGGGAAGGAGTCGAAATAGTATTCGGTGCGGTCCGCCTTCACGTTGCGGTAGCCCTGCGGAGTGAAGGTAAGGCGGCGGAGGCTGAACCAGCCCCAGCCGGTGTGGCCGGAAAGCTGCTGCACCGGTCTCAGGGCGGCCTCGCGGAAGGCATCGACCTTCACGAAACTGCGGTTCTCCTGGTTCCAGATGTGGTATTCGGCGATGATCTTGTCGCCCACCGCGACCGGCGTGCCGGGCGCGATTTCCTCGCGGGCCGTCACCTTGTCGTTCTCGCCGGAGCGGTCGTCGTACACCCGTTCCACGGTCTTCTCGCGGAAGAACTTGCGGACGATGGTGAAACCGTTGCCGGCGGCCTTGATCTCGGCGAAGGGCTTGTCGTAGGTCGCGGAGTAGGACAGGATGGAGGTGGCGAGAACCGCGTCAGAACCGTCCAGGATGGCGGTAATCGCCTCCACGAACGCCGGGCTCTCGTCCCACTTCTGCGTCTCTTTCTGGAGCATCAGCCACAGGCGGATGCCGTCGGAGATTTCCGGCGCATACGGGTCCATCAGGCCGCACAGGAGGGCGTGCGCATCGGCCTCGGTCTCGAGGAGGCCGCGCCACGGCATCACGGCATTGGGATAGTACCAGCCGCCGTCGCGGTGCTCCACGGCGTATTCCTTCAGGGAGGCGATGTCGGCCTTCAAGGAGGACTCCATCTTGGACTTCGCGGCCACCTTCACACCCCAGGCCTTCGCCAGGGCGATGCCCTCGGAGGAAGCGGAGAGGTTGAGCAGGGTCTGCACCCGGCGGGCCTTGGCCATGATCTGGCCCTGCAGGCCGCGGCCGTCCTTCGCGGAAGGAACGAGGTATCCCTTCACATACTTCTGGAACTCTTCAAACCGCTTCTTGGCTTCCTTCGTCACCGGCTTTACCTCGAACGGGACCGTCGGATAGAGGGAGCGGACGAACAGGTACTGCGCATCGGACAGGTAGCCGCGCCAGTACGGAAGTTCCGTCGCGAAGTGTCTGGTATCCAGGAACTTGACAGAGGACGTCAGGTCCGGCACCTCGAAGCCGCGGTCGCGCAGCCTCGCAAAGCGCTGCAGCAGCACGGCCGTGATGACCGGCGAGGACTCCATCCCCTCGAACCAGCCGAAACCGCCGTCGTTGTTGCGGCAGGCAAGGACTTTTTCGAGGAGCTCCCCGGCGCCTTCGGCGAGATTCCCGGTCGAGCCGGGTATGACGGAAGTCAGCAGCCGGACGTAGTAGGCCTCGGAGAGGGAGAGGACGTCCTTGCCTTCCGGATCCACCTTGGCGGGGATGGCGGCGCGGACGAGGTCCAGGAGGGTGGTTTCGGTCAATGCGGCCTCGGAGGCAGGCACATTGACGAAGCGGGCGCGGAGCTCCGCCAGGAGCGTCTCCCGGCTCATGCCGGCCCGGAGGACGGCGGAATGGGCCTCGGTGAGGGTCTGGACGGGTTTCTGGACCGGAACCGGGAGGAAGACGGCGTCGGAGAACTCGTCGGCGGCGAAGACCACCTTGAAGCCGAGGGTTTCGACGGCCGGCACGCGGACCGGGAAGCGGTGGCTTTCCGTGCCGCCGGCCGGGACCGTCATGGAGACGCGCTGGACACCGATCGGCTCCACGCCTTCGTATTCCTTGGACGGATAGGTATACAGGTACAACCAGCCGGAAACCGGCTTGTCGGTGTTGCTGGACACGCTGGCGGCCACCTCGTAGGTGTCGCCCACATAGAGGAACTGCGGTTCCACGACCGCCACCTTCACGGGCACGCTCACGACCATCTCCTCGCGGAGATAGGTGTTCCGCATCCCCTTGTCGTGGGCATACAGCGCCACATAGTAGGTGGAGAGCTTGTCGGACGTGTTGAACGTGAACGAGAGGTTGCCGGCCGCGTCGGATACAAGGTGCGGCTGGAAGGTCAATGCGTTCTCGAACTTGGAGCGCACGGTCACCTCAGGCGCGCCCGCCTCGGCCTCGACCGCTTCATCGGCAGTTGCGGACTGCTTCATCATCATCGGAGCTTCCGCCAGGACCATCCGGTCCTCCATAGCGCCGTTGACGGCGGAACGCGTCGCCTTCATCGCCCCGTATCCGGCCACGACCGTCTCTTCCAGAACCAGTTCATCGTCAAACGGATTGTCCCCGCTCACCCGGCCGCAGACGGACTCGATGTTCACGTACGGGACGCTGAATTCCCGCAGGGTGACCACCGGCCAGTGGTTGCCGGCGATGGCGTCGATGCTCTTGTCATACACCGCAACCAGGGCCTCCACACCCGGATCGGTCTTGAGCGTGAACGTATAGGAAGTACCCGGGAAGGCCTTGTCCGTGAAGGACTCGAACTTCAGCGGCAACGCCAGGCGGGTGCGCGTGCGGGAGTACTCCTTATCGAAAGTAATCGCCTCACCGCGCTTGAAGTAGAACACCTGCAGGCGGACGGCGTCGGGATACTCCGCCTTGTAGTCAAACTCGAGGGTCGTCAGGGAACCGGCCTTCGCCCGGACGCCCTGGAGGACGACCTTCCGGGTCTCCAGCACCTTCCGGGCCTTGCCGAAGAGAGTGACGACGGCGTACTCGGCCCCGTCGGCCGTGCCCATCGTCAGGCGGATCTTCTCGCCCATCGGAACATCCTCGGGGCCGGTCAGGAAGAGGCGGCGCACCGGGGCGTCCAGGACCTTCCCCTTCGGGTCGACCTTGAGGATCCAGCACTTCGACTCGTCCTTGGCATCCCGCTCGGAAGCCTTCCCAACGAGGGAATAAAGACCGTCAGGCAGACCCTTCAGGTCCATCTCGACGACCTCGCCGGAGGCCGCCTTTCCGGAAAGGACGACGGTACCGTTCTCGGACAAGAGCTCATACTGAACCGGGACGTCGATCTTGTTCCCGTCGCTGTTGTCCACCTCCATCAGCACGCGGGCCACCTCGCCGGTGGCGATGTACTTGGGCGCGGACGGACGCCAGCGGCGACCGATGTACCGGCCTCCCTCGTCTTTTTCGTCCATGGTCACGAACTCGCCCTCGGCGCCGTTCTGCATGGTCAGGGACACGGTAATATTATCGCTGACATAGACGCCTGTGGCGAACTCCTGCATCTCGCCGGTAGCGTCGGTAACGGTGACATCGGCATTGTACCAGCCCGTGTCCTTCGCCGGGAAGGAGAAGGAGAAAGTGCCGTCGGAAGCGGGCTGGACGGTCGTCTCCAGGACGACGTTGCCCCAGCGCTCCACGTGCACGGCCAGGTCGGCACCCGTCAGGCTGTGGCCGGAGAAGCTCTTGACCTTGCCCTTGATCACGACCTCGTCACCCCGCAGGTACAGCTGGTCGTTCTTGTCAAAGGAGAGGGTGAAGGTCGGGAGGACGAACTCGTCCACGCGAAAGGAATCGCCCTCGAGGAACTGCTTGCCGGACTTCACCTGCAGCTGGAAATAGCCGTTGCGCTCACCCTTGGGCAGGGTGAAGGAACCGGAGATGGAACCGAACTCGTTCGTCTTCAGCTTCAGGCGGTCGATTTCCTTGTCCTCGCTGTTCAGGAGGATGACCTCCACGGCCTTGTCCGGGACAACGGAGACGCGGTCCACGAGGTTCCCCTTGTACACCACAGCCTTGAACTGCAGGACATCGCCTGGGTTGTAGGCCCCGCGGTCCTTGTAGATGTGGCAGAAGGTGCGGTCCGTGCGGTCGTCGTCATCGTCATAGTAATAGTAAGCATGCGCGCCCACCTTCCGGCTGGCCCGCAGCGCCGTCCCAGAGCCGGTTTCGGCCGTCAGGTAATAATACGTTTCCTTGTGACCGTCGATGGTATCCTGGAACTTCTTGGGAAGCACGGTGAAACCGTCCAGACGGACCTGCTCGGAAGCGACTTCCTTGTCCCCTTTCCAGAGGACAAGCTTCGCCTTGTCGAGGGGCTTTCCGGAGATGTAATCCGTTACATACGCGGCAAAGCCGTCCGCCTCGCGGCGGACCGCCAGCGACAGGGTATGCTGGCTGTAATAGGCATTCCCGCTCAGTTTCCCGTTCACGGCTTCCAGCGTGTAGGCGCCGTCGCCGAGGGTCGGGAGCGCCACCCGCACGGTGTCATAGACATAGAAACTGCGGGTGGGATTCGTGAGGTTCCAGGTCTTGACGGTTTTGTCGCCTTCCCGAAGCGTGAGCGTGGCCTTGTCCAGGTTCCGGAACGTGACGCATACGTCCTTGTCCTCCAGGCGGACGCCCACCCCCTTGCCGGTCAAGGTTTCGGTCAGGTTCTTCACGGCATTGATGCCGGCGACGACCTTGGCGTCGTCCCCCTTCTGGGCCTTCCTTTCCTTCTCGTAGGCCAGGCAATCGGCATACAGGGCCTGGTAGGCGGCCGATCCTGCCTTCTGGTCGTTCAATTCGCCGAATCTGATGCGGAGCAGTTCCTGGCGGGGCCAGAAAGCGACGGCCTGGCCGGCGTATTTCCGGGCGACCTCCTCCAAGGCGGCCTTGCGGGCGTCTTTTCCATTCGTCCGGTTCGCCACATAATAGGCCAGATAACCTTCCTGGGGGGACTTTCCCTCGACCTCGGTCTTCAGGGCCTGGTAGATCTCGTCCTTTTCCGGATGGTCATACCGACGGGCGCCCAGCAAGTGCCACAGGACATATTCATAGTCCGAGCCCACGAAATCCTTCATCGCGCCGCCCATCAGGCCGCCGATTCCCCGCCACAGGGCCGTGTTGTGCCCGGCGCGGAACGCCTCCGCGCGAGGGCGGACATAGGCCCAGCGGGCGTCGGAAGAACGGCCGGCCTGGTCGCTCATCCAGAGGTAGGTGACCATGGGTTCGTCGAAGTCATTCACCTCCTTCTCCAGGTTCCGCCGGAGTTCATCCCGCTTCTTCCAGTCGCGGCGCTGCACCGACTCCACGTATTGCACGGCGGCGTCGTAGAAGTCGGCGGCCAGGCGTTGCTTGACCGCCTCGGCCTTGATCTTCGAGAGGATGTCCGCCTCCTTCTGGGGGCGGTCGGCCTTGTTGGCCTCTTCAAACTGTTTCCACAGGGCGGTCAGCACGTGACCGTCCTTGTCGGGCGCGGGGTTGGCTTTCATAAGCGGGGCTATCAGGAAAAGGGTGGCGGCCGCGAGGGCTGCCCGGACATATCGGAACATAATCAATTGTTTTCTACCGGCAGGATATCTTCAACATCCATACCAATCAGCGGAACAGGGGCAGGGCCTCGGCGACGACGAAAGCGGAGCCGCCGATGAACACGAGCGGCGGGACAGGCTTCGAAGCGGAGGCGGAGCGGTTCGTCTGCTGGGACAGCGTCTGGGCCAGCTGCATGGCCATCTGGACGGCCTGGCGGACGGAATCGGCCGCGTAGGCGCGGAGCGGAGCGCCCGTCTGCGCGGCCTGCGCGGCCGTGAAACGCTTCAGGATTTCCGCAGCGGGCAGGGCGCGGGCGGAGTCCGGCGCGGCGAAGATGTATGTCGCGTCCACGGGCATCAGCGGGAGGATGGAATCGAGGTCCTTGTCCGCCATGATCCCATACACGATGATCAGCGAGCTGCAGCGGCCCTCCTCCACGTAGCGGCGGAGCTGGGCGAAGTTATATTGCACCGCCTGGGGATTGTGACCGATGTCGCAGATGACGAAGGGCAGCTCGGAAAGCCGCTCCCAGCGGCCGCGGAAGCCGGTCCGGCGGGCGGCGCCGGTGATGCCGGCCAGGACGCCCTCCGTGTCCGCCAGGGCCTTGAATCCCGGAATCTGCTTGAGGATGTCCACGGCGGCGAGGACGGTGCGGAGGTTCTTTTCCTGGACATCGGCCTGCAGGTCCATCTTCTTGAGGATGTCCTGCCGGCGGTGCCACAGGGACGGACGGACCTTGTCCGCATACGTGAGCGGGCAGAGCATCCAGCTCTTATCATCAAAGACAGGATCGGTTTCGGGATTGCTCTCGCCCACGAGGGCGGGAACGCCGGGCTTGAAGATGCCCGCTTTCTCCCCCGCGATCGCCTCCAGCGTGTTCCCGAGGAGCGCGCAATGGTCCAGGCCGATGGTAGTGACGAGGGCCAGTTCCGGGGTGATGACATTCGTGGAATCCAGCCGCCCGCCGAGGCCCGTCTCGATGACCGCGGCATCGACGCCGGCATCGGCGAACCATTGGAACGCGAGGCCGGTGGTAATCTCGAAGAAGGACAGGCCATGCTCGATGAAATAGGGCTCCCAGGTGGTCAGGAAGTCGAAAACGTAGTCCTTGGGAATCAAGTCGAAGGAGTCGCCCGAGACGATGCGGGCCCTTTCCCGGAAATCCACCAGGTGCGGGGAGGTGTACAGGCCGACGCGGAGGCCGACACCGGCGAGAGCCGCCGTGAGGAGGCTCGCGACGGAGCCCTTGCCGTTGGTCCCGGCCACGTGGATGCTCTTGAACGCCCGCTCGGGATGGCCCAGCGCCTCGCAGAAGGCCTCCATGCCTGACAGGCCCGGCTTGTAGGCCGTGGCGAAATCCGTCTTCTGCACCGAAGGGAACCGCTGGAAGATTTCCTCGAGCAGCGCCCGGTACCGGGACTCCGAAAAATCCATAAACTTTCGCTTGTTTTGATTTCAACACAAAAATACCTATTTTTGAGGACAAATAAAAACGCCCAGGATGGCCGACAAAGCACCTAACCTTTTCGACGCCTACATCATCGACGGAATCCCGCAGGCCCTCACGCCCGCCGGACTGTTGCAGGAGTGCACGCTACCCGGCGCGCTTCCTGCCTCGCAACCGGCCGGCAGCGTGGCGGACGAGACCGTGGACATTTCCCCCACGCCCTTCGATTTCCGCGACGAGGACATCGACGCCTACGCCGAGGCCGTCGCCACCCTGCCCCGTCCGCCGTTCCCCCTGCCCTTCGCGGGCCAGGTCACGCGGGCGCGCATCGCCAAGGCCATGCTGGACGCCATCTGGATGGGCGGTCATTTCCGGCTCGGGGACCTCACCCTGAAGGCCGACTGGCGCTGGAACGACGGGGCCATCGGCAACCAGGCCGCCTTTTACGCCTCCGTCGAGGCGGCGGCCGAGTACATCGACCACCTGGGCATCAAGCTCAGCGAGGTGAAGGTCGCGGGCGGCGCCTGCAACGTCGGCTTCAAGGCGACGACCACCTCCGAGGAAGAGGCCCCGGACGAGGAGGACAGCATCATCCGCGAGCTGCCGTTCCGCACGGCGAACCCGCGCATCTCCCGGCGCCGCCGCTGCCCGGCCACCATCCAGCCCGAAGCCTCCGACTGGCTGATTTACGTTCCCCTGGACACCTGCGACTACCGGCTGGGCGGGTCCCTCCTCGCCGCCGCCACCGGCGAAAAGCGGAGCACCGCGCCCGAGGTGGGAGACGCCGACTATTTCATCGACGGATACGAAGTCATCCGGGAACTGGTGGAGGATGGCATCGTCCGCGCCGGCGCCACGGTCCTCGAAGGCGGGCTGATGAACGCCCTCCGGGGCATGGCCACGGTGAACGGGGCCGACATCTCCGTGGGCGACGTCTGCCGCGCCTACGGCGACGAACTCCGGGTCCGCGTCCTGTTCGGCGAGATCCCGGGCGTCATCCTCCAGATCGCCGATATCGACTATGATTACATCGATGCCGAATTCCTGCTCCAGGACATCGCCTATTTCCCGCTCGGACACCCCGCCGTCGGTACGCCCGGCGTCTCCGTGCTGTCCGGCGGCAGCAGCATCACCGGCATCCTGGAATCCCTGATGAACTCCCTGGAGGGAGAAGACTGACAACACGGAAACTATGGCCAAGATATTCGTCCTCGACACCAACATCATCCTGCACGACCATCAGGCGATCAAGCGGTTCCAGGAGAACGACCTCGTGATTCCCATCGCCGTGATCGAGGAACTGGACAAGTTCAAGAAGGGCAACGACGCCCTCTCGTTCAATGCCCGCGCCTTCATGCGGGACATCAACAAGCTCACCGACAAGCGGGAGTTCGGGCCCGAGGGCATCTCCCTCGGCAAGCGGCTCGGCAACATCAAGATCGAACCCAACCACCCCTTCACCCCCGAATTCGCCGACCTGTTCAAGGACGACACCCAGGACCACCGGATCCTGTCCACCGCCCTGTGGGTGCGGGAGCAGAACCCGGGCCGTTTTGTGGCCCTGGTGACCAAGGACATCAACCTGCGCCTGAAGGCGAAGGCTGTCGGCATGCCCGCGCAGGACTACCAGGCCGGCCGGGTGGACGACGAACACCTCTACGACCTCGAACGGGAGGTCATGTACGTGGATGCGGATCCCCAGGTCATCCAGCAGCTCGCCTACGGGCAGGACAACAGCATCGCCTGGAAGGAGGTCTCCCAGAAGGAGCCCAAACCCAACCAGCTGTACAAGTTCGACCTGGGCGGCACCACCGTCTGTGCCCGCTACGACGACCATCGGCAGAAGATCGTCCTCGTGCGGACGAAGGAGGCCTACGGCATCCGTCCCCGCAACGACGAGCAGCGCTTCGCGATGGACGCCTGCCTGAATCCCGCCATCCCGCTCGTGTCCCTGACCGGCGGCGCCGGCACGGGCAAGACGCTCATCGCCCTGGCCGCCGCGCTGGAGCAGGAGAAGGACTTCGACCAGATCATCCTCAGCCGCCCGACCGTGGTGCTCGGCGGCCAGGACATCGGCTTCCTCCCCGGCGACCAGCGGAGCAAGATGAGCCCGTACGTGCAGCCGCTGATGGACAACCTGGACGTCATCAAGCGCTGCTTCAAGCCGGGTTCCAAACAGGCGCTCAAGATCGAGTCGATGCTCAAGGAGGAGAAGCTCCTCATCTCTCCCCTCGCCTATATCCGCGGCCGCTCCCTCGGCAAGGTGTATTTCATCGTGGACGAGGCCCAGAACCTCACCCCGCACGAGGTCAAGACCATCATCACCCGCGCCGGCGAAGGCACGAAGATGGTCTTCACGGGCGACATTTTCCAGATCGACCAGCCCTACCTGGACCAGTGGTCCAACGGCCTGACGCACCTCGGGGAAAAGATGAACGGACAGCCGCTGTTCCAGCATATCTTCCTTCGGAAGGGCGAACGGTCGGAGCTCTCCGACATCGCCGCCAAGCTTTTGTAAGGCCCGCGCCCCAGTTTTTTTAGCATTTCCGCAGATTTTTTCTTAAATTCGCGGATTAAATTACTGTTTAGCATTTTCGAGACAAAATTTTAACTAAACCATAAGCGAACATGAAAGCGATTAAAAAGAGAGTCTATCGGTTCGGCGGGAAGACCGCGGAAGGCGATGGCAAAATGCGCGAGCTGCTCGGCGGCAAGGGTGCGAACCTCGCCGAAATGAACCTCCTCGGGATGCCTGTTCCCGCCGGATTCACCATCACGACCGAGTGCTGCACGGAATATTACCGCCTGGGTGGCGGCTACACGCCCGAACTGCGGGCCGAGGTCGCGGCCGCCCTCGAGGCCACGGAGAAGATCATGGGCAAGAAGTTCGGCGACGCGAAGGATCCCCTCCTGGTGAGCTGCCGTTCCGGCGCCCGTTCCTCCATGCCGGGCATGATGGATACCATCCTGAACATCGGCCTGTGCTCCAAGACCATCCCGGGCCTCATCGAGAAGACCCAGAACCCGCGTTTCGTGTATGACGCTTACCGCCGTCTGATCATGATGTACTCCGACGTCGTCATGGAGAAGGCCGAGGGCATCGAGCCGGCCGACGGCCAGGGCATCCGCCAGCAGCTGGACCGCATGATGCAGGAC
>ONJB01000060.1 GCA_900318015.1 uncultured Bacteroidales bacterium | reverse complement strand
GGCGTAGATGGCGCTGAGGCGCTCGCCGTTGCCGGTCTCGGGGTTCACGAGGTCGGCGCCCTCGTTGAGGGTACCGCTCATCACCTTGAAGTAGGACACCTCACCGAGGTGCTGCTCGACGGAGGTCTTGTAGATGAAGATGCTGGTCGGAGCGGCCGGATTGCAGCGGACTTCGCCGCCGTCGACGGTCTTCTGCACGGTGCCGAGCGGGCTCGGGCACACGTTGACGATGAACTCCATGAGGCGGCGGACACCGATGTTGGCCTTCGCGGAGACGCAGAACACCGGGATGGTCTCGCAGGCCACGAGGCCGGCGCGGAGACCCTCACGGATCTCGTCGGTGCTGAGCTCCATGGTCTCGAAGAATTTCTCCATCAGTTCGTCGGAACCTTCGGCGGCCTTCTCCATGAGTTCGGCGCGGAGTTCCTCCGCCTCGTCGGCATAGGCGGCGGGGATGTCGCACTCCTCGTTCTTGGCGTTGTAGAACTTCATCGTGATGACGTCCACGAAGCCTTCCAGGCCGGGACCCGGGTTCACGGGGAACTGGCAGATGACGGCCTTCTTGCCGAACTCCTCGGCGATGGCGTGGCGAATGCCTTCCCAGTTGGCCTTGTCGTGATCCAGCTGGTTCACGGCGATGACCATGGGCTTGCCGTACTGGTCCGCATAGCGGGAGAAGATGGTGGTGCCGACCTCGACGCCCGTCGTGCCGTTCATCACCATGATCGCGCTCTCGACAACCTTGAAAGCGGAAAGGGCACCGCCGCTGAAGTCATCGGAACCCGGCGCATCGATGAAGTTGATCTTGCAGCCGTTGAACTCGCCGTAAAGGGGAGTCGCGTTGATGGACTTCTGGTTGGTCTGTTCGAACTCGGTGTTGTCGGAGACCGTGTTCTTCTCTTCGACACTGCCACGGCGGTCGATTACTTTGCCCTCGAAGAGCATCGCCTCGGAAAGCATGGTCTTACCGGAGTGGGAGGCGCCGATGAGGACCACGTTGCGGATTTTGTCAGTAGTGTAGCTTTTCATTGCAATGATATTGGATTACTATTTTTGGCGTTTTGGGTCGCGCAAATTGCGCGTAGTCCGCAAAGATAGCCATTTTTCGTACAATTACAATAAAAAATCCGTACCTTTGGTTACATGAAGGAAATCCGACTGCAAGGATGCCTGGAGCCGGGACGGCTGGAGGCGGGGTGCGACGAGGCGGGCCGCGGGCCCCTCGCCGGGCCGGTGTATGCCGCGGCGGTCATCCTGCCGCCCGGATTCTACCATCCGCTGCTGAACGATTCCAAGCAGATGACCGAGAAGGCGCGGGAGGAGCTCCGGCCCATCATCGAGGCCGAGGCCGTCGCCTGGGCCGTGGAGGCCGTCCAGGCCGAGGAAATCGACCAGCTGAACATCCTCTGGGCCTCCGTCACGGGCATGCAGCGGGCCGTCCTGCGGCTGGATCCGGCGCCGGATTTCCTGCTGGTGGACGGCAACAAGTTCCGGCCCTTCGGCCGCTACGGGTTCAAGGACTTCCGCACGGTGGTCCATGGCGACGCGACATTCGCGTCGATCGCCGCGGCCTCCGTCCTCGCGAAAACCTGCCGGGACGAATTCATGCGGAAGCTCGCCGCCGAGTACCCGGAATACGGCTGGGAGCGCAACATGGGCTATCCCACCCCCGAACACATCGAAGCCATCCGGCGGTACGGCTACACCCCCTGGCACCGCAAATCCTTCCATGTCAAGGAGCTGGAGCCGTCTTTGTTCTAATGCCGAATTATTGTTACATTTGCACAAATATCGACTGATTATGAAACGTATCTTAGCAATCGTGGCGGCCCTGGGCCTGGCCCTCACCGCCTCCGCCGACGAAGGAATGTGGCTCCTGCCCCTCCTCCAGAAAATGAACGGCAAAGCCCTGAAAGAAGCGGGCTGCAAACTCACCCCCGACGAGATCTACAGCATCAACCATGGTTCGCTGAAGGATGCCATCATCCATTTCGGCGGCGGCTGCACCGGCGAGATCATCTCCGGCGACGGTCTCATCGTCACGAACCACCACTGCGGCTACAGCAACATCCAGGCGCTCTCCACCGACGAGCACAACTACCTGATGGACGGCTACTGGGCCATGACCCGCGAGCAGGAACTCCCGGCCCGCGGCCTGAGCGTTACTTTCCTCCAGTCGATGACGGACGTCACCGCCGTCCTGGAGAAGGCCGAGAAGAAGATCCGCAAGAACGAGACGGACGAGAAGAAGGTCGCCGAACTCATGGAGGCCGAGCGCAAGGCCCTCGTGGACAAGGCCCTGAAGGACAACAAGAACTGCCGCGCCCAGCTGTCGAACTTCTACAACGACAACGTCACCTACCTGATCGTCTCCAAGACCTACAACGACGTGCGCTTCGTGGGCGCTCCCCCGGCATCCGTCGGCAAGTACGGCGGCGAGACCGACAACTGGATGTGGCCCCGCCACACCGGCGACTTCTCCATGTTTCGCGTGTATGCCGGTCCCGACAACGAGCCCGCCGCCTACAGCCCGGAGAACCGCCCCTACAAGGCCAAGGGCCATCTGAAGATCTCCCTCAAGGGAGTCCAGGAAGGCGACTATGCGATGATCATGGGCTATCCGGGCCGCACCCAGCGGTTCCAGACGGCCGCCCAGCTCAAGCAGATGATCGCGGGGAACCGCATCGCCATCGACGCCCGCACCGTCCGTCAGGACCTCATGTGGGAGGCCATGTGCGCCGATCCTTCCGTGCAGCTGAAGTATGCGAACAAGTACGCCTCCTCCGCCAACGGCTGGAAGAAGTGGCAGGGTGAGGAGCTCGCCTTCGACAAGCTGAACATCATCGGCCGCGAAGAGCAGAAGGAGAAGGATTTCATGGCCTGGGTGAACCAGAATCCCAAGCGGGTCGAGGCTTATGGCAAGGCCCTCAAGCAGATCGAGGATGCCGTCAATGCCTCCGCCGCCGACAACGCGGCCATCTCCCTCATCAGCGAGGCTCCTTCCCGCATCGAACTTGTGGGCATCGCCAGCCGCCTGGCGCAGGCCGTTTCCCGTCAGGGCCAGGATCCCAAGGTGCTCAGTGCGATGGAGTCCACCTACCGGGACTATGTCGTGGACCTGGACCGCAAGGAAGCCGTCGCGCTCCTGGAGTTCTACCGCGAGCGCGCGAAGGCCGAGGACTATCCGAAGGGCCTCGGCGTCGATTTCGAGAACTTCGCCACGATGGACATCCCCGCCTATGTGAACTACCTCTTCGACGAGTCCGCTTTCACCTCGTTCGAGAAACTCTCCGCCCGCGTGAAGGCCGGTGACTGGGAGAAGCTGTGGGAGGATCCCGCCGTGCGCCTGGCCAACGCCCTTTCGGAACAGATGCTGAAGCATTATCCCGGCCGTCAGGCCACCCAGGGCGCCCTCCGCGAGGGCAGCAAGGCGTTCACCGCCGGTCTCATGGAATGGGAGAAGGGCAAGCCGTCCTATCCGGATGCGAACTCCACCATGCGTCTGACCTACGGCCACGTGCTTCCGTATTCCCCGAAGGACGCTGTCCTGTACAAGCACTACTCCACTGTCAAGGGCGTCCTGGAGAAGGAAGACCCGACCAACCCGGAATTCATCGTTCCCGCCAAGCTCAAGAGCCTCATCGAGGCCCAGGACTTCGGCCGCTATGCCGATCCTTCCGACGGCCTGGTGCACGTGTGCTTCCTGACGAACAACGACATCACCGGCGGCAACTCCGGTTCCCCGGTCCTCAATGCGAAGGGTGAACTCATCGGCCTCGCCTTCGACGGCAACTGGGAGTCCATGTCCTCCGACGTGATGTTCGAACCCGACCTGCAGCGCTGCATCTGCGTGGACATCCGCTACGTCCTCTTCCTCGTGGAGAAGCTCGGCGGCGCCAGCAACATCATCGCTGAACTCGACATTGCACAGTAATGACTGAGAAAGAAGTATTCGGATGGCTCGCGGAGGTCCTGCATCCCGGAAAGGATGACAAGGACCTCGTGAGCCTCGGAATGGTGGAAGAGGTAAAGGTCGAGCCCGGGCGCGTCGTCGTGACGCTCGCGTTCGGGAAGCGGCCGGATCCCTTGAAGAATTATCTCGAAGGGGCCGTACGGGCCGCCATATACCGCAACGCCCCCGGCGGAACGGACGTGGAGGTGAAGACCGTCGTCAAAGAGGCCCCGAAGCCGAAGAAGCCGGCGCTGGACCTGAACCTGGACCAGGTGAACGAGGTCTCGCACATCATCGGCATCGCCTCCGGCAAGGGCGGCGTGGGCAAGTCCACCGTCGCCGTGAACCTGGCCATCGCGCTGGCCCGCCTGGGTTACCGGGTGGGACTCGCCGATGCCGATGTGTACGGTCCCTCCGTACCCATCATGACTGCGACGGAAGAACTTCAACCCGAGGCCGAACCCGGCGAGGAAGAGGGCAAGGAACTCTTCATCCCGATTGAGAAATACGGCGTCAAATGGATGTCCATCGGCTATTTCGCCCAGCCGGGACAAGCCCTCATCTGGCGCGGGCCGATGGCCTGCAGCGCCCTCAAGCAGATGATCCTGCAGGTCAAGTGGGGCCCGCTGGACTACCTGCTCATCGACATGCCCCCGGGCACCGGCGACATCCACATCTCCCTGGTGAACGACATCCCCGTGGAAGGGGCCGTCATCGTCACGACGCCCCAGCCCGTGGCCCTCGCCGATGTGGAGAAAGGCGTGGACATGTTCCGGAATCCCTCCATCAACCGGCCCATCTTCGGCCTGGTGGAGAACATGGCCTGGTTCACGCCGGAAGAGCACCCGGACGAGAAGTACTATATCTTCGGCCAGGGCGGCGGCGCCGAAATGGCCGGCCGCTTCGGCATCGACCTGCTCGGCCAGATTCCCCTCGTACAGTCCATCCGCGAAGCCGGCGACGCGGGCGAACCCGTCGCCCTGGGCACCCGGCCCGACTCCCTCGCGTTCCTGGAACTCGCGAGGAAGCTGGTCGATGCGGTGAACAAGGAGTAGATTTCTCGACTGCGCTCGAAATGACAAAAAGGACCGGTCTTGTACCGGTCCTTTTCATTTACAGTTCCACAGGCGGATACATTTCGTCCCAGAGGGACGGATCGTCCTTGAGATACTTCGCGAACCAGGCGAAGATGGTCTTCTGCCATTTCTGGCGCTTGGTGTATTCCAGGATATGGTGGTCCTGGTCCTTCACGAGGACCATGGCCGTGTCTTTCCCGAGCAGCTTCAGGGCCGTGAACATCTGGATGCTCTCGCCAACGGGGACGTTCGTGTCGGACACGCCGTGGAGGAAGAGGATGGGGGTATTGACCTTGTCGGCATTGAAAAGGGGACTCTGGCTGAGAATCATCTCCTGCGCTTTCGCCTGCCACGGGTAGTTGTTCGCCGTGGAGACTTCGCAGTAGGAGTAGCCCCAGTAACCCTCACCCCAATAGCTGGTGATGTCGGAGATGCCCGCGTGGCTGATGGCGGCGGCGAAGAGGTCGGTCTTCGTCACGAGGTACTGCGACATGAAGCCGCCGAAGGACGCGCCGATACAGCCGATGCGCCCCTTGTCCACGAACGGATGGGCCTCGCAGAACTTCTCCACGCCTTCGATGATGTCCTCGGCACCGCCCTCGCCCCAGGTGTTGACGTGGCGGGCGGCGAATTCCTGGCCGAAGCCGGTCGCGCCGGAAGGCTGGACGATGTATACCACATAGCCGCGGGCGGCATACAGATGGTGCGGATAGCGGCTCTCGAAGTTGCGTCCCGTCGGGGAGCAGCCGCCGTAGTAATTGACGATCATCGGATACTTCTTCGCCGGGTCGAAATGCGGCGGGAGGTAGTAGCGGCCGTAGATGGTCTCGCCGCGGCTGTGGGTGTAGTTCCAGTCATGGACCTCGCCGAGTTCGATGCCTTCGAGAAGCTTCGCCGAAGAATCCTCCAGCAGGGTGCTGCGTCCCTTTTCCAGCAGCCAGCAGCGCATGGAGTTGGAGACGCCCTCTCCCACGTAGGCGACCTTGCCGGCCTTCACGTCGAAGCCGGTGACCATCTCCTCCTTCATGGCCAGCTTCTCCACCTTCGCGGTCTTGGGATTGAGCTTGAACAGCGCCTGGTAATCCCGGTCTTCGGCCATGAAATAGACCTGCCCGTCGTCCGGGGACCACTGGAACTCATGGACCGACTGTGGGATGCGGTCCGTGAGCGGGGTGACCTTCCCCGTGGCGATGTCCACCTTGTACAGGACCTGGAAGATCATGCTGGAAGTCTGTCCGGGCTTGATGTGCTCGCCGATGCGGTCGAAGGCCTCGGGCGAGGCACGCACCAGGAGTTGCTTCCCGTCGGGCGAGAAGCATTTGGACTCCAGGAAGGGGGCGTCGCGCAGCAGGGTATCGGCCTTGCCGGTCACCGCGTCCATGACGAGGACGGCCTCCACGGTGGTGGGGCGCTTCTCCAGGCGCGAACGGGGGCTGGAAACGAGGAGCTTCTGTCCATCGGCGGAAATGTCGTCCAAGTGGCTGGAATAACGGCCCTTGGCCAGCACGAGGGTGTCCCCCGTGGCCAGGTCCCATTTCACGAGATAGGTGCGGTCGCGCCAGCCCGGCTGCCGGTCGTCCGGCTCCAGGACACGGAACACGTCCGGATCCTCCTTGAGGCCTTCCTTCGTGCGGGACAGGATGAGATAATCCTCCGTCGGCGCCATCGTGATCCGGCTGCGCTTCGGCAGGTTCCGGGCCAGGACGGTACGCGCGTCCGTAACCGGGTCGATGCGCACGAGCGAATCGCCGCGGTGGAGGAGGAGCGCCTCCGTCCGGGGCATCCACTCCACCCGGACCGAATCGTACCGCGCCACCTGCGCCCCGTCCGCCAGCCGTTTCACGATACTGTGCCGCTGCGTTTTGGGCCCGTCCGTGACGGTGAAATGCTCCAGCACATAGCTCCCCTTGGGGGACAGCGCCACACCGCTGACGCGTTCACCGTTCAGGAAATCGTCCAGGGTAATCGTCCGCTGGGCCCATAGCATAGGCCCGGCCAACATCGCCGTAAGTAGGAGTATTCTCTTCATATTCAAAGGGTTTTAACCGCCGATGCGGGTTTTCAGGCCGTGGGCGCGGAAAAGCTCCGCCGCGGCCTCCTGTTCTTCCTTGGTGGGGGTTGTAAACTCGTAGCCAAGCGGGTTGTACACGGACCACATCCGTTCATGCTTTCCCTTGCCGATGTCGTGGTATGGCAGCAGGTCCACCTCCTCAGGCGGCGTGGGCAGCGCCGCAAGGAAGCGGGCGGAGGCCTCCAGGTTGTCCCGGCCGGCATTCACCTCCCGGATGAGCGGGATCCGGATGAAGAACCTGGCGCCGAGGCCGGAAAGCAAACGGATATTTTCCAAGATTCTTTCGTTCGGTACACCGGTGAACTTGCGGTGCACCTCAGAGTCCATCGTCTTCAGGTCCACGAGGAAGAGCTCGCATTCCTTCGCGACCGCGGCAACGATGTCGGGATGGACGAACAGGGTCGTGTCCACCGTGCGGTGGAAACCCCGCCGTCCCAGCTCCCGGAGTAGCTGCAGGGCATAATCCGGGTCCATCAGCGGCTCGCCGCCGCACAGGGTGACGCCGCCGCCACTGTCCTCCATCACGCCGCGTTCCTTCTCCACTTCCGCCATCAGCTCGTCCATCGGCCAGGCCCGGCCGCTCATTTCCAGGGCGGTGGCAGGGCATTCTTCCGTACACCGGCCGCACTGGAGGCAGGGATTCTCCGTAGGAACGATGCCGTCGGGCGTCAGCTCGATCGCCTCCTGCGGGCAGGCGGCCACGCAGCTGCCGCACCCGATGCACTTGCTCTTCTTGTAGAGCTTCTGCGGCTGTGGACTCCAGCTCTCGGGGTTGTGGCACCAGACGCACCGGAGCGGACAACCCTTCAGGAAGAGGGTCGTCCGGATTCCGGGTCCGTCGTGGATCGCGTACCGCTTGATGTCGAAGATGAGCGCCATGCGGTGCTGTTACAGATCGTCGTTCTCCGTACGGGCGATAATCTCGTTCTGGAGCTGGGCCGTCATGTCGTTGAAGTAATCGGAATAGCCGGCCACGCGGACCAGGAGGTCACGGTATTCGTCGGGGCGCTGCTGGGCGTCGCAGAGGGTCTCCGTGTCCACGATGTTGAACTGGATGTGGTGGCCGCCCAACTTGAAGTATTCGCGGATGAGCTGGCCGAGCTTGGCCACTTCGGCGTCGGTCTTCAGGAGGGCCGGGATGAAGCGGACGTTCAGCAGGGTGCCACCGCTCTTGGTCTGGTCCAGCTTGCCGAGGGAACGCACGACGCAGGTCGGGCCCTTCGTGTCGGAGCCGTGGGCCGGCGAGGTGCCGTCGGAGATGGCGAAATGCGCGAAGCGGCCGTTCACCGAGGCGCCGCACACCTGGCCGAAGTAGTTGTGGCAGGTGGTGGAGAGCATGTTCAGCTGCGTCTTGCCGCCGCGGGTGTTGGGCCGGCCCTCGATGGCCTTCACCAGGTCATCGTACACGCGCACCGCGATGTCATCGGCATACGCGTCGTCGTTGCCGAAGAACGGGGTGTGGTTGCGGATATACAGGCGCATGGGCTCGTGGCCCTTCCAGTCGTCGGCCACCGCAGCAAGCAGCTGGTCCATCGTGTAGCGCCCGGTCTCGAACACGTGTTTCTTCAGGGTGGTGAAGCAGTCCGTGATGGTGCCGAGGCCCGTGCACTGGATGTAGGTCGTGTTGTACCGCGCGCCGCCGCTGTAGTAGTCCTTGCCCTTGTCGATGCAATCCTCGATGTACAGGCTCAGGAAGGTGGCGGGGGCGTACAGGGAGAACATCCGCTCGATGTAGTTGTTCACGCTGAGCTTCAGGTTCACGAAGTACTCCATCTGCCTGTGCCAGGCGTCGTACAGTTCCTCGAAGGTCTTGAAACCGCGCGGGTCTCCGGTCTCGAGACCGATCTTCTTGCCGGTTTCCGGGTCGATGCCGTTGTTCAGCGTGATTTCCAGGATCTTCGGCGTGTTCAGGTAACCCGTCAGCAGATAGGCTTCCTTGCCGAAGGCACCCACCTCGATGCAGCCGGAGCAGCCGCCCTCGCGGGCGTCCTCCAGGCTCTTGCCCTGGCGGACCAGCTCTTTCACATACGTATCGGGGTTGAACACGGACGGATAGCCGTGGCCCAGGCGGATGACCTTGATGCCCGCGGCGAGGAACTCGTCGGGGGTGTTCTCCGCGATGTGGATCGACAGGCCCGGCTGCAGCTCGTGCAGCTCCTCCTGGATCTCGAGGATCATGTAGGAGAGGTCGTTCACACCGCTGTTGCCGTACTTGTCGACACCGCCGATGTTGATGTTCGTGAAGTCGTTGTAGGTGCCGGACTCGCGCGCGGTGATGCCCACCTTGGGCGGCGCGGGCTGGTTGTTGAACTTGATCCACAAGCAGCTCAGGAGTTCCTTCGCCTTGTCATAGGTGAGGGTGCCCTCCTCCACGCCCTTCTTGTAGAAGGGATAGAGGTGCTGGTCAATGTGGCCGGGGTTCATGGAATCCCAGCCGTTGAGCTCCGTCACGGTGCCGAGATGCACGAACCAGTACATCTGGATGGCCTCCCAGAGGTCGCGGGGGGCATGGGCAGGGACCCAATGGCACACAGATGCGATCTTCTCGAGTTCCGCCTTGCGGACGGGATCCGTGCACTTCGCGGCCATTTCCTCCGCGAGGGCGGCATGGCGCTCAGCGAGCAGGATCGCGGCGTCGCAGGAGATGCGCATCGCGTCGAGTTCCTGCTCCTTGTCGGTCGCCTCGGGATCGTTGATGTAATCCAGCGCGGCGATGTTCTTCTCGATCCGGGCCTTCATGTCCAGCAGGCCTTCGCGGTACATCCGGCCGTCCATGGCGGTATGGCCCGCGGCGCGCTGTTCCATGAATTCGGTGAACACGCCGGCGTGGTAGGCTTCCTCCCACTCCTTGGACACATGGTTGAAGATGCGCTCGCGCTGCGTCTTGCCCTTCCAGTAAGGGATCACCTCGCGCTCGTACGTGTCGATGTCCTCCTGGCTGATGTGGTACGTCTGCAGCTCGCGGGTGTCCAGCACGTGGAGGTCCTCCACGCTGTGGCAGGTGAGTTCCGGGAACGTCGCTTCGGCTTGGGGCCGCGCTCGCCCACGATCAGCTCGTCCGGGCCGATGTACAGCGTCTTCTTCGCGCAGATCTCGTAGAAGTTCTTCGCGCGGAGCACCGGGATTGAATATTTTCCATAGTTTTCCTTGTAGAACGCGGTCTCGATGAGGGCGCGTTCAATGGTTAAAGTAGCGGGCGTCGATACGCTTTCCTCCCGGAGACGCTTGATCCGCGGATTCATTCCCCCGTCATTCTCGGGGTGCTTGATGGTGAATGTCATGGTTAAGCTTGTTTGGCCGCATAGACCTCCTCGAGGGTCATCGGCTTCTTGAGCGTGCCCAGCACGCGGCAGCCGTCCTCGGTGATGAGGTAGTCCAGTTCGTTGCGGAGACCGCCGAAGCCCTTCCAGGCTTCGAACTTGTCGTAGTTGATGAATTCCTTGAAACGCCCTTCGGCCTTCCAGTAGTCGATGAGTTCCGGCATGAAATAGATGCCGGGTTCCACGGTGAACACGAAGCCGGGCTCCAACGGGCGGGCCAGGCGCAGGGACTTGAAGCCGAACTGCTTGCTCTTGACCATGCCGTCGGCATAACCGACGTACTGTTCGCCCAGGTTCTCCATGTCGTGTACGTCCAGACCCATCATGTGACCCGTTCCACACGGGAATACGAGGGCGTAGGCGCCGCTTTCGGCGATATCTCGGGGGTTACCCTTCATCAGGCCCAGGTCCACCATGCCTTCGGCGATGGTTTCCGCGGCGGCCAGGTGCGCATTCCGGTACGGATTCCTGGGACGGAGCTGGTCCACGGCGGCGTAGAAACTGCGCAGGCACAGGTTGTAGATGAGCTCCTGCTTCTCCGTGAAGCGTTCGCCCACCGGCATGGACGAAGACAGGTCACCCGCATAGTGCAGCGCGTTCTCGGCGCCGGCATCCAGCAGGAACATGTCCCCTTCCCGGAGGGTATGGATGAAGCCGTGGTTATGGAGCACCTGGCCGTGCGTCGTGGCGATGGTCGGGAACGCGAGGCCGCAGCCCGGACGGCAGGTGGCCTCCTGCAGGACGGCCGCGGCAATTTCCGCCTCGTGGACGCCCGGACGGGCCATCCGGTAGGAGATGAGGTGCATCCGGGTCGAGATGTCCACTGCCTCTTCGATGGCGGCGATCTCCTCCTGCGTCTTGTGGTTGCGCATCCCGACGACGGCCTTGATGAAGGCCACGTCGGCGCGCTCCGCCTGCGCCTCCGGTGCGAGGCCGAGCAGGGCCTGCAACCACACCTGGTGGTCACCCCGGTACGGGGGCAGGAAACGGACCTTGCGGCCCTCCAGGTGCTTTTTCAGGGCCGACAGCGGCTCCGTCTTCTCCACGCCCACGAGCCGGGCGGTCTCCCTCAGGGAAGGCATCGTCCCGGTCCATACGATATCGTCGATGGTGAGTTCGTCGCCGAAGACGACTTCCTCCCCGTTGTCGATGTCGATGACGGCGGCGAGACCGGCCTGGTCCAGGCCGAAGAAATACAGGAAGGAACTGTCCTGGCGGAACGGGTACTCGTTGTCATGATAGTTCATGCCCACGAGCTGGTTCCCGAGGAACAGAAGGACGCCATCGCCCACCTCCTTGGCGAGGCGGGCGCGGCGGGTTACGTAGGTATTTTTGTCAAACATCAGTGGGTACGGCTGTTGGCTTTCGTGCACTCGTTCACGAACTTGTGCTTGGAGATCTGCTGGTCGGTGGCGGGGAAGTACTCGGCGAGGAGTTCATACAGGCCCGGGTCGCGCTCCTTGAGCTCGTCGCGGGTGTTCACGTAGTTGTGCTTCCCGTCGGGATGGTCCATCTCCGCGTTCACGTTGAACCAGTCCTGCACGCCCTCGGCGAAGTACTCGGCGATGTCCGTGAGGCGGTAGGTGTTCCACCAGAGGTCCTTGTCCTTCGCATTCTGCAGGAGGGCTTCCAGGCGGTCGTTGATGTCCGGATCCACCTGGACGATGCCCACGAGGTGGATCGAGTGGGCGAACTCGTGGATGAGGATGTCCTCCGCGTGGTACTTGTCGATCTGGTAACCCAGCACGTTCTCCTCCGCGCAGGAGGTGAGCGGGAACTCGAGGTCGCCGCCCAGGCCACGGGCCCGGAGGTCCCAGTTCAGCGTGGTGTCGTTGATCAGGTAGTGATGCTCGGGGACGTCGGTGGTTCCTTCATAGCGGCCCATCATCGTCACGCGCGTGCCCGCCTTGCGAAGGGCGTCCATCACGTCGTCCGACAGCATGGACGTCATCGCCCACAGCGTATTGTGGCCGGCGACGAGCGCGCTGTCCGGGCAGCGCCAGGACGAACACAGCGGAATGCCGTTCACATCGACATACTTCTTGTACCAGGGATCCAGATGCAGCGACTCCGGCGGGGTCGTGATCACGCACTCCGGAATCCCGAGCGCCTCCACGAAGTCCACCTCCGCCACCTGCTTTGGCGCCGTCCGGCCGCAGGCCAGCACGAGCAGGCCCGCGGCGAAAACGGCGATCAGTATCTTCTTCATATGCTTACTTCATGTAAGTGTAACGGTAGTCGGTCGGGGAAACGAGGGTTTCCTTGATGACTCTGGGGATGATCCAGCGGATGAGGTTGAACTCGCCGCCGGCCTTGTCGTTGGTACCCGAGGCGCGGGCGCCGCCGAAGGGCTGGTTGCCGACCACGGCGCCGGTAGGCTTGTCGTTGATGTAGAAGTTGCCGGCCGCATAGCGAAGGGCGTCCGTGATCTTCTCCACGGCGAGACGGTCCTTGCCGAACACGGCGCCGGTCAGGCCGTACGGGGAGGTGGTGTCGCAGAGCTTCACGGCCTCGTCGACCTTGTCGTCGTCATACGGGAAGACGGTGAGGACCGGGCCGAAGATCTCCTCTTCCATGGACTTGAAGTGCGGGTCCGTGGTCTCGATGACCGTCGGCTCCACAAAGTAGCCGACGCTCTTGTCACGGCCGCCGCCCATGACGATCTTCGCATCCGCAGACTTCTCGGCGTAGGAGATGTAGCTGTCGATGTTGTCCCAGGACTTCTCGTCGATGACCGCGTTGATGTAGTTCGTATGGTCGCGGACATCGCCCATCTTGACCTCGGAGGCATACTGCTTCATGATGCCCAGGACTTCCGGCCACAGGCTCTTCGGGATGTACATGCGGGAAGCCGCGGAGCATTTCTGGCCCTGGAACTCATAGGCGCCG
>ONJB01000023.1 GCA_900318015.1 uncultured Bacteroidales bacterium | reverse complement strand
CAACGACGAGTACAAGATCGAGGGTGAACTCCGTTCTTCCGTCCAGATGGACATCAAGCGCCTCATGGACATCGGTTGCTATCGCGGCATCCGTCACCGCAGCGGTCTCCCCGTGCGCGGCCAGAGCACCAAGAACAACGCCCGTACCCGCAAGGGCAAGAAGAAGACCGTCGCCAACAAGAAGAAGGCCACCAAGTAAAGACTGACAGTTATGGCAAAGAAAACTCAAACTACAAAGAAGCGGGTCGTCAAGGTTGAGGCCTACGGTGAGGCCCATATCTCCTCGACCTTCAACAACGTGATCGTCGCCCTGACCAACGCCCAGGGCCAGGTGATCAGCTGGTCTTCCGCCGGTAAGTGCGGTTTCCGCGGTTCCAAGAAGAACACTCCGTACGCCGCCCAGATGGCTGCCGAGGATGCTTCCAAGACTGCGTTCGATGCGGGTCTCCGCAAGGTCAAGTGCTACGTGAAAGGCCCGGGTGCCGGTCGTGAGTCCGCCATCCGCACCATCAACAACGCGGGTATCATCGTGACCGAGATCATCGATGTCACCCCGATGCCGCACAACGGTTGCCGTCCGAAGGGCCGCCGCAAAGTCTAACCCATCTTAAAGAAGAAGAACCATGGCAAGATATACTGGTCCTACCACCCGCATCGCCCGCAAGTTCGGCGAGCCCATCTATGGCCCTGACAAGAACTTCGAAAAGAGAAATACCCCTCCGGGACAGCACGGTCTCGCCTCCAAGCGCAAGAAAGTGAAGGAGTACGGCACCCAGCTGAAGGAGAAGCAGAAAGTGAAGTACATGTACGGTGTCCTGGAGCGTCAGTTCCGCAACACCTACGCCCGTGCCGCCCGCATGAAGGGCCAGACCGGTGAGAACCTCCTCTTCCTGCTGGAGTCCCGCCTCGACAACCTGGTGTACCGCCTGGGCATCGCTCCCACCCGCGCCGCCGCCCGTCAGCTGGTCCTCCACCGCCACATCACCCTGGACGGCGTCATCTGCAACGTCCCGTCCTGCCAGGTGAAGCCCGGCCAGACCATCGCCGTCCGCGAGCGTTCCAAGAGCCTCGAGGTCATCCAGAACAGCGTCGCCTCCGCCACCAAGTATTCCTGGCTGGAGTTCGACCCCAAGACCCTCGTGGGCAAGTTCCTCAACATCCCGGCCCGCACCGAGATTCCGGAGAACATCAACGAGCAGCTGATCGTCGACATCTACTCCAAGTAACCGCGTTTAACACCAAGAAACCCACATTATGGCAATCTTAGCATTTCAGAAACCCGACAAGGTGATCATGCTCGAAGGCACCGAGACCGTCGGCCGTTTCGAGTTCAGGCCCCTTGAGCCTGGCTACGGACAGACCATCGGCAACGCCCTCCGCCGCATCCTCCTCGCCTCTCTGGAAGGTTTCGCCATCTCGCAGATCAAGGTCGGCGGGGTCCAGGAAGAGTTCCAGACCATCCCCGGCGTGATCGAAGGCATGCAGGACATCATCCTGAACCTGAAGCAGGTCCGCTTCCGCAGGATGGTGGACACCGTGGACACCGAGACGGCGAGCATCACGATCAGCGGAAAGTCCGAATTTACCGCCGAGGACATCTCCAAGGGATTGTCTTCTTTCAAGGTGTTGAACCCCGAGCTTCACATCTGCTCCCTGGAGCCCTCCGTCAAACTGGAAATCACCCTCACGATCACCAAGGGCCGCGGCTTCGTCCCGGCCGAGGAGATGCGTGACGAGAACACGCCGATCGGCACGATTCCCGTGGACGCCATCTACACCCCGATCAAGAAGGTGAACTGGACGGTGGAGAACTTCCGCGTCGAGCAGAAGACCGACTACGAGAAACTCCTCCTGGAGATCGTCACCGACGGTTCCATCTCCCCGGAGGCCGCCCTTCAGGATGCCGCCAACATCCTCATCTACCACTTCAAGCTGTTCACGGACGACAAGAAGATCTCCCTGGAGAACGCCGTGGAGTCCGACAGCAAGGAACTGGACGAGGAGTCGCTTCGGATGCGTCACCTGCTGCTGACCAAGCTCTCGGACATGGGTCTCAGTGTCCGCGCCTTCAACTGCCTGAAGGCCGCCGACATCGACACCTTCGCCGACCTTGTGTCCTACAGCCGCGCCGAGCTCATGAAGTTCCGCAACTTCGGCCGCAAGTCCCTGAACGAAATCGACCTGCTCGTCGAGAAGATGAAGCTCTCGTTCGGAATGGATGTCACCAAGTACAATATCGAACCTAAGAAAAAGATCGTTTAACCATGAGACACAATAGAAAAGTCAATCATCTGGGTCGTAAGAGCGGTCACCGCAAAGCGATGCTCTCCAACATGGCATCCTCCCTTATCCTGAACAAGCGGATCGAGACCACCGAGGCCAAGGCGAAAGCCCTGAAGCCTTATGTGGAACCCCTCATCACCAAGTGGTCTTCAGCTACCTGAAGGACAAGAACGCCACCGCCGAGCTCTTCCGCACGATCGCTCCGAAGATCGCCGACCGTCCGGGCGGATACCTCCGTATCCTGCACACCGGTTTCCGCAGCGGCGACGCTTCCGAGATGGTGCTTCTCGAGCTGGTGGACTTCAACGAGGCCGCCCTCACCGCTCCCAAGGCGGAGAAGAAGAGCACCCGCCGCAGCCGCGCCAAGAAGGCCGAGACTGTCGAGGAGGCTGCTCCCGCCGCCGAGGCCGAGGCCCCTGCCGCCGAGTAATCTACCGCGCATACACGAAGAAAACACTTCCCTTTGCAGGGGAGTGTTTTTTTCTTATTTTTGCCCCATGAAGCAAATCCGATGGATCATCGCGCTCCTGGCCCTGTCGATGCTGGGAAGCGGCTGCAGGAAGCAGGTGCCGGACGAGTACGGGCAGCTGGACAACGAGACCAAGCTGCAGCGGAAGTATGTCAATACCTTCGCCTGGAACGTCATGGACACGTACTACCTGTGGCGGGACGAGATCGCCCCGGCCCTGGAGAAGTGGCAGACCTGGGAGGAGCCCATCCAGAAAGTGGCGGACATTCGGTACAAGGATGCCGCCGGGAAGAACATCGACCGCTGGACCATGCTGACGGACGATTTCGCTTCGCTCGTGGGCGGTGTCTCCGGGCATACCCGCACGGTCGGGATGGATTTCGTGCTCTACTATGCCGACCAGGCCCGTACCCGCATCGTCGCGGTGGTGACCTATACCTACGGCGACTCGCCGGCGGCGCGGGCCGGTCTCCGGCGGGGAGATGCCATCCTGACCGTGGACGGTCTGGAAATGAAGTCCGATAACTACCAGAAAGTCGTCCGGGAGCGCCTGCTCGGCGGCGGGACGGTGAAGCTCGGCCTGTCCGACGGCCGGTCTGTCACGGTCACCGCGGAAGACATGTACGAGAACCCGGTCCAGACGGTCCGCATCCTGGAGCGTCCGGGCGGGAAGAAGGTGGGCTATCTGCACTACACGTCCTTTACGCTGGATTCCTGCAAGGACCTGGTCGATGTGTTCAAGGAGTTCGTGCAGGCGGGCATCGGGGACCTGGTGCTGGACCTGCGGTACAACGGCGGCGGTTATCTGGTCACGGAAGAGGTGCTGGCGTCGATGCTGGCGCCCGTATCGGTGGTCGAAGCCGGCAAGGTCCTGTTCCAGGACATCTACAATTCGAAGCTGGCCGCTGAAATCAAAGAGGATCCGACCTGTTTCGACACCGAATTCCGGTTCATGGTCGACGGAAAGCTGCAGGTCGTGTCCACGGCCGGCGCCAATCCGGACCTGCCTCGCCTGTACGTCCTCGTGACGGGCTCCAGCGCATCGGCCTCGGAGAGCCTGGTCTGCTGCCTGCGCCCGTACATGGACGTCATCCTCGTCGGCGAGCAGACGAGCGGCAAGTACTGCGCCGGCTATCTGATGGAAGCCCGGAACTGGTACGATGCCGCCAGGACGAGCCTGGGCGAGGAGGAATACACGAAAGCCCTTCCTTATGTGGACAACTGGGGCATCTACGTGATGTACTCGCGATATGCCGACTGCAACGGTGTCACCCTCTCGATGCCCGACGGGATTGCGCCCGATTACGACGGGGAGGACGACCCGCTGGACGGCTGCGCCCTGGGCGATCCCCGGGAAACGATGCTCGCGTTCGCCCTGGGCCTCATCGAAGGCCGTACCCGGAGCGCGGAGACGTCCTCCGTTCCGCCCCTGTCCCCGGTACCTGTCGGCTTCCATCCCCGCACGCCGGGGCTCCTCGTGGGCCGTTATTGACCTGCCGGTATTTTTTGCGTATATTTGCAAGATATACGCAATATGAAAGCGAGGCAGGTTTTAGCATTCATCCTGGGAGTATTCCTGTTGCTGGGAACGGCGTGGGCCATGTTCCCGGTGGAAGGGGTGCGCTTGGGCGACAAGCGCCTGCGCTTCGCCTCGTATGCCGGTCGGGTGCGGGATGCAAAGGAGAAGAAGGTCGATGTCGATTCGGTCCTGAACGCCCTGGACGGGCGGTTCGCGATGCACGATGACACGCTCGCTTTCTACCGCGATTTCTTCTACGAGAATCCGGACCGGATCTATCTGCCCGGGGACGATTACACCTTCTTCGACCCGGTGTTCCGCGCATTCGAGCGGGCCCGTAAGGAAGGAAAGACCGTGCGCGTGGCGCATTACGGAGATTCCCAGATCGAGCTGGACCGCATTTCGTCCAACCTCCGGGAGGCGCTCCAGACGCGTTTCGGCGGGCGGGGCACGGGGATGTTCCCCGCGCTGACGACCACGCCGATGGCGTCCATTTCCCGCTCTTCGTCGGGCGGTTTCATCTCCTACACGATGTTCGGAGATTCCACCACTCGCCGGGCGGGGCACAACCGCTACGGCCCGCTGTCGCAGGTCACCAGCTTCTCCGGAAACGGGACCGTCAGCCTCCGTGCGCAGAAGCAGAAATCCACGCTGGAGCACGTGCGGAATTTCCAGTCCGTGTCCATCCTGTACGGGCGGGCGTCGGATGATTTCACCGCGGCCGTGCAGTCAGATACGCTGAAACCTGCGCCCGTCACCCGGACGAAGGACGGCTTGACCTGGACCACGTGGACCTTCCGCAAACCCGTCGAAAAAGCGACGCTCAAGCTCTCCGGCAGCGCGGAAATCTACGGGATCTCCACCGACGGAACGGCCGGCGTCACCGTGGATAACATCCCGATGCGTGGCAGCACGGGGCATATCCTCACCCGCATCGACAAGGACTTGATGAAGACGGCCTTCGAACTGGACGGCACCCGCCTCGTCATCCTGCAGTTCGGCGGGAATTTCGTCCCGGCGGCCCGTTCGACCAAGGCCATTTCCGGATACATGGACAAGGTCCGGGAGCAGATCGCCTACTACCAGGAAGTGGCGCCGGCCGCGAAGATCCTCTTCATCGGCCCGTCCGACATGGCATCCTCCACCGAGGACGGCCGTATCGTGTCCTACCGCCACTTGCCCGAACTCGTGGACTCCCTGAAGGCGGTTTCGCTCAAGAGCGGTGTCGCCTACTGGGACCTGTACCGGATGATGGGCGGTCAGAACTCGATGGCCCAGTGGGTCCGGCATTACCCGGCCTACGCCGGACCGGATTATGTCCACTTCACGCCGGCCGGCGCCAAGCTCGTGGGCGAAACGCTGTCCCGGTCCCTCCTTACGTATTACGAAACGAATGGGAAGATGAAACGATTGATCCTCCTGGCGGCCCTCGTCGCCACCCTCCTCCCCGCAGGCGCCCAGAACCCCTACCGCCGCCGGATTCCGCCCATGCCCTACGCGCATGTGCAGCGGAACGCCCTCCAGTTTCCCGGCGGCTCCTCGGCAGATTTCGACAATTTCCTGCGGAAGCTGGACACCCTCGTCCTCACCGGGCGCGGGGACGTCCGCATCCTGCATATCGGCGGCTCCCACGTCCAGGGCGGCACCTGGACCAACACCCTCCGCAAGAACCTGATGGCCCTGCGGTACGGCATGGACGGCGGCCGCGGCCTCGTGTTTCCCTACTCCGCTGCGGGCACGAACAACCCGATGGGCTACCAGAGTTCCTACACGGGCACCTGGACCTCCAGCCGCTGCCTGAATCCGGAGACGGTGATGGGCGTGAGCGGCATGACCGTGACCACGGCCGACACCGCTGCGACGGTGGCCCTGGACCTCGTTCCGGAGGAGCGCAAGATGTGGGATCTCCGCTTTACGTTCCGCAGCATCGACGTGCTGGGATACGGTGACCTGGAGCCCGTCATCCTGGCCGGGCGGGACACCGTCCGAGGCCGGCAGATGGATGAACGCTGGCACTTCGAGCTGCCGCACTACATCGACTATTTCCGCGTCGGCTTCCGGGGCTTCCCGGGCCGGTTCACCCTCAAGGGCCTGTACCTGGACAATCCCGCCAACGGATTGACGGTCAGCGAAGCGGGTGTCAACGGCGCGGCGACGTCCTCCTTCCTCAAGTGCGAGGACTTCACGCGCGACCTCCAGCTGGTGAAGCCGGACCTCGTGATCTTCTCCATCGGCATCAACGACCTCCAGGGGGCGGATTTCGACGCTCGTCGCTTCATTTCCAACTACGGCAAGCTGGTCCAGCTGGTCCGGCACGCGAACCCGCACTGCGCCTTCCTGTTCACCTCCTGCAACGACAGCTGGAAGAACGGGCGGTCGAACCCCCACGGCGCCCGGGCCGAACGGGCCTTCGAAGAGATCGCCCGCGGCTGTGACGGGGCCTTCTGGGACCTGTACGACATCATGGGCGGCTCCGGGTCGATGGATGCCTGGGTGAACGCCGGCCTTGCCCGCGCGGACCACATCCACTTCACGCCGGAAGGCTACACTATCCTCGGAAACCTCCTGTTCAACGCCCTGATGGACGCGTACGCCTTGCAGGCCCGATGACCCTGGCGGACATCATACGGGATTTCCTCGGGGCGCTGTTCTCCTTCGACAGCGCGCACCCGCTGCTGTTCACCCAGTTCTATTTCTGGGCGTTCTTCGCGCTGGTGTTCGCGGGCTTCTCGCTGATCCACTCGAAACCGGTCCTTCGGAACGCGTACCTTTTCTTCGTCAGCCTGTTCTTCTACTACAAGACCAGCGGGATCTTCCTCCTGCTGCTGCTCTTTGTCGTGACGTACAACTACTTCGCGGCCCGCGCGCTGCGCCGCGCCCGGCCTGCATGGCAGACCTTCTGGGTCGCGCTGTCGGTCGTGGTGGACCTGGGCATCCTGGCCTATTTCAAGTACGCGTACTTCCTCGCGGATTTCCTGAACGACCTGTTCGGCCTGTCCATCCAGGTGCATGACGTGCTGGGCGAACTGATGAACGGGATCACGGGCACGACGGCCTTCCGCGTGGACGCCATCATCCTTCCCGTGGGCATCTCCTTCTTCACTTTCCAGGCCGTGAGCTACATCATGGACGTGAAACGGGGAAAGATCGAGCCGCTCCGCAAGTTCCTGGATTTCGGCTTCTTCCTGACCTTCTTCCCGCAGCTCGTGGCGGGACCGATCGTCCGGGCGCCGGAGTTCTTCCCGCAGCTGTACAAGCCCTACAACCTGAGCCGCCGCTGGTTCGGCATCGCGGTGTTCTGGATCCTGAACGGCCTCATCAAGAAACTTGTCCTGGCCGATTACCTCGCGGTGAACCTGAGCGACCGGGTGTTCGGGAACCCGCTGCTGTACACGGGCTTCGAGAACCTCGCCGCCCTGTTCTGCTATTCCCTGCAGGTCTATGCCGATTTCTCCGGCTACACGGACATCGCGACCGGCGTCGCGATGCTGATGGGCTTCTACCTGCCCCAGAACTTCAATTCGCCCTACAAGGCGGAGAACGCGCAGCAGTTCTGGCGCCGCTGGCACATGACCCTCTCGCGCTGGCTCCGGGACTATCTGTACATTCCCCTCGGCGGCAACCGCAACGCCACCTGGGGCTCGTACATCATCATTTTCGCCGTCGCGGTCATCGGCTCGTTCCTGTCCGGGTCGTGGTGGGTGGCTTTCGCGGTGGCGCTCGTGACGGTGTCGGTGCTGCTGTACGGCTGGCTGAAGCCGGACAGCCGGAAGATGCTCCGCACCCATGTGAACTCCATGGACACCATGCTCCTCGGCGGCCTCTGGCACGGCGCCAGCTGGAATTTCATGATCTGGGGCGGCCTGAACGGCATCGGCCAGATCGTCTACAAGATCTGGACGAAATGGTCGCGGCCCGTGCAGGCGGCCTTCATCTGCGCCCTCTGCGCGCTGATGTTCGGGCTGTCCAAGTGGGCACCAGCCCCCGTCTGGAACCTGTTCTTCGTCTGGACGCTCGTCCTTGTGGTAGGTACGCTGGTCAGATTGGGGTACTACTTCTGCCATTCCAGGCGGTTCTTGAGCTTGTCGAAGGGCGCTCCGGAATCTCCCGCCGTGAAGTGGATCTCCAACGCATGGGCCGTCTTCCAGACCTTCGTCTTCATCACCTTCACCCGCCTGTTCTTCCGCAGCGGCTCCAACCTGGATCCGGCCCTGGCGAACGAGGAAGCCTGGAATACCGCGAAGAATATGGTGACCCAGATCGGATCGGCCTGGGACCTGTCCCTCGTGCCGCGCGTCGCCTGGCAGCACCGCTACGTGCTCATCGTCTTCGCCGTCGGCATGCTCATCCACTGGATTCCGGAAAAGATGAAGCGGCGCTACCGGATCCGGTTCGCGTCGCTCCCGTTGTTCCTGATGGCCCTCGCGGTGTTCCTGGCCGTCGTCTTCGTCTACCAGTTCATCACCGCCGACCTTCAGAGCTTCATCTATTTCCAGTTCTAGCTAGACCAGCCCCAGGTCCTTCGCCTTGGAAATGAGGGCGGCGGAGGTGGGGACGTCGAATTTCGCCAGCAGTTTCTTCCGATACCACTTGATGGTTTCGGGGCTCAGGAAGAGGGCCTCGGCGATCTGCGGATTGGTCTTGCCCCCGGAGATGAGTGAGAGGACCTGACGTTCCCGGTCCGTGAGCTCCAGATGTTCACCGGCGGGCGCGCCGCGGAGTTCCTCCAGGGTTTCGTCGATGACTTCCGCCGCTTCGGCCTGTTCCCGGCGGAGGCGGCGCAGCCGCCGCAGGACCAGCGTCAGGCCGACCAGCAGGACAATCACCAGCGCCAGGATGGCCAGCCACCACGCCAGGGCCTTTTTCTGCGCCTGGAGCACCTGGCTCATGAAATCCAGGTTCTCCATCCGGAAGCGGAATTCCTGGTCGTCGTGCAGGGAGTAATACTTGTCCGCCTCCTGCAGGCAGCGGAGCGCCTTCCAGGTCTTGCCCGTGTCCATGTACAGGCCGCCGAGACCCTTCAAGGCATTGGCCACCAGCAGGGAATCGCCGGCAGTCCGGGCGTAGTCCAGGGACTTTTCGTAGGCCGGAAGCGCCTGGGCGTAGTCCTTTTCATCGACCCAGGTCTCGCCGATGTTGTAGTATAGGACGGAGTTACTCTCGTTCCAGCCGTATTTGTCGAAGATCTCGCCCGCCTTCCCATAATAATCCATCGCCGTCGGGATGTCGCCCATCACGTTGTACAGGTTGCCGATGGCCCCGTACAGCGAGGAGCGGCTGTCATCGATGTCTTTCTCGGCATATCCCTCCGGATGGCTCGGCGAAGTGGCCCCGGCGGCCATCTTTTCCACGCAGGCGAGGGACTCCTGGAACCACACCATCGCGCTGTCGAACTGTTCCCGGGCATAGAAATACTGGCCGATGTGCCGGGCGGCGTCGCCCGTGGCCTCGGTCCATCCCTTCCGGCGGCTGATCGCAATCGCCTTCCGGGCATAGAACACCGCCTTCTCCCCGTTGATCACCTCATACCCCAGCATCAGGTCGCGGTAGGCCCGGTTCAGGTCGATGAGTTCCTCTTCCGTGGCCTTGTCGATGGCATCGGGAGTCCAGCGGGCGACGACCCGCTCCAGCGAATCCACGTTGTGGCCGCGGTGGTCGGTATAGGCGCTGGCGGGGAGCAGGGCCCCCGCGAGCAGCGCGAGCGAGATGGCGAGATGTCTCATGGACACAAAGTTAGGAAAAAAGCGAAGAAGGGAGGGTAAATTCGGAGAACCACCCCCGATTTCCACCCTTTGGGGTGGTGTTTTTGCCCTTTTTAAAAGTGAAATTTGTAAACGGTAAGATTCGCATCATGGACCAGACACCCCAATTGACCGGACGGGAACGCCAGATCGTCCGTTTCATCGCCCAGGGAATGACCACCCCGCAGATCGCGGAGGCCCTTTCCCTGAGCCCCGAGACGGTGAAGTGGCACCGGAAGAAGATCCTCGCCAAGTTCTCCGCCGCTACCTCGGCGGAGATGGTCCGGATGAGCATCGAGCAAGGCATCCTCTAAAAAACATCAAAACACTCGTGATATGAAAAAGTACATCCTCACCGCAGCGCTCTTTGCGCTGATTTGCGGCACCGCCTCCGCCCAGGGCATCCTCGGGCGCCTCGGCGAGCGCGCCAAGCAGGCTGTCGAGAACAATGTCGGCAACAAGATCGAGAAGGGCGTGAACGACCTCCTCGACGGCAAGAAAAAGGACAAGAAAGACAAGAAGTCTGGCGAAGACCAGGAATCGGAAGAAGCCGGCGTGGCGGCAAAAGAAACGGTCGATTTCGCCGAAATCCAGGCAAAGAGCGATTTCAAGCGCGGAGCGAACGTGTTCTTCGAGGACAACCTGAGCGGCGAGCGCATGGGCGAATTCCCCTCCAAGTGGGACCTGCTGGAAGGCAGTGAAGTGGAGGTGGTGAACATCAAGGGCGCGAAGGCCATCCGGATGGAAGCGTCCCGGATCCAGCCCCTCATGGAAGAGAAAGAATACCTGCCTGAGGAGTTCACGATCGAATTCGATGTCCTGGCGCAGCCGGCGGAAGAAGGGTCCGGATGGGACGGAACGTTGGACCTGATCATGGATGGAGCCGATGGCAAGAGAGTCTTCGACATCCGCATGAGTCCGGAATACCATCCCTACTATGGCGGTGAATACAGCGGCATCGGCTGGGGCTGGGGCGCGGAGAATCCCAACGGCAACAAGATGGAGGGCGAACCCGGCAGGCAGACCATCAACCGGTATCTGAAAAAGAACGAATGGAACCATATCGCCATTTCCTTCAACAAGCGCGCGTTCAAGATGTATCTCAACTATCAGCGCATCGTCAACATTCCCAACATGATCCAGCCCCGTTCCTGGTGGATGGACGGCAGCTCCGACAGCGACAAGGGCATCTTCGTCACCAATATCGTGATGGCCAAGGGCGCTGTCGACCTTTATGAGCGCAATGCTACGGATTATTCTTCCGCCGTCGAGAAGGCCATCGCCGAGACGGGTAAGTTCGTGACGAACAACATTCTCTTCGAGACCGGCAAGGCCACGCTGAAGCCCGAGTCCATGGAGGAGATCGAGAAGGTCGCCGACTACATGAAGAAGAACCCGAACGCCCGCTTCGAGGTGCAGGGCCATACCGACAACCAGGGCTCCGACAAGGTCAATGACCCGCTCAGCCAGCAGCGCGCCGAGGCCGTCGTCAAGGCCCTCGAGGAGAAGGGCGTGGACCCGTTCAACCTCCGCGCCGTGGGCAAGGGCGCCCATGAGCCCGTGGCCGACAACAAGACCGAGGAAGGCCGCGCCAAGAACCGTCGTGTCGAATTCATCAAGAAGTAAGCGGCTATGGGACTGTTGGACAACCTGGTAAACACCGTCAACCAGGGCATCGGCAAGGCCATGGAAAAGGTCAATGCCGCCGCCCAGGAGGCCAATGCCAAGGCCGAAGCCGAAGGCAAGCCGCTGACTGAGGAAGAGAAGGAAAAGCAGGCGCAGGCGCTCGACGCCCTCAAGGGGCTCGGCGGCATGTTCTCCGGCGCCGTCGAGATGGCGAAGAAGGAGATGCAGGCCGAGGTCGAAGCCAAGGCGGCGGCCGAGGCGGCCATCTTCGACAACTGGGAACAGACCTTCCCATACTACCCCAAGTGGGACGTGGGCGGCAGCGACTTCGAACTCGAGGAGATGGACCCCATGAACGGTCACCCGTCCTGGCGCTTCTGCCTCAAGGGCCGTCCCTTCCTGGTGGAGCTCTACGCGCAGAAACTCCGCGCCGACGGTTTTGTCGCCAAGGGCAACGATCCGATGGATTTGAACGCCGACACCTACTACAAGCTCGTGGACGGCGTCTGCTACGCCTGGAACCGCACCGACGCCTGCGGCGACGGCTATATCAACGTGAGCTACTACGTGGACAAGTACGTGGAACCCAAGCCCAAGCAGCAGCAGGCGAACACCCAGTCCGCCGCCGCCGAAATCGCCAAGGGCCTCGCGAAGAGCCTCTTCAAAAAGCTCTTCTAACTCCCTTCCTCTCTCATCTCTTTTCTCTTTTGGTGTCGATGGTGGTCCATCGGGTGGGACACCGTCAGCAGAAAAGGGGGTAAAATGACGATGGTGGTCCAGATAATGGACCACCATCAGCATTGATCAGGGTTGGGAGGATCAGAAGCCGCCGAAACCGCCACCGCCGGGGAAGCCGCCGGGGCCGCCCATGCCGCCACCGGGGAATCCGCCGGGGCCGCCAGGACCCATGCCGCCGGGACGGCCGCCGCCCATGCCGCCTTGCATGCGGCGCTGCATCTCGGCCTCCTCACGACGACGGTCCTTGCGATAGGCCTTGAGCTGGTCCTTGTTCAGGAAACCTTCGAGCTCTTTCTCATAGGCCTTGCGGGCCTCCTGCATCGCCTGCATCTTTTCCTGCATCTCGCCCATCTGGGCCTGCATCTTCTGCATGAACTCCTGGCGCTGTTCGTCGCTCATGGAGCGGAAGTCGGGACGTTCGCCGTTCTCGCCGCCGAACATGTTGCCGGGACGGAAGTTCAGCTGCGGGGCATACTTGACGTTGAGGTCGCGCACCTGGGCCTCCTGCTCGGGGGTGAGGGTGTACTTCTCGACCATTTCCTGGGTACGCTGGATCACCCAGACGCTGTCGGTCACGGGCTCGGGGAAGTCACCGCGACCGCCGCGGCCGCCACGGCCGCCGCGCTCCGGCCGACCTTCCTGTGCAAACAGGGTCACAGCGCACAGCACTCCCGCTGCCGCTGCAAGGATTCGTAAAGCTTTCATATCAGATAACATCAAAAAACTGTCTCCTTAATCAATCAGACAGTTCTTTTGACACGAGACGGTCGTCAAGGTTTAATCACGGTGACGGAAGCCCACACTTCGCAGCCTTCGCCCCGGCCCACGAAGCCCAGGCGTTCGGTGGTGGTGGCCTTCACGGAGACCGCATCGACGGGGATGCCCATCACGCGGGCAAGGGTTTCGCGCATGATCAGGATGTGCGGAGCGAGCTTGGGAACCTGCAGGGCGATGGTGATGTCGGCGTTGCCGACTTTCCAGCCGCGCTCCCCGGCGAGGGCGACGACCTTCGCCAGCAGAATCTTGCTGTCGACGCCTTTCCACTGGACGTCGGTATCCGGGAAAAGATGGCCGATGTCGCCGAGGGCCAGTGCCCCGAGAATGGCGTCGCAGAGGGCGTGGATCGCGACGTCTCCGTCCGAATGCGCCACGAAACCGACCGCCGAGGGAATGTTCACCCCGCCCAGCCACATGGGCAGCCCTTCCTCGAGGGCGTGCACGTCGTATCCGTTTCCGATTCTGAGTTCCATGACCACAAAGGTAACGAAAAAAATGCTACATTTGTAAGTTAAGACTAAACGAAGCGGCCATGGCAGTTTTCAATTTCGGTTTCTTCGGAAACCAGGAGCACCGGGTGTTCAACTACAAGCCCCGTTACTACGATCCCGAAGAGGAGGAGCGCCGCCGCATGTTCGGTGACGTGGACGGTACCAACGAGAAAGCCAAGGAGGAAGGGAAGTACGTTCCGGGCAGCAGCATCCGCGGCGCCTGGCGCGACGGCAACTACAAGCGCACCCGTTCCACCGCCTCCCGCACACAGGCCATCATTGGCATCATCACCCTGCTGCTGATCGCCCTCGTGCTGATCTATGTCACCAAGATTTACGGCTTGCTCGGCGTCTAGATGGAACTCAAGATACTCCCCAGGAACATCGCGGACATGATCGCCGCGGGAGAGGTCGTCCAGCGGCCCGCTTCCGTGGTGAAGGAACTCATGGAGAACGCCGTGGACGCGGGGGCCGACGAGGTCTCCGTGACGGTGACCGACGCCGGCCGCACCCTCATCCAGGTCATCGACAACGGCAGCGGCATGTCCCCGGACGACGCCGTGCTGTGCTTCGAGCGTCACGCCACCTCCAAGATCGCCACCGCCGAAGACCTGCAGGAGATCACCACCTTCGGATTCCGCGGGGAAGCCCTCGCGTCCATCGCCGCCGTCGCCGACGTGGTCCTCCGGACCCGCCGCGAGGAGGACGAAGTGGGCGTGGAGGTCCATCTCTCCGGCTCCGAGCACGTCTCCACCCGCGAAGTCGCCGCCCCGAAGGGCTCCAACTTCGCCGTCCGGAACCTGTTCTACAACATCCCCGCCCGCCGCAAGTTCCTCAAGTCGGACAACGTGGAGTTCCGCCACATCCTGGAGGAGTTCCAGCGCGTGGCCCTCACCCGGCCCGAAATCGCCTTCACCCTCACGCACAACGGCCGCGACATCCACGTCCTGAAGAAGGCCAAATCCCTCAAGTTCCGCGTGACGGACCTCCTGGGCCCGCAGCTCGTGGGCGAGGTGATGGACATCCAGGCTGATACCTCCCTGGTCCGGATCCATGGCTTCGTAGGCCGGCCCGAGGCGGCGAAAAAGACCCTGGGGAACCAGTTCCTCTTCGTCAACGGCCGCTACTTCCGCAGCCCTTATCTGCATAAGGCGGTGATGAAGGCCTACGAGGCCCTCATCCCCGAAGGAACCACGCCGTCCTACTTCATCTTCCTGGAGGTGGATCCTTCCACCATCGACGTGAACATCCATCCCACCAAGACGGAGATCAAGTTCGAAGAGGACAGCGTCATCTTCCAGACTCTCTACGCCTGCGTCCGCGAGGCCACGGCCCGCGGCGGCGCCGGCGGCGACATCGACTTCGACAATCCCGAGGCCCGGGAACTGCCCGTCATCGGCCCCCGCTTCGGCGAGTACCGTCCGGTGAGCATCCCCACGGCCGGCGTGGACCCGACCTATAACCCCTTCACGGCCGGAGACGGCAATCTGGACGTCCGGGACTTCTCGCCCGCGGGTGTCCCTGGCGGGACCTCTTCCGGCGCGCCGATGCGCCCGTCCTATACCGTGGACAAGCACGAGGATTACGGCAAGCTCTTCGAGGACCGGACCATGCCTACCGCGCAGGTCCTGGTGGTCCAGGGTAAGTACATCTTCTCCCAGTCGGCTTCCGGCGTGATGGTCGTGAACGTCCGCCGCGCCCGGGAGCGCATCCTCTTCGACCGCTTCCTGCAGGTGCTGGGCCAGGAGGCCCATGTCTCCCAGAGCGCCCTGTTCCCGGTGCAGGTCAATGTGGGCGTGGAAGGGCGGCTGCTCTTCGACGCGAACGCGGACCTGCTGAAGCGCCTGGGCTTCGACATCGAGGCCTTCGGCACGGACACCGTCGTCGTGAACGGCGTCCCGGAGGGTTACAGCACCGAGGCCGGCAAGGTCCATACGATGGTGGGCGACCTCATCCTCATCCTGGCCGACGACCACGGCTCCCTGCCGGAGACCATGGTCCAGTCTCTGGCGCAGAAATTCGCCGTCCTGGGCGCGTCCGGCGGCGAAAAGCTATCCTCCCCGACGGAGGCGCAGCGCCTGGTGGACGCCCTCCTTTCCTCTTCCAACCCTGAATTCACCTCCTCCGGCCGCCGGATCATCAGCATCCTGCCGCTGGACGAAATCGACAAGCGATTCTGATGGCCTTCCCAAGCAATTTCCTCGAAAGGATCCCGCCCGTCACCCGGAGCCTCCTCATCGTCAACGTGATCATGTTCGTGGCCACGCTGATCAACGAGAACTTCATGGTCGGGACTTTCGCGATGTTCTACCCGGCATCCCCCTTCTTCCGCTGGTGGCAGCCGCTCACGCACATGTTCATGCACGGCGGGTGGTGGCACATCTTCTTCAACATGTACACCCTCGTGATGTTCGGCATGGTGGTGGAGCGGGCCCTGGGCACGAAGAAGTTCCTGATCCTGTATTTCGTGACGGGTCTTGGGGCCGTCGCCCTGCACACGGGCGTGGAATGGCTCCAGTACCACCAGGCCATCGCCTCGGCGGATCCGGTCCTGCAGCAGGAAGTCATCGACCTCTACCGCACCCCGATGGTAGGCGCCTCCGGTGCCATCTACGGTGTGCTCGTCGCCTTCGCGATGCTGTATCCCGAGGCTCGGATGACCCTCATCTTCCCGCCGGTCACGCTGGATGCGAAGTGGATGGTGGCCATCTTCATCGGCATCGAACTGTTCACCGGCATCACCGGCGCGCAGATGGGTGTGGCCCATTTCGCGCACCTGGGTGGCGCCCTGTTCGGCTTCCTGCTTGTCTGGTATTGGCGTAAAAGCGGCAAAGTATGGCGGAGGTAAAGAAACGGCACGGGTGGTTCTCCCGGCTTACGTTCGGGACGGCCTCGCTGGCCCTCGGCGGCCTGCTGGCCCTGAGCTACCTGTCCGTGCTCGTGAACCCGGCGAAGGCCTGGTTCTTCACCATCTTCGGCCTCCTGTTCATCCCGGTGCTGGTCCTGACGGTCCTGTTCTTTATTTGGGCCCTCTTCCGGCGCTCCCGGATGACCGGCTTCCTGCTGGTGATGCTCCTGCCGGCCATTTTCCTCATCGGCAAGTACTACCAGTTCAAGGCCCCCGAACCGGAGCGGGAACCCACGCTCAAGGTCGTCTCCTATAACGTGGGCCTGTTCATGCACGGGAACATGGGCGACAAGCGCCTGGTCCTGGCCGATTCCGTCGCCGCCTTCCTGCGCCGCACGAATGCCGATGTCATCTGCCTGCAGGAATTCCATCTTCCGAACACCCTGAACATGGACGCCTGGTTCCGTGACCGCTTCCCGGGTTATCACGCGGAGTATTATGTGCTCACGGGGGAGAGCGGCCATGCGGGGAATGTCACGCTGTCCCGCCGTCCCGTCCTGTACAAGGGCAAGCTGGACTTCGAGAAATCCACGAACCTGGCCCTCCATACCGACATCCAGCTGGACTCCACGGTCCTGCGCTTCTACAACTGCCATTTCGAGAGCTACAACATCTCCCTGTCCGGCCTGGTGAAATCCATCGGCCGGCATACCGACGAGATGGTGGAGGATACCGGCCGGAAGATGCGCCGCGGCATCACGCAGCGGCCCCGGCAGGTGGAGGAAGTGATGAAGGACGTGGATGAATGCCCCGTCCGTTCGGTGGTCCTGGGCGATTTCAACGACAATCCGCTGTCCTATACGCTGTACCGCCTCTCCCGCGGCCGCAAGGACTCTTTCGTCCAGGCCGGCAAGGGCTTCGGCGCCACCTTCCGCCACCTCTGGCCGCTGCTGCGGATCGACTACATCCTCTATCCCCGCGACCTGCAGGTCGTGAGCTACGAGGTTCCGAAAGTCAAGTATTCCGACCATTATCCCGTCATTGCCACCTACTATGAAACGCGATGAAGTCCTCGCCGAGGCCCTGAAGACCCTCCGGGCCGGCGGCACGATCCTGTATCCCACCGACACTGTCTGGGGGCTGGGCTGCGACGCCACGAACCCCGAAGCCGTTGCAAAGATCTATGCCATCAAGCGGCGGAGCGAAGCCAAGTCGCTGGTCCTCCTGGCCGCGGACCTGGACATGGTCGCCAAGTATGTGCGGCAGGTCCCGTCCATGGCGGTGGACCTCGTGGAGGTCAATGACAAGCCCATGACGATCATCTATCCCGACGCGCAAGCCGGCGTGGAAGGGGAGCCCGGCGACCGCTGGCACCTCGCCTGGAACGCCGTCGCCGAGGACGGCTCCGTGGGCATGCGCATCCCACTGTTCGATTTCTGTAAGGACTTGGCTTTCAAACTCGGCCGTCCGGTCGTGTCCACGTCGGCGAACATTTCCGGCGAGCCTACGCCCGCCCGCTTCAGCGAAATCCCGCAGGAGATCAAGGACGCCGTCGATTTCGTCGTCCCGCCCTCCATCGACACCGACTCCACCGGCAAGGCCTCCCAGATCATCAAGGTCGGAATGGATGGTGAGATAGAGATCATTCGGATGTAATGGAACTCTTCTACGCATATGAGGCCGACGGCCGTTCCTGCCGGCTGGACGCCGATGAGTCCGGGCATTGCGTGCGGGTCCTGCGGCACCGCGCCGGGGATGAGATCCACGTGATCGACGGCCTCGGGACGATGTACCGCTGCCGGCTCACGGACGACAGCCCCAAGGGGGCCGAGGCCGAGGTGCTCGAGGCCTTCCCGGGCTGGGGCGGCCACCCCTACCGGCTCACCGTCGCCTGCTGCCCCACGAAGAACAACGACCGTTTCGAATGGTTTGTAGAAAAGGCTACGGAGGTAGGTGTGGACCGCATCGTGCCCACCATCGGCGAGCGCTCCGAGCGCAAGGTCTATAAGACGGACCGCGCCCTCCGCATCGCCCTTTCCGCCACCAAACAATCCCTCAAGGCCCGCATCCCCGAAATCGCTGAGCCGGTTTCCGTCAAGGATTTCATCTGTCATTCCGAGCCCGCGGAGCAGGCGAAGGAATCCCTCAAGCTCATCGCCTATTGCTTCGAAGGCGACACCAAGCGCATCTCCATCCAGGAGGCTTTGAAAGCCTACGAAGGCAAGGACATCACCATCCTGATCGGCCCTGAAGGGGATTTCTCCCCGGAGGAAGCACGCCTGGCCGTGGAACATGGCTACATTCCCGTCCACCTCGGAGCCTCCCGCCTCCGTACAGAAACCGCCGCGGTCCTGGCGGCCACGGCGGTTTACCTGTCATACTAGGAATTCAGCTGCTTCATCGCGTTATGACCGGTGCGGAGCCGGGCACCCAGCCGTTACCCGGGCGGGTAACGGGAGCATGAGCCTGCTTCGCGCCGCGGTTCACGGCATCGTACTGCAGGAACTTGTCAAAGCTGCACGACTCTCCGCTGAGCTTCATGATGCGCTGGTAGATCGCCCAGCGGGAAGGAGCATTGTAGTAGTCCATGTTCTGGTTCATCATGCTGTTCTCCGAAGGCCTGTAGGCGCCCTTCGTGACATTGAGAGCACCCTCATAGATGCCCACCTCGTCCTTGTAGCGCGAGTCGGAGAGGAAGTCGGCCCACTTGACCTTCTTCGGGTCGTTGGTGAAGTCTACATTGGCATACCAGCCATAGTCCTTGTACCTTCTGTTGTATACGTCAATCTCGGCCTGGGAGATGGATTCGTGGCTGGTGGCGTACTCGTCCGCGAGGAAGGCGAAAGCGTGACCTCCCACTTCATGACGGACCGTATTCCCGAACACGTAAGGAAGGTTGCCATTGGAAGCATAATAACCGATTCCGGACTGGAGGGATTCGCTCATGGAAGCGATGCCGCCATGGTAGATCGTATTCACCAGGACTCCGATCGTCAGATTCTTCTTGTCCGAGATGCCGGGGACCTTCAGGGCATAGTTGTAGATCTTGTCTTCATTGCCGGTAGCGGCCGAGCCATTGACGAATTGGGTTCCCAGCGCGGTCGTGTAGCCCGCTCCGGTCCTTCCGTTCTTGGAGACGACCGTGACGGCATACACGTTGAACCGGTCCCTGAAGGACTTGTACGGTTCTATGCTGAAGAACTGGTCGGCGGCATTCCACATCATCTGCTCATACAGGCCCGATTCGATATCCTTGTCGGTATAGGCGTCACCCATGAACACGAGGTTGATCCCCTTGCCCGTCGTGGCCTTCTGGATCGTGATGACCTTCCCGTCCTGTGAGTAATCGGTGGAAGCGTAGTCGTCATCTCCCTCCGCCGGGCCGAAGATGCTCTCCAGGGTGGGAATCAGCGTGGTCGAAGCCGTGTATCCAAACCTGTTCCGGAGAGGATCGGAAACATTGGTTTTGCCGGAGGCGATGGTATTGCCGTCCTTGTCCACCAGGGTGGCCGAAGGAGTGCCGGCACACCAGATCGACCATTCCGTTGTCGAGAGGTCCCAAATGTTGAAATTATACCACTGGTCATAACCCCGCTCCTGGAGGATATCTTTGAGGGGACGACCTTCATCGGAGGTGTCGTCGGAGGCGTTGAACGCGGCAATGATCTCCAAGCCGTCTTTGTGGTATTTCTCATACATCCGCTTCAAGATCGGCATGACTTCTTTGGAGAAAGGACACCAGGTGGCCCAATTCAGCAGGATGGTAACCTTGTTCTTGGCACAAATCTCCTTGTAGGGAATCGACTTTCCGGTGACGATGTCTTTCAGCCCCCTCTTCGGCCAGAAGGCGGGGATGTCATAGTCCCCCACCACGATGGGGGTCTCTCTCCAGCTGGCCAACTCGAGATACATATTGATCAGATAGGACGCATCTGCGGCCGTGATGAAAGAGTCGGGAACCCGTGCGTCCAGGTGCGTTTCGTTTTCGATCTTCAATCTGTTGCCCAGACTGGCCCAGGAATCCGGGACCGTCCCGGTGAAGGCGTTGCCCCAAAGCTGCACCTCCACGGACGTCGGATTGCTGCCGGGAAGGGATGCGGGAAGAGGACCGGCCATCTTCTCGTTACCGTTAAGCGAAACGAAGGTGAACGGGATATCCTTGAAGATATCCGGCAGGCTCGTCATCGACGTGGTGTTGATGAACATCCACTTCAGGTTCTTCAGTTTTGCGAAACTGGCGGGAAGCGTCCCGGTAATTCCCGGTTCATTCTGGAGCAGGAACCAGGTGAGCGACGTCAATTCGTCAAAGCAGTCGGGGAACTCTCCCTGGAGACCGACACCGCCGAACGTCAGTTTGAGTTCTTTCTTTGACGAATCCCACTCGACACATTCCCAGTCATTGAGCGGCTTGGAAACATCCCATTTGTTGCCGAGTGTCCAATGGGCGCCGTCCATCGCGTTGTAGATTTTCATCAAGGCCGCCTTGGCCGCCGATTCCGCGTCGACTTTGACTGTCACGGAACAGGTTGCCGACTTGTTGTCGACCGAGGCCGTAATCGTCGCCGTTCCGCCGGCGACGGCGGTCACCTTTCCATTGGCCACAGTGGCCACCGACTCGTTCGAACTGGACCAGGTCACCGTCTTGGACGTCGCATTCGATGGGCTGACCGACGCCGTCAAGGTGGCGGTTTTGCCGATATCCAGTGTCAGGGAGGCAGGACTGACGAAGACCTCGGAAACCGGAATGGTCGAGTCGCCACCGGGGTTTGACGGAGGAATCGGTTCCTCCTTGGGGCCGCAGCCCGTGAAGCTTAAGACGGCAAGGGAGAGGGCGCAAAAAGCCCCCCAAAATCCATGATGATGGGAGAATAATCTCATGTCCATAGTTTTTAGTTCCAATCAAAGATACTCATTTCGCGGAGAGTTGGCAACCCGTTCCGGCAAAAAGGGGCGCGGCCGGGCGTCTGCGACACTTATTTGAAAGTTTTTGGGCAGAATTCAACATTTGCTATCTTTGCAGGACCATGTTTATCGGACTCATATCGGATTCGCACGGCGTGTTTTCGCCGGAGTTCAAGGAGTTCCTCCGGGATGTCGACGAGATCTGGCATGCCGGGGACTTCGGGGGCGGACTGGACACGGAGGCGGAGATCGCCGCCTTCAAGCCGCTGAAGGGCGTCATCGGCAATTGCGACGACCGGCGGCTGCTGGACCGGTGTCCGCTGTACCGCTGCTGGGAGTGCGAGGGCTTGAAAGTGCTGATGACCCACATCGGCGGGTCGCCCGGCCACTATTATCCCGAGGCGCGGGCGCTCATCCGGCAGCATCGGCCCGACATCTTTGTCTGCGGGCATTCCCACATCTTGAAGGTTATGGATGATAAGTCCGAAAAAGTCCTGTATATCAATCCCGGGGCCTGTGGTAACCAGGGCTGGCACGCTTTCCGGACGGCTCTCCGCTTTCATATTGATAGCGGAAAAGTCCATGACATGGAAGTCTTCGAGCTGAATCGCCGATAGACTGTAATGAAATTGTAATATCCCTAAATTATAAATATTTTAAAAAATTCTTGTTTGTTTCAAGAATCGGGTGTACCTTTGCCGCTCGAAAGTGTTTTGTTTAACTAGTTAGTAAAAACTTACAACCATGAAAAAGGTATTTATGTCCGCCGCCGTCATCGCGATGATGATCTGCGCCGCCGCTTGCGGAAACAACAATTCCAAGAAGGCCGAGTCCGAGGCTGAGGCCGCCGTCGAGGCTGCCGCCGAGGAGGTCAAGGAAGCCGTCGAGGCTGTCGACACCACCGTCGCCGCCGCCGCCGACTCCGTCGTTGCCGCCGCCAACCAGGTCGTCGCCGAGTAAGCGAAGTCCCGCAATCATTGCGATGAGATATTGTCCCGAGATGGAACAATATCTTTTTTTTGTATCTTTTCGATTCCCGCCGGGAAAGAAGAGGGGTGGCAGGGAACAAGATGTAGATCAATTTCTTACAGCGCTCTGTTCCGTTTGTCCGGAAAACGACGGGACAAAAACGGGACAAAAACCAGATTAATCAAATCAAAGAGCCGTCTGCCCGGATGCCCCGTTCAGATTACGTCTGCACCCTTCTCTGACAAAGGTAATACTTTGTCTTTTTTCTTGCAAGAGGACATCGTCATTCTCCCAAAGTCCTTTGCCCAAATCGTTCCGTCCCACCGGGCCGGAATACCGCAAAAGTGCCCAATTCCGGGTACTACGACACCTCGGACACAAAAAAGTTGAAATTATTTCATAAAATTTTCGACCGTCTTTTGATGTCCAATGGTGCCGTTCTTTGCAGGGGGGCATTGTACACTCCGGGTTACCCCCTTTTGCCGATAATTTTGCCATCGTCAATCACCGGGATTGTACATTCCATATTCCCGGTTCCTCCTGAGTAACACCATTCTCTCCGTTTCCCCGATGCACCCGGTGCCGTTCCCCGGGTGCCGCTTTTGCCATTCAGTTTGCCGTTTCAAGTCGGTCAGATGTGCCGAACTTGTCTTGTACAATGTGCCGAAAAAGTGGTTAATTGTTGTCTTATAAAGCGCTATATGTCAGTATTATACGCTTGTTTATTTAAAGAATAATTCCATATCTTTGCGGCAGGAATGAGACACGAAAACTCTAAAATATAGCGCATATGTCAGAAGTAAACGAAAACAAGAAAAGCCAGGCCGTCCATGAGGGCGACCGTAAGTTCACGGACCTTCAGTCGAGGGTCCAGACCCTGGAGAACCTCTGTTACTCCGCGAAGGAGGTTCTGAACCTGGAGGAAGCCGCCAATTTCCTGGGCATCGCCAAGAGCACGCTCTACAAGATGACCCACGAGAACCGGATCCCTTACTACAAACCGGCGGGCAAGCTGATCTATTTCGAGAAGAGCGTACTCCTTGATTGGATCCGCAGCAACCGCATCATGTCCGAGGCTGAGCTTCAGGAAGAGGCCCGGAAGAAACTCCTTGAACTCAACGCCCGATGAAACCGGACAGGCACAACGTCAGCTATTGCATCCTGCTGACTCCGGAACAACTCGAGTTCCTGTCCGATCCCCTTCAGGGAACCTCGCGATGTGCCACCCTCCTATCAATGGTCGCGATGGCAAACATGGAGGATGAAAGCCACGGGGATGGAGCAAGCATCCATGCCGGCCAGCTTTCCGTCCCGATCATTAAACTGGCTGACCAGTGGTCAGTCAATCCCAAGACCGCACGGAAGCTGGTCGAGCGTTTCAATGAACAGAAACTTGTCAGTACCGAGTCCGGACCTTCCGGATCCGTGCACACGATGCTCTGTTTATCCGGATGGATCCGGGATGGAAAAACCATCCGCAATCCTTACTACCGGAGACCCGCCGCTCAATCTCAGCCCGTCAATTCCGATGAGTAGTCAGAGGATGACCATATGGACAACCGTTTCGGCGAAGCTTGACGCTTCTCTGAGCAACCGTCATGTTATGAGGCCCAATCCCTCTTTTCCCCTGATGTCTATGAACAAAAGAGACGAAAACTTTCCGGGCAATGATGGTCTGATTCGACTCCGGTCCCAGCTCCCTTTCTCCCCGAAGGAGAGCCGAAGATCCCGCCACCCGATCCACAAGACTGCCATGCCCTGCGTGACACTCCGGACCGGGGGCAAGTTTTTCAAAATGGTGGAGTGTTTCTGTTGGCAAGTTTGTGTTTTGGGTAGCCCAAAACTACGGCCACTCTCCCTCCGGGGACTGTCCGGTCAGGATGCCTGTTCACACCGGCCCCTGCCATTGCAGCTTGCGCGAAAACACTCACCTCTTAATTCCTTAAAACCCATGGCCAAGAAAAGGAACGTAATAAAGAACAAAGGCGGTCGGCCCCGCCTTCCGGAGTATCAGAAGAACTCCATCCAGATCCATGTCAAGATTTCCCCGGCGCTGGACGCCTACCTGAACGAGCAGGCGACCCTCCGGTACAAGGGGAAGCGAAACGATTACATCCGGTCAGCACTCTGGGGCAGATGGGTTCGGGAACTCGTCACGCCCGAGTTCAACAAACTTCTCCATGACTTGAGTAATATGGGGAACAATGTCAAATACCTCAGGGACTGGTTCTTCAAGCACAATATGGAGCCAGAAGGGAATCAGTGCAAGGAAATCCTCGACGGGCTGTCCCGCGTCCTTGACGAGGCTCGCCACAGGAGGCAGCTCGCGGACGAGGAAAACGCCGAAGCCAGGACCGTCCCTGACAACAGGACGAACTCCTTATGATAGGATATATCGTACAGGGAAGCAGCGCTTCCTTCGGCAATATCGTCGACTATGCGAACGACCCGAAGAAGGGCGCGAAGATGATCGGATGCTCCGGAGGTGTCTTCACCCTCGACAACAGGACCATTGCCGACAGCTTCGAGATGCAGGCCGCCATGAACCCCCGGCTGGGCAGCCCCATGTCCCACATCATCCTGTCCTTCTCGACCCGGGACGCCAGGTTCCTGACCGACAGGAAGATGGCAGAGATTGTCGAGGACTACCTCCAGAGGATGGGATACGAGGACACGCAGTCCATCATCTTCCGGCACTTCGACAAGCGCCATCCCCACTGTCATGTCATTGCCAATCGGGTCAACAACAAGGGCAGGACCATCAAGGACAACAATGAGCACATACGCAACATAAAGGTGTGCAAGGAACTGACCGCGAAATACGGCCTATATCTTCCGAAGGGCAAGGAGGGCGTTCATGAGAACCGCCTCAGGGGGATGGATGCCATCCGCTACCACATGATGCACGCCGTCCGGGAATCCCTGCAAATTGCCTCCACCTGGGCGGAGTTCTCCGACGACCTCAGGAAGGCCGGATTGACGTTCCGCTTCCGCTACAATGCGAAGACGCACGGTATCGAGGGAATCTCCTTCACACTGGACCACAACGCGTATGGGCGGGGCAACAGACTGATGCACGACATCTCCTTTTCCGGCAGGAAACTCGACCCCTCCCTGACGCTTTCACGGATTTGCGTACGGCTGGGCAATCCGGTCACCATCGCCCATGAATCGGCAAGGGAGATCTATGAGCGGCAGAAGGAGGACTACCGCTACCGATGCACATGGGATGAGTTCCGGCATATTGACGAGAAGTTTCCCGACTTCGACTCCCTGTTCCCGGCTCTGTCGGAGGCCGCAGGACGGCCTTTTCCTGCCATCGAGGGCGATAATACGGAGCAGCCGGAGGAATACTCGGCCGATACCAGCATCCTCTCCGTGGGCCTTGAAATGCTCGGCGTCCTGATCATGCAGCCTTACCAGGCCAAGATTGGACCTGCCGGCGGCGGCTCATCCAGCGACATGAAGTGGAACGACGAAGACAAAAAGAAGAAACGCCCTCATTGGGCGTATAGCAGAACCAAGACCAGATCAAGATGAAAGACATGAGACAAACAAAGGTGAGCCAGGAAGGACTGCTGGGAGCAGTCTCTCAGGCCAAGATGATTTATACATCACTCCGGGATGGAGGCATTGCGGTCCCTGAAGTGAATGAAGAGGGCCTGTCCGAAGCAGACAGTCTTTTCACTTATCTCAATGCCATATACGGTGCGGTAGGCAAGGAAGGTATTCCGGTCAAGACGGTGGAAGTCCCCGTTGCGCAGCCTCACGCTTCTTCATCCCCTTCGTTTCCAAAGCAGGAAGCGCCCAAACCGGTTTCCGTTCCGGCGTCTGCACAAGTCCCAGCATTCAATCTCAAAAGCTGGAAGGATGATCTCAAGAAAACGGCCGTGCAGGCCTTTCTTGAGGCGGATAATCAGCGACGGGCCAAACAGGAGACGGAACGTCTAGAATCCGGGAAGATGTCCGCGGAGCAGTGGATTGAAACAAAAGCCGAAGCCGTCGTCAACCTCGGCAGCAACTACAAGGAAATCTCGGAAAAATACAGCACGATCATCGACAATTACGACGAGGCCATGAAAACGGCCAATCAGATGAGAAAGACTTTTGTGGACAGTAACCAGAAGGTCTCCGACAGTCTTTCTTCATTGAACAATACGATGAAACCGCTGGTCTCTGTTGCGCAGGATGCGCTGATTACTTACAGGATGACCCACTGGACGTTGTTCAAGCGGTGGTTCATACGAGGGCTCTCTCGGTGTAAGGACAATCAGCGATGGAAAAATCCGTACACTTACGCGTACATCTTCATCGGCCTGGTCTTCATGCTGTCGGTATACAGCAATATCGATCTCCGGATAAAGAATTCCCGGCTGCTGAATGAAAACCAGACTCACCGGATGGTGGATGTACTCATGGAGGTCTATCCGGTTTATCGCAAGGAGAGGGCCATGGTCGAGAACTTTATCGAGGACAAAGGCGTGAAGTATTCTTGGGACAAGGTTCTTGAGATGCGAGCGAGGGTAGATTCCGTAGAAGCGGCCAAGGCGAAGCAGAAATGAAAATACTCTCTTTTATAATGCTCCGATTTCCAAATCATGACAGCCGTCGTAGGGCAGATTGCCGTTGGTGACGTAGGCTAAAAAAAAGCGGTGACTGAAATCAGCCACCGCAAATCAAGAGCGCGGAGTCGTTATCTAATAGGAAGGCGGGGCTCGCCTATGAAATCAACCAGGTCAGACAGCTTTTCATATTCAACCGCTGTAACCTTATTTGCTTTCATCAACTTCATCACCCTTTCCGTGATGATTATGCCGCCATGAACCATGAAAAAGTCCGAGCCATCCCATTGACCGAGGTCATATAGTCCGCGATTTACGATGAATGACTCGTGCGTTTCCTTGTTATAGCCCCTGTCCCAGACCTTGGAATACTTACCACCCTTTCCAAGAACAGAAAAACCGGAATACCCTTCGATAGAATTGCCCTTTTTGTCAAAGAGTTTGATGGAATAGTTATGCCAACCGGTTATTAAATTGTCCTTTAGTAGAGATACTACCCTATCTGATATCAAGTACACCGGAGGCCAACCGGTATCAAGGAAATCCCTAAGGCGTTTTCCATCATATTGACGGAATACTATCGGGAACTGGAAATACTCATACTCACCCACAAGAAGAAACCGATAACAATGACGGTCAAAATCATTTCTTCCCTCTGCTATTGCTTTTTCGAATATGTCAGGACAGGCTGCAATCGTCGTAGCATAAGCCACACTTGAGAAACGATAAAAATCAATACAGTCCATATTTATACATTAATGACTCTGCAAAATTAACTAAATCATCAACGGATGCATCACTATGTGTTCTTAGATATTGCCGAAAATCGTCATTATACTTCTTCCACGTTTTATTATGAATAGTATGCTCTACCCATCTTCCAAACTTTGGATCATTGACATTAATCCTCATTTCTTTCAATTCTTTCCGAAATGCATACGGAAGAAGATGATGCGCATCCATACCTTTAGGATTAATTCCCTTGCTCATACGCACAAGGTTCTCTCTAAAGTTTCCTCTAGTAAAGGCTCGATACGTTATTGAGCCCATACCCTCTCCGGCTTTCAATGCAGTAACAGCGGAAGTAATTATTCTCACATCTTTTCCTATCTTCCCCGCCTTTGCTAAGTCCCCGGCATACGGAATCACTCCGAGCAAGCTCGCTCCGGCTCCCCAATAGTCTCCGCCTCTAAACTGTAACGCAGCATTCGCAGCATCGGCAACTCCCGTAGGATCAATGATTCCGACCAAATCCAACCCGGCGCTCAGGAGGTCCTCTCCCTCCAGGGTATAGTTCCCCTTCCAGTCCAGCCCGAGCGATGCTACTGAGAATTCCCTGTCAATCAGGTCGGTCTTGAATGTGACACTGGAGCCGTTCTTTCCCGCAATGACGAGATCGAGACCGCTATCATCCAGGATTCCGATAGGATTTCCTGCACAGTAACCGAACGGTGAAACCCGGCTATACTTGGTTGCCATCGGATCCGACGCCGTCCACCTGGCCGTGAACGGATCATACAGTCTCGCCCCGAAATCCAACAAGTTCAGCTCCGGGAACTCCTCCTTGCCTGCATAACGCCAACGGTTCGTACCCATCTGGGCGTGCTGCGAATTAGCGATCTTCGTTCCGTAGGGGAGGTAATCGTTCTGCTCCAGCACTACGGGGGAATACAGGCTCTGCGTAATATCTACCACAGACCTGACATCTCCCAGATGGTCCCCCGCAAACCAGCAGTCCTGATAGGCACCTGTTTGGGCATTTCGGAAGATCCTCCCCTCGTCCCAGGCAATACTCTCAACCTGGGGCGTAGTAATTCCAGTCCCCGTCGTGAATACGAACGAGCCGCAGTACCGTTTCCCGGTCGTGCTGCCTCCGGAGACCTTCTGCTGAGCGAACAACGTCCCGTCGGAAAGCCGCGCATATGTCAATGAGCCATCATCGTACGTCTCCGCACTGGATGCCAAGTTAAGGATATTCCACTGGATATCCAAATCTTTCCGCCCGTCATGCGTCAGGTTTCCGTTGGCGTCGTACGTGAAGGTCTTCTGTCCGGAATCGTTTCCAAGGGCCTGTGCATCAGTCAGCGCGGTCATCCGGTTTCCGGAAAGGACAAACGACAGGTCGTTCGCCAAGCCGGATGCGCCATACCGCTTCAGGCGGGTGATATTGCCGTTCAGGTTATAAACGATATTCCGTTCGGTATCCGTGAGGGAAGCCGTCGTCGAACTTCCGACAAAATGGGCCGCGTTCGTCACTCGCCCCAGCGTGTCATACTCATACCCCCAAGTATGGGTGTCCGTTCCGCCCGAGACCTTATGAAGGTACGATATCTCCGCAGGATTCCCGTCATAACGGGACGTGACGGATGTTCTTGAGGGCGATGCATACCGCAGCGTTTCCTGGAAAACTGCCGTAGCCCCTCCGCTTGTGAGCGTGATCCGGTTCAACCATCCATGGATGTCGTACTGCAAGGATGTCTTCAGGAAACTGCCCGTACCCGCCTGTTTGGCGGAAAGGTGCCCCAGCGCATCGTAGGAATACGATACCGTCCGGAGCGGCTGCCCGTCCAGGGTGCGGGAACAGGTAAGAAGCCTGTCCCGCCCATCCCGCGTATACTGGGTGTTCATCACTCGCGAAGTACCCCCGGGAGGCGTAACGGTTTCCTGCACAGACTGGACCTCCCCTGTGAAAGTGTATCCGGTCGAAACCCGGCGGGACCAGTTGTCCGACCAGCCTTCATTGGTCTGTATTACACGGCCCTTCGAATCATAGTGATAATAACGGGCGACATAGGGCGTTCCTGACGGAAGCGAGCCATCTACCTCGGGAGCGCCATAGAGCGTTTCCCGTTTGAGCATTCCTTTTACCCGTTCGGTTTCAGGGCTGGATGCGAACCCGCTTTCCGCGACATATGCGGAACTGCCAGTCGTGGGATAGCTGAAGGAAGTGAACGGGAAATACTCCGCCGTCCGAAGTGGACGGAAGGGAGAGAGATGAGACGTGGCCGATGACGGAAGCGTCCACGAAGGTCCGTTTCCCACCAGAGGACGCATCGTGGAAATGGGGACATTACACGAAGCATACATCTGCGAAGTAATACGGTCATACTGGTCATATATCGTCCAGACCATCCTGTACGTCCCGCCGGACCCCGGGCTCATCCGGGAATCCGTCCGGAGCACCTCACGGTTCCGCGAATCGTATGCGTATTCTACCGTTCCACCGCCGGGGGTATGTTCAGACAGGAGGTTGCCACGCCAGTCGTACTTCCAAATGAAACAGTATCCGTCAGAGACGTCATGATTCGATCCGCTATCCGGGAGGAGTGACAGGTCTTTGTTTGTCAGATTCCGCAGCGCTTTCATTCCCTCCGGTTGGACGACCACGGCAACGCTGTCCCTGATGTCCCGGATGTAAAGGGTGCGGGCCCACAGCCCGTCATCTGTTCTCTGTGCCACGCAGACAGTCCGTCCGATGGCGTCCGTAAAGACTCGTGACTTCCCGCCGTTCTCTCCATCCGTTTCCGTGCATTGGAGACTGCCGGCAGGATACATTCCTGCGTAGCTCGCCACGTTCGCACCCGGAACGATCCGGTAGCACCAGACGCTGTCCGAGGGTATATTGACCCGGTAGTTGAATCCGATCTTATGGCCGCCGTCTGCATTCCACTCTTCCCCTTCCCGCTGCCAGGAAAGGGAGCGGCCGGCGGGGAAGGGCTCATACGTCTTCTCCGCGAAAGGACGGTTGTCGTCATAGGTGGCGGAATCAGCATAATACCCGGCCTGACGGGAAAAAGCGTCCGACCGGTACAGGCCTTGGGGCAGATTATCCGCATACGGGAGATACGCCCAAGCGTCATCTCTTCTCATCCGGTCATAGGCAACGGGAAGGATGAGGCTCTTCCCGTCCTTTGATGCGCCGACCTGCGTCACCTGGTCCCGGTACCCCAGGCCATCGTACCATTCGACGTCGCGGTATGAAGATGAGCCGTCCGCGGCAGTCACCATAGTCCGCTGGATCCAGTTTCGGCTGTGTGACAGGTCATTGGCCTCATCCAGCCAGGGATCCGGCGGTGGTACCCCCCGGTGGATCAGATGGAGCGTTGCTGTCGCACCGTTACTGCGGGTAATTACCACCGCGACATGGCGGTCTGAAGAGGAAGTATTGACCGCTAATGGCGTAACTGTCACAAAACACATGTCGTATCCTTGGGTGAGGTCCAACTGATAGAGTCCCTGACAGGCCGTGACATCTGCTTGCCAAGCACCCCGGCAGATGATATCAAACTGTTTCGATGTCAAATCGTTAGCCGACCAGGCCAGCGTATCGGGTGAAACCCCGAAGACCGCCTGCGCACGGGATGGCCGCATCGATACGAGTATCCCGATGATGAGGATGGCAAGTCTTATGAGTCTGTTGTTATTGATCGTAATCATCGTTTTCTTTTCTTTAGTTGTAGAATCAAAGGTCGTTCTGGAGATGGTAATGCATTACGGATACAGTGTTCCCGTCCGCATCGATCACCTTGTAAGGCCGGTTGTGCGCGTCGTACTCATAGGTTTCCTCCCGTCCCGACGGATCCGTCATCCCGGCAAGACCGATCAGGTCGATCCAGGAGTAGAGCGTCTTGTTGGAAGCGCCGTTTACGGCCTTCGAAGCGACATTGTTTCCGTCCCATGTATAGGATATCCATGCGCCGCCCGGGAAGGAAGCCCTGGTCAGACGGAACTTGCTGTCATACTGGAAATCGTATTGGACGGCGGAGTTTGACTGCGCGGACGTGAATATCGCGTCGTTCCCCAGTCCGGTCACATCGATTCCCTCCCCCACATTATAGTGCGTTATCCTTGTCGGATGGGGATTGTCCGCGATGCCATAATCATAATGTTCGGCGTCCACCAGATAAGTCCTTCCTCCCGCATGCCGGAGGCTTGCCACATCGCAAAGCAGGCGCGTGAATCCGGAAGGGCTGGCCGTCCCTGTTTCCTGGAGGTAGCGGAACCGGGTTTCGAGCGTGTCTCCGGTACTGATCACCTGTTCGCATTCCTTCTGTCCGAATGCGTTATACACGATTCGTTCCGTCCGTGTCAGGCTGCCATTCCCGATATCGTTTTTCCCATACAAGTAGTTGGTCTGTTGTTTTCCTCCGGGATAGGCACCCGCTACCGAATAGGAGCCGAGGTAGAAAGAGGCGACCTCATTGAACAGCAGCGAATCCACTACCACCATATCGGATTCATAGGTATATTCCTCGAAGATGCGTGTATTCCCATCGGCATCAATAACGGTCCGGGAAACGGGCAGCCCACGGAGATTACGACGGTCCACGGAGGGCTCGAGACCGATGTAATGGGGACTATACGAGGTCAGTTCGATACCTGAAGGCCCTTTCTTGCTGATTGGCAAGCCATAACCGTCGGTGTCTTCTGCTGCCGAGAAGTGAGTCCGCGTTTTGGATCCGTCCGGATGGACCTGCGTCACGTAGCGGTAACCGATGAAGTGGTCCCGGGGGCCGCAGAAAAGCCCCATATTAGAATAGGATACCGATGGCGCATGTTTACTATATGGCTTGAGCGTCGTCCCGCCATCTTCCGATGTCGTACCGGACAGCCAGGCGTCCTGTCGAAATGAGTGGCGCGGCATCTGCCTCAGCATGCCCGAGGTATTGCCGTTGGATGGGTCCGAGTACTGGAACAGGGTTGTATCGGCACGTCCCTCGCCAGTTCGGTCAACGATGCGGCTCACACGCAATCCGCCGACCGTGTAGGGCGTGCAGTAAGACTGTGTCCGATCTTCCTGAATACGGGAGCTTACCGTATTTCCTTCGTAATCTACCGAGGATGTCCCTCCCGTAGGATAAGTAATCTTTTGCAGGGCACCGCACAGGGAATAGGCTGGATCAGGATTTTTCTGGGTGGTTGCCATCTGGGCATAGAGACCCGTCACCGGATAGCCCGTTGACTGGTCGGTAGCCAAACATGTATGGATATCCGTGTTCCCTTTCCCATTCCAATAACCCCAGTGATCATAACCCAGATGGTCCTGCTTCGGGAAGGTGTATGTGTCATAATAATCGAATGAATAAGTTCCGGAACGGAGGGAGGATACGGACTCCAGAAACATCTTCGGGGTCCCGCTCTGTGCATATTTGTGGGAAAGGACCAGGCTGTCGACCAGGTCCCCCGACGCATTGTGGACGGTGATGCGGTTCAGCCTGCGGGACGGGGACTTCGGGTCGAACCAGTATGATTGCAGCCCCCTCAGGTCAGAAAGGATCTCACTGTCCCCAGCATACTGTGAGTTGAAGTACGTAGAAGCATCCTCGTCGAACTGTTTCTGCTCGTAGCTGAAATCGATCCTCGATCCGTCCGACAGGACTACGCTTCCCATCGGGGAGGAGCATGCGTTGCTCACGACGGTCTCTTCATGAAGCGAACGGAAATTGCCTTTGTCGAACCAGTCTTTATTGACGAACAGTTCCCATTGGCGGATGGGCGCGTAATTGAACTGGACCCACCGGCCGTTCGGCGCCTCGATCCGGCTCAAGCGGAGCGCCGTGATCGTTGTCGATGTGACACCGGCGGGGAGGGACACGATACCGGGGAGACCCAGTCCGTAGGTGAAACGAAGGTTTTCGTCTCCCGCGGGCCGGGAATGGGCCGTTTCGATGTCTCCGTCACCAAAGGTATAGACATACCCTTGCGCGGTCGTGACTTCAATGGTCGGCGTAAGGAATTCATTGATGGAATATACCCTAACGGAGAGTTCCCCATGTGGGACGTTGGCGTTGTACACCCGGACCGTTCCGTCCTTCATAATCATAAAGTCACCCCGGTAGCCGCAGAAATCGAAATGGTACAGATCGGGAGCCGTGTCATACCATCTTTCCAAGTTCCCCTTCACGTATATCGGTGAGTCATGACTGGGATCGTAGGTATCCAGCAGCATGTCCAATTCATGTTCCGTCGGGAAGGAAAGGGGACCATGGGTCACGCCGGCCTGGGCAAGGCTCATGATCCGGTCCGAGGTATAGAAGATGGCGCTGTCCCTGGCTTCCTGCCATCCAACAAGACGGCTTCCAGAGTAACTTCCTTCATCTGGAAGCCCCCTGATTTCCCGGGTGATGACCCCGCCGCAGTTCAACGACCAGCCCAAACCGATGGTGCCGGAATGCTGCGAGGGCTTGTATCCGTCGTAATTGTATTCCAGGCTCACCGGAATCGTGAAATCCGGGTCCGTATAGGTATAGACCGGGACGGAGAAGGTCATCGCGCCCGTATAAAGTGAAGGGACAAGAGCCCCGTAGCGGGTCATCGTGAAGGTCTCGACTGAGGGAGTGATGTTGCCATAAGGACTCAGGGGTTGAAAGGTCTGGGCCCGGAGGGAGACAGATCTGTCTGGCATCACCCAAAGGACGGATGCCAGGAGAGTGTATAGTAATAGCTTCTTATTCATTTTGTTGCTTTATTTCGAATAGTGACAGTTTGCCTTATACGGAGGCGGTTTATGTCCGCTCCCGCAGGAGATATCCGGCCCGGATGGGGTCGGGAAAAGTGAAAATGATTGGCGGAAAGTAAGAAATAGGGACCAAAGACTTTTGTTTTCCGGAAAAAGTCCCTATTTTTGTTTCGCCATGGAGCGGCAGGACTGACGAGGCCCTGCGTCATACCAATCACCTTGGCACCCGAATGGAGCTTTGATCGATTCTTGCCGGAACGGATTCAAGGGGCTCCATTCTTTTTATCGTCTAATACGATAAACTGTTTCTTGCGCTATTTCCTGTTATGGGTTAAACAATCTTTAGACGTCCGGGAACAAAGATAATCAAAGAACCAATACCCCGGAACGATAATGCAGAAAAAAGTTATCAACAGGCTGCAGACGACAGCCTATGCCCTTTTTCCCGATTGTAGGCAACAAAACTGTTAGAGGGACACCCTGGAAGAGATGCGGTAGTCATAGTTCCGGGCAGTTATGTAGGAATATCTATAGATAGGAGACGACCGCATCTGCTAATCGAACACCCCGTTGGTAAGGTTGACCGCCTCCATCTTTTTCTCCAGGTTCACCTTGGCATAGACCTGAGTCGACACAAGGTTCCGATGCCCCAGGATCTTGCTCACCGAGTAGAGTTCCGCACCTGCGGAGATGGCCAATGTCGCAGCCGTGTGGCGGCTGCAATGGAAGGTCAGTTCCTTCCCGGTAATGCCAGCCTTGTCCCTGATGCTGCGGACGTACTTTGTGACATTTCCCGACATCGTCGGCAAATGAAACACGTTCTCGTCATCATTATCCGGGCGTAGTGGCAGCAGGGAAAGGGCCAGGTCATTTAGGGGCACAGTCACTGGAACTCCGGTCTTGTGCTGGACAATGGAAACGGCCCAGCCTTTTCCCATGGGCTTGATGTCGCCCCACCTGAGCCGCTGAATGTCACCCAGCCGTAGCCCCGTCATGCTGGAGAAGCCGAAAGCCGTCTGGACCTGATGTTCAGTCTCCGTTGCCGTCTCCACGTCCAGGAATCGGACTAGCTCTTCTGGAGTCAGATTGGAAAATCCCCTCTAAATTGACCCCCTCTGTTGTGAAGTGAACCCCAAAAGTTGGACGGATTAACTAAAGATTTGATATTTGGAGAGCTCGGTATTGTGCCGGACTCATTCCGTCCAATCGCAGTTTGATTC
>ONJB01000024.1 GCA_900318015.1 uncultured Bacteroidales bacterium | reverse complement strand
ATGCCTACCTTCATGGACGCCACCGGCATCCACTACACGATGCCCGAAGGCAACAAGGAGGAGATGGCGGACCTCAAGGCCTCTTACGAGCACCTGGTGGACCTCCGCGACCAGATCATCGAGCTGGGCATCATCCCGCCGGTGGACGAGTGGCACAAGATGAACCCGTACCTCTGGAACCGGAGACTGCCGCGCATGAAATAAGGCGGCCCTCTTACAGAAAACCCTGGTCACAGCGACCAGGGTTTTTTGATTATCTCAGTTTCTCCAGCGGCACCGTGCCGGGGATCACGTCCTCCGGGGGCTCGCCGTGAAGATAGATGATCCGCTGGTTGGGGCTGCCGCGGAAGAGGAGTTCAGTGTCCCGCTGCTCCAGGATGAAGGGGCCGTCCACGAGGACATCCAGCCAGGGAAGCATCTGCGCGAGGGCGGGATCGGCCTGGATTTCCTCCAGGGTGAAGCCGGTCCAGCACCAGATGGTTTTCGTGGTCTCCTGCTTGATGCGGCGGGCGAGCTCCGTGAAGGCTTCCACCTGATAGAAAGGGTCGCCGCCGGAGAAGCTCACGTTGGACATGGAATCGGCCTTGATCTTCGCGAGGATGTCATCGACCTCCATCCACTCCCCTGCGTTGAAGTCCCACGACTGCGGGTTGTGGCACCCCTTGCACGCATGCTTGCACCCAGCACAATAGACGGACGTCCGGAAACCCGGGCCGTCCGCCATTGTCTGTTCAAGAATCTTGAGGACCCTGATCCGCATTATTCGTGAATCACGCGGTCGTGGAGCTCGGCCAGCTTGCCGGAGTTCCAGCGGTTGGTGGTGCCCACCAGGTAGCCGGTGATGCGCTGCAGGGTGTCGATGTGATGACCGTGGCAGTGCGGGCACTCGTGGAGGTCCTTCTCGGCGTTCTCGTAGCCGCAGTCCAGGCAGCGGTTGCGGTTGTGGTTCACGGAGCCGTAGCCGATGTCGTACTTGTCCATCAGGTCCACGATCTGCATGATGGCCTCCGGGTTGTGGGTGGCGTCGCCGTCGATCTCCACGTAGAAGATATGGCCGGCGTTCTCGTACTTGTGGTACGGACCCTCGATCTTCGCCTTGTGCTCCGGCGTGCACTTGTAGTACACGGGGATGTGGCTGGAGTTGGTGTAGTAGTCCTTGTCGGTGATGCCCGGGAGGATGCCGAAGGTCTTCTTGTCCCGCTTGGTGAACTTGCCGGAGAGGCCTTCCGCCGGCGTGGCGAGGAAGGTGAAGTTGTGCTGGTAGGTCTCGGCGAAGCCGTTGATCTTCTCCGCCATGTGGGAGATGATCCGCAGACCCAGCTCCTGCGCCTCTTCGCTCTCGCCGTGGTGCTTGCCGCAGAGGGCGATCAGGCACTCCGCGAGGCCGATGAAGCCGATGGAGAGGGTGCCCTGGTTGATGACGGACTCGATGGAGTCGTTCTCGTCCAGTTTCTCGGAACCCAGCCAGAGGCCGTTCATCAGCAGCGGGAACTGCTTCTTGAGGGCGGTCTTCTGGAAGTCGAAGCGCTCGTTCAGCTGACGGGCGGCGATTTCCAGGGCCCAGTCGAGCTTCTGGAAGAACTTCTGGATGCGGAGGTTCTTGTCCTGCTCCTCCTGCATGGCTTCGATGCCCAGCTTCACGATGTTGATCGTGGTGAAGGACAGGTTGCCGCGGCCGATGGAGGTCTTGGGACCGAACTTGTTGCCGTACACGCGGGTGCGGCAGCCCATCGTGGCCACCTCGTGCTCGAAGCGGCGGGGATCATCCGGTTTCCAGGCGTCGTCCTGGTTGTAGGTGGCGTCCAGGTTCAGGAAGTTCGGGAAGAACCGGCGGGCGCTCACCTTGCAGGCGAAACGGTACAGGTCGTAGTTGCGGTCGCCCGGGAGGTAGCTCACGCCCCGCTTCTTCTTCCAGATCTGGATCGGGAAGATGGCGGTGGAGCCGTTGCCCACACCCTCGTAGGTGGTGTTCAGGATCTCACGGATGATGCAGCGGCCCTCGGCGGAGGTGTCGGTACCGTAGTTGATGGAGGAGAAGACGACCTGGTTGCCGCCGCGGCTGTGGATGGTGTTCATGTTGTGCACGAACGCCTCCATGGCCTGGTGGACACGGCCCACGGTCTGGTTGATGGCGTGCTGGAAAGCGCGGTCGCGGCCCTGCAGGCCGATGAGGTCCCGCTTGATGTAGTCGTCGATCTCCGCCTTCTTGAGGTCGCTGAAGTCGGTGTTGAACATGTCGCTGACCTGGTCCACCTCTTCCTCGAAGGTCTTGCGCACGAACGGGGCGAGATAGAAGTCAAAGGCCGGGATGGCCTGGCCGCCGTGCATCTCGTTCTGCACCGTCTCCATGGAGATGCAGGCGAGGACGGACGCCGTCTCGATGCGCTTCGCCGGACGGGACTCGCCGTGGCCGGCCTTCAGGCCGTGCTCGAGGATGAGGTCCAGCGGGTGCTGGATGCAGGTGAGGGACTTCGTGGGATAGTAGTCCTTGTCGTGGATGTGGATGTAGTTCTTGGCGACCGCCTCGCGGACCGGGTCGGAAAGGAGGCACTCGTCCACGTAGCTCTTCGTGGCCTCGGAGGCGAACTTCATCATCATGCCGGCGGGCGTGTCGGCGTTCATGTTCGCGTTCTCGCGGGTGATGTCGTTCACCTGGGCGTCGATGATGGTCTGGAAGATCTCGTTGGTCTTCGCCTTGCGGGCCATGTTCCGCTTGTTGCGGTAGCGGATGTACTCCTTCGCCACTTCCTGGCGGGGGCTGTTCATCAGCTGGTTCTCCACGACGTCCTGGATCTCCTCCACGGTCATCTCCTCCTTCTCGAGGCAGGAGATGGCGTGGGCGATCTGGGCGGCGAGCACGATGTCTTCACCGGCCTCGGTGACATCCATCGCCTTGAGGATGGCGGCTACGATCTTCTGGTTGTTGAATTCGACGTGTCTTCCGTCGCGTTTCAGTACACGTTTTACCATAGCGTTATGTGTCAGTTAGGGGCAGCGCCGGCGCTGTTTTCAAGGCCGGATGCCGGTAAGGTTTATGTTTATTTTAAAGTTTCGTTTCAGGGGGCTCGGGTGTGGGGGCCAGAACCGCAGGGACAAAGATAATTCATTCCCTGCAAATATAATCACGTTTCCCGAGAAAAAGTTTTCAACAACGCCCCTAAACGGCTGTTAATTCGCTTATTATCAAGCGATTACTAAAATCTCTAATTTAGAATTGTTCCAATTTGGAACTTTCTTGTTACTTTCGTGAAGAAGTTTTCAACAGGGGGTCCGGAAGACCCTACCTCAACCAGTTTTCCGGATTCTGGGGGTTGCGTTCCTGCCAGAGCTGGAAGTGGAACTGGTCTTCGCCGGAGAGGGTGTCGACGGTGCCGAGGACCTGGCCGGTCTTGACTTTTTCGCCGGCCTTGACGGTGACCGACTTCAGTTTGCAATAGAAGGTGAAATAGGCGCCGTGCTGGACCAGGACACACTGGTTGTAGCCGGGGATGACGACGACCTGCGAGACGTTCCCGTCGAAGACGGCCTTGGCCTGGGTGCCGCGGGCGACGGCGAGGGTAACGCCGTTGTTGAACGGGAGCTTGACGTTCTTGTATACCGGATGGTAATGCTGGCCGTAGGATTCGATGACGGTGCCCTCGACCGGCCAGGGCAGGCGGCCCTTGTTGGCGGCGAAGTTCTTGGACAGGGTTTCGTCGATGGCGGTGGAGGTGGTCTTCCCGCCCTTGGCGGTGGACTTGCCGCCGGACTTGGGTTTCGCGGTGGCCTTCCGGATAATCTCGGCGATCTCGCGGTTCAGGGCCTCCACTTCGCGGTTCTTTTTCTTGAGGTCGTTCTGGTATTTCTTGCGGTCCTTCTCCAGGCGGGCGACGAGGCTGGCGGACTCCCCTTCCTCGCTGCGGAGGGCGTCCACGTCGGCCTGGCGCTGGCCGCGCAGCACCTGGGCTTCCTCCCGGAGCCCTGCCAGGCGGTCCTTCTCGAGCTCCAGCGCGGCGGCGGTTTCCTGAATGTGTTTCGCCTGATCCGACATGTTCCGGGACAGGCCCTTCAGGTAGCCGAAACGGCGGACGGCCTGGCCGATGTTCTCGCTGGAAAGGATGTACATGTACCAGAGCCGGCTGTCGCGGTTCTTGTAGGCGCCTCTCACCAGGCGGTTATAGTATAGGGACAGGGTGTCGTGGCGGGCCTGCAGGCGGTCGATCTCCTGCTGGCGGACCTTCATCGAATCGTCCAGGGCGCGGATCTCGCGGTCACTCTCGGCGATGAGCTCCTGCCGGGCAGCGATTTTCCGCCGCACAAGCGAGAGATCCGTCAGCGCCCGGCTCGAAGAGCGGGCGTTGTCCTTCAGCTGACGGTTGATGGCGGCGATTTCCTTCTCCAGCTGCGCCTTGCGGGATTCCTGGCGGCGGGTGTCCTGCGCGGACACCGCCGCCCCCACGAGGAGCAGCCCCAGGACGACAGGAAGGAAACGCCTCATTTGCCGATGGCCTTGAGGCGGGCGGCCACCCGCTGTTCCAGGTCGGGGATCTCCCCTTCCGTATTCTTGGACTTGGCCTGGCTCCAGTACACCTGCGCCAGGTCGTATTCCCCGAGGATGTAGAGGACCTCGGCATAGTGGTCCAGGATGACGGCGCTGTCCTTGCCGCCGTACAGCATTGCGTGCTTGAAGTACGGCTTCGCCTCCTTGTCTTTCCCCAGCAAGTGCAGGAGCCAGGCGTAGGTGTCCAGGTAGGTGGCGTTGTCCGGCTCGGCCTCCACCGTCTTCTTGGACATGGCGAGGGCCTTCTTGAGCTGCTTGCCCTCCTCGCTCAGGTAGTAGGCGTAGTTGTTGAGCACCGGCGCATAGGACGCATCCAGCTTCAAGGCCTGGTCATAGGCCTTGTAGGCCGACTTCGTGTCCCCCAGAAGATGGTGCATGTCGCCGATCTGGGACCAGCAGCTCTTGACCAGCTCCGTGTTCTTGGGCTCCCGGGCGATCAGATACCGGCAGTTCCGGATGACGGCGTCATAGTCTTTGAGATAGTAGTTCGCCGAGTTCAGGTACTCCATGAAGCCCAGCTCCTGGAACCGGTCGAAGGCGGCGATGCAGCGGTCACGCACCTCGCCCCAGCGCTCGGCCATCATCAGGATCTGGATGCAGGAGACCGTCTGGTTCAGGCTTTCGGGATAGAGGTCGGCCGCCTTCTTGAAGCAGTCCACCCCCTTGTCCAGCTGGCCGGTCGCGTAGAAATAGCCGCCGGCGGTAGCCAGGGCCGCCGTGTCGGACGGATGCCGGTCCACGAGGCGGTCCACCACTTCGTCGAAGCCGTCGCGGTGCAGGCTGATGAGCTTCGGGTCCAGGCTGCGGACCACGTTCCCCACGTACATGCCCTTGGCCTCCACGGGGACGTTGTCATTGTCGATGAACGCGTCCAGCGCGGCGAAGTACTCGGGATAGCGCCGGCCGATGCGGAACACCTCGGACTTGCCCAGGATGGCGGGGACATAGTCGCTCTGGGTGCGGAGCGCCTCGTCATAGCAGGCGAGCGAGAGGGAGTCCTTGCGTTCGGAGAGATAGTAGTCGCCCATCATCGACAGGATGGAGGGGGACGTGAACTGGTCGTTGAAGTCCACGAGGGCCTGGATGGCTTCCTCGTCGCGGTTGAGCTGCCGCAGGATGTCGTAGCGCGTCCGGGTGGCCTGCTCGCTGGGCCCGGCGGTCTTTTCGATGTCGTCGAGGGTGCGGAGCGCCTTCTCGAAATCCTCTTTCTTGAGATACAGGCCCAGGAGGTCATACAGGACCTCCGTCTTGTCCGGGAACTCCGCGAGGATGCTCTCGTCCATCTGGATTACCATCTCGTCCTCGCCGGCGGCCTGGTAGAGATCCGCCAGGCGGCGCCTGTACCAGTAGTTGTGCGGGTCCAGCTCCACCGCCTTGCGGAAGTGGGAGGCCGCCGCGTCGGCATTGCCCAGCATGGCCTCGTCCAGGCCCAGGTAGTACCACACGGCGTCGTTGTCGGGAGCCGCCTTGGAAAGGGTCTGGAGCAGGGTGCGGGACTGCGCAAAATTGCGGTTATTATAGAGGGCCACCGCGTCCATCAGCTGGTTCTCGACATTCTGTCCGAAAGCGAGGGAACACAGCAGCGACAGCAGGGCGGCCAGCAGAATCCTTCTTCTCATGTTCGTTGACTGTCCGTTGTTCATAAGTCCACATACAAAAATAATACAAATCACGGAAAAAATTGCCAAATTTGTGTTCGCATACTTTTTTCCAGGGCGGATGAAACGTTTGAGCGTCAAATTGCATCTTATTACCTGGACGACAACCGATGACCCCCCTGCGGGCGGCAGTTCCCTGGAACAACTGGTTCCGGCCTGCCGGAGCGGCGACCGGAAGGCGCAGAAGCGCCTTTTCGACGCTCTCGCCCCCAAGATGATGGCACTCTGTCTCCGCTACATCGGAGACCGGCCCACGGCCGAAGACGTGCTGCAGGACGGGTTCATCACGTTGTTTTCCAGGCTCGACAGCTATTCGGGGGCAGGCTCCTTCGAAGGCTGGGCCCGACGGATCTTTGTCAATACTGCCCTGATGCATCTGCGGAAGACGGACGCCCTGAAACTCAGTGACGATATCGAAGAAGCGCGAAAGCTTTTCACGGAGGAGGCTACGCCCGTCCAGAAGATGGGATACCGCGAACTGATGGCCCTCATCGCACGGCTTCCCGCCGACGCCCGCACCGTCTTCAACATGTACGTGATCGAAGGATATTCCCACAAGGAGATCGCGGAAACGCTGGGGGTCAATGAAGCGACCTCGCGTTCCAAGCTCCAGCGGGCGCGGATCAGGCTGCAGGAAATGATCAAGGAACAGGAGAAAAAATGAAAGAGAACGAGTTTGACATATATGTAAGGAACCTGATGGCCGGGGCGGAGGAATCCGTCTCGCCGGATGTGTGGAAGGGCGTGGAGGCCGGTCTGGACCGGGCTGCCCGGAAGCGCACGGTTCCCGTGTGGCTCTGGCGCGGCGTTGCCGCCGCGGCCGTCGCTGCCGCCGCAGCCGCCTTCGTGCTGCTGCGTCCTGCGCAGAACCTTTCTAACCAACCAACCATACAACAACCCGTCGCCTTGGCGACAGACGCCCCTCTTCCGGCTGTTACCCAGCCGGAAGAGGACGACGTCACCCCTATCCAGAAGCAGGCTGTCCGGCTGCAGGGCCGCGTCGCCCAGGTCCTGGAAGTGCCCGTCGTCCCCGAGACGGACGAAGAACTCCCCGTGGCCGTGGACGCGCCCGAAGAGCCGGCCTCCCGCCGTCCGGACACGATGGTCGATCCCGGCGCGAATGCGCAGGACACCTTCGCCTCCGATGACGAGGCCCTGCGCCAGCTCGCCTTCGAGGAGCACAAGACGCACCGCAAGGGAGAACTGTCGATGAACATCCTCGGAACCCTCCAGTCCAACACCCGGCCCGAAGGGCCTGTCAACAAGGTCCGCCGGACTTCCGGTTCCTTCTTCGCCCCTACGCCGACCAAGCCCGGCATCGCCCGGGAAGGCACCGAGTTCAGCTTCGGCCTTCCGGTCTCCGCCGGTATCGGCCTGCGGTACGACTTCAATCCCCGCTGGGGCATCGGCACGGGCATCGTGTACACGAACCTGAGCCGCTCCTTCCTGGGCGACTACGGCAAGGAACTCGAGGACGGGACGATCGCCATGCTCTACGACACGGACATCACCAACCAGCAGTACTATATCGGCATTCCGGTCAATGTTTTCTTCAACATCGTGAACACCGGCAGCTGGAACTTCCACGTCCGCCTGGACGGCATGGGCGAGAAGCTCGTGGACAACCATTTCCTCGTCCACGACAGCGCCGGGGACCTCCATCTCCACCAGAAGGCGCCGGGACTGCAGTTCTCCGCCGGCGTGGGCGTGGGCCTCGAATTCAAGTTCTCCCCGAACGTGGGCATCTACTTCGACCCCACCCTCCGCTACTACTTCAACGGCAACCAGCCGCGCTCCATCCGGACCATCCAGCCGCTCCGCATGGACTTCGAAGCAGGCCTGCGGTTCTCCCTCGGAAGATAAGAAACAAATAATCCATATACTGAAACAACACAAGTTATCCACCGCTTGTGTTGTTTTTCGTTTCGGGGCGCTATCTTGGCCGAAAAAAGGCTATGCGCAACTCTATCGGCATTCTCGGCCTCGCCCTCGTCGCGGCGGCGGCCTGCATCCGGGACCCCTTGTTTCCCGGTACCCCCAGATATTCCCACGAGCCCGGCGGACGCCGGACGGACTCCACCGCCACGGACAGCCCGCCCGCAGGGGAACATGTCTATCTGACGGCCGTCCGCTTCCCGGACGGATACGCCTGGGATTTGGACACCTGCGCCGTGGAGGGAGAGGTCTGGATCGACCTGTACCGGGACGGAGAGAAGGTCCGGAGCATCCCCGCCGGCGCCAGCGTGCACCCGGACATGCACCGGTATCTGGGCGGACACCTCTATACGGACTGGTCCACGGACACGGAGACCGTTGTCGCCCGGGAAGGGGCGGAACTGTTCCGGTTCGAGGGACGGGAGGCTCTCCGGGGCTTCCTGGTCCGGGAGGACGGGGTCCATACCCTCGGCCAGGACCGGGACGGGAACGGCTTCACCTACCGGATCGACGGGCGCATCTTGTACCGGAGCGAGACGGGCGCCGTCCTGGGCGGTCCGGACACGCCCGGGGCGGCGGGCGGCGCCTTTTCGGAATATGGGGAAGATGTCTTCTATGTCTGCTGTCTTCCCTCGGAACGGGGGAAAGAATACCACGTGATGCGAAACGCGGAGCGCTATCAGTCCTTCCCGATTTCGGACGGGACACGGGCCGTTCTCGTTGCCGGCGGGAAGGTGTCCCGCGTGCGGTCGAAGCCCCGCAGCCTGGTCCTGGAGGTGGATGGGAAGGAGACCCGCCTGTCGCTCACCGGCGGAGAGACCGACCTCTGGAGCCAGCTCGCAGCCTGGGAGGATGACGTCGTGGCCCTCGTCTGCGCCCAAGGATCCAAAGGGAAGCGTTTCTTCCTGCAGTCGGCCGGCGGGAAGACCTTCTCTCCGATGTCCGGTGAGACCGTCTCGGAAGTGCTGTCCGACGGGAAGCGCCTGGGATGGACCGTCACCGACGGGCGGGGCGACCTCCTCCGCGTCCGGTGGAGCACCGGCGAGGTGACGGAAGCAACGGGCGGCTTCCTCGTCTCCGGCCGCTGTGTCCTGCTCCGGAACGGGCATCTCTTCCTCGCCCTGACGGGCCGCGCCGGAGCGCCGAACCGCTTCCAGGAGGACGGCGTCCATACGGACTTCCCCTTCAACGGCTACTTCACGTCCGTTACTGTGGAATAAATTGCTATCTTTGCGGGTATGATCGCGTACCCGAACGTCAAGCTGAACCTGGGCCTCCATGTCCTCCGCCGCCGCGAAGACGGCTACCATGACCTGGACACCCTCTTCGTCCCCTACCTCGATCTCCACGACACCTTGGAGATCATCACCGGCGACGACTACAGCCGCACGTCGGCCCATCTCCAGGAGACGTATGCCGGAGCGCAACTCGCGCAAGGCATTACTCCGGACGGTAAGTTGATGATCACCCTCGCCCGGAAGGAAGGCGTGGACTGGGACCCGCTGAAGGACCTCACGGCGCGGGCGTACGGCCTGCTGGCGGAGCAGTACAAGTTGCCGCCGATGAAGATTTACCTCGAAAAGACCTCGCCCGTAGGCGCCGGCCTCGGCGGGGGCAGTTCCGACGCGGCCTTCGCCCTCCGGATGATCGCGGAGCTCGCCGGCCTGGGGCTTTCCGACGCGGAGCTCGCCGCGCTCGCCGCCCGCCTCGGCAGCGACTGCGCCTTCTTCATCTACAACCGGCCCATGCTCGGCTCCGGCCGCGGGGAAATCCTGGAACCCTTCGACATCGACCTTTCCGGCTACCGGGTGGAAGTGACCGTCCCGGAAGACATTGCCGTGTCCACGGCCGACGCTTATCGCGGCATCATCCCGCAAGAACGGGAGGAGCCGCTTCGTGAAATCCTGTCCCGTCCCGTCGAAGAGTGGAAGGGCCTTCTGGTGAACGATTTCGAAACAACCGTCTTCGCAAAGTACCCTCGCCTCGCGGAAATCAAACAGTCCCTGTACGACGCCGGTGCCGTCTATGCGGCCATGTCCGGAAGCGGTTCCGCCCTCTTCGCCATCTATCGGAAATAGCCCTTCCCCAGCGTAAATCTGATAGTTCCTGACGGGTTTTCAGTAACAGTCCGGCATCGTTTTGTCGGATTTTTTATATCTTTGTATACGGCACGACCATGGAAAAACAGGGCTCAACGGCCCTAATTAACTGATTATATTTTGTTTAACCTAAATTAGTGCAAATGAAAAGACTCCTTCTTTTCCTGGCTGCATTCGCAGCCATCGCCAGTACCGCATTCGCACAGGTTTCCGCCGTCAAGGGTACCGTCTCCGACGAGAACGGTGAGCCCATGGCCGGCGTTTCCGTCCTCGTGAAGGGGACGCAGATCGGAACCGTGACCGATGTCGACGGTACCTACACCCTCCGCGGCGTCCCCGCCAATGCGCAGACCCTCGTGTTCTCCTTCATCGGCATGGAGACCCTCGAGGTGGCGGCGCGGGCGACCGTGAATGTCACGCTCCATCCTGACAGCGAGACGCTCGACGAACTCGTGGTGGTCGCCTACGGCGTCGCCAAACGGGAATCCGTGACGGGCGCCATCTCCACCGTCAAGTCCGAATCCATCGCCCAGCGCCCGCTCACCAGCGTGACGGACGCCCTGGAAGGCCAGGCCACCGGCGTTCTCGCCCTTCCGGGCGGCGACCCCGGTTCAGATGCCGCCTTCCGCATCCGCGGCGTCGGTTCCGTGAACGGTTCCAACTCCCCGCTCTATGTCATCGATGGCGTGCCCTTCAGCGGCAACGTCTCCGACCTGAACCCGAACGATATCGAGAGCCTGACCGTCCTGAAGGACGCCACCTCCGCCGCCCTTTACGGCAACCGCGCCTCCAACGGCGTGATCCTCATCACGACCAAGCGTGGCAAGAGCGACCGCGTAAGCCTTTCCGTGAGCGTAAACCAGGGTGTTTACAATCGCGCCATCCCTGAGTACGACAAGGTGGACGCCAAGGACTTCATGCAGGTCTTCTTCAACGGCTACACCAACAGCCTGGTCTCGGGTTCCGGCCTGTCCAGGGAGGAAGCCATCGCCGATGTCCGGGCGAACCTGCTGACCTACCTCGGCGACTACAACATCTTCGATGTGGAAACGGCCAAACTCTTCGACGACGAGGGTAAGTTCGACTATAAGGCCAATATCAAGTCCGGTTACGACGACCTCAACTGGTGGGACTACACCATGCGGAACGGCTACCGCCAGGACTACAACGTGAGCGGCTCGGGCGCTTCTGCCAAGAGCAACTACTACTTCTCCCTCGGCTACCTCGACGAGCAGGGTCAGACCGTGAATTCCGACTTCTCCCGTTGGACGGGCCGTGTCAACGCCAGCGTGACCCCCGTTTCGTGGCTGACGGCCGGCCTCAACGTGGGTGCCAGCTGGCAGACCCAGAACGAACGCAGCACGGGTGCCACCACCTATGCCAACCCGCTTTACCAGGCCCACGTCATGGCCCCGATCTACCCGGTCCATCTCCACAATTCGGACGGCAGTTATCTGCTGGACGAGAACGGCGCCTTACAGTACGATGCCGGTGAACTTTACAGCCGCCCGCAGTACAGCGCCCGTTGCGCCATCTGGGAGGCCGAGCTCGACAAGCGCTTCACCCAACGCGTCACCACCACGGCCCAGGCCTACACCGACATCCGGTTCCTGAAGGATTTCACCCTCTCCATCAAGGGCGATGTGAGCCTCCGGAACAACATGTACCGCAGCTACAACAATTCGATCATCGGCGACGGCAAGGGCCTCGGCCGTTCCAGCCGCACGAATTACTTCTATACAAACTACACGTTCCAGCAGCTCCTGAACTGGAACCACAGCTTCGGCGACCATACGCTGGAAGCCCTGCTCGGTCACGAAAACTACTACTACAACTACGAGTACCAGTATAACTACAAGCAGGACGAAACCATCCCGGGCGGCGACGAGCTCGACAACCTGAACAGCATGACCTCGATGGAGGGCCACCAGACCGGATACCGCCTCGAGAGCTTCCTGTCCCGCCTGAAGTACAATTACATGAACAAGTACTTCCTCGAAGGCAGCTTCCGTCGCGACGGTTCCTCCCGGTTCTACAAGGAAAACCGCTGGGGTAACTTCTGGAGCGTGGGCGCCACCTGGGCCATCAGCCGGGAAAACTTCATGAAGGGTGCCGGCTGGATCGACAATCTCCGCTACCGCATTTCCTACGGCCAGGTCGGTAATGACGCCTCCGTCGACTACTACGGCTACATGGACCTCTACACTCTCGGTGTCAAATATGGCGGTAAGGCCGCTTCCTACAAGACGCAGAACCAGGCCCTCGACCTCAAGTGGGAGAGCGAGAACTCCTTCAGCACCGCCCTCGAGGGCCGTGTATTCGACCGTCTGAACTTCACCGTCGAGTACTTCAACAAGGTGACCAAAGACCTGATCTTCGACGTGGAGCATCCGACTTCCGTGGGCGGTATCGCCAGCGGCAGCATCACGACCGCAACCACCAAGAACATCGGTTCCGTCCGCAACAACGGTGTCGAGCTGAGCTTCGACGTGGACATCGTCAAGACCCGCGACTTCTCCTGGAACTTCGGCGTGAACGCCACCTGGATGAAGAACACCATCCTCAAGCTCCCCGAGGCCGACATCACCAACTACGACGGCCTCCAGAACGCGATGCGCAACGGCACCAAGCTCTGGGCCGAAGGTCACGGCATCTACGACTGGCACCTGTATCAGTACGCCGGCGTGGACATGATGACGGGGCTCGCCCTCTATGAAATCGATGATACCAAGTACTACATCCTCGACGAGAACAAGATCGGCGAGCGCTGGGACGAGACGCAGAAGCAGCTGGTCCATGACTACGAGAAGTCTTCGGTTCCCGAGAACTACGCCGTAGTCATCAATGGAAAGGAATACGTTCTGAACACCACCTACGCCAAGCGCGACTGGTCCGGCAGCTCCCTCCCGAAGGTCTATGGCAGTTTCAACACCGGCATCCGCTGGAAGAATTTCAGCCTGGCCGCCCTGTTCACCTGGCAGCTGGGCAGCAAGTGCCTCGACTATGCCTATCAGGACCTGATGTCCGTGGGCACTGGCCCTCACTCCTACCATGTGGACATCCTCAACTCCTGGACCGAGGCTCCCGCCGGCATGACCGAGACCTCCGCCGACCGCATCAGCCTGACGGCCACCCCGCGTGTGGACGGTTTCTGGAACAGCTACAGCAACGCCACTTCCACCCGCTTCCTGGTGAGCGGCAACTACCTGATCGTCAAGAACGTCAACCTGTCCTACAACCTGCCCCAGAAGTGGGTCAAGGCCATGGGTCTGGGCGGTGTCACGCTCAGCGCTTCCGTCGATAACCTCCTGACCTTTGCGGCCCGCAAGGGTATGAACCCGCAGCAGGCCTGGAGCGGCCTGATCTACGGCTCTTATGTCAATACGCCCCGCGTCGGCACCGTTGGCGTGAAAGTCAATTTCTAATGCAAGCAAAAACATGAAGAATATGAAACACTTATCGATCATAGCCCTCAGTCTTGCCGTTCTCGCCTCTTTCAGCTGCGCGAAAGACTATCTGGATACTACGCCTACCGGCGATACCTCTCCGGCCACGATCTTCGAAACGACCGGAAAGGCGGCCGTGGCCGTCAACGGACTCGGAAAGATCATGCACCGTCAGTACGGCGCCTATGGCCAGGGATACAACGGAGAAGGAACCGTCCGGCTCTACTACGGCGATTATCTCGGAAACAACCTGATGAAGGGCAACTCTACGACCTTCAAGGACGACGCCATCGGTGCACGTTTCGTCAACAATACCGCGAATCTGGACGGCTTTGCCTGGTACTACTATTACACCCTCATCGGCAATGCCAACACCATCCTCAAGAACATCGACGCCGCGGAAGGCACCGACGGTGACAGGGCCTACATCAAGGCCCAGACGCTGACCTACCGCGCCTATGCGTATTTCAACCTCGCCCAGATTTACGGCCGGCGCTGGTCCGACGGGCAGGACAAGCCCTCCGTCGTCCTCCGGCTGACCGGAGAAGAACCCGACAACCTGGACCGTTCCACCCAGGGTGAGGTGTACAAGCAGATCTACGCCGACCTGGACGAGGCCATCGCCCAGTTCAACGCTTCCGGCAAGGCGAACAGCCGCAGTTCCAAGCACATCATGGACCTCGATGTTGCCTATGCCCTCTATGCCCGCGTCGCCCTCACCCGCGAAGACTGGAATACCGCCCTCAAGTATGCCCAGCAGGTCCGCAAGGGCTATCCGCTGATGAGCGTGAAGGAGGAGCAGTCTGGATTCTGCGAGCCTAACGGCGAGTGGATCTGGTTCATCTACGGCGCCGAAGATGAGACCCTGTACTACTACGACTACTTCTGCTACGCGTCCTACAACGCCTCTACCAGTACAACGCGCAACTACCCCCTGCTGATCAGCCGCAAGTTCTTCGAGCAGATTCCCGAGACGGACATCCGCCGTGCCTTCTGGCTCGATCCGGCCGGCTACGAGGGAACCTTCAACACCAATACGATGAAGGCCAACAAACAGGACAAGACCAACGCGCTTTGGGTGTATGGGCAAAACTATGCCAAGCAGGACGGTCGTGTCGGCATCCTTGATAATTCTTGCGTGTTCGCCTACATGAACTTCAAGATCCACAACGTCATCCAGCCCGGTATCGGCAACCTCTGCCTGTTCCGCGCGTCCGAAATGTTGCTCATCGAAGCCGAGTGCCAGTACCGCCTCAACAACGAGGAAGCCGCCCAGGCCCTCCTCGTGGAGCTGAATGCCACTTCGAAGCGTGACCCGGCCTACACTTGCGAGGCGACTGGCGACGCCCTGATGGAGCAAATCAAATTCTACCGCGGTCTTGAACTCTGGGGCGAAGGTTTCAACTGGTTCGACCTCAAGCGCTGGGGCGACAGCATCGACCGTCAGACCTACAAGAACGGCGGCAACTGGTACAGCAGCTACGCTGTCTCCTTCGGCCCGCACGAGAAGAACAACTGGACCTACATCATCCCTCGCCAGGAAACCGACTACAACAAGGGTATTACTTCCACCAGTAACGAATAGTCGTTCTCCTGTCTTTTAGATTTGGCCTCCCAGCCCTCTGGGAGGCCTTTTTTGTGCACTTTTCATTGAAACAACCCGAAACATTTCGCCACATTTTTACGTTTCTTGCCCTCGCCCCGAAAAGATTTCCGTAGGTTCGGGCAAAAACGGATCATGCTGGTATATGTACATGGAGCGAAGTGTGTCGGGATCGAGGCGGTTCCGGTGACGGTGGAAGTGGATATCACCCTGGGGATTGGAATCCATCTGGTGGGGCTGGCCGATGCGGCGGTGAAGGAGAGCCTTTTGCGGACGGTGACGGCGCTACAGGCGAAGGGGTTCCGCATCCCGGGGAAAAAGATTGTCATCAACCTGGCACCGGCGGACCTGCATAAGCAGGGCAGCGGGTACGACGTACCCATCGCCTTGGGGATTATCGCGGCCTCGGAGCAACGGGCCCTGCCTGGTTTGGAGAAATACCTGATCATGGGCGAACTGGGCCTGGACGGAAGCATCCGGTACGTAGCGGGGACCCTGCCGATGGTAGAACTCGCCGTCCGGAAAGGGTTCAAGGGTGCCATCCTGCCGGAAAGGTCCGCCTTGGAGGCGGTGGATTTCGATGAAACGCTGATCTACGGAGTCCGGACGCTGGACGACGTCCTGCGTATCCTGGAAGAGAAGGAGGATTCCTCGGACCTCCTTATCTGGAATACTGAGTGCTATGGCGCCGCTCTGCGGGAGGAACGGGAGCGGCCCGTGACGGCCGATTACATGGACTTTGCCGATATCCTCGGGCAGGAGAGCGCGAAGCGGGGCGTGGAGATCGCGGCGGCCGGGGGGCACAATCTCATTTTCATCGGTGCACCCGGCTCGGGCAAAAGCTCCATGGCGAAGGCCATGGCGGGCATCCTGCCGCCGATGACACGGGAGGAATCGTCCATCACCAGTAAAATCTGGTCGGTCGCCGGCAAGACAACGGGCCATCTGGGGCTCATGCGACGGCGGCCGTTCCGCGCCCCGCACATCTCGGCATCCAAGGCGGCCATCCTGGGCGGGGGCAGCGGAGAGAACATCATGCCCGGGGAAGTGAGCCTGGCGTCGGGAGGCGTCCTCTTTGCCGACGAGTTCTGCGAGGCCCCGAAATCCACGCTGGAAGCCCTCCGCGGGCCACTGGAGGACCGCAAAGTCACCATCTCCCGCCTCAAGGCGAAGATTGTCTATCCCGCCTCCTTTATGCTCGTCGCCGCCTCCAACCCCTGTCCCTGCGGCTATTACGGCGAAGGCGAACGCTGCACCTGCTCCGTCGGGGCGCGGGCGGCCTATCTCTCGAAGCTCAGCGGACCCATCATGGACCGCATCGACCTGCAACTCTGGATTCATCCCGTGCAGACCAGCGCCCTCATCGAAGGACGCAAGGGCGAGCCCTCCGCCGCCATCGCCGCGCGGGTGCTGAAAGCCCGAAACGTCCAGCAAGCGCGCTTTGCCGGAACCGGGATCTTCACCAACGCGGAGATGTCCTCCAAACTCCTGGAACGCTTCTGCCCCCTCTCCGCCGATTGCAAGGCCACCCTGGAGCGCATCATCGACCGCCTGGGCCTGTCCGCCCGCGCCTACACCCGCATCATCAAGATCGCCCGCACCATCGCCGACCTCGCCGGCCTCCCCGATATCCAGCCGGGCCACCTCCTCGAAGCCGCCGGTTACCGCTTCCTGGACCGAAGGAATATCTTGGACTTATAAATAAATAATGATTAACTTTGCATGCCAACGATTTTTATTGTTTTCGGGTTTTGCTTCAAGTTCTACTCAAATGACCATGAACCAATCCATGTCCATGTGACAAAAGACGGGCACGAAGCGAAATTCAACGTGGTACCTGCGGTTGAATTGGTTATCAACCGAGGTTTTAAAAAACATGAATTGACCGTCATTACAGGAATCATCGAAGAAAACACGACGATTCTTGTCGAGCGATGGAAAGAGTTTTTTAAGGGAAAGCGAGATGCCTCACTGGATTGAAAAGGTCTGGACCGACGATGAACGGGTCTATGCACGGACAAAGGACGGGCTGGTCGCCAGCTATGCCTTCTCCCAGTGGCCCAGGCTTAAAGATGCCACGAAAGGACAGCGGGAAGATTTCCGGCTGTCCTATGGCGGCATTCATTGGCCTCAGCTCGATGAAGACCTGTCTTTTGAAGGCATGTTCCATGATGCCGGTCTTTGTGAAATCACGCCCTCGGAGGATTCCGTCTGCTATCAGGAGGAAAAAACCCTCCACGAAATCCATATCAAGGACCTGCAGGACCTGGACAGGGCCGCGGGGGAATTCCTCGAGGCGGTCGGGGACCGGAAACTGATTGCGTTCTATGCGCCGATGGCGGCCGGGAAAACGACCTTCACGACGGCCGTGTGCAAGCGGCTCGGCGTGCGCGAGGACGCGGTGAGCTCCCCCACTTTCGCCATCGTGAACGAATACCGCACCGGCTCGGGAGAGCCTTTGTATCATTTCGATTTCTACCGCATCGAGCGGCTGGAAGAGGCCTATGACATCGGCCTGTACGACTATCTGGACAGCGGCTGCCTGTGCCTGATGGAATGGCCGGAAAACATTGAGGACCTCCTCCCCGAGGAGACCCTCAAAGTCCATATCGCCGTGAATCCGGACGGCTCCCGGACCCTTTCCTGGGAAGATTAAAGATTCTTCGGGATCACCCGCAACCGCTCCTGATAGATGGACTTCAGGCGCGCGACGGCGTTGTGGAAGGACATGTTCTCGTCGCCGTTGATGATATAGCCGCCGTTCTGGGAGGCATCGTCGGCGGGATTCCACATCGCGAAATTGAGCCGGGCTGACTCCGTCAGGAGCTTCTCACATTCGTCGATGTAAGCCGGGATGGTCTCCAGTTTGGGCAGCAGCTCGTCGAACCGGGCTTTCAACTTGGCCTCGAAGGCGGGATCCTGCCGCAATCGGGCATACCAGATGGCATTGCCATTGACAAGACCCGTCCGGGCATGGGGCGACGTATTGTAGGAAAGGACGCCCCAATCGAAGTCCCAGCAGGGGCCGGCGACGAGTTTCCCATTCCGGTCCTTGTGCATGTACACGCTGCCCGGATTGCCCAGTTCGTGGTTGCCCATCACCTCGAAAGTAATCCAGTAATCGATGAAGGAATCCACGTCGATGTACTTCGCATAGCCCTCGTCGGGATCTTTGAAATTCTCACCATAGAGCGTGTTGGACGTTTCGGAGATGTAGCCCTTGATGTAAGTGAGCTGCTGCGGGGTGAGGTCTTCGGGATCCGGGTACTTGATGCCGAAGGGAATCCCGTCCCCCCAATAGTTGTTGCGTCCGAGGGGTTCGACCCATTGGACTTCGTTGTCATAATGGAAATCCAGTTCCAGCAGGTAGCCGCCGGTGACGGCGTCGCCCACATTGTCCTCCGGCGTCATCTCGGTGACGGCCACCCGTTTCTTGTCTACCCTAACCTGCTCGATCAACAGGTACGAGCCCACGTGTTTCCCGTTCAGGACCAGTTCGACCGGCACACAGCTCGGAGTCCAGGCAAGGTGGGACATCATCGACGCCACCTTCATGGACACGAGGTTCCGCATGAGGGTCCTGTCCATGAAATTGGCCAGGAGAATCCAGCGCTTGTGCTTGGGCATCCCGAAGAGGGACTGCTTCTCGTTCAATTTGATCAGATACGGCTTCTTGGGCCAGTACCAGGTCGTATTACCCCGGCCGCGGATGTCGCAGGCCACCGCATCCAGGCCGTCATACTGCTCGGTCCCCTGGATCTTCAAGGAAGCCTTCACGTAGTCTTCCTTGGAGTAGATGCCCTGGCCACCTTCCGTATCGACATACACGACCGGCAGGCCGGTATAGACGGTTCCCGGCGGGTTGGCCTCAGAAAACACCCGGAAGGTCGAGGACGGGACATAGTATTCGTTGCCCGTGGACGGACTCCGCTGGAGGATGGCAAGGTGCACGTCCCGTTCATAGTTCTTGCCCAACCCGGCATCCTGGATGACGGCCTGATACGTGCCTCGTTCAGTACCCCGTGCGATTTCCTGGAGGAAGAACTCCTCCGGTTCCCGGCCGCCGTCAAGCAGCAGTTTCACCTCCTGGAAAACAGCCTCCTTGTCCTCCACCTTGAACGGAAGGATAGCGCTCTCGCCCGGCGGGATCTCCAACGCTGAAGACTCCACACTGACGGTCCGTACCACCGGTTCGATGGCGGCGGGCTCTTCCTTTTTCGAACAGGCTGCGCAGGCGAGTATCGCCGACAGGATGGCAAGAAGGCTCTTTTTCATCTGTTATCTGACTTCAAAGGAGACCGGTTTTCCGGAGGCGCTGTCTCCGGCGACCCATAGCTGGAATTCGCCCGGTTCCACTTTCTTCACGCCGTCCAGGCCCACGAAAGCCAGGTCCTGGACCGGAATGCCGACCGTCAGGGTCCGGTTCTCCCCGGGTTCCAGGGTAACGCGCTCGAAGTGCTTCAGTTCCTTGACCGGACGGGTGATGGAACCCACCAGGTCCCGGACGTAAATCTGCACAACCTCCGTGCCAGCGCAAGTGCCGGTGTTGGCCAAGGTGAAGGTAACCTGTACGGTATCCTCCGTCCCATAGGCCTCCCGATCCAGCGCGATGCCGGAATAGGCGAAGGTCGTGTAGCTCAGACCGTAACCGAAAGGGAACAGCGGATAGGCACCGTAGTCCAGGTAATAGGACGTATTGCCCAGCGAGGTCTGGCCGGCCTCCTCCGGAATCTCGTCCAGTAGGGTCTCCCCATTGTAGGGACGTCCCGTCATGTTGTGACTGTAATAGAGCGGGGCCTGGCCCACGGTGCGGAGGAACGTGACCGGCGTCTTGCCGGAAGGATTCACGTCGCCGAACAGCAGGTTCACCAGCGCCGGACCGCCCATCGTCCCGGGATGGAACGCGTACAGCATCGCGGCGCAGTTGGGCAGGTCGCGCTCGATGGTGAGCGGGCGCCCGGCCATCACGGTCGCGACGACCGGCTTGCCGGCAGCCCTCAAGGCGGCGAGCAGTTCACTCTGGGCCCCTTTCAGGTTCAGGTCGGCCAGCGAATGGGCCTCTCCGGAGAGGATGGCTTCCTCGCCGAGGAACACCAGGACGACATCGGCGCGGCGCGCGGCGGCGACCACGTCGTCGAAACGCTCCCGGCGGCTGCGGCTGTTCTTAAGCCCCTGAATATAGGTCACTTTCCCCGGGAAACGCTCCTGCAGGGCTTTCAGCGGGGTAACGGTATGGTTCGCCTGTCCATCAAAAGCCCAGGTGCCCAGCTGCTCATGCGGCGCGTCGGCCATCGGCCCCGTCACCAGGATGTTGCGGACGGCATCGGCCTTCAGGGGCAGCACGCCGTCGTTCTTGAGCAGGATGGCCGATTCTTCCGCGGTCTTCTGCGCCGCCGCCAGATGCTCCGGCGCGTACTGGACGGCCTTGCCGGCCTCCACGTCCACATACGGGTTCTCGAACAGGCCCAGGAGGATCTTCACGCGCAGGATGTTCCGGACGGCCTGGTCGATATCGGATTCCTTCACGGCGCCGCTGTGCACCAGCTCTTCCAGGTGCGACAGATAGCCATAGGTCATCATGTCCATGTCGACCCCGGCTTCCAGGGACTTCCGGGCCACGTCCTTGCGGTCCACACCGAAGCCGTGGTTGATCATCTCGCCCATGGAATTCCAGTCGGTGACCACCAGGCCGTCGAAGCCCCACTCGCCGCGGAGGATGTCCTTCACGAGGAAGACGTTGCCCGTGGAGGGGACGCCGTCATTGTCGTTGAAGGAGGTCATCAGCGTGAGCGAGCCGGCCTTCACGGCCGCCTCGAAAGGAGGCAGGTACACATTGCGCAGCTGACGCTCGGTCAGGAACGTGCTGTTGTAGTCCCGCCCGCCTTCCGCGGCGCCGTAACCGGCGAAATGCTTGATGCAGGCTGCCATGGACGTGGCGTCCATCGCCGTACCCTGGTAGCCCCGGACCATGGCCTCGGCCATCCGGGCGTCCAGCCAGGTGTCCTCTCCGCTTCCTTCCGCGATCCGGCCCCAGCGCGGGTCCCGGGCGATGTCCAGCATGGGCGAGAAGGTCCATCGGACCCCCTGCCCGGTCGCCTCGACGGAGGCCACGCGGGCGCCCGCCTCCACGAGGTCGGGGTCGAAGGTCGACGCCAGGCCCAGCGGAATGGGGAACACGGTGTGGAACCCGTGGATGACGTCCCGGCCCACGAGGAGCGGAATCCCGAGCCGGGACTCTTCCACGCAGATGCGCTGGAACTCATTGACCTTCACGGGATCCACCTCGTTCAGGATGGACCCGATCTGGCCCTTGCGGAGGGCGTCGGCATAGTTGGCCACCTCCCCGCCGGCGGAGACCTGGTTCATCTGGCCGATCTTCTCGGCCAGGGTCATCCGGGAAAGGAGCTGGTCCACGCGGCGCTCGATTTCGGGAGTGGAACCCACCGTGGTGGCCTTCCGCTCCTGGCAGGAGACCACCGCGACGAGAACCATAAGGATCAGGACTCTAGTACACTTCATTTCCTTTCGTTACTTTTGAAAAACGCGGATATAATCCACAGACATCGTTACAGGAAGGGCGCTCTCATCCACGCCATTCATTCCGCCCCAGTCCCCGCCCCAAGCGAGGTTCAAGATGGGATAGAAGGCATAATGGAACGGCCACTGGTTATGACCGGAACCCAGTACCGACTTCTTGACTGCCAACTGGACTTTGCCATCCACATAGGTGGTGATGGCATCTTCTGTCCACTCCAATGCATACACGTGGTACTCGCCTTCCGCTTTGGCAATGGTCATTGCGTGCGTCTTCTGCGTGTTTTTCGTATGGTTGTAATCCTGCGTATGGATGGAAGACGAGACTTCGTTGGGGACGCAGCCCACCTCTTCCATAATGTCGATCTCTCCACACATCGGCCAGGGATTGGTATTCCAGTCATTGCCGACCGGCATCATCCAGAAGGCAGGCCAGGTCCCTTTCCCTTTGGGCAGGTTGATACGTGCTTCGAACCAACCATACTGCCAACCCGTACCAACGTGGGCATAAACACGGCCGGAATAAATCTTCCCGCCCTCCTTGAAACAGTGGATATGCAAAGACCCGTCTTGGACTTCAGTCACCTTGTTTCCAGAGGAGGTCTGATGATTCACATAGTTCTGAAGCTCATTATTCACCCAGCCGGATTTCTGTACCTCGTGGGTCCAATGGGCCGGATCCAGCAGGGGGCCTTCATCAAACTCATCGTGCCATACCAGGTGATAGCCTTCCGGAACCACGATCTCACCCGGATCCGGCGGGAGGTCTTCCTCGCTGAAGCCCTGCTTGACCGGGACTTCCAGCGTCTTGGACCCGTACCGGAAGGTGATGGTGTTCTCCCGCTCCTTGCCGGTCCGGTTGGTGGCGAGGTTGACCTTCACCTCCGAGGTGCCCTTGATGCCGCCCGAAGGAGACACCGTGCACCAGTCCTTGTCGGCAGCCGCCACGCCCCAGTCTCCGGTTGCGTTGACGGTAAGGGTCACCGTCTGCGCCTCGAAAGTGGCGTTCACGGCGGCGGGACTGACCGTCAACGTGGCCTCGGAGGCCGATGGAACTGGCTCCGACCCGCACCCGCAGGAGAAGTTGAGAAGGGTTGCTGCACAGAGCAGCAGCAACCCTTTCCTATCGGAGAACCACTTCATTTACTTTTCTTCCATGAAGATGATGTCCTTGGCTTCGATGGTCGAGCCGATCGGGCTGCGGCCGAAGTCGAAGATCAGCATCACATTGTCGCCGGACACGCTCTGCTTGAGACCATGCTTGACGTAGAGGAGGGTCTCTCCCGCCGTCAGCTTCACCTGGCCGTCATAGAAGAAGGCATGGATGTCATCGCTCTCTTCCGGATCGTTGGTGAGTTTCATGGTCACGGTCATGTCTTCATCGGCGGTAAGTCTCACGCTCAAGGCGTAGGTCTTGTCGGAGGAGGAGGCAACGTGGCTCTTGAGCTTGGTCTGACCCATCCACTCGCTGCCGCCGACTCCGTCCGGGATGGTCACCTTGATGCCGTTGCCGGGCGTGATCTCATATTCCGGGGTGATGCCGCCGGACCAGTCGCCCGGGGAGTACCAGGTCTCCACGTCCAGCGTGGCGCCTGCCCACAGGTTGCCGTCCTTGTGCTCCTGGAAGATGATGTCCTTGGCCTCGACGGTCGAGCCGATCGGGCTGCGGCCGAAGTCGAAGATCAGCATCACATTGTCACCGGACACGCTCTGCTTGAGATTGGAGCGGCGGTAGGTGTACGGCTCACCCGCGGTCAGTTTCACCTGGCCGTCATAGAAGAAGGCGTGGATGTCATCGTTCTCTTCCGGATCGTTGGTGAGCTTGATGGTCACCGTCATGTCTTCGTCGGCAAGGAGGGTGACGCTGAGGTCGTAGGCCTTGTCGGAAGAGGAAGCGATGTGGCTCTTGAGCTTGGTCTGGCCCATCCATTCGCTGCCGCCGACACCGTCCGGGATGGTCACCTTGATGCCGTTGCCGGCGGTAACCTCATAATCCGGGGTGATTCCACCGGACCAGTCGCCCGGGGAGTACCAGGTCTCGACATCCAGCGTGGCCGCCTTCCAGAGGTTGCTTTCGCCGTTCAGGTCATAGTTGGTCGGATCGAGCGGTTCGACCGTCGGCACGTCCGGACCCGGACCCACCGGGCCGTCCTTCGGCTTGAAGATGAGCTGCCAGGCGATCTTGCCCGGGAAGTAAGGCACCAGGACCAGTTTGTCAGGAGTGCTCTCCTTGATGTACAGTTTGGTGGGCTCGGTCAGGACCTCGGGCCTCGGGACATAGGAGAAGAAGATGCCGGCCGGGAGCTCGATGTAGTCGCCGTCTGCATCGGAACCCAGGGTATAGGTGGATTCCTGGCGCTGGGCGGGAGCGTCGTAGTCCGTGCTGCCATCACCGGAATAGCTGTGGCCGTCAGGCAGGTAACCGGATTCCCAGTTGCAGTAGACCAGGCCGTCGGCACCCGGATCGAAGATGTACCTGCCGTTCTTGTAGAAGGTAATCTCGTCGTCGGTCACGCCGAAGCTGTCCTTGTCGTGCGGAGCGGCGCTCCACCACTCGGTCGGATTTCCGAGACCGGAACCGCAGCCCATGTAGCCCTGGGCATCGTTGTCCAGGATCCAGGTCTTGCTCTCGAAGCCGAACAGCGGATCGGCCGCGTCGGGGTTGGAGCCGAACGGAACGAATTCATAGTACCAGGAGATACCGTCCTTGTTGTCCGGCGTGAAGACCGTGGCCATCAGCTTGAGTTTCTTCTTCATTTCGCTGGTCTTGGTCTCCAGCACCTGGTAGCGGGGTTCGGAAACGATGCTCTTGTGCGGAACATAGGAGAGTTCGCTGCCCGGTTCCAGCACGAGGAAGATTTCCTCGATACCGGCGTCGTTCCAGTTGTTCTCGAACGTGTACTTGGTCGTCTTTTGCTCGGTGGCGAACAGATAGTCCTCGTCCGCGGTCTTGTACTCGGACTTGTACTCGGATCCCTTGTTGGCGTAGGCCTGGCCGTCGCCCGGGTCGAAGTCATAGAAGCCCACGGCATCGAAAGTCATCACGTCGTCATACAGGAAGCCTTTCTTGCCGTTGGCCTCGCAGGACCACCAGCCCAGGGGATCGCCCACGGGGCCGCAGCCGAAGTGGCCGTTCTCGGAGCTGTTCCACACCCAGGCCACGGATTCGCCGCCGGAGATGGCCTTGACGTACGGGGCCGGATCGAACGGGTCGCGGTAGGTGTTGTCCATGGTGAAGGTCTTCACCAGGGAACCCTGGGAGATACCGTTGGCGTTGTAGGCCTTCACTTCCACGGTGTGCTCACCGGCTTCGCGGAAACGGAGGGTGACGTTGTTGTCGGTATAGGAGTATTTCTTGGAGGCCTTGCCGTCGATCTTCTGGTCGCCGAAGATCCACACGGGAACAACCCCCTTGTTGTTCATCACGAAAGTGACGTAGTTGGTCTCCTGGTCCACGGTGATGGTCACGTCCAGGTCGGAGGCCTGCGGCAGGCCGGCCTGCGTGGGCACGGGATACTCGGGAGTGCAGGCGGCAGCGGAAACAGCCAGCGCCGCGATTGCGATGTATTGCCAGATTGTTTTCATGGTCGTTGCCGGGTATTAATAGTTGTTCTGCACGAGGTTCGGATCCTTGTCGATCTCACCCTGCGGGATGGGCCAGTACTTCTTGTTCTCGGTCCAGTCGGTCGTGCGGTACTCGTGGTTGGCCGCCTTGAGGACGGTCGGAGCCAGGCCGCTGCGGACGAGGTCCCAGTAGCGCTTGCCCTCACCCACGAACTCCTTGTGGCGCTCCTGGATGATGTCCTCGCGGGTCGTGCCCGTGTCGTGGCAGTGGGCGCGGTCGCGGACCTGCTTGAGGTAGCTGCTGCCATCCTGTCCCAGGAGGACGGAAAGCTCGGCGGCGTTCAGCAGGGTCTCGGCGTAGCGGTAGATGCGCTCGTTGTTGCAGTAGTTGACGTTGTCGGAAGCCTTGTAACCGTGGTTGCCGCCTTCACGGGCGATGTACTTGCGGTTCCAGAAGCCGGTATCCTGCCAACGCGGGGTGTATTCCGCACCGGGGTGCTCCTCCGCGTACTTCGCGAAGTTCAGGATGCCGCCGTCCTTGCGGATGTCGTCGTCGTCATACATGTCATAGGCGCTCTTGGCAATGGTGCCGAAGCCCCAGCCCTCGTGATAGTCGGGCACGTTCTTCGGGGCGGGGATGCCGGTGAGGATGGAGTTCACCTGACCGCCGGTCGCAATGGAGTTGCCCCAGTCGCGGATACCGCCTTCGGAGATGTAGTTGATCTCCCAGATGGACTCGGGCCCCCATTCGCCGCTCTCTTCCCAGATGCCGGCGAAGTCTTCGACGAGGGAATACTTGCCGCTGTCGATGATCTCCTTCATGTAACCCAGGGCGGTCTGGTAGCGGGACTGGTCGTTCTGGTACAGGACGGCCTCGGTGTAGAGCATGTAGGCCATGGCCTTGGTCACGCGGCCTTCGTCGCCGACGTTGGCCTTCATCGGAAGGACATTGCTGGCGATGGCGTCCTCCAGCAGCTTGATGAAGTTCGCATACACCTCGTCATGACCGAGCTGCGGTGCGATGTACGGGGACTCCAGGAGTTCCTCCCAGTAAGGGACGTTGCCCCAGAGCTTCCATAGCATGTTGTAGTAGTAGGCCATCAGGACCTTGGCCTCGGCCACATAGAGCTTCTTGGTGGCCTCGGTCACGCCTTCCGCGCTGTCGATGTACTTGATGAGCGTCGCGGCGCGGTTGATACCGGAATAGTTGACCGTCCACATCTGGTTGGGAAGGTCCGTGGAAGTGGCGGTGTAGTAGTGCGTCTTCACGATGATCGGCTGGTCACCTTCGTTGGACCCGCCGGCGTACACGTCGTCACCCATCACGTCGAAGATGAGGTGGAGGTTGTCATACTGGCCGAAGGCGTAGTCATACCACTCGAGGGGGTCGTAGGCGGCCACCAGGCACTGGAAGAGGCGCTCCGGCGTGTTGAAATACTCGTCAAGCGGTTCGGAACTGTTGTGCCGGGGATTGATGAAATCCTTGGAGCAGGCAGTCAGCAGGACGGCGAGGGCACTGAGTGTAAAAACTATCTTTTTCATGTCCGTAGTCTGTTAGAAAGTTACATTGACACCGAAGGTGACGGTCCTGTTCTGGGGATAGACACCGCGGTCCACACCCACTTCGCGGAAACCGCCGGACACTTCCGGATCGCAACCGGTGTACTTAGTGAGGGTGAAAGCGTTCTCCACCTGGCCATACACTCTCAGGCGGGAGACGAAGGCCAGCTTGGTGAGGCTCTGAGGCAGGGTGTAACCCAGCTGGATGTTACGGGCGCGCAGGAACGAGGCATCCTCCATCCAGTAGTCGGAGACGCGGTAGTTCTCGTTGGCCGAATCAAAGGCGAAACGCGGATACTTGTTGGTGGAGCCTTCGCCGGTCCAGCGGTTGAGGATGGACTTCGGGAGGTTGATGTAGTACAGGTCGGTACGGCGGGTGACGTTGAGCGTCTGGGCGCCGAGCTGGCCCTGGAGGAGCATGCTGAAGTCGAAGCCCATCCAGTCCATGGTGAGGGTCAGGCCGAAGGTCCAGTCAGGAATGCCCTTGCCGAGCTTGGTGCGGTCGTTGTCGTTGATGACGCCGTCGTTGTTGATGTCCTTCCAGCGGAAGTCACCGGGCTGCGCATTGGGCTGGATCTTCTTGCCCTCGGCGTTCACGTAGCTGTTGATCTCGTCCCAGTTCTGGAACACGCCGTCGGTCTTCCAGCCCCAGAAGTACGGGAACACTTCACCCACTTCGCCGCGGGTCAGGGAACCGATCTTGTGGCTGGAGGTGATGATGTAGGAGGAGTCGTCGGCCAGCTTGGTGAGCTTGTTGACATTGTAGGAGGCGTTGGCCTTGATGCCATAGTTGAAGGTGCCGATGGCGCCGCGGAAACCGAAGTCCATCTCGATACCGTGGTTGCGCATCGTGCCCACGTTGCCGGTCGGGGCGGAGTCGCCCGCGTAGGTGGGGACCTGCATCTCCATCAGCATGCCGGAGGCATCCTTGATGTAGTAGTCGAGGGTGGCGGTGATCCGGTTGCCCAGGAAGCCCAGGTCCACACCGAAGTCGGTCTGGATGGACTGCTCCCACTTGGCGTTCGGGTTCGCGAGGCCGGAGGCCTTCACACCGATGTTGATGCTCTCGGTGCCGTTGGCGCCGGAACCGAAGACGTAGTTGTTGCCGGACTGGGAGTACACGGCATACAGGAAGTCGCCCAGGTTGTCCTTACCGTTGATGCCCCAGGAGGCGCGAAGCTTGGCCATGGACACGAAGGTGTTGTACTTCAGGAACTCCTCGTTCTTGATGTTCCAGCCCAGGGAAGCGGACGGGAAGGTACCCCACTTGTTGCTGGGGCCGAAGTGGGAGGAAGCGTCCCGGCGGACGGTCGCCTGCGCCAGGAAGCGCTCGTCGAAGTTGTAGGAGACACGGCCGAAGTAGGAAAGGATGCTGTAAGGAATGGAATTCCAGCGGCCCCAACCGTTGCGGTCGCCGTCCTTCTGCTGGCCGAGG
>ONJB01000038.1 GCA_900318015.1 uncultured Bacteroidales bacterium | reverse complement strand
TCCGGGCCCGAAGGCCGTGAACACCAGCAGCAACGCCACCGTCGCCGGCAAGGCCCTGGAAGTGGCCGCGGCGCAGATTACCCTCGAGGAGTCCATCGCGAACCCGACCCTGATGGGCCACAAGGACAACGAGGACTGGCTGTCCACCCCGGACAACACCCTTTGGAACAACGAGGCCAAGTCCATCTATGACCCGTGCCCTCCGGGCTACCGCGTTCCTGCCTGCAACACCGAGCAGCCGATGTGGAGCAGCGACCTGTCCGCCGTGGCCGGCTGGGGTGTCGCCGCCGACAAGTACGTGTTCAAGATGGGCGACCCCGCCGCCGTGTTCCCGTTCGCGGGTTACCGCGACGACTACGGCGTGGGCTCGATGACGCACGCTTATGACCGCGCCGTGATCTGGTCCGCCCAGAACGAGAACGACGTGAAGGGCAAGATGCTGAACGTCCGCGGCTCGAGCACGCATGCCCTCGGCTCTGCGCCGAAGGCTCGTGCCGGTTCCGTCCGCTGCGTCGCCGAATAACCTGAAACCGCCATGAAAATGACATCTCACATATTGATCCTGTCGCTCCTGGGCCTGTTCCTGGCCCAGGGGTGCACGGATGACCGTATGGGGATGGCCGTTCCGAATCCCAGCACCAAACCCAGCGCGGGGGAGATCCCTTCCGGGGATCCCTTCAATCCGGATGCGCCGCCGCCCGGGCCGGTCGATCCCACGGACCCGGCCGACGTGTGGGTGAACAACCCCGCGCGCCTCGCCCGCCTCGGCCAGACCCCGATCATCGAGATCTACTACACCGAGTACACCCGGGCCGACCTGTTCCCGTCCCTGGAGGAAGTGCGCAACTTCACCCACATCAACGTCGGCCACGTGCGCTTTGTGGACAAGGACAACGGCGTGGGCATCGAGATCGACAGCAAGACCGTCCCGCTGGTGCAGAAGTTCGTCGCCTACAAGGCGCAGTACCCGGAGCTGAAGGTGAAGCTGCAGATGGGCGGCTGGGGCAAGAATGCCGACGGCTGGTCCCAGATGGCCCGCGACGCCGCCAAGCGCAAGGCCTTCGTGGACGAGTGCGTGAACATCTGCAACACGTACGGCATCGACGGATTCGACATCGACTGGGAGTATCCCACCTATGCGGCCAAGGACGGGGACCACGTGAACGGGGCCAGCCCCGCGGACTGGGAGAACTTCGTGACGCTCTTCAAGGAGCTGCGCGAGGCGATGCCCGACAAGATCCTCTCCTATGCGGCGTCCGACAGCGGCAAGTACACCGACAACTACGGCGTGCTCCCGTACATCGACTACATCAACGTGATGACCTACGACGAGGGCAACCCGCCGTACCACAACGCGCCCCTGTACCGGAGTTCCATCACGGGCTCCCGCTGCTGCGCGGAGGCCATCGACGACATCTTCCACGGGCAGCAGAAGATCCCGTACCAGATGATGAACTTCGGCCTGGCGTTCTACGGCCACGGCGACGGCTACAAGCTCAAGACGGGCAACCGCTATCCCGCGTCGGTCGATTACAGCAAGCTGGACGACATCTTCTTCAGGGGCACCTGCGACGGCTATGACGTCAAGGGCGTGAATTACCGCATCTGGGACGACGTGGCCAAGGTCCCGTACCTGGCCGACGCCCTGGGCAAGATGTACGCGTCCTACGAGGACATCGAGTCCATCAACGCGAAGGTCGAGTACCTGAAGTCCCGCAACATGCTCGGCGCGATGATCTGGGAGTACCGGCACGACAATGACGAAGGCACCCTCCGGCACGCGGTCAAGCACGCGATGGACGGCAATCCCGACAAGCCCGGCAAGTACGAACGTCCGGACGAGTACGTCCCGCCGACCCCGGCGCAGATTCCGGTGATGGGCAAGGTCGAGTTCTCCAAGAAGCTGCAGAGCAGCGACGGCAAGTGGGTTCCGGAGCTCTCCGGCCTGTGCCTGTCGAAGGACGGCGACTTCCTCTGGGGCGTGAACGACAACGGCGGCCTGTACCGGATCAACTTCGACGGCACCTTCAGCCTCCACTGGGACAAGAGCGCCGAGATGGAGGGCCTGGCCATGGATCCCGCCACGGGCACGATCTATATCGGCCTGGAAGACTCTTCCAACTCCGGCTATATCGTCCCGGCTCCCGGCTACAATGCCAAGACCAACTTCGGCTGGGTGGTGGACGGCGCTTCCGGCATGGGCAATTCCGGCGTGGAGGGTATCGCCTGGTACAAGGGCGAACTCCTGCTGGGAACCCAGACGGGCGCTACGCTGTACCGGTACACGCTGGACGGCAAGCTGAAGGAGAAGAAGAGCCTGCGCACCGTCTGCTCCACCATCTCGGAGATCGCCGGCCTGGATTACGACGAGAAGAACGACTGGCTGTGGGTGATCGACTCCAACTCCAACAAGGACAAACCCCAGTACGACCCGTACACGATCTACCTGTTCGACGGGGCCGCCACCAAGCTGCTGGCCAAGTATTACATCGGCGATTTCGCCGACTGGAATCCCGAGGCCATCTGCGTGGACCGGAAGAACGGCTGCATCTGGGTAGGCGAGGACTGCGGCGACGAGATGTTCTCCATCCTGCACAAGATCCAGTTCTCGGGTCTCTGATGATTCTTTGACGTGAGACTTTCTCCCTGCAATCCCTTGCGGGGAGGATTTCTTTTTGTAACTTTACGCGGCTAATAACCCTTCGATATGAAAAGACTCCTTCTTCTGGCGGCCCTCTCCGTTCTCGCCGCCTGCGGGCCCAAGGCCCCGAAAATGCCGGCCGACGCCGTCGTCCTCCGCAGCCCGGACGGGCAGCTGGAGCTGAAGTTCGCCGTCGTGAACGGCGTCCCCGAATATACGCTGGACCGCAACGGGAAAGCGGTCGTCCTTCCGTCCCGCCTGGGCTACGCCCTGCTGGACCAGGACAACCTGGACGGCGGGTTCACCCTCACCGACTCGGCCTTCAACTCGTTCGACGAGACCTGGGAGCCGGTCTGGGGCGAGGAAGCGTCCATCCGCAACCACTACAACGAACTGTTCGTGACGCTGGAACAGAAGCCCCAGGCGGCGCGTGAAGCGCAGCGGGGCGTGAGCGTCACGGACCCGGAGTACACCGGCGACCTGGGCAACCCGTACGGCAAGGGCGCCGTGATGCAGGTGCGTTTCCGCCTGTATGACGACGGGCTGGGCTTCCGCTACGAGTTCCCGCTGGAGAACGCATTGACCTACTTCAAGGTCAAGGAGGAGCTCACCGAGTTCGCGATGACGGGCGACCACACGGCCTGGTGGATCCCGGGCGACTACTCCACGCAGGAGTTCGTGCCCACGGAGTCCAAGCTGTCGGAGGTCCGCGCGCTGCAGGACGACCCGCGTCCCGCGGGCGGTTCCCCGCAGACCAAGTTCTCCCAGACCGGCGTGCAGACGGCCCTGCAGATGAAGACCGCCGACGGCCTGTACATCAACATCCACGAAGCCGAGGTGCTGGACTATCCCACCACGAACCTGGACCTGGACGACAAGAACTTCGTGTTCACGACGCACCTGACCCCGGACGCCGAGGGCGTGAAGGGACGGCTGCAGGCCCCGTGCAAGAGCCCGTGGAGAACGGTGATGGTGTGCGAGAAGGCCACCGACGTGCTGGCCTCCCGCCTCATCCTGAACCTCAACGAGCCCTGCGCCATCGAGGACGTCTCCTGGATCCATCCGACCAAGTACATGGGCGTGTGGTGGGAGATGATCACCGGCAAGAGCGAATGGTCCTACACGTATGACTATCCTTCCGTGCAGCTGGGCGTGACGGACTACGCCGCCTCCACGCCGCACGGCCGGCACGGCGCGAACAACGAGAACGTCCGCCGCTACATCGACTTCGCGGCGGAGAACGGTTTCGACGCCATCCTCGTGGAAGGCTGGAACGAAGGCTGGGAGGACTGGTACGGCCACCAGAAGGACTTCGTCTTCGACTTCATCACCCCGTATCCGGACTTCGATCTGCCGGCGCTGAACGAGTATGCCCACAGCAAGGGCATCCGCATCATCATGCACCACGAAAGCTCCTCGTCCACCGTCAATTACGAGCGCTGGATGGAGCAGGCCTACGACCTGATGAACCAGTACGGCTACGACGCCGTGAAGAGCGGTTACGTGGGCAAGATCATCCCGTACGGCGAGTACCACTACAGCCAGGCCCTCATCAACCACTACCACCACGCCATCGTGGAGGCCGCGAAGCACCACATCATGGTCAATGCCCATGAGGCCGTGCGCCCGACGGGCCTCTGCCGCACCTGGCCGAACATGATCGGCAACGAGAGCGCGATGGGCACCGAGTTCCGCGGCACCATCAAGCCCGGCCACACCACCATCTTCCCGTTCACCCGCCTGCAGGGCGGCCCGATGGACTACACCCCCGGCATCTTCGAGACGGACATGTCCAAGAACAACCCGAACGACGACCAGCACATGCACCACACCATCTGCAACCAGCTGGGCCTGTACGTGACGTTCTACTCCCCGCTGCAGATGGCGGCGGACCTGCCGGAGAACTACGCGAACTTCATGGACGCGTTCCAGTTCATCAAGGACGTGGCCGTGGACTGGGACAAGAGCGTGTACATCGACGCGGAACCGGGCGCGTACATCATCACCGCGCGGCATCCGAAGATGTCCTCGCTGAACTCCGGCCGGCTCGCCGGCAAGTCCGGCGCGTGGGAGTTCGCGAACCCCGACGGCCAGGAGCATGACGTGTGGTTCCTGGGCGGCGTGACGGACGAGAACGCCCGCACTTTCAACGTGAAGCTGGACTTCCTCCCTTCGGGCGTCCAGTACGAGGCCACGATCTATGCCGACGCCCCCGACGCCGACTTCGAGACGAACCCGAAGGCGTACACGATCACGCGCCAGACGGTGACCAGCGAGACGGTGCTCGATCTCCGAATGGCGCGTGCCGGTGGATTTGCCGTGTCGTTACGGTCTAAATGACGGACGGGGAGCCTTCTTGGGCTCGCCGAGGAACGAGGCTTCCGCGTCGTTCTCATCCAGGCAGAACACCATAAAGTCCTTCTGGGCGGCGGTGACGGGTTTCCAGTCGCCGCCGTCCTTGCCGTTGGGATCGCTGTACTTGGCGAAGTTGGACCAGGCGGTGAGCATCTTCTCGGAGAGGTCCCAGTCGCCCTGCGTCCAGGGGCGCCAGCAGTTCTTCAGGGACTTGAACACGAACCACAGGTCGGAGGAGTGGAACGCGCCCTGGAGGACGTTCGGGCGGCCGTCCGTGGGCAGCGGGCGGGCAAACTGGTAAGCCCAGGCCTTGCCGCCGTTCTCCTCGCGGTTCAGGCAGAAGTCCGTGATGACCGGTTCCATGTTGCCGGCGTCGTTGAGGGTGTAGCCGATCATGTAGGGGACGTCGGCCAGGGTACCGTCGACACAGGCCTCATCGAAGCCTTCCGTGAGGACATAACCGTCGATGTACGGGGAGATGGGGGAGGCGGTGAGGATGCTGCGCTTGCCGGTGGCGCTGCTGTAGAGGGTGCCCATCGCGAAGATGGTTTCGGTCGAGGCGCGGCGGAGCTTCTGCAGGTCGGTGAGGCCGGCCCAGTCGGCGACTTCCTTGGTGGAGGCCTCGGCATCGGCCAGGGTCAGGGGACCCTGCTGCGGCATCGCGCGCATGCCCGGGAACGGGGGTTCGACGGGCTTCCGGGGATCCGTGAAGCCGCTGGCGCTCATGATGACGGCCTTGTCGAACAGGCCCTTGGTGAGCGGGGAGGCGGACAGGAACTTCGTGCTGCGGCCGCCGGCGCTCTGGCCGAACAGCATCACGTTGTCCGGATCGCCGCCGAACTGGGCGATGTTGGCCTGGACCCACTTGAGGGCCTGGATCTGGTCCAGGGTGCCCCAGTTACCGGTCGGGTGCTCCGGATTCTCCGCGGAGAGCTCGGGATGGGCGAAGAAGCCGAACGGGCCCACGCGGTAGTTGAAGGAAACGAGGACGACGTCCTTCGCCGCCCACTCCTGGCCGTCGAACTCGGGCTCGGAGCCCCAGCCTTCGCGCATGCCGCCGCCGAACACCCACACGGCCACCGGGAGCTTCTTCTCCGGCTGACCGGGAGCCTTGGTCCAGACGTTCAGATACAGGCAGTCCTCGCTGTAAGGCGCCTCTGCGCCGTAGCCCCACTCGGTGGTGTAGCCGCCGGGGTAGTGCGCCGCCTGGAACGGCGGATGGCCGAAGGTGTCGCACACGCGGACGCCTTCCCACGGCACGACGGGTTGCGGTGCCTTCCAGCGGTTCTCGCCGATGGGCGGCGCGGCGAACGGAATGCCGCGGAACACGGTGACGCCCGGAATGTCGGCCGCCACGCCTTGGACCTGCCCGCCCTCGATGGTGAGGACCGGGCTCTGGGCTTTCTGCGCGCACGCGGCCATCGCCAGGGCGCACGCAAGGATCAGGATTCGTTTCATATCGGTGTTGTTAGAGGATTATCGTTTTAGCTTGAGAGTAGAGCGGTAGGTGGCGAGCTGGGCGTGGAAAGGCTCGGTCGGGACGAGGGTTTCGTCGTCGAAGAGGGTGAGACCGCCGTCGTGGGCGGAGGGTGACCAGTTGCCCACGATGAAACCGTCCAGCGCGACGATGGGGTAGAAGATGCCCGAGTTGTTGTGGGCGTGGTGCGAGTGGTCAGGATGGAGGACGATGTCACGGCTCTTGTAGCCGATGAGGTATTCGTCGAAGGCGGGAAGGAGGAGGACGCCGCCGCGGCGGAAGCCGCGGGTGCGGGCCTCCGCGTGGACGTAGAAGTCGCGGCCTTTCCAGCGCTCGGCGCGGAGCTCGTCGCCGATGGCGGCGATGCCGCGCCGGCAGTCGTTGACATTCAGCCCGGACCACCACACGTAGTCCTCCAGCGTGGCTGGGCTATGGCTGCGGAAGTACTTGCGAGTAAGAAGGGCGAGAGCCTCTTCGTGACTCAGGACCAAAGGATTACGCACCTTTTCCGCGGCGAGGGCCAGCGTCCGCTTGGTCGGGTGGAGGTCCCCTGAGCACAGCAGGCCCGAGAGTTCCGCCAGGCGGAGATGGTAGGAGAACCGCTGCTCGGTCATCAGGATGTCCCGCTCGCGGAGGGCTTCCGCGAGGAACTCCTTCTGCACGCTGTGATGCCCCGCGAGCGCCTCGCCGAAGATGCCGCTGATGCGCTTCTCCTCGTCGAGGGGAATGTCCACGCCGTTGGCGTGCATCCAGCCGCGGAGGCCGGCGAGGGCCTTGCGGCGGCAGAGCTTCAGCATCCAGCCCAGGTCTTCGCCGGCGAGGAGCTGCCAGGTGGTGCGCAGCAGGTGCGTCCGGACGATCCGCCCGTCGTTGTAGGCCTTCTCGAAGGCCTTGCCGGAGGGCCTGCGGGTCCGCATGGACACGGCCCAGCGCATGGACTTGTAGTCCTGGGCCTGCATGGCCCCGAACCAGGACACGACTTCCGCCGGGTCCTTGAACTGCGGGGCCGCGAGCTGCTGGCTCAGAAGGCGCTGGGAGACGGGATTCATGCGGATAGAAGGCCTACAGATTCACGTTCCCGGAACCGGAGGCCTTGACGCTGATGTGGTCGTACTTGAGGTTGCCGGTAATATTGCCGGAGCCGGAAGTGGAGGCGGTCACGTCGTGGCAGGAACCGTTGACGAGGATATCGCCCGAACCGCCGGTTTTCAGGTCCATGTTACCGTCGACAGCCACCTCACTCAGGCGGACGTTGCCGCTGCCGGAGACCCGGACCGAGGCGCCGCCCGTCGAGGTAAGCTTGTCCACAAAGAAATCGCCGGACCCGCTGACGCCGGCTTCGAAGTCATCGCAGGAGATACGGCCCATCCGCACGTTTCCCGACCCGCTGACCTTTCCGTCGAAGTCGTCACAGGCCAGCGTGCCGACGCGGATGCTCCCGCTGCCGCTGCACTGGGCGTCGAAATCCCGGCTGTCGATCTCGCCCGTGACGATATCGCCGCTCCCCGAGACCTTCAAGGCCAGGGAGCCCGAGGCGTGCAGGACGCCCTCGTGGAACAGGTTGCCGCTGCCGCTGACCGAAAGCTTCTCGATGTCGGGGGAGGACACGGTCACGCGGAGGATCAGCTTGGGGTACCGGCCGGGCTCAAGCTTGAGGGTCAGGATTCCGTCCTCGACCGTGGTCAGCACCTTGGGCGCAAACTCCTCGGTGCTTTCCACGCGGACCTCCTGCTTGTCGGCCTGGACATAATACACATTGGCGGGAAGGCTGGACGCGAGCGCCCGGAAATGCCCGACCTCGCGGACCTCGGTATAGTCGATCCCATGCTCGGTGTATTCGCCCACCCACACGGAGCCGTTCCCTCCGATATTGATGATGCAGGAAACCGCCATGGCCACCGTCATTCCGACGGCCGCCAGTGAAATCAAAAGCTTTTTCATCGTTCGTTTCATTTTACCGATCCCAAAGATACGATTTTTTAGGGAGAATCGTGTACGCATCTGATGCGTGCAGCGTTCCTGGTCACGCCGGGGGTACTACCGGTCTTTCGTGGGGTACAAGTCTCGCTTGTACAACGAAATGGCCCTCGGACTCTCTTTCTATGTACAAGTCTCCTCGGAAATGACGCTAGAAGGCCTTTCGGCGGGAGGTATGAACAAAAAGAGCCCATCACAAGCGGCTCGGCGTGTACAAGTCAGACATGTACACCAGCCAGGCAAGGACGGTGTGGGCTCTTTCTGGCGCAGGTGTGGGCTCTTGGCACGGCTGAGGGAACGATTTGCCGCGATTTTGTTCCCTCCCACGTGCCAGAGCACGGCAGGGGGCACGTTTTACCCCAAAAACGTGACCCGGCGCGTGCTAAGGGCTCGATGCGATATGCCCGAGCGCTTATTCGACGGTGATGAGGATGCGGCGATAGGCGGGGAGGGTGAAGGGGCCGGTGTCGTGGACTTCGCAGACGAGGTGGTACTGCTGACCGGGGGCAGCATCGGCAGGGATGGTGAAGGCCGCTACGGGGGTGGCGGGGTCTGCGATGGCGGGGAGGGCAGCCATGCCGGGGAATTCCTGGAACCACCATTCGAATCGCAAGGCGTCGCCGTCCGGGTCGGAGGAGGCGGAGGCGTCGAAACGGAGCGCGGTGCCGGGGCGGGCGGTCACGGGTATGGGCGCGAGACCATCGCCGTTCTCCAGGCGGAGGCGCTTGTGCCCTGTCTTCCCGTCGATGACCACCACTGGATTGCGGTTGCCGGTGCCCTCGGCGGCCCATTGCATGCGGGCGGCGAAGTCGTTGAATTCGTCGGGGTAGAAGTGGTGCTCGTAGGCGGAGGAGATGCCCTTGAGGGGTTCCTGCCAATTGGTCCAGGCCGATGTCTCGCGGTCGGGGGAGAGGCCGAACTGGTGGCAGCCGCCCCAACCGACCTGCTCCGGATTCTCGGGGTCGTTGAGGCCGTTCGGCATCACGTTCAGGAAACTGGGGGTGTCGCCTTCGACGCCCCAGAGGTAGTGGGGATAGACCTTGCCCATCTCGCCGTGGCCCTGGATGAGGGCGGCGTACTTGTCCCAGTTCTGCACGCCGAGGGCGTTCTGGTTAAGCCAGGCGCTCTCGTCCCAGACGAGCATCAGGTCATCGGCAAACTCCCGGCGGAGCCATTGGTGGGAGCTGTAGGCGCGGTCCATCCGCATCGCCCAGACCATGTCCTGGTCGGTGATGGTGTACAGGCGGAACTTCCGGAGGAAAGCCTTCAGCTCTTCCGCCGAGCGGGTCTGCTGCACTTTCCAGATGGCCTGGGAGAGGGTGTTGGCCCCGCCCCAGGAGCAGACCCAGATGGGCCGGGGATCGTCCTCGTCGGCGAGGCGGATCAGGAGTTCGCTGCCGGGGGAGTCGTTCCCTTCGCCGATGACGCCGATGCCGGCGCGGGTGCTGCCCATCACGGCGCGGCTCCGCAGGTAGCCGGCGCTGGGCCAGTACCCGAGCGCCTGGGCGCCCTGCTCTTCCTCGGGGCTCCGGAACCCGGCCTGCCCGGACCGTTTCATGAGGTTGTTCACGTCGACCTCATACCCGTCGATGACGCGGAAAAGGTATTCCGCCCATTCCTCCGGGTACGGGTCGCAGTTCCAGCCGATGGTGGTGATGAGGCCTTCGATCTCGAAGCGGTCGGCATAGGAGAGCAGGCGGACGGCCGACTCGTTGTCGTCGGGCTCCACCTCGGCCGGGCCGATGTCGGTGAGTACGACGATGCGGGGTTTGAGGGGTTCGGGTGCGGGGGCCTGGCAGGCGGCCGCGAGGCTCGCCGCAGTCGCCAGGAAGAACGTCAGATGTCTCATAATCAGAAGTTTGCCTTTCTCAGATAGAGGGCGCTCTCGCGGAGGCCCTTGAGGATGTTGGGCGTGGAGGCCTGCTCCAGTTCCACGACGAAGGCCTTGGTGCCGGCGGTGGGCATGGCCTTGAAGATGGCGTCGAAGCCCACCATGCCGCTCTGGCCGAGCTCGTACTTGTCCTTGATGTGGAGGAGTTCGAACCGGCCGGGATACTTCTTGAAGTACTCCACGGGGCTGGCGCCGCCCACGACGGCCCAGTACACGTCCATCTGGAGGAAGAGGTTCTCGGGCTTGGTCTCGGAGAGGAAGACGTCGGCCATGGTGGTGCCGTCCGTGGGCTTGAACTCGTGGCTGTGGCAGTGGTAGCCGAAGCGGATGCCGGCCGCGCGGCACTTGGCGCCGACGGCGTCCAGGTACCGGGCCATCACGGACATCTGGGCCTTGGTCTGCAGGGGGTTGGACCAGGACATCACGAGGTAGGGGATGCCGGCGGCCTTGTGCGCGGCGATGCAGTCATCCCACCAGGCGAGGGCCTTGGAGAAGTCGCCGGAGGCGAGTTCCTGGGCCGACAGCGTGTGGGAGACGTGCGAGGAGAGGAGCTTCAGCCCGGCCGATTCCACCGCTTCGCGGTACGCGGCGGGGGCGAGCCCGACGAACTTCCCGTTGTCGTAGCCGACGGCCTCGGCGGCGGTGTAGCCCATCTGGGCGAGCCGCCGGAGCACGTAGGCGTGGTTCTTGGCGAACTGCTCGGGCGTGCCGATCAGGGTGCGCACGGAGTACAGCTGGACGGCCATGTCCCGTGAAGGCGCGGTCAGTTCGTCCGTGAGCCGGTAGCTCACGTAGGCGAACTGCTTGCTGTCGGGGCTCCAGGAGTTCACGTTGATGCTGCCCTGCCCGCCGAAGAACTCCACGAGGGTCTCGGGCTTCCCGCCGGTGGCGGGGATGAGGCGGAGCTGGACGTTGAGGTCCGCGATGTGGGAGTCGGGGGCGACTTCGTAGTCGTGGTAGGCGATGTACACGACTTTCTGGTTGTCCGGGGAGATGTGCGGGAACCAGGAGTTCATGTCCTCGTCGAAGGTCATCTGGGTCTGCTGCTTGCCGTTGGCCTTCATCCGCCAGACCTGCATCCGGCCGGTGCGGACGCTGTTGAACCAGATGTGCTTGCCGTCGGGGCTGTACTCGGGGCCGTCGTCCAGGCCGGGCGCGTCCGTGAGCCGGACTTCCGGGCCGCCCTTGACGGGCATGGCCCATACGTCCTGCTCCTGCTCGGGTCCGCGGAAGGCGCAGTACGCGGCTGTCTTCCCGTCGGGGCTGATGCCGTGCAGGTAGCTGGGCCCTTCGGGGGTGATCCGCCGCGGCTGCCCGCCCTCGAACGGGACCACATAGACGTACGAGTTATACCGCTTGTTGGCGGGGTCGTTGCTGCTCAGGCCAATCCATTTGCCGTCGGCGGTCACCACGTGGTCGTTGTTACACTGGGTGATGTCGCCGGTGGGAATCTGGATGAGGTCGGAAGAGCCGTCGGGCGCGAGCTTGAAGAGTTTTCCGTCGATGTTGACGACGAGCCATTTCCCGTCGGGGGTCCAGTTGGGGGCTTCGATGACGTAGGGGAATTCCTTCACCACGCGGTGCGTGCGGGTCTCCAGGTCATAGATCTCGAGGTAGCTGTGCTCGGGCTGCGGGTGTTGCGCCCGGGCCGGAAAGCTTGCCACCAGCAGCGCCAGGACAAGGCAGAAATGGGAAAACTTGTACATGGGTTTTATTCGTTAAGCCCGGGCTATCTGCCTAGGTTGAGGCTCCATCGGAGGGTCTTGAGGGTGGAACGGGTCAGGTCGACATCGGCGGTACGCCCGCCGCTGACGAACTGGAAGCAGAGGCGTTTGCCTTGCAGGAAACGCTTGACGACGACGCAGTTCGCCTGGTCCGGCACGGACAGGCGCTCGCCGCCCGAGGAACGGCGGCACTGGAACGCCGCCGTCGTGCCGGGTGCCTCCTCGAGAAGCGCCAGCATCGACTCGATCGTGGCCAGGGCCTCCTCCTTCGTCGCGCCCAGGCACAGGCAGGTCTCGTCTATATGGCTGAGGGAAGTCTGGCCGCCGAAAATCTCGGCTTCCAGGATCGGGAATACGCGGCCGAGGCTCAGGTAGTACCCGAAGGCGCCGTTCTCGTCCTTATAGGTGAAGAGGGAATACTCGTCCTCGTTCTGTTCGATTTCGACGATTTCATTCCGCATTCCGGCGGGGAAATCCTGGGCCCATGCGGACGTCAGGACGCACGCAAGGACAATGGTGGGAAGGATTCTTTTCATATGCTTAAGTAGTAGTTTCCGTGTCATTAACAAACAAATATAGTGATAATTACCGGAAAGAATGCGTATCTTTGAAACAATCAAGGAAACAAGCAAACGAATCGCGCTATGGCCAGAATCTACGTCGCCTCCAGCTGGAGGAACCCATACTTCCCCGAAGTGGTAACCCGCCTGCGTGAAGCAGGACACGAAGTCTACGACTTCCGCAATCCGCCCCACGGCGGCGCCGGTTTCCACTGGACCGATGTCGATCCCGACCTCCACCACCCCCTCGCCGAGCGCCAGTTCCAGGCCGACATCGACGCCCTCACCTGGGCCGACACCTGCGTCCTCGTCCTCCCCTGCGGCCGCAGCGCGCACACCGAAGCTGGCTGGATGGCCGGCGCCGGCAAGCGCGTCCTCGCCTACCTCCCCGAAATGGTCGAACCCGAGCTCATGTACAAGCTCTTCGACGGCGTCGCGGGGACTTTGGAGGAGTTGGTGGAAAAACTGTATGTAGATAGAGACGTTGAGTTTCTAAGGCCTGGCCTTAGTGAGTAAGTCTGGATACGACAGGAAGGTGCTTTTCACAGGTCTCTTCCACTTCTTTGATGATGGTCCGGCAGGTCGATTCGGGGATGCGGATCTCTGTGCCGGCTTTCAGCACCAAATCGAAGCCCGGATTTCCGTTATAAAAGAGGGAGGTGGCATGCTCGCCATTCGAACCCAAGGGAGAATAGGTGATATCATAGGCTGGAGCGAGGGACCATTTCCCGTCATCGCAGAGGAAAGAGAAGTTCTTTGAATGGTCATCTTTGTTGACGGCTACGAGGTTCATCACCATCCTGCGGAACATCTCTTCCACCTGGCCCGGATCCTGGGTCAGGTATCCGGTCAGGGCCAGCAGATTGATGTAGTCGACATCCTGCTTGCGGAAATCTGTTTTCAGAAGCGCGGCGGCCGTCACGACATGCCGTTTCTTCCCATCGGGCGCAAAGTCGAACCTTTCGATGGCGAAGTACCGGTCTTTCACCAAGCCGATCCGGGGAATCGTGATTCCACACGCACGGGCCGTCTTCATATACAGGAACTCGCTCTTGCCGATGTCCTCCGGGTCATAAACATGGCGGAACTTGACGAGCCAGTGCGAGCCATCGCGGCTCCTCAGGGCGGTTTTGGGTCTGGCACCACCGGAATTGGCGCTGTTATAATACAGATACGACTCGTCTCCAACCCCTTTTTCCGAGAGTACCTTCAAGGCCTCTTCTTGCAGATGATCCAATTGCGCGATGTCTTCCAGTTCCTTTTGGGCATGGAACCCCGTCATCATGGGAAGGTATGTCAATGCGCCCATTCCTGCCGTTCCAATGATTGAGAGGCGCTGCAGGGGATTCAACTCCATGAGCGAGGTGTTTTGTTTTCGGAGCATCCGGTCAAGCAGATACAAGCCGTAACCGTCCGGGAGGCTGTCCTCAAAGACGGCAAATCCTCCTCCGAACTTGTCTTTGTCGGCATAGAAAAGACCGCTTTGAAGGGGAAGTTCAGTCGGAGACAGGGAAAAACCGTTGGCAAGCCAACCCTTGTCGTATTCGAATACGCAGACGCCATTGGCCGGGTCCCTCTGCAGCGTGCCTACGGGTTCGTCCCGGAGCAGGACATTGATTTTCTTGACGTCAATCATCGGCCGTTCTTTCTATTCAAGTTCTTGTTGATCGCCTCGAGTTCCCGGGAGGTCGAGTACTTGGTGTGGTTGAGCAGTGCGGCCATCTCGTCGAAGTAATCAAACTCAATGACAAGCCGGCAGAAGGCTTCTAAGGAAATCTTCCCTGTCCTTTCAAACCGTTCTATGGTCGGGGCTGGAATGCCGGTAAGCTCTGAAAGCGTCTTCCTGCTATACCCCTTCTCCAACCGTCTCGCCCGGCAATTCTGGGCCATCCGGTCCAAAAGAACCTGCGGGTTGCGAGTATAATTATCAAGCCGATATTCCATAACATAGTATTAAAAAAGCCAATAAAATAGCGATATGGCATATTATGTTATGCAAATATAAGAAATAATAATCACATAAGCAAGAGAACTGGGACGGGAAGGTGCTCTCCACCCTTGTCAACTTCAAGGTTCACCCCTTCGGCAGGATTTTGTCGAGGGGTTTTCCTTTGGCGAGGTCGTCGACGAGTTTGTCCAGGATCCGAAGGTCGCGCATGCGCGGATCTTCGATCTCCTCGACCCGGATGCCGCAAACCTTTCCCTTCACCAAGAACCGCGCCGGATTCATGCACGGCGCCTTATCCAGAAACTCCCCGTACGTGGTCGAATCACTGCTCAACAGCGCCCGCAACTCCTCTTCAGAATAGCCCGTAAGCCATTCCGTCACGGCAAACACCTCCATTTCCGTACGTCCCTTCCTCACCGCCTTGGCGATGAGCAAAGGAAACACCTTGGAGAATTTCATTTCGAATACGTCCATCGTGCATCAAAGATAGTGAAAAAGAACGGAAGAGAAATGAAAAGCGAGGGCAGACCAACCTGCTCTCGCTCATTATTGCGAACTTGCTTGCGTCATCATTTGGCCTCAATGGCACTGGCAATCTTCTCTTCAGAAATCCCTAATTTCCGAAGATTCTCAACGATACGGATTCGTTCTTCCTCACGTCCCTCCTCACGTCCTTCCTCACGACCCTCTTTCTTTGCGTAGGCAATCTGGTTCTTTATGTCACGCTCGGTTCTCATATCGAATTCAAGTTTAATCTTTTCCTGCGGTGTAAAAGTAGCAATTTCCGCGGATTCAAACAAGAGCGGGAAGGTTGCCGGGCGGCGGGGCGGTCCTGCGGAATGACGGATTTCTGCGATTCGCGTAGGCGGGAAGGCGCTTGACGGCTAACTCGCTCAGTTAGGCCCGCCGCGCGGGCCTAACTAGCGCTCAAACACACGCCGTCATCCCTGGCGGGACCGCTGCCTTCCCGCCTGCTCATTAGCCGCAGAAATCCGAATCCCGCAGGACCGCCCCGCCGCCACGAGCGAACCTTCCTGCAGGCCCATGAAAAGCGAGCGCGGGCCAACCATGTCCTCGCGCACTACAATGGCATTCGCTCCGCTTTAGGCCCATTTTAAAAGGCCCCTAAAGCAGACGAATTCCTTACTCAAGGTGTAGAATGAGGATTTGCCCGCGCTCGGTTTTCAGGCGGAAGTGTCGACGTTGTTCGTTCTTGCGAGAGCTTGAGCAATCTTCTCCTTTTCTTGCGAGCCGTTTGTGCTCAGGCGGAGGAGTGGCAGGCCGATAGCTTCCAGGATGGAATCCTTGATCTGGTCCCGCTGTCCTTGGTGAGAACCGCGCCTATGGTATTGGGTCCCATCTACTTCGATAGCCAATTTCGCCTTGTGGGTAACAGTGTCGTAAACGAGGAAATCAAGGTGTGTCCAAGATCGAGAAGCATAGGTACGCTGTTCCTGCGTCAGGTTGGAAGCAGATGTGACCAGATGCCGTAGGGGATAGTGCATCAAAACATCAAAATGAGCAAAGCTTTTTTCCTGGAGGACATCACGAATGGCCCAGTATGTCAAATTCTCAGAATCGTACTCGGAGACCCGCCGAGGATGAGTTTTATAGAAGTTGAGAAGCTCCTGGGTATAGTCTCTATAAAGGAGGTCGTAGATGGAAGAGATCTCACTCTGAACACTCTCGCCCTGATAATACTCGATGTAATCTATCAGGTCCCGTATGTTGGAATCCGGTTGCTCGTCCGCGGAAACCACCAGTGTGAACTGCTTCTTGGCCCTGGATACTGCGACATTCAACAGGTGGGGGTCATCCGTGAACTCCCGGATTTGATTATCCACGGTGGAAAGGACGATGGCGTCATCCTCACGGCCCTGGAACTTGTGAACGGTGGCAGCAACGTATTCTCGACCAGTCGTCTTCAAAGCATCCCGGAAAGCCTTGACCTGATTGTTATAAGGAGTAATGATTCCGATATCCGTAAACCGCTCCTCCAACACAGGCAAGATCTCTTGGGTGACGGTATCTACTTGGCGATAATTGACGGTGCCCCTCGCATGATTTCCCTTGACTGTCCGGACAACACGAATGGGAGCGAATTCCGTCTCTCCTTTCTTCATAGGAATTAATTCCCCATTATAGAACTGCTTGCTACAGAAGCCGATAATGAGCGGATCGCACCGGTAATGTTCTCGCAAAAGCGTTTGTGGGATCTTTGGATATAACAGGCAGAGAGAAGAAAGGAAACTATTCGTGGAGTAGCGATAGGCTTCATTGATTCCGTATTTCGCAAAAACCGCGCTCACAACCTCCTCCGTATGGCTGTCCACAACATTGGGAAGCTGCTTCAAGTCTCCCACAATCACCGCATTCTTCGCGCAGCTCAGCGCCAAAGCTCCTGCCGCGATATCGACCTGAGAGGCTTCATCCATGATTAGATAATCGAACTTGCGGATCGGGTTGATATTGGACGTTGCCGAAAAGGTCGTGCTCAATACCACGGGATACTCCTTCAAGAACGCCAAAGAGTTGTAGTATAGGTCGTCAGACGAGAATACCGTTCTTTCTTTCTGCTGCCCATACTGTCTCGCCAAGTGATCCTTCAGGATGAGCATGGAGAGGTCCCTAAGCCGTTTATTTTTCTCGTCAACGCCTTTGAGCCGTGCCCGAAGTTCCTTGCAAGTCTTTTCCAGTTCGCTGATTTTGGTGTCGACATAGAGGTACTGGAGTTGATCCAGCGCGTCTTCGGTAGTCGGAAGGCGGTGAAAACGCAACCCGAGTCGTGTCCACCACGAGAGGCGATGTTTTTGCTCCATATCTCGGTTGCAACGGAGAGCATACTTCTGAAGCTTGGCAGCAGGATATTGCCCTTGCGTCGTTACTTTCCGGGGAAAACGTTCTGCCTGCAGCTTCAACTCCTTCAATTCATCAGTGAATAACGAAAAATCCTCCTGACACTCATACAGTTCCTGCAGTTCCCGAGATAATGCTTTTACCTGGCTTTTCAATTGGCTCGTATCCGCCACCTTCCAGGAACCAATGTCTGGACCCAAGCCCGTCTGCCCATTGACGAAATCCTCTTTATTGCTGGCTCGTCCTAGCTGGGCGCAAATGAATCCGAGCCCGCTCGCTTCCAGCTTTTCCTTGACATTCTCAACGGCGGAATTGTTGTTGGACACGATTTCCATCGTCTTCTCCTCCAACAGCAGATTCGCTAGGATGTTAAGAATCGTCTGCGTCTTTCCTGTGCCCGGAGGCCCCTGGATGACGCTTATCTTATTCTCCAGCGCATTCCGCACCGCCTTGTATTGGCTCCGATTGCACCCGAAAGGGAATATGGGCGTACTCGGTTTACCGGCCTTGTTTCGATAGGAATCGACATTGAGATACGCCTCCAGCAAAGACCCCTTCGTCACAAATTCCAACCTCGCATACTTATCGGCAAGGCTGATTGTCTTGTCATCATCGACAGGGATCTGGTTGTACTTCGCAATCTCGTTCAGATACTCCCAAACATTGACCGACCGCTCATCGTCGATATGCTCCTCGATCTCCAGATAATCGGCATCATAGTCCTTCGTCGCCCCACTCTCAAATACAACCCGATAACCCCGGTGCTCCTTCCCCTCAAACACCCTCACCCCCATCGTCTTGGAGAACACGAAACCATCCTTCTTCCTTATGACCCTCAGCGGCGGATCCATCTGCCGCACGAACTTCGCCTCGTCGACATTTTCGGGTTTGTAATATAGATAATTCTCTCCCTTTTTGAACTGCACAAGGTACATCCCTGTTTCTTCATCAAGTCTTGAAAACTTGATGTCATCACGTAACTCGCCTTTGAGGAATATGATGGGCTTGGTTGAGGGCATGATTCTAACGCAGGGTTAGCTTTCTTCGCTAGCTAAGCAAAGGTAGGGGATTCTCTCGAGATTATCAAAACGGGACCAATAAAGGTGTATGCAAAGAGGACCACTAAGTAGCTAATAAGTGATACAGAGGACAAATCCTTTATAGCCACGATATAACCTTCTTACAATTAGTCATTTTTTGCTATTTTTGTAACGTTCCTATGCAACGTTACTATTATAGCGAGTCGGTAGCCGAATTTCTTGCTCGGCCGGTGGATGCTATACTGGGGACCATGGATCAGGTGAATGAGTTTGACTTGACCATGGATCAGCGCAATGCTTGGTTGGAGGAGTTTGATATCATGAAGAGCGTGCTGGGAACGTTAGGGGAGGATGGTCAAATCCTATTCGAATACACCATTCCGCGACTTGGGAAGAGGGTTGATGTCGTCCTCCTTATGAGAGGAGTGGTTTTCGCCATTGAGTTCAAGATCGGTGCCGAGGCGTTCTTAGTCAATGACAAGGAGCAAGTTTGGGATTATGCGCTAGACTTGAAGAACTTCCACGAAGAAAGCCGGGATCGCATCATTGTTCCGATTCTCGTAGCGACAGAGGCGCCGAAGAGAGATTGCTCTTTGGGGAAAGCCATCTTTAGTTATTACGATGATCATGTTTATTATCCGTTATTTAGTAATGCGGATACGTTATTGCCCATCCTCCAGAGAGTCTTGAGCGAAATAGAATCGCAACCGGCCCTGGATGCGCATGAATGGACCTTTAGCCGGTATAGCCCGACTCCAACCATCATCCAAGCGGCCTCTGCGTTATACATGAATCATAGCGTCGCAGATATCACTAAGCATGAAGCCGATAAGGCCGGAATCGATAGTTGCACGGCGTTCATTCTGGACATCATCAAACAATCGAAAGAGAATCATCAGAAGAGCATTTGCTTCGTGACTGGGGTGCCCGGAGCGGGAAAAACGCTTGTGGGCTTGAACGTTGCAATCCAGCAGGAAGAAGGAGACTTGGCCGTTTACCTTTCCGGCAACGGACCGCTTGTGAAAGTACTTACCGAAGCATTGGCTCGCGATAAGGTACAGAAGGAGAAAGATCGCGGTCGCCGATGCACAAAGACCGAAGCAGAACGCCAAGTAAGCCGATTCATCCAGATCATTCATCGCTACCGGGATAACATGCTCGGAAAGTTGAAGATGCCCATTCGTGATGGACAGATTGAACTGGATCCGGCGATGATTTCCAAAGCTGCTGAAAAGAGCGCCGCCGAAGTCGAAAACGTAGCGATCTTCGACGAAGCGCAGCGCATGTGGGATATGCGTCACCTGAGCGCCTGGCTCGCGCGAAAGAAAGGCGTGAACGATTTTCCCATGTCGGAAGGAGAGTTTCTCATTTGGTCTTTGGACCAGCATAAAGACTGGGCAACCATCGTTTGCTTAGTGGGTGGGGGACAGGAGATTAACTCCGGTGAAGGCGGCATCGGTTTATGGATCGATGCACTCAACCAGCAATTCCCCGACTGGCAGATTTACATCTCGAATCAATTGACGGAAAAGGAATACGCCGAAGGAAATGTCAGCGACTTGCTCGCGGAAAACTCCAACGTTCACCTTCGCCCCGACCTGCATCTCGCAGTCTCTCAGCGCTCTTACCGAGCTGAGACGCTTTCCTTATTTGTCCATCAATTCTTGGATCTGGATATCGCCGCCGCCCGAAAGACTTACGACGATATCAAAGACCGCTATCCCATTGTTCTCACTCGTGATCTGGCCAAAGCCAAGGCTTGGCTCCGAGAGCACGCTCGTGGCTCAGAGCGTTACGGAATGCTCGTCTCCTCCAAGGCCTTCCGCCTGAAGCCACTAGCAATTGATATTCGCTCTCAGGCCGATATTGTCCCCTGGTTCCTGAACCCCATCACAGACATTCGTTCCTCCCTCTTCCTGGAAGACGTCGCCACGGAATTCGACATCCAAGGCCTGGAACTCGATTGGACCTGCCTCGTCTGGGACGGCGACTTCCGCTACGATCCCTACCGCCACTGCTGGCAGCACTTCAACTTCCGCTCCGACCGTTGGCAAAACATCAACATCGCCGAAGGCCGTGCCTACCAGCTCAACGCCTACCGTGTCCTCCTCACCCGCGCCCGCCAAGGCATGGTCATCTGCGTCCCTGAAGGTAATCCCGAGGATGCTACTAGATTGCCGGAGTTTTATGATGGGACGTATGAGTTATTTAGAGAGCTGGGGCTGACGGAAATTTAGTTGGCTGTAAGTCTTCGTCGGGGGGCGGTGTGCTCCTGCGGAATTCGGATTTCAGCGACAGGGGAGCAGGGGGGAAGGCAGCGGTCCCGGAACGGGATGACGGCGTGTGTTTGACGACCGTTACGGGACCGGTGCAGCCGGGCCCGTAAAAGGGAGGAGTCAGCCGTCAAGCGCCTTCCCCCCTACGCGATCGGCTGAAATCCGTTATGACGCAGGAGTGCACTGGCCCCCGCTGGGACTTACGGCGACTTCTTTTCCTCTTTCTCGGTTTATTCTTGTGGGAATCATTTTAATTCGTAACTTTGTCGTGTCATGTGAAATGACATTACTAATACGCCTCAAAGGCATCTCAACCCAAGCGAGATGCCTTTTTTGTATCCTTTTTGGTCGAGCGAGAGATGCCCGATCAGGTCGGGCATGACGGAGGGGGAAAGCCAAGCATGACGGTTCGGTGTCGGTCGGGCATGACGTGTGTATCATTATGTGGCTCTAATACTAATTTGACATTTTCTTGTACTCTTTTGCTTCCACGTAGTGGAAGAAGTAGGATTTACAAATATTTGACTATCTTTGTCTCCACTGACTTGAAACGACCATGAAAAAATTAGTAGCACTTCTCCTGTGTCTGATTGTCGTCTGTCCTGTCTTCGCCAAGAATGACACGGACAAGAACGAGTTTTCCATCACCTACGGCCAGATTACGGTGCCGCAGGCCGCCTATGTGCTGGGCGGCGTGTTCGGGTCGATGTTCTCCCTCGGGCACTTCTCGTTCGAGAATGCGCATTTCATCGGCGGAGCGGGCGTGGAGTATGTCCACTATGTCAACGACTGGCTGGGCTTCGGCGGGGCGGTCCTGTGCGATTACATGACGGCGACGGCGATGAACGTGGACAGCGAGGGCAAGAAGACGCCCAACGGGAAGTTCACTCTCGGGATCGTCAGCGCGATGCCGGAGGTGAAGTTCGCGTGGCTGAACCGGGAGCACGTGGGCCTGTATTCCAAGCTGGCCGCGGGCGCGGGGTTCACCTTCACCAACCAGAGCGAGGATACCAAGGACAATTTCGCGTTTGCCTTCCAGGCGACGCCCATCGGCATGGACTTCGGCGGCGAGTCGTTCCGCGGGTTCGCGGAGCTGGGGCTCGGCATGCAAGGCCTTGTGAACGTGGGGATCCGCTGGCTTTTCTAGCTGCTTAAAACCAAACCAACCAAATACAACCAACCAATCAATTACCAATCATGATGAAAATGAGAAAACTGTCTCAGCTGTTCGGATTGCTGGCGGCGCTTCTGCTCCTGCATCCCGGACAGTCTTTCGCCCAGAACCTGCGCGTACAAGGCCGGGTGCTGGATGAGCTGGGAGAAGGTTTGATCGGCGCGGGTGTGGTCATACAAGGGACCAATACCGGCACGATCACCGACATGGACGGTAACTTCTCGCTGTCTGTCCCCCAGGGGGCCACGCTCGAGTTCTCGTGCGTCGGTTACAAGACCCTGGCCCTGCAGGCGACGGCAAGGATGACCGTCAACATGGAACCCGACACCGATGCCCTGGACGAGTCCGTGGTCATCGCGTACGGCCAGCAGAAGAAGGTCACCATCACCGGTGCGGTTTCCGCGGTGAGTGGCGAGGGACTGATGAAGTCCCCGGTGCCGAACGTCGCGAATGCCCTGCAGGGTAACCTCCCGGGCGTGTCCGCCGTGCAGCCTTCCGGTATGCCGGGCGCCGACGAACCGGTCATCCGCATCCGTGGTGTCGGATCCCTGAACAGCGCCGAACCGCTCGTCCTCGTGGACGGCGTCGAGCGTTCCTTCTCGCAACTCGACGCCAATGAAATCGAGAGTATCTCCGTCCTGAAGGACGCGTCCGCGACCGCCGTGTTCGGTGTCCGCGGCGCGAACGGTGTCATCCTCGTGACCACCAAGCGCGGTACCACCGGAAAGGCCTCCGTGACCGCTTCCGCCAATGCCGCCGTGCAGACGATCTCGAAGTTCATCGACTTCGCCGATTCCTACACCTACGGCCAGATGTGGAACTACACCGCGATCACCGACGCCCTGCCCATGAACCAGTGGCCCGGCTCCCGGACGATCAACGACTATACCCCGTATGCCGACACCGGCATCCGGTTCTCCCAGGACGTCATGGAGCACTTCCGCACCGGCGACATGCCCCGCACGTTCCCGAGCATGGACTGGATCAAGTACATCATGAACGACGCCGCGTGGCAGGAGCAGGCCAATGTGAACGTGAACGGCGGTACCGAGCGCGTCCGCTACTTCGTGTCCGCCGGTTTCCTGAACCAGGATTCCCTGTTCAAGACCTTCACCGGCAACAAGAACGAGACCTTCAGCTTCCAGCGCCTGAACTACCGCGCGAACCTGGATATCGACGTCTCCAAGCGCAGCCAGGTGTCCATCACCCTCGGCGGCCGCATGCAGAACCGCAACACGATGGGCGGCGGTGAAGGCTTCCTGTTCCGCTACCTGCAGGGCGCGACGCCCTACGCCGGCAGCGGTATCGACGAGCAGGGCCGCCACATCATCTCCGACGAGACCATCGTCGGCCAGTTCGACCGCGACGCCCTCTCCAACTACTATAACCTCGGTTACCAGAACGAAAGCACGAACGTGCTGAACTTCGATATCCAGTACAAGCTGGACCTGGGCTTCATCACCAAGGGCCTCGACTTCAAGGTGAAGGCCTCCTACAACTCCGAGTACACCGCCCGCAAGAACCGTCAGAACGGTTTCGGTACGGGCCTGACCTATGTCGCCACGATCGTGGACGGACAGGAAGTCCTCCGCAAGGAGAACATCACCTGGCCGCTCCCGTACAACGAGTCCAAGTGGGGCAGCCGCAACTGGTACACCGAAGCGAGCTTCAACTACAACCGCAAGTTCGGCCAGCACAACTTCGGCGCCCTCCTGCTCTACAACCAGAGCAAGACCTACTATCCTTGGGATTCCGACGGCAGCCTGTACCAGTCCATCCCGAAGGGCTACGTCGGCCTCGTCGGCCGTGTCACCTACGACTACGCCACGAAGTACCTCCTGGACTTCAACATCGGCCGCAACGGTTCCGAGAACTTCGCCCCCGGCAAGCGCTATGGCACCTTCCCGTCCGTGTCCATCGGCTGGATTCCGTCCATGGAGCCCTGGTGGCAGCCCGTCAGCCACGTGATCAGCTACCTCAAGCTCCGCGGCTCCTACGGTATCGTCGGTAACGACAACACCAACGGCGCCCGCTTCCTGTATCTGCCCGGCGCCTGGCAGTTCTACACCGGCGCCACCACGGTGAACCCGCAGAAGCGCGGTGCCAACTTCGGTACCTCCGGCGGCTGGCTGCAGGCCGTGAAGGAGCTCACCGCCGGCAACCCGAACGTGACCTGGGAGACCGCCCAGAAGATCAACGTCGGTATGGACGTCACCTTCTTCAGCAAGCTCCACGCGTATGTGGACTTCTTCTGGGAGGACCGCAAGGACATCCTCGTGTCCAACGCCAACACCCTGTCCGCCGTCACCTCGCTGCCCTCCAGCTACGTGAACCAGGGCCGCGTGAAGAACCACGGTTTCGAGGTCACCCTGAACTGGGAAGACCGCATCGGCAATGTCCACTACAACATCTCCCCGAACGTCTCCTTCGCCCGCAACAAGGTCATCGAGATGCTCGAGGTCAAGCCCATGTACGACTACCTGAGCCGCACCGGCCTCCCGGTGGGCCAGCGCTTCGGCTATGACCTCTTCGAGTTCTACCAGCCCGGTACCGAAGAGCGCTACCAGGCCGCCTACGGCAAGCCCATGCCCGACCAGAACATCGCCCTCAAGTACGGCGACTGCGTGTATGTGGACCTGAACGACGACGGCATCATCGACCAGAACGACCAGCAGCCGATCGGCTACACCGACAACCCGGAACTCACGTTCTCCCTGAACACCGGCCTCCACTACAAGGGACTCGACTTCTCCATGCTGTGGACCGGCGCCGACCACGTGAGCCGCACCCTGAACGGCTACTTCCGCGACCAGTTCGGTTCCACCAACACCTCGGCCCTCACCCAGTGGGTCGCCGACAACTCCTGGACGGAAGACAACCCGAACGCCATCCTGCCGCGTATCTCGTTCACCAACCGCGTGCACAACAACCACGATTCCCGCGCCTGGATGATCAATTCCCGGTACGTCCGCCTGAAGAACGTCGAACTCGGCTACACCTTCAACAAGCCCAAGTTCATGCCGTTCTTCAACTACATCCGGATCTTCGCCTCCGGCCAGAACCTCCTGACCTTCTCCACGTTCGACGGCAACGACCCGGAAGCCCCGGGCTCCGGCCTCGACTTCGGCGTGCGCTACCCGATGACCCGCGTCGTCAACATGGGCGTGCAAGTTAACTTCTAATGCGGCATGATTATGAAACAAAAGATATCGAATGTCATCCTGGTGCTGGGCATCGCGTCCGCATTCTGCTTCTCCGCCTGTGTCGACAAGTTCGCCATCGGTGACGCCTTCCTCGAGAAGGCCCCGGGCGTGGACGTCAACATCGACACCGTGTTCACCAGCGCAGAATATACCCGCAATTTCCTGTGGAGCGCCTACGGCCAGCTCTACTGCACCTATACGTCCGGAAACATGATGAACGGTGCGCCGATCGACGTGCTTTCCGACTCCTACCACTGCTATGTCTCCTGGGGCGGCCCCAAGCAGAGCTACTATCCCGGCCTGCTGACCGAGAATGCCCAGGATACCGAAGACGGCAACTTCCAGGGCAAGTTCTCCTACTCCACCAAGGGTGGCCTGGATTCCGACGCCGGCGGCCGCGTCTCCATCTACGAGACCGTGCGCAAATGCTGGCAGCTCATCGAGAACATCGAGCGCGTGCCCGACATGTCCGACAACGAGAAGAGCCGTCTCCGCGGCGAGGCCTACACCATCATGGCCAGCCGCTACTATGACGCGTTCCGCAACTTCGGCGGCCTCTGCCTCGCCCGCAAGGCCTACGGCGTGGGTGAGAACCACACCTCCGGCCGCGCGACGGCCATGGAGACCGTCGAGTTCATCGACTCCCTGATCGTATGCGCGATCAACGAGCCCGGCTTCATCTGGAACATCCCCGATGCCGACCAGGGCCAGTGGTCCGGCCGCCTCACCCGCGCCTCCGCCCGCGCCCTGCGCGCCAAGGTGTGGATGTTCGCCGCCTCCCCGCTGTTCAACAGCCCCCAGCCGTACATGGAGTACACCCCCGACAAGGTGACCGAGTTCACCAACATCGAGCACGTGTGGTTCGGCAAGGAGGATCCCACCCTGTGGAACCGCTGCCTCCAGTACTGCAACGACTTCTTCAATGACAACGCCGCGAACGGCAACTACTACCAGCTGATCCAGCCCGCGACGCAGAACGAAGCCGGCTACCGCACGGCCTACCGCCGCGCCTACCGCTACCGCAACGACGCGACCAACCACGAGAAGCTGTTCGACGCCCACCCGACCCTCACCCTGTCCGACGGTGGCTGGGGCTGGGGCTGGAGAGGTTTCGCCCTCGACTGCCTCCGCCAGGGCGGCGCCGTGCCGACCAACGAGCTGATGGAGTGCTTCGGCATGGCCGACGGCCGCAACTTCCCGTATGAGAACATCTACGGCCCCGGCAACAACCCGGACGGCATCGACATGTTCGCCGATCGCGACCCGCGCCTGTACGAGACCATCGTGGTGCCCCGCCAGAACCTGCCCGCCGGCTTCGACTACGCCGGTTTCTCCTACATGGACAACTGGGTGGGCGGCGCCTTCAGCTACAACAGCAACTTCAACAACGCCGACGACGTGGCCTCCGGCTACTGCAAGTTCAAGTGGCTGCTCGACTATTTCGGCGGTTCCCGGTATGACGACGAGTACATCGGCGTCGCCTACACCCGCCTGGCCGAGATGTACCTCATCCGCGCCGAGGCGAAGGCCGAGACCGGCGACCTCCGGGGCGCGCTGGACGACCTCCATGTCGTCCGCAGCCGCGTCGGCCTGGGCCGCCTGGAGCAGATGAACCCGAGCCTGAACCTGACCACCAACAAGGAGAACCTCATCAATGAGATCCTCCGCGAGCGCAACTGCGAGATCGGCGCCGAGTGCGGCGACCGCCTCTACGACATGGTCCGCCGCAAGCGTCAGGACCTCTTCACCAAGCCGCTCCACGAGATTCGCATCTACCGCCTCGACGAGAATGGCAACCGCCTGACCGACGGCGACCAGACCTACAAGGAAGGCACCCCGTGGCCCAAGTTCGAGTATGAGAAGCCCCAGATCGTCAACGGCGCCCGCCGCTGGTGGGAGCCCGGCTACTGGACGAACAAGTGGTATCTGGACCCGGTGTCCCGTATCGAAGTGCAGAAGGGGTATGGCCTCACGCAGAACCCTGGTTGGTAATCCATTCAAATGCATACGATTATGAAATTACGCAATATACTTATAATCAGCCTGTTGGGATTCTGCGCGGCTCCGTTTGCCGCCCAAGCCCAGATCGCGCTGCCCGACAAGAAGGCGCAGACGGTGGATTTGGGCTACGGCGTCGAGCAGTCGGAATTCCTCACGACGGCGGCGACCTACACCATCACCGCCGAAGAGCTGCGCCGCACCTCGGCCATCAGCCTCGCCGACGCGCTCTATGGCAAGCTCCTCGGCCTGACCGCCCTGCAGAACACCGGTTTCAAGGGTGAGGAAGGCCGCGGCGCGAGCTTCAACATCCGCGGCGCCCAGACCACCGGCGAGACCGCCATCCTCATCCTGGTGGACGGCCAGGAGCGGCCGATCGACCGCCTCTCCGTGGAAGAAGTGGAGAGCGTGACGGTCCTCCGCGATGCCGCCGCCGTGGCCCTGTACGGCCATGAGGGCATCAACGGCGTCCTCCTCGTGAAGACCAAGCGCGGCGTCGCCGACAGCGGTTTCCACATCAAGGCCGGCGCCTCCCACAAGATCCAGTTCGATCCCCAGATGGCGGACATGGTCGACGCGTACGACTATGCCAACGCCCTGAACACCGCCCGCATGAACGACGGCATCGGCGCGGCCTATTCGGCCTCCGAGCTGCAGAAGTTCCAGGACGGCAGCGATCCCTACGTCTATCCGAATGTCAACTGGAAGAACGAAGTGTTCAAGAACACGGCCAGCGAGACGAACGCGTTCGTGTCCATGTACGGCGGTTCCGAGAAGGTGGAATACTACACCCAGCTCGACTACACCGACGCCAGCGGCCTGTACAAGAACCCGGACCAGGGTGACTGGAACTCCCAGCTCCGCTACTCCAAGGCGAACATCCGCACCAACGTGGACTTCCAGGTGACGAGCACGACCAAGGTCCGCACGAACATCTTCGCCCTGTTCATGGAGACCAACGGCGTTCCGAGCGTGAACTCCAACGACGCCTGGTGGCATCTGTACAAGGTGCCGGCCCTCGCGTTCCCGATCAAGACCCTGGGCGGCGTCTGGGGCGGCAGCCAGACCTACGGCGACTTCAACCTCGTCGCCAAGGCCACCGGCACCGGCTTCACCAAGACCCACCAGCGCCAGATCTGGGCCGACCTGACCCTCATCCAGGACCTCGACTTTATCCTCCCGGGCCTGCAGTTCTATGCCGGCGGCGCCTACGACAACGCCTCCAACACCATCGAGAACCGCAGGAAGGGCTACCAGTACGGCTGGAACTGGTATGACGCGAACAACGTCATGCAGGAGACCGTGATGGGTACGGTGGAGGACAAGCTCGTGTTCAACTACTATGTGGATTCGCAGTGGCGCGTGGGTACGCTGAACACCGGCCTCAAGTATGCGGCCGAGTTCCAGAACGGCGACCACTTCTCCGCTAATGCGGGTTACAACATGAAGAGCGAGGTCCGCGACGGCCAGAGCAACACCTGGTACCGCGCCAACTGGACCCTCGCCACGCACTATGACCACGCCGACTGGTTCATGTGGGATCTCGTCCTCGCCGCGAACGGTTCCAACCGTTCCTACCCGGCGAAGTGGGCCTTCTCCCCGACCACGGCCATCGGTGTCATCTATGCCAACAACCCGGACGGCGTCCTGAACTACGGTAAGCTCCGCGTCTCCGCCGGTATCCAGCATACGGACTATGTTCCCGCGAACGGCCTGTGGCTCGACCGCTGGAGCAACTCCCACGGCCAGTTCTGGTACGGCACCAATTTCGCCAGCTCCTGGGGCGCTTTCCTGACCCAGTTCCCGACCTCCGACTTCCGGCAGGAAGCGGCCTACAAGGCCAATGTCGGTACGGACCTCCGGATCGCGAACAGCCTCGACTTCACCGTCGACGCGTTCTACCAGCAGCGCCGGAACATCCTCGTGAGCGCAGGCTCCCTGAACTCCGACGTCGTGGGTATCCAGTCCTCCTATGACGACAAGGGCCGCGTGGCCAGCTACGGCGTGGAAGCCGGCCTGCGCTACGCGAAGACCTTCGCCGGCGGCTTCAGCCTGTTCGGCGGCGCGAATGCGTCCTTCGTCAAGAGCCAGGTCCTCGAGTGGATCGAGACCCCGGCCTATCCGAACCTCTCCGTCATCGGCACCCCCGCCGACGCCGCGCGCGGCCTCGTCTCCCTCGGCTTCTTCCAGAACCAGGCGGAGATCGAGTCCAGCCCGCTGCAGGAGTTCGGCCAGGTCAAGGTCGGCGACATCAAGTACCAGGATGTCAACAACGACGGCGTCATCAACGAGAACGACGTGGTCGCGATGGATTGGGGCCAGTCCTTCCCGGCCCTCAACTTCGGCTTCAACCTGGGCTTCGAGTTCAAGGGCTTCGGCATGAACGCGTACTTCCAGGGCGCCGCCCTCCAGACCAAGAACCTCATGTATGTGGATGGTGTCTGGGGCGCCCTTTCCGACAACCGGAACCTTTCCCGGGAGTATTACGCGAACTGCTTCGATATCGCAGGCACCGCCGCCCGGTATCCGCGCCTGTCCACGACGAACGTCGCCAACAACGCCCAGGCTTCCACCACCTGGTTCCGGACCGTCCAGTGGCTCAAGCTGCGCGACTGCGAGGTCTACTACCGGCTTCCCGCCTCGCTGCTGGGCCGCGTGAAGATCTCGGACGCCAAGCTGTTCGTCCAGGGCCAGAACCTGCTGTCCTTCGACAATGTCCCTGCCATGGATGCCGAGAACCTCAACACGGGCTATCCCGTGATGAAGGCGGTGACCATGGGCCTTTCTGTGATCTTCTAAACGGAACGCATTATGAAACTTGATAGAATCTGCTTATTCATTCTCGCCAGCCTGCTCCCGGCCGCGTGCGTGGACCTCAACTACAGTGAGGAGAACACCCGCGACGAGGAATGGACCTACGAGTATTTCGAGAATGGTATCAAGAACATGGTATTCGACGTTTATGCGCAGGTGTACAACAACGAGTTCGAGTCCAACAGCGCCTACTTCCTCGCCGGCGCGACCGACGAGGCCCAGTACGCCCTGGAGACCGGCGCCGTGAACAACTACGTGAACGGCGGCTGGAGCGCGGCCAATCCGTACTCCCGAACCTGGTCCAAGTGCTACACCGCCATCGCCGACGCCAACATGTTCCTGGAGAAACTCGCCCAGGCGGACATCACCTCCTGGCAGTACAACCCGGATTACCGCAACTGGGTCCAGCAGCTGGAACTCTTCCCGTATGAGGTCCGCTTCCTGAGAGCCTACTTCTACTTCGAGCTGTTCCGCTCCTACGGCGACGTTCCGCTCGTGACCACCACCCTCACCAACGCCGAGGCCAACACCATCACCCGGACCCCGGCCGACGAGATCGTGAAGTTCATCGTGGAGGAGATCGACGAGATCGCCCCGTACCTGCCGGTTTCCTATGTCACGGAAGTGAACAGCGAAGTCGGCCGCGCGACCCGCGGCGCCGCCCTCGCCCTGAAAGCCCGCACGCTGCTCTATGCGGCGTCCCCGCTCTTCAACCCGACGAACGACCGGAGCCGGTGGGCGGCGGCCGCCGAGGCCTGCAAGGTCATCCTGGACAATGCCGCCACCTGGGGCCTGAAGCTCAGCGCCTACGGTTCCCTGTGGGGCCACGACGCGTTCTACAATCCGGAGCTCATCTTCGGCCTGGGCCGCGGCGAGTTCAACTCCTTCGAGATGGCCAACTACCCGGTGGGCGTCGAGAACGGCTCTTCCGGCAACTGCCCGACGCAGACCCTCGTGGACCAGTACGAGTTCCAGGAGGGCGGCCAGACCTTCGGCGAGCGCTATCCCGGCTCCATCGACCTCAATGCGGGCGATCCGTATGAGGGCCTGGATCCGCGCTTCGCGCTCACGGTCGTCAAGAACGGCGACGAGTGGCCGACCAACGGTTCCCAGAAGAAGGCGATCGAGACCTTCAACGGCGGCTTCAACGCCTCCCCGAAGTACGGCGCCACCCCGACGGGCTACTACCTCAAGAAGTATGTGGACGGCGCCTGCGTGACGACGGCCGACAACCAGACCACGCGCCGCCACACCTGGATCCTCTTCCGCCTGGGTGAGATCTACCTGGACTATGCCGAGGCCGTGTTCAACGCCACCGGCAGCGCCAAGGACGCCACCTTCGGCATGACCGCGAACGAGGCCATCAACAAGCTCCGCAACCGGCCGGACATCCAGATGCCGGAGTTCACCGAGGACGGCGAAGCCTGGGTCGCGCGCTACGAGCGCGAACGCATGGTGGAGCTGGCCTTCGAGAACCACCGCTTCTGGGACGTCCGCCGCTGGAAGAAGGGCGCGCAGTATTTCCGGACCATCCAGGTCGCGAACATCAGCGCCGGCCTCCAGCTCAACCGCGCCACCGTCAGCCGCCAGTGGGACGATAAGTACTACTTCTATCCCATCCCGCAGTCTGAACTGAAGAAGAACCCCAACCTCACGCAAAATGCAGGGTGGTAGTCAATCGCTAAAAGGAGTTCAATTATGAAGAAGATATTCAATCATATCGGAATGGTGCTGTCCGTCGCCCTCCTGGGCCTCGCCGCAGCATGTACTCCCAAGGAAATCAACGAGCTGGACGCCGCCGGCCTGAGTGTCAAGGTGTTCTTCCCGACGAAAGTCGTCGCCGGCCAGCCGATGACCGTCAACGGTACCGGCATGGCGGACGTCCGCGAGGTCGTCTTCCCCGGCGGGGTCTCCGTTTCCAACATCGAGCATGTCGGCAACGGCATGATCCGCCTGACCGCGCCCGCGGGCATCGCCTCCACCGGCGGCAAGCTTGTCGTCCGCACCTCGGATGACGAAGCGGAGTCCAAGGAGGACTTGACCGTCGGCAACACGGTTGTCTCCGGTTTCTCCAAGATGGACGGCGAAGAGCTCACCGGCGGTGAGCAGCTGACCGTCTTCGGTACGGACCTCGAGTTCATCTGCCGCGCCGAGCTGTTCGACACGGACGGCAATCCGCTCATCCTCGAGGACGAGGTCTTCTACCGCAAGGGCACGAGCACCGTGATCCTGAACATCCCGGAGAAGATCCTCGACGGGACCTGGATCGGCAAGCTCTTCACCTATGACGGGAAGGAGATCAATCTGCCTGAGTTGAATTACAAGCGCGGTGGCGGCGGTCACTGGGAGACGGTCAAGAATGTCGTCTGGCAGAACGACGGTTCCGTCGGCGAAGCCAACTGGAACGGCATCTACCGCTTCTGCCTGGAAGGCCGCGACCTGAACCCGGCCGGCAAGGAATGCATCTACGAGTTCCCGGCCGACATCTGGGAGCGTCTCCAGACCGAGACCTTCTATGTGACGGTGTCCGGCGCGAATCCGCAGATCCGTGTGACCACCGGCTGGTGGAGCAAGACCTGGACCGGCGCCGACATCCAGCCTGGCAACGACCTGCTCGCCGACAACGGAGACGGCACCTGGACCCTGACGGTGGATCTCACCAGCGATCCGGAGCTCGTCGGCCTGCTGTACGAGCAGCACCTGCTGTTCACCGGCAGCGGCTACGCT
>ONJB01000082.1 GCA_900318015.1 uncultured Bacteroidales bacterium | reverse complement strand
CTCGGTCTTGGCCTCGAGGTTCTTGCGGAAATCCAGGTCGCGGAGTTCGCGGTTGATCTGCACGAGGTCGTAGAACTTCTCCACGTACAGCTGGTAGGTATCGTTCACGTCCCGGAAGTTCTGCTGCGGGACCGGTCCGGTCTCGCGCCAGCGGTTCTGGATCTCGCGGAACTTCGGGAAGGCGTCCTTCATGTCGCCCTGCTCGTCGACGAGGGCCTTCAGGTCCTCGATGATGGCCTGCTTCTTCACGAGGTTGCCCTCGCGTTCGGCATCGAGCTGGCGGTTGTACTCCGCGCGCTCCTTCTTGAAGGTATTGTAGAGGGACTTGAAGCCGGCCTCGATGGCGGCGAACGGGCTCACGGGCGCGCTCGTCAGCGGTTCGGTCGCAGCGACTTCCTCCACGGTATCGGCATCGGGTTCATCGACCGTCGCATCCTCGCCGGCTTCCGCCTTTTCGCGGGACAGGCGCTTGTAGAAGGCGGACTTGATGGCCTCGGCCTCCTTGGAACGTTTCATACGGTCGGCGCTTTCCGTCAATTCCTGGAACAGTCCGGACAACTCGGCGAGGGTCTTCTCGTTGAAATTGACCACCGCTTCCTTCGCCTCTTCCACGACTTCCTTCACTTCCTCCTTCACCTCTTCGACGACCTCTTTCGCTTCTTCCTTCACTTCCTGCTGGGTCGCTTCCTTCACTTCTTCGACAACTTCTTCCACAGTCTCTTCCACGGTTTCCTGGGACGCTTCCTGTGCTACATCTAAGGTCTCGTTGACGGTTTCGAGAACCTCAGGCTTCAATTCTTCACTCATGATAAATGGTGTTCAAAAGTTTAACATACAGAATGCAAAGATAACATTTTTTCGACAATAAATATTACATTTGCAGGACCGAACCGAAAAAGCATGCGCATCGATATCCTCACCGTCGTACCGGAACTCCTCGAGAGCCCGCTGAGCCATTCCATTCCCGGCCGTGCCGTCAAGAAAGGCCTGGTGGAAATCCATGTCCACAACCTCCGCAAGTACGGTCTCGGACCGCGTCTGACCGTGGATGACTACTGCTACGGCGGCGACGCCGGCATGGTGATGATGGTGGAGCCCGTGTTCCGGATGATCGAGGAACTCAAGGCCGAAAGGGACTACGACGAGGTCATCTACATGGCCCCGGACGGAGAGATCCTGGACCAGGGCATCGCCAACGAACTGTCCCTCAAGGAGAACATCATCATCCTCTGCGGCCACTACAAGGGGATCGACGAGCGCATCCGGGAACATCTCGTCACCCGGGAGATTTCCGTGGGCGATTTCGTGGTCAGCGGCGGCGAGATTCCGGCCGCCCTCCTCGCGGACAGCATCATCCGCCTGATTCCGGGTGTCCTAACCGACGAGACCTCCGCCCTGTCCGATTCCTTCCAGGACGGTCTGGTCTCCCCTCCCGTCTATACCCGCCCTGCCGAGTTCAACGGCTGGAAAGTCCCGGACGTCCTCCTCTCCGGCAATCCCAAACTCATCCAGGCCTGGCAGGACGAGCAGGCCCTCCAGCGGACAAAGGAACGCCGTCCGAAGCTCCTCGACTAGTTGATTGAAAACAACGGAAAAGGACGAGGCTCGCATCCCTGCGAGCCTCGTTCTTGGTTAGTTAGTAGTGTATTCTTACTCAGAAGAAGGTTAATTGTACTGGTTAGAAGAAGCGTTTTGTCTTCTGAAAAGGGCCGTCCCGTCACGGGCCTACCTTTTTCAAGGACAAAGATACGCAAAGTTTCTTTATCTGCAAATTTTTTTGAATAAATATTTTATTAATAAATTTATTTAAAAACTATAAGTAAGTTTTACCATAAGATTCCGGAGGGCCTGCGGGTACAATCCAGCCTCCACATATTCGCTGCCTTCCCATGCCCGATAAACCCATGCATAAGCATAATACGCCCGGTTCAGAAGGTTGTTCACATGCAGGGAAAGGCCGAGGGAACCCGTGCGCAGAGGAAATGAATGGGCGAGCGAAAGGTCGGTCACGAACCAGGCCGGAATCGCCCGTCCCTCGTTCTGGGTGTTGTCCCAGTATTGTTTTCCGACGTACTTGCCGCTCAAGGTCAAGGACAGCGGCTTCCACCAGCCCTCGAAAGGAGAGAGCGCGATGCGGCCCATCCCGACGACGGACGGGGAAAGAAGCATGGTCGTGTTCTCATAGGTCTCCTGCCTGTATCCTCCATCCACCCAGTTCTCAAGATAGGCGGTGAAGGAACGGAGCTTGTTCGTGGAAAGGGTCAGGTTCGCATCGGCCCGGAGCCAGGAAGCGGGCGTCCAGGCGGCCGCGAGTTCGACACCCCGGCGCCAGCCCCGGCCCACGTTCTCCTTGATCGCGTAGCCGGACGTGCTCAGCTTGCCCGTCTCCAGGAGCATGTCCCTGTATTCCATCAGGTAGACATTGGCGGACGCGGTGAAATGCTCCCCGGCGAACTGATATCCCGCCTCGATGTCCAGCATCGACTCGGGCTTGATGGGAATCATCTCTCCCTTGATGTTTTCCTTGATGTCGCTCCGGCCCGGCTCGCGATGGCCGACGGCCGCCGAGGCATACAGCTTATGGGCGCCGAAGAGCGCCGTCACACCCGCCCGCGGGTTGAAGAAGTTCCACGGCTGGTGATAATCGATCGGAACCGAACTGGCCTTGTCGTCCCGGCCCACGAGCGAATAGCCGATGTGCCGGTACTGCAGGTCCGCATAGGCCGTCAGCCATGGGGTGGGCTGATATTCCGTGCGGAGGAATCCGCTGACTTCCTGCTTGGTGCCCGTATTCCGATACCAGGCATCTTCCCGGTTCATCGCCGCGTAATCATAATCCGGACCGAGAAGACGCGCCCAGAGCATCTCACCCCAGTGCCCGCCAACATACCGTGAGAGGTTCACTCCACCGTTCACGCGCAGGTTCCCTCCCACATAGCGGAGTTCCGACTGCAGCACGTACAGGTCGTTGTCCATCCGCTTCCGGTAGATCATGTCACTCTTTTTCTGGCCCTGCCAGGCGGAGAAAGGATAGCCGAACTCGGCAAATTTCCGGCCCGTCTTGTAATATTCGTCGTAACCGTCGCCACGGGTGTAGTCAGCCGTGTTGGCCCAGGTCAGGCGGTCCGTCATCCGGCGGGTGTAGTTCAGCTGGAAATGGTGCTGGGCGTAGTTGTCGGTCTGGTTCGGGTAATAGCAGGTTTTCCCGCTGTCATCCACATATTCGCCGGCACCGTTGTACGTACGGTCCACGACGTACATTTCCGGCGAGATGCCATCCCAGGTCATGCCGCTCTTCTGGTCGCCCATCAGATAAGTCAGCCGGAGGGAATTGCGTCCCTTGAGCCAGCCGATGACGCCGAAGAGTGAAGCGGATTCCACACCGGCATTCCGGATGTATCCGTCCGTTCTCCCGGCCGAGTACGCCAGGCTGAAATACAGGCCGGACGGCAGCAGGCCGGACATGCCGGACACCGTGGTAATCACCGTTCCATAGGAACCCGCTGACAACTCCCAACGGAAAGCGGGGTCCGGGGTCACGAAGGCCGTGTTCATGTTGATGCTGGCCCCGAAAGCGCCTGCGCCGTTGGCCGACGTGCCCAGGCCGCGCTGGACCTGGACGCCGGACAAGAGAGATGTCAGGGCGGGGATGTTGACCCAGAACACCTCCTGCGACTCGGAATCATTCAGGGTGATGCCGTTCAGGGTGACGTTCACCTGCGACCCCTTGGAGCCGCGGATGGTCATGGCCGAGTTGCCCAGTCCGGTACCGCCTTCGTTGTAGGTCACCACGGACGGCAGCAGGTTCAGGGCCATCGGCAGGGATTGCATCGGGCTGGCGGCGCGGAGCGCGTCTTTCCCTACGTCAGTGTGTGTAACAGGGGTGTGGGTCCCGGCACGGGATGCGGAAACGACGACTGAATCCAGTCTTTCCTGCTTTTCAAGCGTCTGCGCTCCTGCGCAGAGGCACATGGCGGCGAGCGCCGCCGACAATACGGTTTTCTTCATATACTTTCCTCCGGCGGTATGAACCGCATCAGGTTCACGGGTATGCTCTCAACCGGGCCGGCCGGCCCGATACCCCGAGTTATTGTTTTATTTCTTGACCAGTTCGATCTCGTACATCTTCGGCCAGTACTTCCCGGTCAGGAAGATCCGGCCTTGCTTGTCCACGGCGATCCCGTTCAGGACATCCGTCTCCGCGGTCCTTTCCCGATACGGGAGCAGGCCCCGGCAATCCACGGTCGCTTCCACCTTCCCGTCGGACGGGTCGATAATGACGATCGTATCGGTGGTATAGACATTGGCCCATACCTTTCCGTCGATATATTCCAGCTCGTTCAGTTCCCGCACCGACTTCCCGTCCAGGGTAACCCGGAGGCGGCGCTGCACGTTCAGGTCGCCGTCCATGAAATACAGGAAAGAGCTGCCGTCACTGGCGATGAGCTGTTTCCCGTCCGTGGTAAGCCCCCACCCTTCCCGGGGATAGGCCAGCGTCGCCTTGTACTTCCGCGTAGCCGCATCGTACAGGAAGACGACGTTGTTCGTCCAGGTCAGGAGGTAGAGGTTGTCCCCGAAGAAAATGGACCCTTCTATGAAATACTTCCGCCCGAAGTCCATCCGGGTAAGCGCCTCGCCCGTTTCCAGGTCCACGGTGCGGAAGGTGCTCTCGCCCCACTGGCCCGTGGACTCATACAGCGAATCGCCGTGGAAGAACAGGCCCTGGGTATAGGAAGTCACGTCGTGGGGATACTCCCGCACGACCTTCACCTTGTATTCCCGCACCTTGGTCGTGCCGCAGGAAACTGCGGCGGCGAGGAGGCACGCTATGATCAGAAACTTTCTCATTTTCGTTAAAGCCAACAAAAATACAACTTTTTTCGTACCTTTGCAACCGAAAAAGGTGGGACGATCTGCCGCGCCGTCATTCCCGGCTTGACCGGGAATCTCGGTGAGGAAAGTCCGCACAGGGCAGGGCGCCTGGCTGTGGAAAGCACAGAAGGGAGCAATCTTTTCCGTCCGTAACAGAGAATGACCGCCCGCAAGGGCAAGGGTGAAAACGCGGGGTAAGAGCCCACGACGCCGTGCGGCGACGTACGGCGGGTACGGCGGCAGGCCTGCAAGACCAAATATACCGGCAGATGAGGGCGGCCCGTCCGATGCCGGGGGGTAGGTTGCGAAGATAAATGGCAGATTCAAAAACAGAAAGCGGCTTACGGCCCCGCCTTT
>ONJB01000041.1 GCA_900318015.1 uncultured Bacteroidales bacterium | reverse complement strand
TGGCTTCGCTTGGCAAGTTCACGCGCCTTGTCGACATCGAATACGATCCGTCGCCCGATACGGGAAACTATCGCATCCTTGAGGACTCCACCACCTTCGGAGGCTCCATCCTCCTCACGCGGTGTCCTCATGAGGACATAGATGGTGGAATCGGAACAGCCGAGTTCCATAGCCAGGGCGTGAATCCCGAGAGCCTTCTGTCCTGACGGAGAGGGTGCAGTCCCCGTTCCATTGGAAAGGGAAAGAGCATATTGAGTGAGCTGGCAGTACTCTTCCCCGGTCATCTGCCAAAGGGGCTTTTCAAGCAGCCCGTTGATGTTTATTTCAGTACTCATTTCGCTTACTGTTTTTAGCGTTAAACAATGGCACATTACCAGTAGTTTTGCCGGATGGGTTTTAGTCCGTTTTTGCCGCTTACTCAACCGGCAATGTGCCATAAACCAAGGGATTATGGGTCAACTCCCTGATTCAAGTTAGGAAGAAAATCTTACTTGCAAGAGCCCACGCGCAACTTTTTACGGATTTCCGGGGTTTTTCTCGAAAAAAAGTGAGTGTTTTTGGAAATGGTACTCTGAAATGATACTCTGAACCGTTTGTTTCGCCTAGAATCGACCTATCAGACACGTCCGATGAAGGCCCAGAAAGGTATGTGTTTTTGATGTATTCTGCCACTGCATAACAGCATCTTTGTACATAAAATGCCACCCGATTTGAGTGGCAAAAGGGGAAAAACGCGACCGGTACCTGGAAAAAGAAAATCCCTCGGGGCAACCGAGGGAGAGAGGGTTATTTCACTTTCTTTGCTATGAGCCACGAACCGGACTTCTTTCCACCTATCCGAAGAAGAACCCCGTTCCGTTTGAGAAATGCTATATCTCGATTGATGGTTGGCATCGATACATTGAAATGTGCCTTAATCGCCTCTGTCGTTATTCTATCATTTATCTCTATGAGAGAAAGTATCTCCTCCTGGCGTCGAGATAAAGAGACTATTTCTTTTCTATCATCTTTTCTATCATCTTTTCTATCATCTTCAGTGACATCCAAGAACACCGGATGAATCGGCAAAGTCACCATGAACCAGGAATAGCTGTCATCGAATTCAAATCGAGCCTCAGGTGAGCCATTATGCTCCATGGCGCGCTTGATCGTCGGGATTCCCGTCGATTTCCCTTCGGTAATCTCCAATTCTTTGAAGAAGTCCCCAATCCTTCGGTTCCGGTATTGACGGGGACGGACAAAACCCTTTGCAAAATCTTCCGGTTTCAAGGAACGGTCAGGACCGCCCGGATTGCTGATATACATCGCATCAGGTTCAATTTCAATGGTAATCGGTTCCCTCTTCCGATAATCATAGTGGTAAAGGCAGTTCCCGACAATTTCCTCCAGGGCATGAATCGGGTAGTTGAAGGACCGTTCAGCCTCCGGCTTATAATCCACTTTCTGAACATTCTCCTTGACGATGTTCGTCTGGAGATAAGCCATCGTTTTGTTGTAGATACTGTCAATCGGCCCCTTAATGGAAGGGACCTCAATGAAGTTGTCCGGATCCTGAAGCTTGCCCTTAGGGAAAACGGTTATATCGACCTGGGTGTATGGGAAGAACTTCTCCGGATGGTCATTGAACATCAACAAAGCTACATTCTTCGGATGAAGAGCCTCTTTCGGTCCGGCAAGAAGATCCATCGCCTCCAGAATGGATTGGAAAGGCTCGGTTTCAATCTGCTCAGCCAGTTTGCTTCCGGTCTTCACCAAATAATCCCTGACCAGGGTAATGGAGATGTCGTTAATGGATGCCGTCATATTGGGGCGGTCATCAAATGGGATATTGCTCGCAAGTTCAAGCAGTTCCGTCTTCATCTCCCCTTTGGGGACGATAGATGAAGAGTTGTATCGTACGCGGTAATTGTATTTCTTGTCTTTGACCGTAACGTCATCTGGGACTTCATAAGGCCTTTCCATTCCAGCCGGACACCATATGACAAATACCGTCTTCCCATCAATCTCTTCAACGCTTGTCTTGGGGTGATACACGGGATTGATCAGGTTATTATACCCCAACATTTCTTTGCCGATGGGCTCGATCTCGTTCAGAGATACACCTTTGACAGGGCGGATTGGACGGCCATCTTTCTCCTCAACACCGACAACGATATAACCACCGCCTTCATTCGAAAAGTCATTTGCGAAAGCACAGATGGTCCGATAGATGGGAGCCGGGTTCCATCCTTCTTTGAATTCAATACGGTGACCTTCAACGGTCCGGCCATCCAGAAGTCTTTCTATACTTATCGGCAGAGCCATAACAATTTTTCCTTTTCTGCGAAGTTACACATTTTCTACAACAAACCATTGAGTTTCGTCATTGAGGTTGCCTTGATATCGTCCACGATATCAATGTAGGGCTTCATAGATGAATAGTCGCTGTGTCCTGTCCATTTCATCACGACGTTCGGCGGGATGCCCAGGGACAGGGTGGTGACGATGAAAGTGCGACGTCCGGTGTGGGTGCCGACCAATTCCCATTTGGGGTGGATTTCGTCAGTGCGGACGTTGCCCTTGTATGTCGTAATGCGGATTTCCTCATTGATGCCGGCGAGTCGGCACAGTTCCTTGACGTCCCGGTTCATCGCTTGATTTGTGTAGTTCGGCAGGGCCTTATTGTCATTGAAAGGGGCATCCTGGTATTTCTCCAGAATAGTCTTTGTGACATCGTTTAGTTCGATAGATATACTGTCTGCCGTCTTGACCGTCGTAACTTCAATATGGTCGCCTTTAATGTCGCTTTTGCGAAGATTATTGGCGTCTGAATGACGGAGGCCGGAGAAACAGCAGAATAGAAAGACGTCACGGATCGGATCAAGGTATGCCTGGGCTTCGGATAACTGAAGGTTACGGATGCGGCCCATTTCTTCTTTGGTAAGATAAATGACTTTCTTTTGGGTGGTCTTCAAGGTTGGCTTGAATGACTTGTAAGCCATATTCGTATTGTAGCCTTTCTCGGTTGCCCAGTTCAGGAACCAGCGCAAAAAGCGCAGTTTCTTTTCGATGGAAGAGTTCTTCAAACCAGTGATATCATCGTGATCATACTCTTCCCGGTCTCCTTTCTTTTTGCGGGGAGTCCGAAGCGTTTTCACATCACGGAAATAAGCCACGAATTCCGCTAAGGTAGACTCAGTTAGGTCTGAGAACTTAAGGTTTTTCTTGAAGGCTTTAAGGTCCCTCCGCATCGTCTCCATCTTCGCGTATGTCGCCTTTGTCCAAGCGTTTTTCTCTCCGCTTTCCTTGATGAACTTGTCGTAAACCTCAAAGAAATCCGGAGCCTTGGGCTTACGTTCTTTCTTCGGTTCAGGTTCCGGTCGTTGAGGTATAGTTCCATTCAAACGGTCCTCATACTTCTTTTGAAGTTCACTCGGTGTCGGGATCTTGTCCGTTGCTTCGAAGAACTTGAAAGTAGCATCCATCTGGTCTTTGATGTTTCGGAGTTCGTTATTGATGGACAGGGAGGTTTCCCCTTTCGGGCCTTTGTAACCAGGCTTAACCAGTTGAGCCTCGTCATCCCATGCCTCTCTGCTGACCAACTGGCATCCAGTTTTAAGGTCGAGCCTTTTGCCATTGAATGTAGTGCGGAGCCTGATCTGGAAAAGGTCATTGTTTTTCCCGTAAGCTCTCAGTTTGAAAGCGACATTTCTTTTAATCTTCATAGCGCATCCTTGTTAAATCGTGGCCCAATAATGGCCCAATTTTACACATAGTCGTGTACCGACAACGACAAAGATACGCATTAGAAAGCATTCCTGCAAGGGTTTGTACAGGGGGTAATAGTCAGTATTCGAATCCCCTATGCTCCACAGAAAAAGGACAGCCGGCTGGCTGTCCTTTTTCTGTGGGGCATAGCCCTTTTCACCCCCGCCGCTTTGCGGCTGCCCCCAGGGGCGACACCCCCTCGGTCCCCCTGGAAGGGGGAAGAGTCGGCCAAAGGCCTCCGAACCTATAGGTGCCGATGAAGACCATTCAAGTACGGCTGTGAAGGGGAGACAAGATATTTCAAAGATTATTCGTAACTTTGTACGTTTTCGCGAAGGTAGAACGAACTTAACAGAAAGAAGGATGTCTGAGAATTTGCAAATATCGATGCGCGGCGTGGAGATGCCGGAGTCCCCGATCCGGAAACTTGCTCCGCTGGCGTATGCGGCGCAGGACCGGGGCGTGAAGATTTATCGGCTGAATATCGGCCAGCCGGATCTGCCCACCCCGCAGAAGGCGCTGGACGTGCTCAAGCACATCGACCGTAACACCTTGGAATACAGTCCGTCGCAGGGGTATCGCTCGCTGCGGCAGGCGCTCGTGGGCTATTACGACCGGTACCAGATCAAGCTGCGCGCCGATGAGATCATCATCACCAGCGGCGGCAGCGAGGCGGTGCTGTTCGCGTTCCTGAGCTGCCTGAATCCGGGCGACGAGATCATCGTTCCGGAGCCGGCCTATGCCAACTACATGTCCTTCGCCATCTCCGCCGGCGCCGTGATCCGGACGGTGGCTACGACCATCGAGGAAGGCTTCTGCCTGCCCAAGGTGGAGAAGTTCGAGGAGCTCATCAACGAGCGCACGAAGGCCATCCTCATCTGCAATCCCAACAACCCGACCGGCTATCTCTATACCCAGAAGGAGATGAACCGGATCCGGGACCTGGTGAAGAAATACAACCTGTACCTCTTCTCTGACGAGGTTTACCGCGAGTTCATCTACACGGGCTCGCCCTACATCTCGGCCATGCACCTGGAGGGGATCGAACAGAACGTCGTCCTCATCGACTCCGTGTCCAAGCGGTATTCCGAGTGCGGCATCCGCATCGGCGCACTCATCACGAAGAATGCCGAGGTGCGGAAGACGGTCATGAAGTTCTGCCAGGCGCGCCTGTCGCCGCCGCTCATCGGCCAGCTCATTGCCGAAGCGTCCATCGAGGGTACGGAACAGTATTCCCGCGAGGTCTATGACGAGTATGTCGAGCGCCGAAAGAGCCTGATCGACGGCGTGAACCGCATTCCCGGGTGCTACACGCCCGTGCCGATGGGCGCGTTCTACACCGTCGCGCAGCTACCCGTCGAGGACGCCGAGGACTTCTGCGCGTGGTGCCTCACGGACTTCTCCTGGAAGGACGAAAAGACCCCGGCCGACTGCGCGGGCGAGACCATCATGATGGCCCCCGCCGCCGGCTTCTATTCCACGCCCGGCATGGGCCGCAACCAGGTCCGCCTCGCGTACGTTCTCAACAAGCACGACATCCAGCGCTCGCTCTTCATTCTCGCGAAGGCGCTGGAAGCTTATCACGCACGGGGGTAGTCATGCTTGTCGATCAGACTGTCCTGGACGCACTGACCGCGCGGGCGAAGGAATCGCCTCGGTTGCGGATGAACCTGGATCTCCGGAACTCACCGGCTGACGGGTCCCAGCGTATGCTGAACGCCATCGAGCCGGGGACGGTGCTGCCCATCCACCGGCACCCGACCACCTCCGAGACGGTCGTGTGCCTTCGCGGGCATTTCCAGGAATACTTCTACGATGCCGACGGCCGCCTGACGGAAACCATCGACATGCGCCCCGGCGGCAACCTGCTCAACATTCCTGTCGGCCAGTGGCACAATCTCGAGAGCTTCGAGTCCGGCACGGTCCTGCTGGAGGTCAAGGACGGTCCGTATGTGCCGATCGGCCCGGAGGACATCCTGGAGATTTCTCCGTCGAGATAATGTGCCTTACGGCTCCCAACCGTTCAATACGAAGGAAGGGGAGCAATAGGAGGCGATGAGGGCGGCGTCGCGCGGAAGCGTGAGCTGCCGGGAGTACTTGTGTCGCCCGGAGACATCGACAGGATTGCCGGTGTCCATATCCAAGGTATTATATTCGAGCATGTTGACCGTCGGCTCGCCCAGCGCGGACCAGCCGAGGGGGTGGAGGTTGCGGACCCGGCAGTCGAGGAGGACCATCTCGGCGTCGGGGTAGGTCGATCCGTGGTTGAAGACGGAGCGGCCGTAATCCGCAGGAATGTCGGTGGTGCTTTCGAAGGTGCATTCCACGAAGACGTCGCCGTGGGCGGGCTTGAAGTTCCGGACCCAGGTGAAAGGACCGCCGCGGTTGCGGAAGGCGCTGCGGTACGCGAAAAGGCTGCCGCGGCCGAGGATGGTGTCGCCGCCGCCGTCGATTTCACAGCCTTCCAGATAGATGGTCCCATTGGCCTGGAGTGCGTCGCCGTCGCCGATGATATGGACGCCGTACAGGGCGATGCGGTCGCCGCAGAGGAACAGGCCTTCGGCCTGGCCCAGGAGGTCGGTGGCGAAGGTGATGTCGCGCAGGACCAGGTCGTTGCAATGGTCGAAGGCGACGGCCGCCCGCCGCTGCGGGAAGGTCCCGGCCCGCTCGTTGGTCTTGACCGTCAGCGGGTGCGGATTGAAGACTTCGTTGTTGGCATAATGCACGCGGGTGACGTCCGCGCCCGAGCCGAGGATGGTGATGTTCGCCTTGTTCCGCACATACACGATCTCCTCGTAGTCGCCGGGCATCACTTTGATGACGACGGGGGTGAGGGAGAAGTCCGGGATCAGGTCCAGGGCGCCCTGCAGCGTGCAGAAGTCCCCGGCCCCCGAGGCATCTACGACAAGGGTATCCCTCAGGGACGGCGGCTCGGCACTTGTGGTGAAGGTCCATTTTTTCGGTTTGACGGGGAAGATGCCTTCCTCGATTTCGACCTGGTACCGATGCCCATACTCCAGCACGTTGTTGTGCGGGTAGATCACCGCGGAAGTGCCGCGCACGAGCACCGGATGGAAATGGAAAGCGTCCGTGAATCCGCCGATGATGGTGAGCTGGTACTCGGGCGGCGTGGGTTCGGCCGTTCCCGACGGAGTGCCGGGCACGGTATTCCGGTTCGTCGGCACCTCGGTGCGGCTGTAGTCGTACGGGACCTTGGTATAGTCAATGTCCGGCGCATACGTCCGGCTCTCCGTCGGCCCCGCCGGCACGGACAGGTCCAGGCTGTCCACGCATTCTCCGTTTCCCACATCATAGATCCGGATCCAGCCTTGAGCGCCCACGGTCGGCGCTTCACTGAACGTGAGGATCAAATGCGTGTCCACATCGACCCCTTTGGCCCCGTTCGCCGGGAACAATGAAACCTTCTCTGCCGGCGAGCATGCCGCAAGGCCAGCCAGGGCGGCCATCATGACGGGAATCCAAATACATTTCATCATCGGGAATCTTTTGGGGGCGTCAGGTGGTTCTGCCGCCTATGCAAATGTACTAAAAATACCGCTATTTTCTTATCTTTGCAGTCCGATGGAAAGATTGCCGGAATACGATTGCCATTGCCACATCTTGCCTGGCCTCGACGATGGGGCGCAGACGATGGAGGATGCGCTGTTCCTTGCCGGGAAGCTGGCGTCATACGGGTTCAAGCGGGCGGTGTGCACGTCGCATAGCACGCGGTTGTACCGGAATACGCCATCGACCGTGATTCCTGCGTGCGAGCGGCTGCAGGAGGCACTCGTCCAGGCCGGAATCCGGCTGGAGCTCGTGCCGTCGCTGGAGTATCGGCTCTTGCCCGAGACATGGCCGGAGATTCGCGCCAAGGGCTGGCTGCTGCCGTGGGAAGGCAATCACATTCTCATCGAACTGCCCATCTCCAATCCGCGGCAGCTGGGGGACATCGACCCCGCCGCTGAAATCCAAAAGCTCTTGGCCGATGGCTATCAGCCCGTCCTGGCCCATCCGGAGCGCTACCTCTGGGCCAGCCCGGACGATTACCGGCGCTGGCACGAAGCCGGCGCGGCGTTCCAGCGCAACCTCGCTTCGCTCGAGGGCTTCTACGGCCCCGCCCCAGCCGCCCGCGCTTCCCAGCTCCTACGGGACGGCTGGTACTCCTTCCTGGGGACGGATACCCACAGCAAGAAGTACACGGACGCGTTCGACGCGATCCTTATTTCTTCTCCGGCACAGGCTTGAGATAGACGTCGCGCTGGGGGAAGGGAATCTCGATGCCGTGCTCGTGGAAGGCGTTGTAGATGGCTTCCTTGGCACGGGCGGGGAAGGTGTAGTGGGTTTCGACGGTGGTGTAGAGGACGACGGCGAGGTTGATGCTGCTTTCACCGAAGTTGTCGAAACGGACGTCGATCGGGAAGGACGGGTCCACGACGTCTCGGCCCATCTTGTCCTTGGTCATCAGCGGCTGGAGGGCTTCCAGGATGACCTGGCGGGCGTTCTCGAAGTCGGTACCGTAGCGGATGGATACGAAGATCTTGACAAGTTCGTAGTTGCGGCCGGAGTTCAGGTTGCGGAACTTCTTCGTGAACAGGTCGGTGTTCGTGAAGGCGATGAGCGAACCGTCCTCGTCTTCGACCTGGGTGATCTGGTAGCTCACGCGTTTGACGACGCCCCGGACGCCGTCGCAGGAGATCTTGTCGCCGATGCGGATGCGGCCGGCCATCAGCTGGATGCCATAGAAGAAGTTGTTGATGAGGTCCTTCAGGGCGAAGCCGACGCCGGCAGCGAGACCGGTCGTAATGTAGGTGAGCGCGTTCTTCGGCAGGTCCAGGATGGAGAAAGCGACGAGCAGATACAGGGCCCAGCCCAGCAGGGAGAAAATGGTGTTGGCGAGGCTCAGGTTCACGTCGGATTCCTTGAGCGGCAGGGTGTCGGTCTTCTCCTCGATCATGTTGCGCAGCTTGAACACGCGGAACAGGCCTTTCGCCAGGTAGATCAGGTATCTGAACACGAAGAACAGGCCGATTACCAGCAGGATGTTGGAGAGGGTGAAACTCTTCATGCTGTCACCCTGGACTAGCGCCCGCTTCATCAGGTCAGCCCCGGTCAGGGACAGCTGGTAGGCCCGGGACGTAAGGAGGGCGCTCAGCGGGAAGGAGTAGATGGCCATGAGCGGGACGACGACCATGCGGAGCAGGTCGTACAGCCACGTAACCTCGATGAAGGCGTCCTTGTCATCCAGCGGGAGGCGCGGGTTCTCTTCGTGGTAGCGGGCCTTTCGGCGGATCACCCGGTCGTCGTAGTACCGCATCATCAGGTAATAGAGCGTGGTGATCGTGTGGAGGAGGGCCAGCAGGAAGGTCCAGAACGTGATCAGGAGCACGCCGATCATCGAATAGCCCGCGAGGGACAGGATGGCGGTGACGGCCATCACGACCACGGAGACCCACATGTAACGGAGGTCCGCCCGGCTTACATGGGCCCGGTTGCGGACGTTCACGACGCTCTGCCAGATGAGGAAGAGCAGCAGGGTGGGCGGGAAGAAGAGCGGGACCGCGCTGGCCGGCAGGAAGATCGCTCGCATCAGGATGCAGACGAACGCCAGCAGCAGGGTGGGGATGTAGATGCGGAGGGACGCGCGCGCCTGGTCGCCCCGGATGCGGATGAGCAGCGAAACGAGGATGGCGAGCGTGAGCCAGGCATACTGGGTGAGGAGCTGGTAGGCCATCCGCCAGTAGGGATTGCTCCGTTCGGCCCGGATGAGCAGCATCCCGAGGACGAACAGGAAGGTGCCCAGGATCGCCGTGAGGATGGGCCTGAACTGGATCCATTTCACATTCTTGATCCACCGGTAGGCGATGAAGGCGATGAGGACCGCCGCCAGGGCGGAGAGCAGCAGCATCACCATGGACAGCATCGCATAGCCCAGGACGAACTTTCCGCTGAAGGTGCGGGGGAGTTCGTCTTCCTCATCCAGCACGGGGCCGGTGTCGCTGAGGTACCGCATCCGCAGGTCGCTTTTCACGAACTGGATGAAGCCGTTCCATTCCTTGAGGATCTGGATGACGTTCACGTTGCCGCCGATGTAGCGGTTCTTCTGCGTGTCGGCGTAGTTGGCCTGGGCGTAGTCATAGGCCTGCTGGAGCCGGGCCTCGGTCTCCGCGCAGAGGACGCTGTCCTTCAGCGCGAGAACGACGGATTCCCCGTACAGGGTCGTCAGGGCGCCGGTATAAAACAGGCAGCTGTCCAAGAGAGCGGCCTTTTCGTAGTCTTCGGCCTCCGGCGGGACCGGCGCGAGCGCGAGCGAGTCGGCCCCCGCGAGGGTGTCCGCAGGCTGCCTCCGAAGCATGTTCAGGAGCGTTTCGTTCAGGAGTTCGTATCGACGGAGACCCGAGCGGGCGGCAATCCGGTACTGGTCGTTCAGGAGCACCTGCTCGTGGAAGGCGGACCGTACGCGCGAGACCTCCTCGAGGGCGAAGGCCATGTCGAAGGTGAACTCCGGCCGCTGGGTGTACAGCATGATGGTCACCTCGTCGGCGGACTTGAGGACCCGGTCGAAGGCCTCCCGCTGCTCCCGGTTGTTCACCATCAGGGTATCGGATTCCAGGGCCGAGGCATAGGACTGCCGCAGCTCCTGCAGCAGGCTGTTCAGCGTGGACTGGAAGTCCTTCTCGGGGACCACGGCGCGGGCCGGGAAGGCCAGCAGCAGGGAAACGGCCAGGAGGACGGCGTATCGGAAGAGAGAGCGAATGCGCATAAGGTCAGTCTTTAGAAGGTAAAGCCGATGGAAGCGTACGTGGTGAACCCGGTGATGTCGCACCACTGGGCGGCGACCCGCAGGGGACCGACGATCGTCTGCCGGGCGTATTCCGCACCGAAGGCGTAGACCTTCGATCCCAGGAACATGAATTTAAAGGAGGAGTCCCGCATGAAGAGGCCGGCCCGGACCGTCGCGTAATTCTTGCGCAGGAAGCGGTAGCGGAGGTCCAGCTGCGGCACGAGGGTGAATTTGGCGGTCTCCCGGAAACCCAGGGGGAAGCCGAAGAAGGGAATCTGGCGCTCGGCGTACCGGTTCGGCAGGAAACCGCCTACGACCACGGCGTGCCGGAAGTTCATCTGTTCCCGTTCCAGCGAGTTGAAGCCGAAGTGAACGATCGGCTGGACCGTAAAGTTCTGCCCGAAGGTGAAGGCGGCCTCGAAGCTGCCCATGATGCTGACATAGGGATGGACCGGGTCTCTCCGGGAGAACCAGTCGTCGGGAACGGTCGGGCCGCCTTCACTCTCCCCGTCTTCCGCGCGGGTCGGGAACTGGAAGCCCGTAGCATCACCGTGGCTGCCGTCGTCGATGTTCTCGTCGGGATGATACTCCCAATTGTCATCCCAGTAATAAGCCGGCTTCTTCCGCCCGTAGAAGACATAGCGGCCGTCGGCCAGGAAACGGACGCCCCGCGTGGGGAAATAGCCGTCGTCGAAGGTGTCGTGCTTGAAGGTCCCGAAACCGGAGAGCCACAAACTCCGCCAGTCCCAGCCGTCGTCGTGGTCCGTGAAACCCAGGCGGTGCTCGTAGGGATTCATTTCGGCCGTCAGTCCGACCCGGAGGGAGCCTTTTCGGAGCCGGGAGTCTTCCAGGTAACCGTCCACGGCGGCGTGGAAGAGCTTCTCGTGGGTGTCGTTCGCCCAGCCGACCGTCGCATTCGTAAGGCCCAGGCGGCCGACGATGCCGTAGGAGGGGAGGCCGATCCGGGACTTGGTGCCCCAGTCCACGGTCAGCGCCGGATTCGTGCCCAGCTTGAGGTCCGCCGACATCCGCATGCCGGTGAGGCGGCGGGTGCCCAGACCGTAGTGGAGGGCGACGGCCACGGTCTCGTCGGTATCGGCCCGGAGGCCGACGGCGAGGTCGTTCGTCTGGCCCTTCTGGCATTCGAAGACGAGGGTGTAAGGCTCTTCGGACCCTTCCAGGTGGTAGGTGACGGATTCGAAGGCGTTGGTGCCGTAGATGCTGTTCAGGAGGCGTTCGATGATGGTCCGGTCATACATCCCGTCGGACGGGTAGTCCTTGGGGTGGAGGATCCAGCGCTGCTCCCGCTCCTTGATGCCGAGGAACTTGACCTCACTCACCTTGACCTTCTTCTGGGCGAGGTTGAGGGCGGCCGGATGGCTGGCGACCTGGGGCGTACGCTTCCCGGCGACGACCTGCGCGATGGACTCGAACAGCTCCTTCTGCTGGATCGCGTTCTGGTAGCCCTGGTCGATGATGTCGTCCACGGATGCGTCGTCAAAGGACAGCATCGTGTAGCCCTTCAATTCGTGGTGTACGCCGAGGTCCAGCATCTTGCGGGCGGGACCGTTCGCGGAGGATGCCAGGAGGGTGATGGTCTGCAGGAGGAAGTCGACGGGGGAGTTGAGCTCGTTCAGCTCGCGGTGGATGGACATGTCCGAGCCGATGATGATGTCCGCGCCCATCGCCTTGGCGATATCGACGGGATAGTTGTTCCGCATGCCGCCGTCCAGGAGCACCTCGCCGTTCTTGCGCACGGCGCGGAAGTAGAACGGGATGGCCATCGTGGACCGGAGGGCGTCGGTGATGCTGCCGGAGGTCCAGTACTTGGGCGCCATCGCGTACAGGTCCGTGGCGACGCAGGCGTAGGGGATGGGCAGGTCCGCGAAGCTGATGCTGTCCTGATAACCCACGGTCACGGAGCTGAGCATGTTCCGCACGTTCAGGCCGTACAGGAAGCCGTCGGGCATGCCGAGGCCCATGCGGGAGATGGACTCGTTGAGCATGTCGGCCGAACTGTGGCCGGACTCCGCCGCCATCTTGTCGGCAATCCGCTCGTTCTTGAGGCGGTCCGCAAGGTCCTCGTCATCGTAGTGGTGCGGGATGCGGAGCGCGTAGGTCTCGCGGTATTTGCGGAGCTTGTAGCCGATGTATTCGGTGGGAACGTCATCCGACATCATGATGGGCCATTCGATGGCGCGCACGAGGGAATCCAGCTGGTCGTGCTTGTAGCCCAGGGCATACAGGCCGCCCACGAGGCCGCCCATGCTGGTGCCCGTGACAATGTCGACGGGGATGCCCAGTTCTTCCATATATTTGATCACGCCCAGGTGCGCGAGGCCGCGGGCGCCGCCACCGGCCAGGACCAGGCCCACCGTGGGCCGGTACTGCCGGATGGAGTCCATCCGCGCGCGCACTTTCGCGAACGCGGCGTCGTCTGCCTCCGGATGGGCGCTCTCCAGGATGGGCTTGTAATCTTGCGCCTGGGCGCTTCCTACGAGTGCGCATGCGGCAAACAAGGCGGCAATCAGTCTTTTCATCGTGAATATTCTGCGGTTTCAGTTCAATAAACAAAGATACGAAATTATTTCTTTGCATTTTTTTCAAAAAAAATTTGCAGATATGATTTTTGTTTGTACCTTTGCGGTGTACTAATAAACTAATACACACAAACGATATGATCGAAATTAGCAATCTTGGTTTCAGTTACGGCCCCAAGGCGGTGCTGAAGAACATCTCGATGAAGGTGTCCGAGGGCAACATCTACGGACTCCTCGGCGAGAACGGGGTGGGGAAGACCACCCTGCTGACGCTCCTGTGCGGGCTCAAGAAGCCCCAGGCGGGTACCATCCTCGTGGACGGTCGCAATCCATTCGACCGCCAGCCTTCTCTCCTCGCTGACCAGTTCTATCTGCCGGACGAGGTCTCTCCCGTGCACGCCAAGGCCATCGACTTTGCGAAGGAGCACGGCGTTTTCTGGCCGAACTTCGACCTGGAGAAGTTCACGACCATCCTCGCGGAACTCGAGGTTGAGTCCGACCAGCGTATGGACGCGATGTCCGCCGGCCAGCTCAAGAAGACCTGGATCGCCTTCGCCCTCGCGTGCAACGCGAAATACTATTATCTGGACGAGCCCACGAACGGCCTGGACATCCCGTCCAAGGCGCAGTTCCGCAAGGCCGTGACCCGCTATACGGCCGAGGACTCCACCCTCATCATCTCCACGCACCAGGTGCGCGACCTGGAGAACATCATCGACCCGATCATCATCCTGGACAACCAGGCGGTACTCGTGAACGCGTCGATGCAGGAGATCTCCGAGAAGCTGTACTTCGACTACGGCACCGAGATCCAGCCCGGCGCCCTGTACCTCGAGCAGACCCCCGGCGGCTGCATCCAGGTGTATCCCAACACCACGGGCGAGGAAAGCAAGGTCAATGTGGAGGCCTTCTTCAATACGGTCCATGCCCACAAGGACCTCGTGAAACCCATGTTCAACTCCGAAAAATAACAAGGCCATGAACGAAATCTTCGACTTCAAGCGCTTCTGGACCTATTTCAAATACGACCTCAAGCAGGCGTGGCGCAACCACTCCAAGGCCGCCATCATGATCGGCGGCGCCAGCGCCATCTTCTATGTCATCTGGGTGCTCGCGAGCCTGGTGTTCACGCAGCACTGGTCCTCCCCGATCATCTATGCCCGGATGGGGGTGTTCTTCGTCGCTTTCGCCATCCTCGAACTTTACATGGTCCGTACCTATGGACATCTGACCGATAAGAAGGCCGGATCGAACTGGCTGATGGTCCCGGCTTCCAAGGCGGAAAAGTTCGTGTCCATGCTCCTGATGGTGTGCATCGTCATCCCGCTGCTGTTCTTCGTGGTGTATATGGTCATCGACGGTTTCCTCTCCCTGGTGGATCCCACCTACGGGCAGGCCCTGTTCACCGGTTTCACGGGCGCTTACAGCAAAATGCTCGAGGTTCTCGCGGAGCTCGGCGCCGAATCTCCGATTGTCTTCACACCCTCCAGCTTCATTTTCCCGACCATTGTCAGCGTATTCTGCAACTTCCTGTACTTCCTCCTGTGTGGCATCTGCTTCAAGAAGAACAAGCTCGTGAGCGCGATTGCCATCCTGTTCGGCCTCTCGCTCGTGTTGTCCCTCCTGACCGGCATCTTCGTTCCGCGGATTTTCACGAACATCGACTTCAACAACATGGATGACATGCAGGTCGCCCGTTGGTTGACCGGCTGCATGAACGCCGGAGTCATCCTCTCCTGCCTCCTCACCGTCGGCCTCGGCTGGGGTGTCTGGCGCCGCATCAAAACCATTCAGCATTAATAGACTATGAACTTCAATACCGAAAAACCCATCTATCTCCAGATCGTGGATGTGATCTCCGACCGCATCCTCTCCGGAGAGCTCCAGGGGGGAGACCGCATCCCTTCCGTGAGAGAGTACGGTGCCGACATCGGGGTGAACCCGAACACGATGATGCGCTCCTACGAGAAGCTTACCGCCGACGGCATCATCTACAACAAGCGCGGGATCGGGTATTTCGTCGCCGACGACGCCCGGGACACCGTGCTGGCCACCCAGCGCAAGGATTTCATCGAGAAGGAAGTCCCGGCCATCAGGCAGCGCATGCAACTTCTCGGCCTCGATTCATCGATTTTCAATGAATAAAGTGATATGAAAAAGATCATGATTGCGGCGGCAGCAGTGCTCCTGTGCACTTCCTGCTTCCATGTGAACAAGAATTATAAGCAAGGCGATGCCGGAGACTTTGTCGAGGGCTTCCAGGACGGTTTCTCAGAGGGCCGGAAGGCGAGCCGGAAGCCCATCAAGGGCGAAGGTGCGGTCGTCAGCAAGTCCTTCGACCTCAAGGACTTCGACCAGATCGTCATCAACGGCCACGCCGATGTCAGTTTCACCCAGTCTGACGCGTATGAAGTGACCGTCCGGACCCAGGAGAACATCCTCGAATGGCTCGACTACAAGGTGGAGGGAACCACCCTCATCATCGAGACGAAGGATAAGCGGGAGATCCGCGCCGAGGAGTATGACCTCGTCATCCAGGCTCCTGCCCTGAAGAAACTGGTCGTGAACGGCGCCTCCGATTTCAATGTGGGCAGCCTCCGTTCCGAAGAAGACCTGGATATCGAGATCAACGGAGCCAGTGACCTGGACTTCGACCGCATCCAGTGCAGTTCCCTGACCCTCGAGGTCAACGGCGCGGCCGATGCGAACCTGACCTCCATCTCGGTGCTGAAGGACCTGAAGGTGGAAGTGAACGGTGCCGGCGACGTGAAGGTGACCGGCAATGCCCAGAGCGCCTCCTTCTCTGTGAACGGTGCCGGCGACATCGACGCCACTGGTCTCAAGGTCGCGGGCGAGGTATCGAAGCATACTTCTGGCCTGGCCAGCATCAAGTTATAAATCAATTAGTTAGTTAAGCAAAACACTTTCCCCGGCCGGGCTGTCGTGAGACATCCCGGCCTTTTTCTGCCACTCCGCCGGTGTCTGTCCCGTATAGGCGAGGAATTGTCGGGAGAAGTTGGAACGGTTGGAGAAGCCGCAGAGGCGGGCGGCGTCGGCCGGAGGCAGATGCGGGTTGTCAGCGAGCATCCGCTTCGCATCTTCCAGCCGCAGCCGGGTGCGCCAGGTCCGGAAGTCCAGGCCGATGCGTTCACGGAAATAGGCGTACAGGGTGCCGGTATCGGTACCCAGCCTTTCGGCGGCCTCGCCGACGGTGCGCACCGGCTCCCGCCAGCCTTTCCGCGCCTGCCAGGCTACCAACGCTTTTTCAAGGCGCTCCATGCGCCAAGTGGACGGTTGGCAAGCTTGTCGAACCACCGTCTTGTCTTCTTTTTTCTTCCAGGAAAAGATGCGCCTGAGGCGTCCCACCAGAGTCTCCATGCACGATTCTCCGCGGCCGGACCCGCGTAGGGCAAAAATAGCAAAAACTTTTGATTATCGGTGAAAATTCCTATATTTGAGTCACTAAACCAAAACACTTTTCGTTTATGAAGAAGTACATTGCTGAATGCGTCGGCACATTCGTGCTCACATTCCTGGGCTGCGGAACGGCGATGTTCCTCGGCTGCGGCACTCCCGCTGGCGTGGTGGGAACCGCCATTGCCTTCGGTCTCGCTGTCGTCGCCATGGCTTACACCATCGGTGAAATCAGCGGCTGCCACATCAACCCGGCCATCACCCTCGGTGTCGCCCTTTCCGGCCGCATGAGCTGGAAGGACGCCTGTGGCTACTGGGTGGGCCAGGTCATCGGCGGTATCCTCGCCGGTGCCGTCCTCCTGCTGCTCACGAAAGTGGTGGCGGCTCCCGACCTGACCGGCGGCCTCGGTTCCAACGGCGTGGCGAACGCCGGCGGCGTGGGCGGCGCGTTCCTCGTGGAGGTGATCGCCACCTTCCTCTTCGTCCTCGTGGTCCTCGGCACGACCGACGCCAAGTACGGCGCCGGCAAGCCGGCCGGTCTCGCGATCGGTCTCTCCCTGATCCTCATCCACCTCATGTGCATCAACCTCACCGGCACCTCCGTGAACCCGGCCCGTTCCATCGGCCCGGCCCTCTTCGCCGGCGGCGATGCGCTGAAGGATGTGTGGGTGTTCATCTGCGCTCCGCTCGTGGGCGGTGCCCTGAGCGCCTGCGTCTGGAAGGCGATGGTCCCGAAGGAGAAGTAAGCCCCTTTCTTCAACGGTTTAAAGGTCAGGCCCCGCGCCTGGCCTTTTTTGTTTTCGGGGAAATGGCTATCTTTGCATGATTAAGCCAAATCGACTATGTTTGAGAATCTGAGCGAGAGACTGGAGCGGTCTTTCAAGATATTGAAGGGTGAAGGAAAGATCACCGAGATCAATGTGGCGGAGACCGTCAAGGACATCCGCAAGGCCCTGCTGGACGCGGACGTGAGCTACAAGGTGGCGAAGGACTTCTGCAACCGCGTGAAGGACAAGGCCATCGGCGCGAACGTGCTGACGGCGGTGAAGCCGCAGCAGATGATGATCAAGATCATGCACGACGAGCTCGCGGAGTTCATGGGCTCGGAGGCGCAGGATATCAACGTGAAGGGGAATCCCGGCATCGTGCTGGTCGCGGGTCTGAACGGTTCCGGTAAGACCACGTTCTCCGGCAAGCTGGCCCTTCATGTCAAGTCCAAGAAGGGCATGAAGGTGCTCCTCGCGGCCTGCGACACTTTCCGCCCCGCCGCCATCGAGCAGTTGAAAGTGCTGGGCGAGGGCATCGGCGTGCCGGTGTACACTGAGGACGGCGAGAAGGATCCGATCAAGATCGCCAAGGCCGCCATCGCGAAGGCGAAGGCCGAAGGCTACAGCGTGGTGATCGTGGATACCGCCGGCCGCCTGGCCGTGGACCAGCAGCTGATGGACGAAATCTCCGCCCTGCACCAGGCCATCCAGCCTACCGAGACGCTGTTCGTCGTGGACGCCATGACCGGCCAGGACGCCGTGGAGACGGCGAAGGCCTTCAATGACCGCCTGGACTTCGACGGCGTCGTCCTCACCAAGATGGACGGCGACACCCGCGGCGGTGCGGCCCTGTCCATCAAGGCCGTCGTGGGCAAACCCATCAAGTTCGTCTCCTCCGGCGAGAAGATGGAGGCGCTGGACGTGTTCCATCCGGCCCGTATCGCGGACCGCATCCTGGGCATGGGCGATGTCGTCTCCCTCGTGGAGAAGGCGCAGGAGCAGTTCGACGAGAAGCAGGCCCGGGAGCTTCGCAAGAAGATGGCCCGGGACCAGTACACCCTCTGGGACTTCTACCAGCAGATCCAGCAGATCAAGAAGATGGGCAACATCAAGGACCTGGCGGGGATGATCCCCGGCATGGGCAAGGCCCTCAAG
>ONJB01000012.1 GCA_900318015.1 uncultured Bacteroidales bacterium | reverse complement strand
TGGCTTCGCTTGGCAAGTTCACGCGCCTTGTCGACATCGAATACGATCCGTCGCCCGATACGGGAAACTATCGCATCCTTGAGGACTCCACCACCTTCGAAGGATCCATCCTCCTCACGTGGTGTGCGCATGAGCCCATAAACCGTGGAATCAGAACAGCCGAGTTCAACGGCCAAGGCATGAATTCCTAATGCTTTCTGCCCGATTGGAGCCTGGGAAGATCCAGCGTTCGGGGTAAGGGAGAGGGCGTAATGAGTGAGCTGGCAGTATTCCTCTCCGGTCATCTGCCAAAGGGGCTTTTCAAGGAGTCCTTCAATCTTGTTTTTTGTTTCCATATACTTGAAGTTTTGTGTTAATCAACTTTGGTTTCATTCTCTTTCTGACCGGCATGTTTTTGTGTGATTCTGCCAACCTCGGAAGAAAAATCGACCGAAAACCTGGGAATTATGGGTCACTTCCCAGGCTCAAGTTATGGATTAGGTCTATCTTCTAGGCTTCTCCAAGCGCCCTTTTGCGATTTTTCCTCAAAAAAAGAGGTTTCGAGTATACTTTTGCTCAAAAAATGGTACTCAGAATCTGAAGGGCATCCAAAAAGAGCAGATGCAGTTAAACAAAAATCCCTTCCGGAAGCGGAAGAGATTCTCAGTAAATCTGCCAGAAATCTGACATTATTCTTTCTTATTCTCCAAGCGGAGCTTCGCCTGTGCAATTTGCTTCTGGAGTTGGGCCTTCAGAAGGCCTTTGTCAGGCAACTCAGTGTAGTACTGGGAGACTTGGATACCTGCGTCACCTAGTTGGAGGAGCTGGATCTGCTCGTCGTTTCCTGCAGCGCAGAGGAGGAGACCGAGGGGACTTTCTTCTCCTGGTTGGCGTTCGTATTTATCCAACCAGCGGAGATAGAGTTCCATCTGGCCTTTATAGGCAGCTTTGAATTTCGTTTTCTTTAGATCTATGGCTACGAGCCGATGCAATTTCCGATGGTAGAAGAGCAAATCCAAGTAGAAATCTTCACCGTCGATAATCATGCGCTTTTGCCTGTCCACGAAAGAAAAACCGCTGCCCAATTCCATTAGAAACTGCTGCATGCCGCTGATAATCATATCCTCTAAGTCTTTTTCACTGTAATACCCCTTGAGGCCGGTGAAATCCAGGAAGTAGGGACTCTTGAATACCAATTCCGGAGAAATAGAGCCGCCTTGTCTGACGGTAGACAGTTCTGAGCGTATGGCTTCCTCTGGTTTCCGACTGATAAGGGTACGCTCATAAAGCATTCCGTCCATCTGGTCCCGCAACGTGCGGACGCTCCATCGTTCATTGGCTGCCATTGTCACATAAAACTCGCGGGCCAGGGCATCTTCCAACGGCAGGACCTCTAAGAATGCTGACCACGGCAATTGTGTCGACAGTGTTGACACAATCTGGAGATCGGCAAATTCCCGGGCGAACTGCATCATGCGACGGAGATTGCGGGTATTGAAGTCCTTGCCGTAAAGATCCATCAATTGTGCGGACAGCGTTGACACTATTGCTTTGCCGTACTCGGCCCTCTTATCATGAAGGATATCGCGATTGACGCGTTCGCCGATATGCCAGTACATCAGAGTGAGTTCACTGTTCACGCTGATGGCAACCCGCTGCCGCGCCTCTTCGATTATCTGGCAGATGTCATTAAACAATCCGGAAGGGAAACTGATGCTTATGTCTGTCTGGCTCATGGGCTCTGTTTTTCAACCAAATTTACAACTATTTCTTAGTTATTACGAAAACGATTAGATTAACCCGTTGAACTTAGTCATCGAGCTGGCCTTGATGGAGTCCACGATGTCGATGTAAGGTTTCATAGCCTTATAATCAGAGTGGCCGGTCCATTTCATTACTACATTGGGCGGGATACCGAGCGATAGGGCATTGACAACGAAGGAGCGTCGGCCGGTATGGGTTCCCACCAGTTCCCATTTGGGGTGGATCTCGTCAATACGGACATTGCCTTTGTAGGATGTGATGCGAATCGGATCATTGATTTCGGCCAATTTGCACAGTTCCTTGAGGTCCCGATTCATCGCCTGATTGGTGTAGTTGGGTAAGGCCTTGTTGTCCTTGAAAGGGATATCTTTGTACTTATCGAGGATGGCCTTAGTAATATCGTTCAACTCAATGGAGATACTATCCGCCGTTTTGACGGTAGTAATCTCAATATGGTCTCCTTTGACATCACTCCGACGAAGGTTGTTGACATCAGAGTGCCTGAGACCAGAGAAGCAGCAAAAGAGAAAGATGTCCCGAATAGGGTCCAGATACGCCAAATCTCCGGGCAACTCCAGTTTACGGATACGTGTCATTTCCTCCTTGGTAAGGTAGATGACCTTCTTTTGAGTCATCTTCAAGGTCGGTTTGAAGGTCTTATATGTAAGGTTGGTATTGTACCCCCGTTCGGTCGCCCAGTTCAAATACCAGCGAAGGTATCTAAGTTTTTTCTCGATGGTGGCATTCTTCAAGCCGGTGATGTCATCGTGGTCATACTTTTCCCTATCGCCTTTCTTCTTTCGGGGTGTCCGGAGGGTTTTGTTGTCTCGCAAATAAGCAACGAATTCTGTTAACGTCGGTTCTGTCAGATCAGAGAATTTGATATTGCTTTTGAACGCCTGCAAGTCACGTTTCAATGAAGCCCACTTTTCAAATGTGCCTTCCGTCCATGCGTTTTTCTCACCACCCTCCTTCACGAACTTTTCAAAGGTCGCAAAGAAGTCAGGATTACTGGGTTTACGTTCCTTCTTTGGCTCGGGATCAGGACGCTTCGGAATCGTTCCCTGCAAACGGTCTTCGTAGGTTTTTTGCAGTTCACTGACCGACGGAATCTTATCCGTCGCCTCATAAAACAGGAAAGAAGACTCCATCTGGTCCTTGATATTGCGAAGCTCCGTATTGATGGAAAGGGCTGTCTCGCCCTTTGGCCCCTTATAACCATCTTTTACCAGTTGGTTGCCTTCATCCCAAGCAGACTTGTCATTGAGCTGACAACCAGTCTTGAAATCGATCCTCTGCCCGTTGAATGTAGCGCGGAGTCGGATTTGGAAAAGACTCTTGTCCTTCCCATAAGCCCGCAGTTTGAAAGCGACATTTCTCTTGATCTTCATAGCGTCTCCTTGTTAAATCGTGCCCCAATAATGCCCCAATTTTGTACAATATTGAGTAACCTCACCCGCAAAGATACGCAATCGAAAGCATTCCTGCAAGGGTTTGCAAAGGGTGTTCTAGTTGATTTTCGAGCCTCGTCCGCACCGCAGAAACGGAGTTTAGCCATTTGGCTAGACTCCGTTTCTTGTTTTGCGACCGTCCCCCCTCAGCGCCATTCCGCCAAACAGCCGCACATGGACCCCCACTAGAAACCACCCCTATCCTCAACCCGAAAATCGCGAAGCATCGCCACCCCCGTTGCAGGGGCCTAGGTGGCACATTGAGATGCTCCGCGCGACAATTTTGGCGGGCAAAGCATCGGGATGTACCTCCCAGAGGCGTCAGGGGCGCATGCGGATGCTCTGCGAATTTCGGGTTGATATAAGTTGCTCTGCGCAATCTGGTTATTCGGCACGGCAAGAGCAGAAGGCAACAATTCGCCAAATTGACCATTCTTTTTGCCAAGTTTATTTGGCATTTTGAAAAATTTACTTACCTTTGTGGCAGAAACATTGAAACGAACGTCATGCAAAAGAAAAGTATCCTGATGCCGCATGCCTGCCACAGGGTTGGCTGGTGGCTCCTGCTTCTGATTCCCCTGGTGGTGGGGTTCTACGAGATTCTCTACTACTTTTTCCGCGAGACGCCGGTGTTCGCGGCGGTCAATGGAAACAGCCGGTTTATCACCATGGTCTGCTATCTCGTGATCATTGCATCGGCCTTCCTGATCTGCCTGTCCAAGGAGAAGGTCGAGGACGAGATGGTTTCGCAGTATCGCCTTAGGGCCATCGGCATATCGGCCTATGTCAATTTCCTCCTCTTCCTGGGATTCTGGCTTTTCGGCGCGCTGGACCATGGATTCCGCTTCGGCCACGGGGAATCGTGGTGGGGAATCGTTTACAGGACGATGCAGATGTTCTTCGACCTGATCCCCTTCACGACGGCCGGACTGTACTACCTCGTTTTCAAATGGATGCTCTGGCGCTCCAGGAAGGAGGAGGCCCTATGAAGAATTCCGTGCGCGTAGAAAGGGCGATCGTCGACATCACCCAGCAGCAGCTGGCCGATGCCATCGGCGTCAGCCGCAACACCATCAACTCCATCGAATCGGGCAAATACGTTCCCTCCACCGTCCTCGCCCTCAAGATCGCCCGCCACTTCCAGAAGCCCGTCGACAGCATCTTCCAGCTGGACGAGAACGACTGACAGACAATCGTCAAGCTTCACTGAGGTGCACCTCCGGGAAGCTAGATCAGATTCAGGAACAGGGTGATGATGCCCGTGTTGATGAGGTCCACGAACATGGCGCCGATGATGGGGACGATGATGAAGGGATTCACCGTATAGCGGTACTTGTAGCAGACGGCGGACATGTTCGCCATGGCGTTGGGCGTGGCGCCAAGGCCGAAGCCGCAGAGGCCACTCACGAGGACCGCGCCGTCGTAGCTCTTACCCAGCAGCGGGAAGGCGACGAAGGCGCCGTACAGGGCCATGAAGGTCACCTGCGCCACCAGGATGAGGCATAGCGGTAGGGCCAGGGAGGCCAGTTCCCACAGCCGCAGGCTGGCCATGGCCATACCCAGGAACAGCTGCAGGCAGATATCGCCGATGGAAACGATGCGCCCGAGGCACATGCGCGACGCGATCCGCGGTGACAGGCCCAGCAGATTCCGCATCAGGCAGGCGGCGATGAGGGATCCGAAATAGGTCGGGAACGTGATTCCGGTCGATGCCAACAGCTTGCTGACCCCCGTTCCCAGGGCCATTGCGATGAAGAGTTCGCAGGCCGCGATCAGCATTTCGCGGAAGGCGGACTCCTCGGAAAGGGAGCCCTTTTCCCGCGCTGCGGGGGCGGCTTCCGTGGCCTCGATGCCCGTCATCACGCTGGTCTGGCCCGACGGCTCCGCGAGGTGGTGCCGGCGGATGAGCGATTCGCCCAGCGGGCCGCCCAGCAGCGAGCCGGCCACCAGGCCGAAGGTTGCGGCCGCCATCGTGATGGAGGACGCGCCGGTGAGGCCCAGCTCCTCCAGGAGCGGCGAGAAGCCGCCGGAGGTGCCGTGGCCGCCGCTCATCGGGATGGACCCGGCGGCCATGCCGAACAGCGGCGACAGCCCCAACCCGCGGGCGATGCCCACGGAGATCAGGTTCTGCGCCGCGATGAGCACGGCCACGAGGCCGATCATCACGAGCAGCGGCTTCCCGCCCTGCTTGAGCGCTTTCATATCCGACTGGAAGCCTACGGACGTGAAGAACAGCATCATGCACAGGTCCTTGACGGAACCGTCAAACGTGCATTCCACGCCCAGGGCGTACAGGAGGAGCATCAGAAGGGAGACGAGAAGACCGCCGGAGACCGGCGCAGGGATGCAGAACCGCTTCAGGAAAGGGATATGCCGCGTGAACAGCATCCCCAGGAGCAGGGCGCCCACGCCCACGCCCGCGCTTTGAAACAGGTCCAATTGCAGTGCCATACCTCACGAATATACGGATTTTTGCCCGAAGCGGGAAAGAATCCGTCGAAAAAAAGCCCGAAAATCGTATATTTGTAGGAAAGACCAAGCCACAACCACATGAAAAAGCTTCTCTTCATCGCTTTCGCAACGACACTTTGCCTTGCTGCAAGCGCCCAGGACAACACCCGAGGCTACTACAAGGACATCTTCATGGACAGCGGCATCATGCTCAACTCCCGGACGGACCTCCCCGTGACCGACCTGCTGGGACTGACCATGGAAGCCTTCGTCTCCACCAAGCACGCGTCCTCCCCGCCCCAGCACTTCACCCGGACGGACACCCTGCGGCAACGGGAACTGATCGTGGGCTCGCCGATGGACGAAAACGGCATCCTCCTCTACCCCGATGGAGCGCCGCGCTTCCGGATGATATACATGAACGGCGGCAAGGCCGCCAACCACGCCCGCACGCTGGGCGAAGAGGGCCGGCAGCACATGCGTGACTTCGTCGCCGCCGGCGGCAGCTATGTCGGTTCCTGCGCCGGCGCCTTCATCGCCAGCAAAGGCTCCCGCGCCCCGGACGGAAAATTCAGTTATACTGACATCTATATGGGCCTGTGGCCCGGCAACGTGACGGGCACCAAGCTGGAGAAATCCTACACGGCCGTGGACATCGTCCCGAACGGTCCGCTGACCGAGTATTTCGACTTCGACAACCGGATGCATATCGACAGCGTCCGCCACAACGGCGGCTGTTTCGCCTACATGGAAACGGCCCCGGCCGGGACGGAAATCCTCGCGACCTTCAGCACGAAGGGCCGCCAGCTGGAGCGGGACATCGACGGCCTCCCGGTCATCTGGGCCTGGAAGGGATCGCCCGCCATGGGCCGCGTCCTCCTGTGCGGCTCGCACCCGGAAGGGGCCTATGACGCGGAGAACCTCGCGCTCATGGCCTCGATGGTGCGCTACGCCCTCGCCGGCAACGGAGAGCCGGCCCTGAAGGCCGTCCTCCAGCCCGGCGAGCCCCGCTCGATGGATGACCGCACCAAACCCGAGTTCGCCCCCGTCGGCGACCGCCAGTACCATCACTTCGCCATCGACGTGCCCAAAGGCGTCAAGACGATGACCATCAGCCTGAAAGGTTTCGTGAACAAGGACGATTTCGACCTCCACCTCTTCGCATCCCGGAACGGCTTCGCCTACCGCGAGGATGCCACCTGGGGCTTTGTGGGGGCGAACGTGGACAAGTCCCTGGAAATCAAGGACCCGAAGCCCGGCAAGTACTTCATCTCGGTCTTCTGCGCCACCACGGTCACTTCCACCATGGGCAAGTACGGCGTGGAGTATTCCGGCCGCACGGACGTCCTGAACGGCGTTCCCTACACGATCCAAGTTAACTTCGAATAACGATGAGAATCCGAATTGCCCTGACGGCCGCCTGCGCCTTGCTGCTCGCGGCCTGCGGCCCCAAGTGGAAGGAGGCCCCCGCCGACGGTTTCCAGCGCGTCACCCAGAAGGGGGGCGCCACGCTGGGCTATACCAGCGCTCCCCTCCTCACCGTGGACCGCTTTGCCTTCAAGGACCTGAACCGCAACGGCGTCCTGGACCCGTATGAGGACTGGCGGCTTCCGGCCGAGGCCCGCGCCAAGGACCTCGCCGCGCAGCTTTCCATCGAGGAAATCGCCGGTTTGATGCTGTACAGCGGCCATCAGGCCGTCCGCGGGCCCGAAATCACCGACCCGCAGAAGAAGTTCCTGGAGGAAGACAACCTGCGGGCGGTCCTCGTGACCACCGTGGAGAGTCCCGAAACGGCGGCCCGCTGGAACAACAACGTGCAGGCCTTCGTGGAGGCGCTCGGCCACGGCATCCCGGCCAACAACTCCTCCGACCCGCGCAACGAGACCGCGGCGACGGCCGAGTTCAACCTGGGCTCCGGCGGCAAGATTTCCCTCTGGCCCACGCCCCTGGGACTCGCCGCCACCTTCGACCCCGCCCTCGTCGGAAAGTTCGGCCAGATCGCTTCCGAGGAATACCGCGCGCTGGGCATCGCCACGGCGCTGAGCCCGCAGATCGACCTCGCCACCGAACCCCGCTGGAGCCGCTTCAACGGCACGTTCGGCGAGGATCCGGACCTGGATACCGACATGGCCCGCGCCTATGTGGACGGATTCCAGACCACCCCGGGCGCGAAGGACGGCTGGGGCCTGAAGAGCGTCAACGCGATGGTCAAGCACTGGCCCTCCGGCGGTCCGGAGGAAGCCGGCCGCGACGCGCACTTCAACTACGGCAAGTTCGCCGTGTACCCCGGCGGCGCCTTCGAAACGCATCTGAAAGCCTTTACCGAGGGCGCGTTCAAACTGGACGGCGGCACGGGCAAAGCCACCGCCGTGATGCCCTATTACACCATCTCCTACGGCATCGACCCGTCTGGAGACAACGTGGGCAACAACTTCAGCAAGTACATCATCACGGACCTGCTCCGCGAGAAATACGGCTATGACGGCGTCGTATGCACCGACTGGGGCGTGACGAACGACAACCGCGCCATCGAATCCTTCGACGGCAAGTGCTGGGGCGTCGAGGGCCTCTCCGTGGCGGAGCGCCACTTCGAGGTCATCAAGGCCGGCGTGGACCAGTTCGGCGGCAACAACGACAAGGGTCCCGTCCTGAAGGCCTACCAGATGTGGGTCAAGCAGTTCGGCGAGGAATCGGCCCGCGCCCGCTTCGAGGCCTCGGCCGTGCGCCTGCTGCTGAACTCCTTCCGCACGGGCCTCTTCGAGAACCCGTACGTGGAGCCCGCCGCCTCCGCGGAGATCGTCGGCAACCCCGAGTTCATGCAGGCCGGTTACGAGGCGCAGCTGAAGTCGGTGGTGATGGTGAAGAACCACGGGAAGGCCCTGCCCGAGATTCCCGGTCAAGCCGGGAATGACGGGAAAAAGAAGGTCTTCGTCCCGGAGCGCTACTTCCCGCAGATGCCCGGGATGTTCGGACTGTCGATGGGCGCGCCCGGACACTGGGACTATCCCGTCGACAAGGCGCTCGTGGAGAAATACTTCGACTGGGCCGTGGAGCCCGAGGAGGCCGATTTCGCTCTCGTGGTCATCGAGGAGCCGAAGGCGGGCAGCGGCTATGACGTGAACGACCGCAAGAAGGGCGGCAACGGCTACGTGCCCATCAGCCTCCAGTATCGGCCCTACAAGGCGGAATATGCCCGGAAGGAATCCATCGCCGGCGGCGACCCGAAGGAGGATTTCACGAACCGTTCCTACAAGGGCAAGACCGTTACGACCTATAACGAGAAGGACCTGGATCTGGTGATGCTGACGAAGAAGCAGATGGGCGACAAGCCTGTCGTCGTCGTCGTGCGCGCCACCCGCCCGGTGGTCCTTTCCGAGCTCGAGCCCTATGCCGACGCCGTCCTCATCGCCTTCGGCGTGCAGAACCAGGCCGTGCTGGACCTCGTGTCCGGCGCCGCCGAGCCCTCCGGCCTCCTGCCCATGCAGTTCCCGGCCGACATGCGCGCGGTGGAAGAGCAAAAGGAGGACGTCCCGCACGACATGCGTACCCTTGTGGACGCCGACGGGAATGCCTGGGACTTTGCCTACGGACTTAACTGGTCCGGGGTCATCGATGACGCCCGGACCGCAAAATACCGGAAATAGGGTTTACTTCACCACCCACTCGGGAAGTTCCTTTTCCGGGACGCAACGCAAGGAGGAGCGCTGGATCACTTCCCGCGCTTCTTCCGTCTTGTCGGTCCGGATGAAGAGGAGCCCCTTCCCGTGGATGAAGAAGGAATACATGTACACGATGCCGATCTCAGCCTCGCTCAGGCCGCGGACGATTTCCGCAATCTGGCCGGGACGCTCGTCCAGTTCGATGGCGAACACGTCGGACATGGCCACCGCCACCCCGTTGCGCTCAAGTTCGAGATAGGCGCGCTGCGGCTCCGAGCAGATGATCCGGACCAGGCCGTACTGGGCCGTGTCGGCGATGGAGGAGGCGATGATGTGGAGACCGGCCTCCTTGAAGATGTCAAGAACCTTCGTCAGGGTTCCGGCGCGGTTCTCGAGGAAAATGGAAAGCTGATTGAGGGTCATGGTTCAGTGTATTATTTCAATTTGCGGTTGTCGATGACGCGGATGCTCTTGCCCTGGCTGCGCTCGATGGCGTTCGGGGCCTTGAGCTGGACCTGGGCGTTGATGGAGAGCACGCTGCGGAGCTTGTCGCGGAGCTTCTTCTTGAGCTCGTCGATGGCGGCCGGGGTGTCGAAGGTGGCGGTGAAGTACTCCTGCCGGAGCTCGACCTGCACCTCCAGGGTATCCAGATTGTTGATGCGGTCCACGACGAGGAGGTAGCGCGGGGCGAACTCCTTCATGCTCAGGACGACGCTCTCCACCTGAGACGGGAACACGTTGATACCACGGATGATGAGCATGTCGTCGGAACGGCCGGTGATCGGGGTCATCCGCACGCTGGTGCGGCCGCATTCGCACTCTCCCGGCATCAGGGAGCACAGGTCGCGCGTCCGGTAACGGATGACCGGCATGCCCTCCTTGGTAAGGGTCGTGAATACCAGTTCGCCGGACTGGCCCTTCGGCAGCGGCTCCAGGGTGACCGGATTGATGATTTCGGGATAGAAGTGGTCCTCGTTGATGTGGGAACCGTGCTGCGCCGGGCATTCATAGCTGACGCTCGGGCCCATCACCTCGCTGAGGCCGTAGATATTGAAGCCCTTCAGGCCCAGGCGCTCCTCGATCTCCTCGCGCATTTTCTCCGTCCAGGGCTCGGCGCCGAAAGCGCCCACCCGGAGTTTGATCTGGTCCTTGGTAATGCCCATCTGTTCCATCGTCTCCGCCAGGTAAAGGGCATAGGACGGAGTGCAGGCGATGCCGGTGATGCCCAGGTCGCGGATCAGCCTCGCGTGCTTCTCCGTATTGCCGGTGGAAGCCGGGACCACGGAAGCGCCGACCATCTCCACGCCGTTATGCGCGCCCAGGCCGCCGGTGAACAGGCCGTAGCCGTAGGCGACGGAGAAAATGTCGTCGCGGCCGACCCCGAAGGCGGTCAGGCAGCGGGCCATGCACTCGCTCCACACGCCGATGTCCTTGCGGGTGTATCCCACGATGGTGGGGTTGCCCGTCGTGCCGGAGGAGGCGTGGATGCGGATGATTTCGCTCTGGGGAGCAGCCTGCAGGCCGAAAGGATAGTTGTCCCGCAGGTCCTTCTTGGTCGTGTAGGGGAGTTTCACGATGTCCTCGATGGTGCGGATGTCATCCGGGGTCAGGTCCCGTTCCTGGAGCTTGTGGCGGTAGAAGGGGACGTTGTGGTACACGTACTCCACGATCTTGTGGAGACGTTTTCCCTGGAGCGCGGACATCTCGTCGCGGCTCATGCATTCTTTATTGGGATTCCAGATCATATTTGTTACGTTCGTTTATTCCGTCAATGGTCCTCATGGAACGCCTTCATGCGTTCTTCCAGGACGGGGTATAATTCGTCGCGCATGCGGCTCGTGCAGCCCCGGACACCGTTCTGCAGGCTTCCGGTCGTGGACAGGGAGATGCAGCTCACGCCGTAATAAAGGAGCTCGCGGAGCAGTTCCCCGCCCGTCAATCCCTCGTAGCCGAGGGTGAAGAAGAAACCGTCCCCCACCGGCCGCGTCACATCGCGGTCATAGACCACGTGGAAGCCGTTCCGGCAGAAGATGTCCTTCATCCTGGCCGCGCGGCGCTCATATTCCCGCGTATCCTCCACGAAATCGATCACGCCGTCGCAGGAAAGCTCCAGCATGCGCGCATAGGCGTACTGCGTGGAAGCGGTGCAGCCGCTGGTAATCATATAGAGGATGGAGGCCGTGAGCGTCTGGCCGAAGATGCCGGCGTCATGATAACGCTCCGCCAGGGCGGGATAATGCCGCGTGAACAGATTGTCGCCGATGCCGATGAGCGCCATCCGCTGTCCCGCATAGCTGAAGATCTTGGACGAGGACAGCATCAGGATATAATTGTCCGTATAGCGGGCGACCGACGGGACGAAGGGCGGCACGAAGGGTTTCCCCAGTTCCCGACGATAGTCCATGCAGAAGTAGGCCAGGTCCTCCATGACGATGGCGTCGTACTTCGTCGCCAGTTCGCCGATCACTTGCAATTCGCTCTCCTCCAGGCAGATCCAGGCCGGGTTGTTGGGGTTGGAATAGACGATGGCGGCGATGTCGCCGGCCGCGAGCTCTTCCTCCAGTTTCGCCCGGAGCCCTTCCCCGCGGTAGGGATAGATGTCGAATTCGCGCCAGCCGATGCCGAGCACCCGGAGCTGGGATTTCTGGATCGGGAAGCCCGGGTCGATGAACAGGACCTTGTCCTTCCCCGGGATGCGCTGGGTGCAGGCGATGAACGCGCCGAAGGAGCCGGCCACGGATCCCGTCGTAGGGATGCAGCCGAGCGGGTTGATGTCGATGTCGATGAACGCCTTGATGAAGCGGGATGCCGCCTTCTTCAATTCCGGCACGCCGTCCGCCGGCGGATACTGGGAGCCTACGCCCCGCTCCAGGGCCTCTTTCTCGGCCTCCACGCCATAGCGGTTGGCCGGCAGGCCCGGGGATCCCTGGTCCATGCGGATGAAGGGGATGCCTGTCTTCCGCTCCAGATACTGGGCCACGAGCAGGACTTCACCGATGGTGGCCTGCGAGAGGTCAGCGACGCGGGAAGCTACCCGCGCCTCTTCGACCAGTTCTTCACTAAAGACCTTCATAACCGGCGTCAAATGCTTTCAGGTTGTCTTCCACGACTTTCTCTCCCTTGCGGCCGAATACCGTGCGGATGGCCGTCCGGAGGTCGTCCGGCGAGAGGATGGCGAGATGGCGGGCGGCCATCCCGAGGAGCACCATGTTCGCGCTCCGGGGGGCCATGAGCTCCTTCGCGACCGCGTCGATGTCCATCTTGGTCATCCGCGGAAGGGCGTCCAGCTCTTCCTGCAGGGCGATTTCACTGGGATAGTCCGGAATGTTCACGAAAGGCCGGGAGGAGGTTACGACCGTCCCTTCCGGTGCCAGATACGGCAGATAGCGGAGCGCTTCCATGGGCTCCATCGAGAGGATCAGGTCGGCGCCGCCCTGGGGAATCAGGTCACTGTGGATGGGGTCCGTGGACAGGCGGAGGTCGCTCTGCACGTCCCCGCCCCGCTGGCTCATCCCATGGACTTCCGCCTGCTTGAGGTACAGGCCGGCGTTCGTGGCGGCCTCGCCGATGACCGTGGCGATGGACAGGATCCCCTGTCCGCCCACGCCGGCTAATTTGATATCGGTTTTCATTGCGCAGCTTTCTTTTGACGGTTCTTGCGGGCGAGCGTCTGCATGCACTCGCGCTGCGGGATGATGACGGAAACGCCCTGGTATCGGGACGACCACGTGCAGGTGCTCGCGCTCCACGCCCAGGGCGAGGCAGATGGCCTCGAACTTGTGCGTGCCCGCGGAGTCCTGCCCGCCGGTCATCGCCGTAGTGAGGTTGTCCGACAGGATGACGGTGATGGCCGCATTGTCATTGACGGCATCCAGGAGGCTGGTCATGCCGGAATGCGTGAAGGTGGAGTCGCCGATCACCGCGACGGCGGGATGGACGCCCGCGTCCGCGGCGCCTTTCGCCATCGTGATGGAAGCGCCCATGTCCACGCAGGAGTCGATGGCGCGGAACGGCGGCAGGGCACCCAGCGTGTAGCAGCCGATGTCGCCGAACACGCGGGCCGTGGGATAGTCCGCCAGCACCTGGTTCAGTGCGGTATAGACATCGCGATGGCCGCATCCCTGGCACAGCTGCGGGGGACGCGGGGCGAGGCTGTGGGCGGGAGCGTGGACGGCGCCGGCAGGCGCGCCGAGGGCAACCGCGACGTTGTCCGGAGTGAGCTCGCCCGTGCGGGGCAGGCGACCGTTCAGGCGGCCGGAGACCGGATATTCCGGTCCCAGCAGGCCGCGGACCTGTTCCTCCACGAAGGGCTGACCGTCCTCCACGACGAGGATCTCCTCGGAAGCGGCGGCCAGGTCACGGACCAGGCTTTCCGGAAGCGGGTATTGGGAAACCTTCAGGACGGAAACTTCCTTCGGAAGGGCTTCCCGCACATAGTTATAGGCAATGCCGCAGGCGATGACACCGAGGGACGAGCCTCTCTCTTCCAGCACATTGTGCGCGGAATCCTGGGCGCGCTGCTGCAGTTCCGCCTGCTTCGCCACGAGGGCGGCATACTGCCGCTTGGCGTTGCCGGGCAGGAGGACCCAGCGGCCCCTTTCGGAATCCGGGGCGAGGCCGTTCTGCGGGCCGGGCTCCCCGACCGCCACGGCCGCCCGGGAATGGGCCAGCCGCGTGACCATCCGCACGAGCACCGGAAGCCGGACTTCCTCCGACAGGCGGAAGGCATCGGCCATCAGGTCGTAGCATTCCTGTTGGTCAGAAGGTTCCAGAATCGGGATGAGGGCGAACTTCCCGTAAAAGCGGGAGTCCTGTTCGTTCTGGGAGGAATGCATGGACGGATCGTCCGCCGCGACCACCACGAGGCCGCCTTTCACGCCGGTAATGCCGGCGTTCACGAAGGCATCGGCACAGACGTTCATGCCCACATGTTTCATGCACACGAGGGCGCGCTTTCCGGCATAGGACATGCCCAGGGCCGCCTCCATGGCCGTTTTCTCATTCGTGCACCAACGGCTCCGCACCCCACGCTCCCGCGCAAGGGCGTCTCCCTGAATGAATTCCGTGATTTCGGTACTGGGCGTTCCGGGATAGGCGTACACGCCGGAGAGGCCGGCATGCAGGGCGCCCAAGGCAATCGCCTCGTCACCGAGCAGCAATCGTTTACCTTTCATTCTTCGAATACAATCTAAACTATAACCAGTGCAAATATAACGAATTCCCCTTTTATCTGCAAAACTCCGAGCGACAAACCCGCCCACCTGCCCGCCGTCACGCTCCCCCGCCACCAGTAGCCGCATACCCCACCGCCCGGCAATCACGTCCCTCGCCCATCCCGAAATTCGCGGAGCATCGCTGCACCCTTCCCACATGCTCCTATGGCACATCGCGATGCTCCGCCCGACAATTTGGGCTGGCAGAGCATCGGAATTGGTCGTACAGGGGCTTCAGGGGATCATTGATATGCTCTGCGAATTTCGGGTTGAGGGTCCTTTACCGAAAAAAGCCAGAACGTGACAAGGTTCGACCCGGATAGGTTGCAAAAGAACAGGGTTTGACCTATCTTTGCGGAAGAGCAGCCATCAGCGGCGCCGGATACGAAGATGAAGTTGGACCAAAAACTGCTCGCGCAGATCGAAGCCGATCTCGGGCTCAACGTCCCGTTCGTCAAGGGACAGAAAATCAGAATCAAGAACTGCTGGCATTTCTCCACGGACGGGAATGCTGTCGATGCCATGTTCGAAAACGACGAGGACTTCATCGCGGGGATGAACCGTGTCTTCGTCGTCGTGCAAGGCCACAACGTGGTCATCCTGGCTTTCTCCTTGATGGACACGCATTTGCACTTCATTCTGTATGGGACCTTCGAGGAGTGCAACCGGTTCATGCACGAATATGTCCGCCAGACCTCGTGGTATATTTCCATCACGCATCACGAGAGCAACAAGCTGGACGGGGTCCCCATCCGGCACCAGCCGGTGGAAGACGACTTTTACCTGAAGACCGTCATTTGCTACACCGTGAAGAACGCTCCAGTGGGCGGCATCATGTTCAACGCGCTCGACTATCCCTGGTCCAGCGGTCCGCTCTATTTCAAGAGGCCCGGTCACTGGAGCTCGCCGCGATGGATGGACACTATGGTAGCAGCAGGCCCGATGGGCATCGTCCAGCACCGGCAAGCCCTGCGCACCCGGAAGGATGCGATGGCCTCCCATGGCCCCCGAATGGTCGGGGCACTCGTCTTTCCCGGCGAGTATGTGGCTTACGAAATCGTGGAGCGAATCTTCAAGACCTGCAAGGGTTTCAATTACTTTCTGTCCATTACCCGGGAGGAGGACGTGGACTCCCGCGGCGGTTCGATTTCCTTGTTGTCCATTCCCATGCAGGAAATGCGCCAGCACAAAAACGAAGTCTGCCTGGAGCTGTTCGGAGCCAAAAGTGTCAAAGGGCTCAATACGGCCCAGCGGTTTCGGCTGGCCCGCACGCTTCGCGGCCGCTACAATAGTTCCATCAAACAGATCGTCCGCCTGTGCGGCCTGGTGTATGATGAAGTCAAAGACCTGATCTAGGTCCAGCTCGAGCCTGTCCCATAGACCCAACCCGAGCCTGTCTACCTTTCCATGGGCCCAACTCGTAGTTTTCTGCCCTCCATGGGCCCAACCCGAAATTCGCGGAGCATCGCAAAAACCTTTGCGTGGCCATCAATGGCACATCGCAATGCTCCGCCCGGCGATTTGGGCTGGCAGAGCATCGAAATAGGCATTCCAACGTCCCCAGGGGCACATTGACATGCTCTGCGAATTTCGGGTTGGGTGTGTGGCGGGGGTGGGCAGCGGGGAAGGGTAGCGAATGGCAGCGGGGAAGGGTGATAAGCGGGTTGCGGGGAAGGGAGGCAGGAGGACGGCTGGCGCAATCCATTGTCACAGGGCATTCGGGATGGCATCGGGGCAAGGTGCGTGCCGGCTTCCGCACGAAAAAAGACAGGGTGGCAAGGTTTATGCAGAAATATTGTTACCTTTGTAACGGTTAACTGTATTAGTTATGAGAACCATGAAAGCATTTGCGGCCTCCCTCCTGGCCTGCGCCGCCCTCGTTTTCACTTCCTGCGACAAGGGAGTCACCAACACCGGCGACCTGTCCGGAAACATCTATGGAATCTGGCAGCTCGAATCGAAAACGGTCAACCGCCAGACGGAAAGGGTAACCGACTTCACCAGCGAGCATTTCTACCTGTGCCTCAACCAGCTCCGGATGGCCTTCGGCAAGACGGGAGCGCTCACCGGATTCGACCTGGACCATGTCGACGTCGACTTCTCCTGGTATGCCTACAATGAAACGAAGCATCAGATTTCCTTCGACGATCCCATCATCCTGCGGCAGGGGCTTAAGGAAGTGATGAACGTCTACGGTACGTATGACGTCCAGGAACTTTCCAAGGACAAACTGGTGATTACCAAGGAGGTCGGCAGCTCCATCACGACCTACACCTTCCGGAAGATGTTCCAGCAGGAACAGCAGAACAACTAGTCCGGACGGATGTCGGCCTTTCAGGAACAGCTCCGGCGGACCGTCCTCCGACTGGACGGGGCCACCGGGACCGAGATTCAGCGATACACCCTGGCGGAAGAGGATTTCCGACGGGGTGTATTCTTGGATACGGCCGTTCCCCTGAAGGGCGACAACGAATGCCTGAACCTGACGCGGCCGGACGTCATCACGGCCGTGCATGAGGCCTACATCGCGGCCGGGGCCGATATCATCGAAACCAATACCTTCAGTGCGAACCGCATCTCCCAAAAGGAGTACGGGCTGGAGGCCCATGCGCGGGAAATGGCCCTCGCCGGGGCCAGGATTGCCCGCGCGGCTGCAGACAAGGCCGGCCGGAAGGTCTGGGTAGCAGGCAGCATCGGGCCAACCTCCAAATCGCTGACGCTGGCGCCGGACATCGCCCGGCCTGCGGAGCGGCCGTACAGTTTCGACGAGATGGCGGCAAGTTACCGCGAGCAGGTCGAAGCCCTCATCGAGGGCGGCGTGGACCTGCTGCTCATCGAAACGGCGTTCGATGCGCTGAATGTGAAAGCGGCGCTGTACGCCGTGGAGACGAGATTTCTCGACTCCGCTCGAAATGACAAAGAACCGTTCCCCGTCATCGTATCGGTCAGCGTGGGCGACAAGAGCGGAAGGACGCTGACAGGGCAGACGCTGGAGGCGTTCTATACTGCCGTGCGGCATTATCCGCTCACGGCTTTCGGTGTGAACTGTTCGCTCGGGGCCGACGGGCTCCTGCCGCTGGTGAAGGATATCGCGTCCTTCAGCGACGTGCCGGTCATCTGCTATCCGAACGCCGGTCTGCCCAACGAACTGGGCGGGTACGACCAGACACCGGCTCAGATGGCGGCCGAGATGGCTCGGTTCGACGGGCTCCTGAACATGGCGGGCGGCTGCTGCGGCACCACCCCGGACCATATCCGGGCCATTCCCGACCTCTCCCCCGCCCCGCTCAAAGAGCCGCACAAAGGGCTGATGGTCAGCGGACTGGAAGCCTATCTCATCGACACCCAGAAGCGGAACTTCACCCTCATCGGCGAACGGACGAACGTCGCCGGCAGCCGGAAGTTCGCGCGCCTCGTCGCCGCCGGCGACTATGACGCCGCGCTGGAAGTGGCCGCCAACCAGATCGAAGGCGGGGCCGACATCATCGACATCAACATGGACGATGCGATGCTGGACGGGCCGGTGGCGATGGAAACCTTCGTCCGCACCCTGCAGAACGATCCGGCCGTGGCGAAGGCGGCCCTGATGATCGACTCGTCCCACTGGGAATGCATCCTGGCGGGCCTGAAGAACGCCCAGGGCAAGTGCATCGTCAATTCCATCAGCCTCAAGGATGGCGAGGAAGCCTTCCTTGCGAAGGCCCGGGAAATCCACCGGCTGGGCGCCGCCATGGTCGTGATGGCTTTCGACGAGGAAGGCCAGGCCACCACCTACGAGAAGAAAATCGCCGTCTGTGAGCGCGCCTACCGCCTTCTGACCGGCATCGGCATCCCGGCGGAGGATCTCGTTTTCGACGTCAATGTCCTGTCCATCGGCACGGGCATCCCCGAGCACGACCGCTACGGGATCGATTTCATCGAAGCCGTCCGCTGGATCAAGCAGAACCTCCCCGGAGCCTACACTTCCGGCGGCATCTCCAACCTCTCCTTTGCCTTCCGGGGCAACAATCCGGTGCGCAGCGCGATGCACGCCGTGTTCCTGTACCACGCCATCCGCGCGGGCCTGGACATGGCCATCGTCAACCCCGGCATGATCCTCCAGTACGACGACATTGAGCCTGAACTGCGGACTGCGGTCGAGGACCTCATCCTGTGCCGCGATCCGCATGCGACGGAAAGGTTGTCCGAACTGGCGGCCCGTCTGGCGGGGGCCGGCCCTTCGACAAGCTCAGGGACCGGCACCACGACCGAGTCCGGGGCTGGATCCCCGCTCGAATCATTCCTCCTCACCGGCCGCGAGGAGGGCCTCGCCGAGGCCGTCAATGCAGCCCGGGAGCGGCTGGGATCGGCCGTACAGGTGATTGAGGGGCCGCTCATGGCGGGGATGGAGGAAGTCGGACGACGCTTCGGCGAGGGGAAGATGTTCCTCCCGCAGGTTGTGAAATCGGCCAAGGTAATGAAGGATGCGGTGTCCATCCTGGAGCCGTACATGGGAGCCGGCGAGCAGGCCGCGCAGCGGCCGGTCGTCATCCATGCGACGGTGAAAGGCGACGTCCACGACATCGGCAAGAACATCGCGGGCATCGTCCTGCGGTGCAACGGTTTCGAGGTCATCGACCTGGGCGTGATGGTGGACAAGGAAACCATCCTGGAAGCCGCAGAAAAGCACCACGCCGCCCTCATCGGCGTAAGCGGGCTCATCACCCCGTCCCTGTTCCAGATGGAGGAACTGTGCCGCGAAATGGCGGCCCGCGGGCTGGACACGCCGCTTTTCATCGGCGGTGCCACCACGTCCGCTCTGCATACGGCCGTCAAGCTCGCCCCGCTGTACGACCATGTCTTCTATGCGCCGGATGCGTCCGCCGGCGCCGTGCTGGCGAAGAAGTGCCTGCGCGACCGGGCGGCCTTCGAAGCCGCCCAGCACGCAGAGCAGGCGCGCATCCGCGACTTGCACGAAGGGCGGAAAGCCGCGCCCGCGCCCGCACAAACCGGCTTTGAACCAGAAAGTTATCTCCATACCATTCCCGCCGATATCCCCCTCACGGAAGTGCCGTTGACAGAGCTCGTTCCCCTCTTCGACTGGTCGATGTTCCGTGCCGTCTGGGGCGTGAAGGAGAATGCGGAGCTCACGGCGGAAGGACGCGCCGTGCTGGACCGGATGGTCCGCACCGGCGGCGTCTCCGTCCGCCTCGCCGCCCGTTTCTTCGCGGCCCGGCGCGATGGCGAAGCCATCGACCTGGGCCCCTGCCGGCTCCCGATGCTCCGGCAGGAGGAAGCCCCCGGCCGTTCCCTCGCGGACTTCGTCCCCGCGGACGGAACCGGCCCCTTCGGCCTCTTCGCCATCAGCGTGCACGCCGTTCAACCGGCCCTTCGACAAGCTCAGGGACCGCAACTGCACCCCGAAGGCTGCACCTGCGAAGCTTGCCGGAACGACTACGATTCCATGATGGAGCGCGCCGTGCGCGTCACCCTAGCCGAGGCAGCGTCCACCTGGCTGGACAAGCGGCTGGCGGAGGACCTGCCCGCAGGCGCGAAAATCGCCAAACCCGCCGCCGGCTACGCTTCCTGCCCGGACCACAGCCTCAAGCGCGACATCCTGGGGATGCTGCCGGCCAGACTGGAAATCACCCTTACCGAGAGTTGCGCGATGATTCCCGACGCCGCCATCTGTGGCTTCATCGTCCTCCACCCCGAGGCCGGTTATCCGGAAATCCGCCACATCGGCCGCGATCAATACGAACTGTACAAATCCGCCCGCGGTTTCTCCCCCGACGAAGCCCGGGCCTTCCTGTCCCATCTGCTATGAGAATCACCGATTTCCTGGATGCCCGCCATCCTTTCCCCTCCCTGGAAATCATCCCGCCCCAGAGCGGCATCGTCAAGGACGAACTCCTGGAGAGCATCGCCCCCCTGATGGAGTTCAAGCCCCGCTATATCAATGTCACGACCCATCGCGACGAGGTCCGGTTCACCCCGAAAGGCGACGGCGCCTTCCTCCGCGAGGTCGTCCGCAGCCGGGTATCCCCCGTCGCCGTATGCGGCAGCATCCAGGGCCGATATGACGTGGAAGTGGTCCCGCACATCATCTGCGCCGGGAACACCGCCGCGGAGATCGAATGGCTGGTGCAGGACTTCCACTTCCTGGGTATCGACAACGTGATGGCCCTCCGGGGCGATTCCCTCGCCGGTGAAAAGCGCTTCAACCCCGTTCCCGGCGGGTATGCCCATGCCGACGAACTCGTGCGCGCCATCCGCCGGATGGACGGCGGCGCCGGCCTCTGCATCGGCGTCGGCGGCTATCCCGAGAAGCATTTCGAGGCCGCGAACCCCGAAACCGACATCCTCCACCTGAAAGGCAAGGTCGATGCGGGGGCGGACTGCATCATCACCCAGATGTTCTTCGACAATGCGGTCTTCTACCGCTTCGTGGACCATTGCCGCGCCGCCGGGATCACCGTGCCCATCATCCCGGGCCTCAAGCCCCTCACCACGGCCAGGCAGGTGAATCTCCTGCCGGAGTCTTTCTCCATCGACATTCCCGTCGAACTGACCGATGCGGTCAAGGATGCGGGTGACGACAAGGAAGCCGTCCGCCGCCTGGGCGTCGAATGGTGCACGGCCCAGTGCCGTGACCTCCTCGCCCACGGGGTCCCCGCCGTCCATTTCTACACGATGGGCAAGTCGTCGAACGTGGTCGAGGTCCTGCGGAGCTGCTTCTAACGCGTACGCACGCACGCAAATTTTCTTTTCTCGTTATTTAACCTTATCTTTGGAAGATTTAAGGATTAAACAACGGGCATGCATCGGATTTTCCTACCGCTTTATCGCTTTTTCCAGCGGCACAAGACCGCCTTGTATCTGCTGCTGGCAGGCAGTTTCCTGCTGTTCCTGGCATTCGGCATCCGGCTGCGGTACGAGGAGGACATCGTCAAGCTCCTCCCCCGCTCCAGCACGGACAGCGAACTGGCGTTCAGCGACATCGGCCTGAAGGACAAGGTGTTCATCCAGGTCACCGCCGCCGATCCGGCCCGCCCGTTAGATCCCGCCACCCTGGCCGCCTACATGGACGAATACTGCGAATCCCTGCTGCAGCGGGATTCCGCCTCGCATCATATCTCCGGCATCCTGTACCAGCTGGACATGGGAACCATGCTGGGAGCCGTGGATTACGCCTTCGAGCATCTGCCCTGCTTCATCGACACCTCCCTGTACGCCGCGTTCGAGGCGGCGCTCGAGCCGGCCGCCGTGGAAGCGGCCATGCAGGAGAACCTAGCCCTGCTGGAGGCCGACGAGACCGGCGAAACCACCCAGTTCGTCACCATGGACCCGCTGGGACTGCGGAACATCCTCCTGGAGGTAATCATGCCTTCCGACGGCGGCTCCGTGGGCGGATACACCATCGAGGAAGGACACTTCTTCTGCCCTGACAAGACGGTGGCCCTGGCCTTCCTGTCGCCGGGATTCAATTCAATGGATTCGGGAGCCGGCACGAAGTTCTACCGCCTCATGAACCGGACCCGCAAGGACTTCGAGGCCGCCCATCCGGAGGCCCGCGTCCTGGCGCACGGCACCCCGCTGGGCAGCGTATCCAATGCCAGCACCATCAAGGGTGACCTGCTGATGACGGTGGGCGTGTCCCTCCTCGTCATCCTCGTCATCCTGCTCCTGAGTTTCCACAGCTGGACCTTCATCTGGCAGCAGGTCGTCCCGATCCTGTACGGGTCGGTCTTCGCCCTCGCCTGCATGTACTGGATCAAGGGATTCATGTCCCTGATGGCCCTGGGCCTCGGCGCGATCGTGCTGGGCGTCGCCATCAGCTACTGCCTGCACGTGCTGATCCACCATTACTACGTGGGGGACGTGGAGCAGATGCTGCGGGAGGAATCCACGCCCGTCACCCTGGGCTGCATCACCACGGTGGGCGCCTTCCTGGGCCTGCTGTTCACGGAAAGCGACCTGCTGCGGGACTTCGGCCTGTTCGCGACCTTCGCCCTCATCGGCAACACCTTCTTCGCGCTGTTCTTCCTGCCCCACTTCATGAAGCCGGAGCAGGTCAAGTTCAAGCGGTACAAGGGGTTCCATGCCATCGACAAGATCAACGACATCCCCTGGGACCGGAACAAGTGGATCCTCGCCGGTCTCGGCGTCGTCATCGTCGCGGGCGTAGCGCTGAGCCACCGGGTCAAGTTCGACAGCGACCTCCGGAACCTGGACTATGACAATCCCCTCCTGACCGCGAGCCAGGAACTCTACAGCCAGAAAAACGCCAGCGGGCACATGGACCTGTACTTCGCCGCCTCCGACGACGACCTGGACCAGGCCCTGGAATACAACTCCCTCCTGCAGCAGCGGCTGGATTCTCTCTCGGCGCTCGGCCTGGTGAAGGGCTATTCCCCGCTTTCTTTCCTCCTGTTCCGGTCCGAACGGGACCAGCAGGTGCGGATTGACGCGTGGAAGGCATTCTGGACGCCGGAACGGAAAACGCAGGCTTGGCGCGAGATTGCCGCGTCGGCCCGTCACTGCGGACTGGAAGCCTCCCTGTTCAATCCCTTCGAGGCCCTGGTCGATGCCGATTACGAACCCGGAAACCTGTTCGAGGCGGAGGTATTCCCGCCGGAATTGGTGTCCAATTACCTCGAGCGGCAGGCCAGCGGCCGGTACATGGTGTTCACTTCCGTGGGCTTCCGTCCGGAGGATGCCGACACCGTTACCGCCGCCCTGGTGGCCGGACCCAGCACCCTGGTCCTGGAGCCGTTCTACTATTGCCGCGACATGGTCGAAATCGTCCATGACGACTTCAATACCACCCAGTGGATCTCTTCCCTGCTGGTGCTCCTGGTGCTCCTCATCGCTTTCCGGAACCCGATTACCGCCTTCCTGGCCTTCCTGCCCATGTTCCTGAGCTGGTATGTCCTGCAGGGCCTGATGGCCCTCCTGGGCCTGGAGTTCAACCTGATCAACATCGTCATCTCCACCTTCATCTTCGGAATCGGGGTGGATTACAGCATATTCGTGATGGAGGGCCTCCTGAAGGAGGCGCGCACCGGGCAGCGGGAAATGCTCGAATTCCACAAGGTGGCGATCGTCTTCTCCGCCCTCGTGCTCGCCATCGTGGTGCTGTCGCTCATCTTCGCGCGGCATCCGTCCATCCGGTCCATCGGGATCATCACCCTGATCGGCATGGCCACCACGATCCTCCTCACCTATTCCCTGGAACCGTTCCTCTTCCGGCAGTGCCTCAAATGGGGCTGGTACCGCAAGAGCATCAAAGCACTGGAACCTTAAATGGACCGCATCGACGCGAATCTATACCTGAACCTCGTCCGCGGCGGCGCCGCACGGCTGGGCCTCCACCGCCAGGAAATCAACGACCTCAACGTCTTCCCCATCCCCGACGGGGACACGGGCGACAACATGTACATGACCATCCAGGCCGGCTGCACCGCTGCCGGGAGCACGCTGCCCGAGGTGGCGAAAGCCGTCTCCGCCGGGATGCTGATGGGCGCCCGGGGCAACTCCGGCGTCATCCTCTCCCGCATGTTCGCGGGCCTCGCCAAGGGCCTTGCCGATGTCCGGGAAGCCGATGTGAAAGCCTTCTCCCGTGCCATGCAGGCCGGGGTCGAGGAGTCCTATCACGCCGTCTCCGAGCCGGTGGAAGGCACCATCCTGACCGTATTCCGGGAGGGAGTGGCCGCTGCGGCGGGGAGCAAGGACCTGGACGAGTACTTCGACCTCCTGATCTCTGCGATGGACCTTTCCCTGCAGCATACGCCTGAACTGCTGGACGTCCTGAAGAAAGCGGGCGTCGTGGACAGCGGGGGCGCAGGCCTGCTGTACATTGCCGAGGGCATGCGCGCCGCCCTGCACGGGGAGGCCGCCGAAGTCCTGGAAGAGGCCGCTCCCGCCGCCCAGCACGTGGACCTGGACGCCTTTACGGAGGACAGTGTCCTGGAGTTCGGCTACTGCACGGAGTTCCTCCTGCGGCTCCAGCGGAGCAAGGTGGACCTGGACACCTTCGACGAGACCGTCATCGCCGACTGGCTCGCCGCCCACGGCGAATCCCTGGTATTCTTCCGCGACGGCTCCATCATCAAAGTCCATGTCCATACCCATACCCCGGGCGAGATCTTGAACCATTGCCAGCAATACGGCGAGTTCCTCACCATCAAGGTGGAGAACATGACCCTCCAGCACCACGAGAACCACATGGACGAACGGTTCAAGAAGGGCCGCAAGGCCTTCGGCGTCGTGGCCGTGGCCTCCGGCGCCGGGCTCGTGGACACGTTCAAGGAACTCGGGGCCGACGAAGTGATCGAGGGCGGCCAGACGATGAATCCCCCGGTCAAGCGGTTCATCGACGCCTTCGACGCCGTGGACGCCGAGACCGTCTTCGTCTTCCCCAACAACGGAAACATCCTCCTGACTGCCCGCCAGGCCGCGGACATCTATGACAAGGCCGATATCCGGGTCATCCCCGCCAAGACGTTGGGCGAAGGCTACTACGCCCTCGCGAACCTGGACACGGAAGCGGGCGATGCCGACGCCATCGAGGCCGCGCTCGCCGAAGCTGCCGGCGAGGTGGCGACAGGCCTGGTTTCCCGCGCCATCCGCGACAGCGGAAACGTCCGCGAGGGCGAATACGTGGGCATCGCCGGCAAGGAAATCCTCGCCGCGGGCCCGGCGCCTGAGGAAGCCCTCCTCGCCCTCGCCGATGCCATGGACGCCGGCTCCCGCGACGTCATCCTCGTCTTCGCCGGCGAAGGCGGCACCCGGTCGGAAAAGGTCCGGGAAGCACTGGAGAAGCGGTATCCCCGCGCCGAAGTGATCCTCCAAACCGGCGGCCAGCCGGTCTACGAATATATCCTTGTCCTGTTTTAACGCTACTTAACCATGCTTAGACTCTTCACTGACACCGACACCGACATCACCCCCGCCGTCGCGGCGGAATATGGCTACCGGCTCATCAGTATGCCGTACAGCGTGGACGCCAAGACCGTCTATCCGTACGTGGACTTCGACGAGTTCGAACCCCGTCCCTTCTACGACATGCTCCGCAGCGGCGTGCTGCCCACCACCAGCGCCATCTCCAAGGAACGCTATATCGAGTATTTCGAGCCGGAGTTCGCCGCCGGGAACGACATCCTGTATGTCCATTTCTCCCGCGCGATGACCGTCACTTTCAACGCGATGGACGAAGCCGTGGCCGAACTCAAGGCCAAGTATCCTGAGCGCAGCTTCCATGAAATCGACACCAAGGGCATTACCACCATCAGCTACACCATCGTCCGCGAAATCGGCGACCTCTTCAAGGCCGGCAAGACCCTGGAGGAAGTGCTGGAATGGGCCGGGACCGAGGTAGACAAGTTCGCCATGTACTTCTTCGCCGACGACCTCAAGTTCTTCCGCCGCAGCGGCCGCGTCAGCGGGCTCGCCGCGACGATGGGCACGCTCATCGGCATCCGCCCGATCATCTACATGAGCCAAGAAGGCAAGATGGTCTCCTGCGGCAAGGAGAAAGGCCGTCTCAAGGCCATGGAGCACCTCGTGCAGCAGGTTGCGGACCTGGGCGAGGACTTCAAGTCCCACCGCTTCGTCATCGGCCACACCGACGCGCCGGAACTGGCGCAAGAGGTCGGCAAGATGATCCGGGAGCGGTTCGGGGACGACTTCCCGATCGACTATGTCGTCTGCAATCCGACGGCCGGCAGCCACGCCGGGCCGAACGGGGTGGGCGTCTGCTTCCACGCAAAACACCGCTGAAAATGATCACCGTCAAGCAAGTAACCACCCGGAAGGAACAGAAAGCGTTCCTGGATTTCCCGCTGGACCTGTACGCGGGGAACCCCTGCTTCGTCCCGCCGCTGTACATGGACGAAAAGAAGATTTTCCGTCCGGACTACGTGTACAGCGACTGCTGCGATTTCGTCTGCTTCCTTGCTTGGAAAGACGGGGTCGTCGCAGGGCGCATCATGGCCATCGTCCAGAAGGCCGCGAACGAGAAGAACGGGGAGAAGCGTGCCCGCTTCTGCCGGTTCGATGCCATCGACGACTTCGAGGTGTCCAGAGCCCTGTTCGAAGCGGCCGAGAAATGGGCGCTGGAAAAGGGCATGGACACCGTGTGCGGCCCGCTGAGCTTCTCCGACCTGGAGCGGGAGGGCCTCCTCGTAGAAGGCTTCGACCAGCAGGCCACGTTCGAGGAGAACTACAACGCCCCCTACTATGGCGAACACATCGAACGCCTGGGATATAAGAAGGAAGTGGACTGGGTCGGATTCCGGCTCTACGGGGCCGAAAGCCCGGAGGCGATGGAGGAGCTGGAGCAGCTTTCCGACTTCATCTTCCGCCGCTACAAGCTGCATCTGGGCCCTTCCACGAGCGGTTCCGATTTCCTGAAGCGCTATGCCGACGGGATCTTCGAGCTCATCGACAAGTCCTACGAGGGCCTATATGGGACCGTACCCTTCACCGATGGGATGCGGAAGCTGATGCTGGAGAATTTCAAGCTTGTCGTCGATCCCAAGTATGTGGCCGTCGTCCTGGATGAGAACGAGAAGATGGTGTGCTTCGGCATCACCTTCCCTGCGCTGGCCGGCGCCCTGGCCGGAGGCCGCGGCAAACTGACGCCCCGCACCGCCCTCCGTCTCCTAAAAGCCCTGAAGAGGCCTAACGCCATCGACCTCTGCCTCGTAGGCGTGGACCCCGAATACTTGAACCGGGGCGTTTCCTCGGTCTTCTCCGTCGCCATCATGAAGATGCTCCAGGACAACCCGAACCTCCGCTTCGCGGACACGAACCTCAACCTGGAGGACAACTACGCCATCCTGAACCAATGGAAGCGCTTCCGCAAGGAACAGGTCAAGCGCTACCGCTCCTATGTGAAGAAACTCGTATGATCAAGCTGCTTGTCGATTGTTTCGGCGGCGACCATTCGCCCCAGGCGCCTGTCGCAGGCGCCCTCGCCGCCCTCGCAAAGAATCCGGACCTGTACCTCCTCCTCACCGGTGATGAGGCCATCCTCCGGAAAGAGCTGGAGGGGAAGGCTTACGACGCCGCCCGCCTGGAAATCGTCCATGCTCCCGAAGTCATCGGCTGCGACGAAAAGCCTACCGACGTGGTGCGCCTCAAGCGGAACAGTTCCATGATGAAGGCCATCATCCTGCTCCGGGACGAGGACGACATCGCCGGGATGGTGTCCACCGGCTCCACGGGTGCCCTGGTCACCGGCGCCCTGGTGCGTCTGGGCCGCATCAGAGGCATCATCCGGCCGGCATTCTGCCCCATCCTCCCGACCATGGACGGCGGCATCGTCGGCATCTGTGACAGCGGAGCCAACGTGGAGGTGACGCCGGCCCACCTGCGCCAGTTCGCCATCATGGCGAGCCTGTACATGCAGGAGGTCTACGGGGTCAAGAATCCCCGCACGGCGCTCCTGAACGTGGGCAAGGAAGCCGAGAAAGGCGATGACATCCGGAAGGAAACCTATGCGCTCCTCCAGGATACCGACTGTGTGAACTTCGTGGGCAACATGGAAAGCCGCGACCTGCTGTCGGGTTCCTACGACGTGGTCGTGGCTGACGGTTTCTCCGGGAACGTCCTGGTCAAGACGACGGAAGGGACGGCCCTGGAGCTCCTCAAGAAACTCAAGAAAGATATCTATTCCCGCACCCTGTACAAGCTGGGCGCCCTCCTGATGAAACGGATGTTCCAGGAGGAGAAGGAATTCATGAATTACCAGAACTATGGCGGGAGCGTGCTTCTCGGGACCTCCAAGGTGGTGGTCAAGGGACACGGCAGCAGCAAGGCCGTGGCCGTGGAGAAATGCATCGAGCAGGCCTACCGGATGGAGGTGAGCCACCTCTCCGGCAAGATCGAAGAGGCCGTCGCCCGCTACGAACATTACGAAGACTGATGGAAACGATGTATGAGAAAGTCCAGGCCATCCTGGCCCGGCAACTGCGTGTGGATCCGGCGATCGTCACGCCGGAAGCACAGATAAAAAAGGACCTCGGCGCCGATTCGCTGGACATCCTCCAGCTCCTCATGCGCATCGAGGACCAGTATGGAATCACCATCCCCGACAAGGCGCTGGCGACGTTCAAGACTGTAGGTGACATCGTCGCCTACCTCGAGCAGGAAGGGACGCAGATCTAGTATTTGAAGGTGTATTCGGTCTCGATGCCGGTGAACTCGTCCAGCACCATCCGGACGGGCAGGCCTTTCTTGTTGTAATCGAGGATGATGCGGGCGTAGCCGGTGGGCAGCTGCTTGCGGGCCATCATCGACACCGTCTTGATGTCGCCCTTCTGCTCGACGATGAGGGTCGCGTCGTTATCCTGCGCAGCCTTCTCGTAGTTGCCCATGATGCAGTCCAGCAGGGTGTCGCGCATCTTGCGCATCCGCGGGTTCTTGGAGGTGTCGATGTTGATGACCTTCCCCTTCACGCAGTTTTTCAGCTGCATTCCCTCGATGATGAGGTATTCCCCTTCCGGGACATCGTAGGTCATGTTGAGATAGTCGGGAGCCTTGAACGTGACTTTTCCCTCACCGGGGATGACCTTGTTCACGGCCTTGAGGGTCTTTTTCTGGACGAAGGTGGCGCTCAATTCCTGCGCGGAGGCTGTCAGGCCGCACGAGAGGAGCGCTAAAAGGATCAGGAGTTTTTTCATTTCGTTTCAATCAATCGCCCGCAAAGTTACAAAGATTGTTCCGAAAATGTATATCTTTGCAGGGAAAGGTAATGTTTTCCACCTCTATGAGCAAGACCGGAGATAAGATTTTCAAATATGCCCTGGACAAGGGCCGCAGCGTCAAGAACACCCTCTGGATCGCGGGCTGCTTCCTGCTTGTGGCGGCCAATATCGCCTTCTTCCTGCTCTTTCCGAGGATCGTCTCGGGCCTCGCGATCGTCCTTTCGAACGCCATCACCCTCATTCTCACCTTCCTCGCATTCAAGCCGCTGAACAGCTGGCTGCAGGACAGCCTGATGGAGCGCCAGCAGGCTCTCATCGAGAAGATGGAGAAGGACCGGGAACTGGAGCGGAAAGTGGAGGTCCTGGAACTGGAGAACCGCACTCTGGCCGACAAGCTGGACACCCGCGTGCAGACGGGCGCCCTCCCCGTCCGGCTGGACTACACCTTCAAGGTGGAGCAGATGGAATACGCAAAGCAGGGATACGTCGTGAAGGAGGAGGAAGTGGATGCCCTGGACCGCGAGCAATTCAACATCCCCGACCGGAAATTCTTCGAGACCATCCTCGAGGACTCCCTCCTAAAGGAGGCCTCCATCCGCAAGATCCTGTACATCCACAAGTTCTACTACAAGGTATCCCTCGGAATCGATTTCAGCAAGATCATGTACGCCCTGGAGGACGGGAAGGTCCTCTTCTACGGCGTCCGGTTCCAGAAACTGCACGACATCACCAGCGAAATGGAGCCCGAGCACGGCGACATCGACCGGGTGGAGATCCTGAAAATAGCCGGCGACAAGACTGAAATCCGGCAGGACAAGGAATACGAACCCCTGAAGGAGCAGTATCGAAACGTGCGCGCGCAGGAAGTGAAGGTCGGGATGGAAGAGGAGGTCACCGCCCTGTGCAACCAGTACACAGGCGCCCTCCACGACAGCATCAAGGGCCGCTTCGGCGACCGCGTGGGCTTTGTCGATTCCATCGAGGACTACCGCGACAAGAACTGGTACTCCCTCAAGGCCAGCGAGGACGCCACCGTACAGGAAATCGCCGCCAACATGCTCATGCTCACCACCGTGATGAACAAGACGCAGGCCATCGGCGAGCAGGCCGGCGCCCGGCTCCTGGAAGAGGCGTAATCTACATTGAACAATCGGGGAAACAATTGAACGGACGGGATAAGGTTTGCCGGCCGAAAGCCGTATCTTTGCCTGTCCAACAATCTGATCATGAAAAGACTTCTTGTTTTCGTTTCCCTCGCTGCCCTTTTTGCCTGCAGCACGCCGAATCCGGTCCTGACCGTTTCTGGCGGAAAAGTCCAGGGTGTCCTTACCGATTCATCCCAAGTTCTTGTCTATAAGGGTATTCCCTATGCTGCGCCGCCTGTGGGCGACCTGCGTTGGCAGGCGCCGCAGCCCGTTCCTGCCTGGGACGGTGTGAAGGTGTGCGATACCTTCGGCCCCATCGCCTGGCAGCCGGGCAATGCCCCTGGCACTTTCTATGGGGACGAGTTCTACTGGGCAGGTACGCCCGAGCAGAGCGAAGACTGCCTGTACCTGAACGTCTGGGCCCCGGCCGGCACCGTGGGCAAGACCGATGCGAAACTCCCCGTGGCGATGTGGATCCACGGCGGCGCCTACATGAACGGATACGGCTATGAAGTGACGATGGACGGGGATGCCTGGGCCCGGCGCGGCGTCATCCTCGTGACCATCAACTACCGGCTCGGAACCTTCGGATTCCTGTCCCATCCGGACCTCACGGCCGAACAGGGCCAGTCCGGCAACTACGGCACCATGGACCAGGTCGCGGCCTTGCAGTGGGTCCATGACAACATCACCCAGTTCGGTGGCGATCCGGCGAACATCACCATCTTCGGCCAGAGCGCCGGTGCGATGAGCGTGAAGACGCTCCTCATTTCGCCGATGGCCAAGGACCTCATGGCGAAGGCCATCATCCAGAGCGGCGGCGGCATCGGCCTCCGCGGGCTATCCCCCGCCAACGATGTCCCGCAAGCTTTCTATGACGAACAGGGCAAGGCGCTGACGGACGCCGGCGGGCTCACCTCCCTGGAAGCGATGCGCGCGGCATCGGCCCAGACCATCTTCGACCTTTCCCAGAAGCAGTTCGTCATGCTTTCCCCGCACAACGACGGAAAGGTGCTCGTCGAAGATTTCGACCACGCCCTGTACGATGGTTCGATCGCCCAGGTGCCGGTGATGATCGGGTATAACAAGGATGACATGGGCATCCTTGCCGGCACTTCCGTGGACCGTTTCTGCGCCGTCCGCGACTCCCTCGGCTGCCCGGTGTACGAATACGAATTCCTCCGCGAGCTGCCTACCGACGAAGCCCATCCTGCTTCTGCATCCGGAGCCTTCCATTCCGCCGAACTCTGGTACATGTTCGGCACCCTGAAGAACAGCTGGCGGCCTTTCACCGCGGCCGATTACCAGCTGTCCGAGGAGATGGTGGACGCCTGGACCGCTTTTTGCCGCACCGGAAACCCCGGCTGGGACGCCTACAAGCACGACAAGCCTTACAAGAAACTGTTTGATATCCAATAACCATGAAACGCTTCCTGATCCTTCTCGCAGCCCTTTGCTGCACCCTGCCGATGGCCGCCCAGTGGGGACGCCGTCCCACTCCCAACGACACGCTCCAGTCCACCCGCGTCCTCCCGGACGGGAAGGTGCTCTTCCAGATCTATGCCCCGGAAGCCAAGACGGTGTCCGTCTCCGGCGACCTGCCCTGGGACAAGCCCATCCACTTCCTCAAGGCCGAGAACGGCGTCTGGAAGGGAATCTGCGAAGGCCTGGGCGACGGAGTTTTCCGCTATAACTTCTCGGTGGACGGCGTTCGGGTGCAGGACCCGAAGGCTCCTCTCTCTGCCGAGCAGTCTTCCCTCCTGACCGTGGGTAAGGGTTACATCAAGGATGTCCCGCACGGTGCGGTCGCGCAGCGGTTCTACTTCTCCAAGCCGCTGGGAGAAATGCGCCGGATGCATGTCTGGACTCCCGCCGGCTATGAGAAATCCAACGCGAAACTGCCTGTGCTGTATCTCATCCATGGCGGCGGCGACAATGACGCCTCCTGGCCCGGCGTGGGCGCCGCGGGCTGGATCCTGGACAACCTCCTTGCCGAGGGCAAGATCGTCCCGATGGTCGTCGTGATGCCCAACGGCACCATCAACAACGTGCCCAACGAGGTTCCCCCGTTCGCCGAGGACATGGTCACCTCCATCATCCCGTTCATCGAGGCCAACTACAACGTGAAGACGGACGCGGACAACCGCGCGATGGCGGGCCTGTCCATGGGCGGCATGGAGACGATCGAAACCGCCTTCAACCATCCCGAGCTGTTCCGCTATGTGTGGGTGCTCAGCGCCTCCTTCGCCCCCGGCCAGGATCCCGCCGCGGAATCCGCCCGCCTCAAGGTCAAGGAGAACGTCGCGAAGATGAACCGGCAGTTCAAGCGCATGGTCTTCACCCAGGGCGGTCCCACCGACATCGCCTACCAGAACTGCAAGAACACCCGCGCGCAGCTCGACAAGGACGGTCTCCGGTACGAATACATGGAGAATGCCCAGGCCGGCCACTCCTGGGCCACCTGGCGCGCCGACCTGCAGACGCTCGCCCCCACCCTGTTCAAATAGACTTGACATTCCGGCTTTTTTTTCGTAAGTTTGGGAGACTTTTCGTTGAAAGGTCTCCCAAACTCGTGAAAGGTCTACCGACCACATGAAGAAAAAGCACATCATCTGGGGAGCCATCCTGGGCGGTCTGGCATTGGGCGTCGTACTGATGCTGGTTCTCGTTTCCGTGGACACCTATTCGTCCACAAATGACTCCTGCATGCGCTGCCACTACCACGAAGAGGCCGACCGCCTCTGGAAACAATCCCCCCATTACTTGAGCGAAAGCGGCGTGGTCACCGACTGCGCTGCCTGCCATTTGCCGCCGAAGGAGGACGGGGTCGCCCGTTACTACATGGTCAAGCTCCGGATGGGAGCCAAGGACATGTGGTCGAAACTGGGGAATGACAAGGAGGACATCGACTGGGCTGCCAAGCGCCAGGTGGACTATGCCCCGCGCATCGTCTACAACGCTTCCTGCGTGAAATGCCACGAGAACCTGTATCCGGAAGGCATCAGCGACGACGGCATCGCCGCCCACCTCTACTACGACGAAAACCACGAGAAACTCAAGCTCAACTGCGTGAGCTGCCACCTCAACGCCGGCCACTACATCGAAGGCTACACGCATCAGAAGCTCCAGGGCACCGTGGACACCGGTCCCGGCGAGATTTATGAGGCGCCGGCCGCCCCCGAACGGTTCGAGTCCTTCACCGAGACCGTTCCCGGCACGAACGCCGCCATCCGGATGGTCGCCATCCCGGGCGGCGAGTTCCTGCTCGGCAGCCCCGCGGACGAGCCGCGGCGCGGCGCAGACGAAGGCCCGCAGAAGCGGGTCCGCATTTCCCGCTTCTTCATGGCGGAGACCGAAATCACCTGGCGGCAGTTCTGGAGTTTCTACAACGAGACCATGTCCGAGGGCCGTACGCCGCCTTCCGTCATCTACGAGGCGAACAGCCGGCCCGGACTGGATGCCATCAGCGGCCCCACTCCTCCTTTCGGATTCCCCGACCAGGGCTGGGGCATGGGCGACAGGCCCGCCATCACGATGACCCATTATGCCGCGGAAACCTTCTGCCTGTGGCTCTCGCTCAAGACCGGCAAGACCTACCGGCTCCCCACCGAGGCGGAATGGGAATATGCGGCCCGCGGCGGCACGGATACGCCGTATTTCTTCGAAGGCGATCCCAGGAAGTTCGATCCCAAGGGCCTCCGCGGCCTCTTTGGGGCGGATACGACGATGATCGCCCGCTACGTGGTCTACAGCGGCAACTCCCCGTCCCGGACGCAGGAGCCCAAGGAGGTCAAGGCCAATCCCTTCGGTCTCAAGAATATGCTCGGCAACGTGATGGAGTATTGCGCCGACCGCTATGCGGAGGATGCCTACACCCGGATTTCCGACGGCGCCCTGGACCCGAAGGGCCCGGCCGAAGGAGATGAATTCGTCGTCCGCGGCGGATCCTATGCCGATGATGCCGGCGCCGTCCGCTGCGCCGCGCGAAGCCATACCCGGCATGATGACTGGCTGCGCACGGACCCCCAGAATCCCAAGAGCATCTGGTGGTATTCCGATGTCAAGGCCATCGGCTTCCGCATCGTGTGCGAAGTGCCGGAAAACCTGGAATGATTGTCAATAACACATAAACTGATTCCCTATGAGCTCGAAAATGAACAGAAGGTCCTTCCTCGCGACCACCGCCGCCGTCGGCGCGGCCGGCCTGGTGGGCGGACAACTTCTCACTGCCTGTTCCGGCAAGGAAAAAGGCCCCAAACTCACCCCGCTCCGCGAACCCGGTTCCTACTACGTTCCTGAACTGCCGGACAAAGCCATCGACGGCCGTCCTCTCAAGGCTGGCCTCATCGGTTGCGGCGGCCGTGGCAACGGCGCCGTGGGCGACCTCCTCAACGCCGCGAACGGCATCACCATCACCGCCCTCGGCGACGTGTTCCCCGACCGGGTCAAGGCCACCCGGGAAGCCATTGCCAAGGATCATGGACAGGAAGTTCCCGAAGAGAACTGCTTCACGGGCTTCGACGCCTACCAGAAGGTCATCGACTCCGGCGTGGACATGGTCATCGTGGCTACTCCGCCGGTGTTCCGCCCCATCCATTTCCAGTATGCGACCTCCAAGGGGGTCCACTCCTTCCTGGAGAAACCCATCTGCGTGGACGCCAAGGGCTACCGGACCATCATGGCCACCGCCAAGCAGGCCGAAGCCAAGGGCCTGAGCGTAGTCTGCGGCACGCAGCGCCATCACCAGCGTCCCTATGTGGAAGCGTTCAGGAGAATCCAAGAAGGGCTGATCGGCGAGATTACCGGCGGCAACGTTTACTGGAACCAGGGCATGCTCTGGTACCGGGAGCGCCAGAAAGGCTGGAGCGACATGGAATGGATGATCCGCGACTGGGTGAACTGGACCTGGCTCTCCGGCGACCATATCGTCGAGCAGCATGTCCACAACATCGACGTCTTCAACTGGATGAACGGGTACAAGCGGCCGGTCCGCGCGACGGCTTTCGGCAGCCGCCAGCGCCGCGTCACCGGAGACCAGTACGACAATTTCAGCGTCGATTTCGAGTATGAGAACGGCGTCCATCTCCACAGCATGTGCCGCCAGATCGACGGCTGCTCCAACAATGTCAGCGAGGAGGTCCGGGGAACGAAGGGCTATTGGAGATCGGCCGACGACGCCATCTTCGACCTCGCCGGAAACAAGATCTGGGAATTCGACTACGATGCCATGCGCGCGACCTACCAGCAGGAGAACGCCTATGTCCTCGAGCACGTAGACTGGGTAAACCACATCCGGAAGGGCGAAATGCACAACGAAGCCACCGAATGCGGCCTCTCTTCCCTGTGCGGAGTCATGGGCCGTGTCGCCGCCTACACCGGCGAGACGGTCGAGTGGGATGCCATCAGCGCCGCCGGTTTGGATCTCCTTCCGGAGAAGCTCGAACTGGGCAAGATGGACATGAAACAATACACCGTCCCGGTCCCCGGCACGGGCAAATAAGCCTGACAGATGGATCGAAAAACATTCCTGAGAACCTCTCTCGCCGGTGCGGCCGCCCTCGTGGCCGCCCCCGGCGCCCTGGTCTCCTGCGCCTCCCCCAAGGAAAAGAAGTCTTCCACGCCCCTCCACCTCTCCTTCCAGGAGGGTCTCACCCCGGGTGAAAGCCTCGCGGAGAAGTTCGATTTCATGGAAAGCCTCGGCATCACTGGCTTCGAACCGGGAGGTAACGGACTCGCCGGACGCGTCCAAGAAATCCGCGAAGCCCTGCAGGGCCGCGACATCAAAGTCTCGGCCATCTGCGCCGGCTTCGACGGCTTCATCCTGGCCGAAGACCCGGCCGTGAAAGCACAGTTCGACACCACGATGCGGGAAATCGTCCGCGCCGCGGGCGAACTCGGCTCCACCGGTGTCATCATGGTGCCGGTGTTCAACTGGCAGAATCCCGCCCTTCCCCATACGCTGGAGACGCGCGACTACCTCTGCCAGCAGATGCACGACCTGGGGGAATTCGCCCTGAGTTGCGGCACCACCGTGATCCTGGAACCCCTCAACCGTAAGGAAGCCTTCTACCTGCGCCTGGTGAGCGACGCCGCCGCCATCTGCCGGGATGCCGACAGCGCGGGTGTCAAGTGCATGGGCGACTTCTGGCACATGCAGGAAGAGACCTCCGACTACGCCGCCTTCATGGCGGCCGGGCCGTACCTCCAGCATGTCCACATCGCCAGCCGCGGAAACCGGGTCATGCCCGGCGAAGACGGGGACAAGGACTGCTACACCGACGGCTTCCGCGCCCTCAAGGAACTCGCCTACCCGAACTACGTCAGCTTCGAATGCGGCTGCCGCTCCGACGACCGCGCCGCTACCCTGACCGCCGCAGTGGATCTGCTCCGCCGCCAGTGGGACGAAGCGTAAGGAGATGCTAACACGAAAGGAGCCGGCTCAGACGAGTCGGCTCCTTTTCTTTTGATACACAGCGTGCTACTCCGCGTAGGTCGCCTTCACGAAGGGGGCGTTCAGGAGGTAGTCGGCGCTTTCCTGGAAGCTCTTGCGGATGTCTTCGTAGCTGTAGCGCTCGATCTCCACGACGAAGTCCTTCAGGCCCGCGAGTTCCGCGTTCTTGAAGATGGCGTCGAAACCGACCATGCCGCTCTGGCCCACTTCCCACTCGTCCTTGATGTGGAGCATGGTGAAGCGGCCGGGATAGCGCTTGAAGTAGTCCACCGGGGAGGCCTTGCCGATGATCGCCCAGTACACGTCCATCTGGAAGAACACCAGGGCAGGATCCGTGTGCTGGAGCATGTAGTCGTACATGACCTCGCCTTCGACCTTCTCGAACTCGTAGGCGTGGTTGTGGTAGCCGTACTGGATGCCGGCGGCCTGGCAGCGGCGGCCCACCTCGTTCAGGTAGTCGCAGTAGACCTGCAGGTCCTTGAGATCGCGCTGGCCGCCGATGGCGGGCGTAACGATGTACTTCATGCCGGCGCGCTTGTGCACGTCGATGCACTTGTCCCACCAGGCGAGGGCGGCAGTGAGGTCGTGGTTGTCCAGTTCCTCGCGGGAAAGGCCGCGGGAAACATGGGAGGAGAGGACCTTCATGCCGGCACCCTCCACCTTCTCCTTGAAGGTTTCAGGGGCGTCGCCGTAGAGGAGGCCTTCGTTGCCGTTGTAATTGGCGGCTTCCACGGCCGTGTAGCCCATGGCGGCCATTTCCTTCAGGATGTCGGGATAGTTCTCCGGCGTGATGAGGCTGCGCGCAGAATACATCTGGATGCACATATCCTTCTTCACGGGAGCCTGCTCCTTAGGTCCGCAGGCGGTCACGCCAGCCACGGCGAGAAGAGACAGGAGGATGAAACTTACCTTCATAGGGCTAGTCCATCTCCTTGATGCGGATGTTGCGGTACCAGACGTCGTCACCGTGGTCCTGCATGCCGATGTAACCCTCGTGGTCGTCGCCGCCGCAGTTGTTCAGGAGCTCGAAGGCCAGGGGCCAGTCCTTCTCGCTGAACTTGGAGGCCTGCAGCATGTCGGTCCACTGCTGGGTCCACAGGTGGTATTCGAGGACCTTCACGTCATTCTGGAAGTGCACGACGGTGCCCTTGTACACGAGGATCTTGGTCTTGTTCCACTCGCCGTAAGGGTTCTGGTTCTGCGGAACGGCCGGGATCATGTCATACAGGGAGGCGGACTGGCGGTTGCCGTCCACGCCGAGGAGGGCGTCCGGATGGTTCGCGTTGTCCAGCACCTGGTACTCCGGAGCGGAGATGTAGATGGGTTCGTAGCGCTCGTTGCCGTTCTCATCCTTGGTGGTGACTTCCTTCGCGAGGTAGAAGATACCGGAGTTTCCACCCTTGGAGACCTTCCATTCGAGCTCGAGGGTGAAATTCTTGAACTCGTGGGCGAAGATGATGTCGCCGCCCTCGCCGGTCTGGCCTTCGCCGGAACCGGTGCCGGAGAACTTCAGGCAGCCGTCGTCGATGGTCCAGCGGGCCGGAAGTTCCTTCTTGCCGTAACCGCGCCATCCCTTCGTGGAGGTGCCGTCGAACAGGACGATATAACCTTCGTCATCGACCTTGAAATCGTCCAGGTCCACCTCGGGGGCGTCGACGACCGTGTATTCGGGAACGGTGGGCTCAGCCGCCTTCTTCTTTCCCTGGTTGCCGCAGGAAACGGCGGTGACCATCAGCGCAGCAGCTGCTGCAAGCATAAGAATCTTTTTCATGGGGTTATGGGTTTTTAAGGTTTTAAGGCATTTCAGGGAGCTTCCAGCCCTCGCGGAAGACGGGCTTGATGAGCTCGCGGGCGAACTGGTTCGCATCCACCGGATCGGTATACACGTTCTCGAACGTAGGATGGCCGTCCGTGATGGAGAAGCCGTCGTGGATCATCGTCTTGATGGTCGCGCCGGCCGGGATGTTGGTGAAGCGCATGTTCTCGCCGTCCCACTCCAGTTCCTGGTTCAGGCCCTGCAGGCGAACGGCGACGACACCCATCGCCACCATCTCGTTGAACGGGCCGGCCTCGGCGAAGTCGGACGCGCTCGGGGTGCGGTAATCCGGATCTTCCTTGCAGGCGCGGACCCAGTCCTGCTGGTGGTCGAGCTTGATCTCGCGGTGGATCTTCGGGACCTCGGGATTGCGGCCGGAGAGCAGATAGGGATTCACGCCGTAGCAGCCGCAGATCAGGGTGTCCTTCGTGCCGTAGAAGATGACGGCGCCGCCGGAATCGTTCAGGTTCTTGCCGGCGGGCAGGCCTTCCGGACGGTCCGGCAGAATGCCGCCGTCGGTCCAGGTCACGACCACCTCGGGCATCGCCACCTTGGGCATGTTGTCACGGGCGGGGAACACGAAACGGACCTTCTCGGCCTGCGGGCAGGACTCGGTGAGGAGGGCGGTGGAACTGCCCTGCACCTTGGTCGGATAGCCGAGCTTCAGGGCCTTGAACACGGGATGGAGGATGTGGCAGGCCATGTCGCCGAGGGCGCCGGTGCCGAAGTCCCACCAGCCGCGGAAATTCCACGGAGTATAGATGGAATGGTACGGACGATACGGGGCCGGTCCCAGGAAGAGATCCCAGTCGAGGGTCTTGGGGACCTTCTCCGCCTTGGCGGGACGCTCCAGGCCCTGGGGCCAGATGGGACGGTCCGTGAAGGCCTCGACGCGGGTGACCTCGCCGATCTCGCCGTTCCAGATCCAGTCGCAGATCTTGCGGACGCCTTCGCCGGAAGCGCCCTGGTTACCCATCTGGGTAGCCACGCGGTACTTCGCGGCCAGCTTGGTGAGGAGACGGGACTCATACACGGTACGGGTAAGCGGCTTCTCGCAGTAGACGTGCTTGCCGGCCATGATCGCGTTCGCGGCGATGATGGCGTGCGTGTGGTCCGCGGTGGCGACCATCACGGCATCGGCCTCATCGAGCATCTCGTCGAACATCACGCGCCAGTCCTTGTAGCGCTTGGCGTTCGGATAGCGCTCGAAGATGTGCGCGGCATACTTCCAGTCCACGTCGCAGAGGCCGATGATTTCTTCGGTCTCCAGGCCGCGGAGGACGCTGGCGCCACGGCCGCCGATACCGACGCCGAGGATCTTGAGTTTGCGGTTCAGCGGGGCCGGAGCCCGTTTTTCACTGTCGGCGAAAACTTTGCCGGGAATCATGGAAAGCCCGAGGGCCGCCGCCGTTCCTGTCTTCAGGAAAGATCTTCTTGAAATGTCTGCCATAATTGGGTTAGCTATTAGTGATTGTGTCGTTTTTTCACGAACGAGTGGTTAATTGTACAAATATAATAAAAAAACGCGGGATTGGCCGCTTTTATTCAAAAATCCCTGCCACCCTTGCATATCCTATTGAAAAAGACTATCTTAACATCCTCAATTGTTCAGGATATGAAACGAATCACCCTGTTCTGCGCCGTCCTTGCGGCGGCCCTCCTTTCTGGTGGAAAGGCGCATGCCACCCGGTTCAAAGGCCTCCAGGCCATCGACAAGGAAACCCTCGTCGTCCAGTTCCAGGACGGCGACGTCCGATATCGGGACAACGGAACCGGCCCCAGCGCCTTCCTCGGGCACACGTTCGTCGACGGGGACGACACCCTCGTGGTGTTCCACCCGCGGCTGGACCCGTCCGCGACCGGCTGGACCGTCACCTCGGAGGACGATCCCGACTTCGGGACGGTCGCAGTCACACCCTGCCGCAAGTCCAAGCCCATGCACTGGGACCACACCCTCACGGCCGAACTCGACCACTGGCTGTACCTCCGTCTTCCCAAGCCGATGAAGGAAGGATGCATCTACACGGTCCACATCCCGGCCGCGAGCGGCTCCGACATCACCTCCGCCAAGATCCAATACTATTACTGGACCCGTCAGTCCGAAGCCGTGCATGTGAACATCCTCGGTTATTCCACCCGGGAAGAGCGCATGGCGGCCGACCTGTACATGTGGCTCGGCGACGGCGGTGCACGGGATTACAGCGCCTATGAAGGCAAGGCCGTGTGGCTGCTCAACCTGGACACCTGGCATGCCGTGAAAGCCGGCAAGGTCACGTTCTGGAAACCGGCTTCCGACAGCGTGAACGAAGCCGGACGGAAGAACCTGACCGGCTCCGACGTCTGGAACATCGACTTCACCGGCTCCGAACCCGGCCGCTACTGCCTGGTCGTGGAAGACGTCGGCCGCAGCATGGAGTTCCAGATCCGGGACGACATCTACTTCCAGCCTTACCGCTACTCCGTCCGCGGCTACTATTACATGCGTCTGCAGGAACCCGCCGATCCGGCCCATGTCTGGCCGGTCCCCCGCCAGCCGCAGTTCACGCCCGGGGTGGACCCGGAAGGGTTCGTGGTCTACAAGACGGACCTCCATCCCTGGCATCCCGACTGGCGGAAAAACCGCGGCGACGTCTGGGACGAGCCGCATTTCAAGGCCCGGGAAGAATCCTCCTTCTGGGCGCACCGGCTCCCTGGAAATCCGGTCAACATGAATGTCGTCGGCGGCCATTCCGACGCCTTCGACTGGGACCGCCACCTGGCGCACGTGAGCAACATCTATGACCTGCTCCTCCCCTACATCCTCACCGGCGGACGCCTCTCGGAGGATGACCTGGGCATCCGGGAAAGCGGCAACGGGATCCCCGACATCGTGGACGAGGCCCGGAACGAAGTGGACTTCTTCCTGTCCATCCGGGACGGCGAGGCCTATTCGCAAGGCGTCACGAACCCCGACAAGGACTGGACGGTCATGTTCCAGGCCGGCTGCACGACAATGGCCGCCTGGGCCAATGCCGCGAACTGCGCGATGCTCGGCGAAGCCTTCCGCATCGGCGGGAACATGCAGCTGCAGAAGTATTACACGGACGAGGCGATCAAGGCCTTCCGCTTCGCCTCCAAGCAGGAGAATCTCCAGTTGGACGACGTCCAGGGCATCGGGGACGGGTCCATGCGCGGCCGCGACTTCAAGCAACTGGCCGCCGCATACCTGTACAATCTCACCGGCGAGCGGGAATGGGAGGACATCCTGGCGGAAGAAAGCACCGTGAAGGGACCGGACTCCCCCGTCATCGGCACCGGCCGGAGCGCCTGGTGGCAGGTCTGGGGAACGGCCGCCTACCTGACGTGCCCGCACGAAAGGCACTATCCGGAGCTCTGTGAGAACATGGCCCAGAGCGTCATCGCCCAGGCCTATAAGAAGAATATGGAGCCCCGGCTCATCCGTCCTTCCCGCCGCAGCGCCGACGATCCCCGCTGGCAGGTGTCCGAGAACCTGCAGCTGGTGATGCTGGCCCACGCCATCACGCAGGATCCCGCACAGAAGAAAGAACTGGAGCAGGCGATGTACGACGAAGCCGGCTGGGGCCTCGGCCGCAATCCGGCGAACATCGTGGAAATGACCGGCCTCGGCGCGCGCCACATCACCGACTGCTATACCACCGGCCGAAATGACGGCGAGCCTGGCACCCACCCCGGTCAGACGCCGTTCAACGGCACGGAGACCTGGTCGCCCGGCAACGGCGGCGACGCCCAGATCATCCTGAAACTGTGCTATCCCGATTGGAACACCGGCGGCTGGCCCCGCCAGGAATCCTTCTTCAACCAGCGCTACTTCTGGGTGAACGGCGAGTTCACCCCACGCGAGACCATGCGGGGCAAGATGGCCCTCCTGGGCTATCTGTACGGCATTCGGTAGCGCTTTTAACACCTGTTCAGGCAGGTTTGAACAATCGTACAACAATTTAAACATAGGAAGCAAAGCCAGTGGAAGTGAATCCGTACCTTTGTCGCGGACTAATAACAAAACACTTCCATGAAACGAATCTTCACCCTTCTCGCTACCGCTCTCCTCGCGGTGTCCGCCCTCTCCGGGCAGGAACTCACCAACTTCGCCATGGGCGGCCGCGGTCCCCGCATCGTCTCCCCCGAGGTGAAAGACGGCAAGGTCACATTCCGCCTCAGCGCCAACTATGCCACCCGCGTCCAGCTCTCCGGCAACTGGATGGAGAACCCGTGGACGGGCTCCATCGACATGGCCAAGGGTGAAGGCGGTGTCTGGGAAGTCACCATCGACGCCCCGGAACCGGAAATCTACACCTACAACTTCATCGTGGATGGCGTCTCCGTCAATGACCCGCTGAACGACAAGGTCCAGCGCGACGGCACCCGCTACCTGAACATGCTGTTCATCCCCGGCGAGCGTTCCGAGAACTACTACGAGGCCAAGAACCATGGTTCCGTGACCTATCGCTGGTATGACAGCGCGCTCCTGGGCATCTCCCGCCGCATGACTGTGTACACCCCGTACGGCTACGAGAAGAACCCCAAGGCCAAGTATCCCGTCCTCTACCTCCTCCATGGCGGCGGCGGTGACGAGGAAGCCTGGACTTCCATGGGCCGCGCTGCCCAGATTCTGGACAACCTCATCGAGAAAGGCCTTGCGAAGCCGATGATCGTCGTAATGCCGAACGGCAACCCGAACCAGCAGGCCGCCAACACCCTCGGCCTCGAGACCATCCAGATGGACCGTCAGGACCCGAAGTGGCAGAACGCCTATGTGAACAGCCTCGTGAAGGAGATCGTTCCCTTCATCGACAAGGAATACCGGACCATCGCCAAGGCCGACGGCCGCGCCATCGCGGGCCTGTCCATGGGCGGCGGCCACACCACCTCCGCGACCATCCTCTATCCCGGCGTGTTCAACTACATCTGCCCCCTGAGCTGCGGCATCCGAGAGAGCGACCACCTCGACGCCGACCTGCAGGGCATCAAGAAGGCCGGCTACAAGCTGTACTGGATCGGCGTGGGCAAGGAGGACAACATGGCCTACCAGGGCTCCCTCGTGCTGGACAAGCACCTGAGCGACCTGGGTATGCCCCACACTCTTTATGTGAGCGATGACGCGCACGTGTGGAAGAACTGGCGCCTGTACCTGAACACCTTCGCCCAGCTGCTGTTCAAGTAACCGAAACTGAATCCAACTATACCTTATTAACCTTACTAACCAACAACGAAATGAGAATCAACAACTTGCCTAAGCGGTTGCTGCTGACGCTCTGGGGAGTCATCCTCGGCGCGTCCCTGCTGTCCGCCCAGAACAAGACCGTCAAGGGCGTCGTCCTCGACGAGACTGACCAAGGCGTCATCGGCGCCGCCGTCATGATCAAGGGCACTACCACGGGTGTCGCCACCGACATCGATGGTGCCTTCGAAATCAACTGCGCCCCCAGCGACGTGCTGGTCGTCACCAGCATCGGCTACAAGGATGTGGAAGTCACCGTCGGTGACAGGACCAACATCACCGTCAAGATGGAACTGGATACCCAGATCCTGGATGACGTCGTGGTCATCGGTTACGGTACCACCCGTGCGAAGAACTTCACCGGCTCCGTGGACGTCATGAAGACCGACGGAGACGCTCCGGTTGCCAACCTGGGCCTCAGCAACGTGGCCGACATGATGCGCGGCCGTCTCTCCGGTGTCGTGATGGGCGCCGAGTCCGCCAATGTCGGCGGCAACGCCAGCATCCGCGTGCGCGGCCGTCGTTCCATCAATTCCACCAGCTCCTCTCCGCTGCTGGTCGTGAACGGCGTCATCTTCACCGGCAACCTGGAAGACATCGACCAAAACTCCATCGAATCCATCAGCGTCCTGAAGGATGCCACCTCCCTCGCCGCCTACGGTTCCAAGGCCGCCAACGGCGTGATCATGATCACCCTCAAGAAGGGCCAGGAAGGAAAGCCGGTTATCAACTTCAGCACTTCCCAGCAGTTCTCCACCCGTTCCTACCGGCAGAAATTCCTCTCTCCGGAGAACTACATCAAGTTCTCCAACGCCCGCAAGGGTTCGGACGACCTGACCAACACCTCCTGGATGTCCTTCCTCGAGAAGGCCAACTACGAGGCCGGCAAGACCACGGACTGGTACGACCTGGCCACCCGCGTCGGTTACACCCAGAACTACAACCTGAACTTCAGCGGCCGTACGCAGAACTCCAACTACTATGTCGCTCTCGGCCGTTCCCAGCAGAAGGGTATGACCGTCGGCAACGAGTTCACGCGCAACAACGTGTCCATGAACCTCACCTCCAAGGTCACCAAGAACATCGAAGTCGGTACCAACATGGCCTATACGAACTCCTTCGATGATTCCGTCGCTGCCTCCCTCTCCTACAAGAACTCCCCGTACATGGAGCCCTATCTCCCGGACGGGAAGACCCTCCGTTACTATGTGGAAGGCGTGAACGCCTCCTCCGTGAACCCGCTGTGGACCGTCGGCCGCGAAAAGGACAACCGCCGCTTCAACTTGAACCTCGGCGGTTACGTGAGCATCAACATCCCCTGGGTGCAGGGCCTCAACTTCAAGATGAACGCCTCCTACACCAAGGTGCAGTCCAAGAACTACAGCTTCACGCACGAGAACAACACCGTCGCCCTCCTCTCCAATGACCTGGAAGGCAAGGGCCAGACCGCGGAGTACTACAACCTCGCGACCGCCAGCGGTTCCATCAGCAATTCCCTGAGCGAGAACTGGGTGATGGACGCCATCCTCTCCTACACCCGTTCCTTCGGCGAGCATTACCTGAACGCCTCCCTGGTATACACCCGCGACAGCGCGGAATCCACCGGCGAGAGCATCTCCGGCCAGGGCTTCACGGAAGCCGGCAACACGCTCACCGGCTGGTACGGCCTGGGCAACGCGGATACCAAGGTGGTGAACAACCCGTCCTATGTCCTCCACACGGACGTGGGTTACCTGGGACGTATCATCTACTCCTTCCGGGATACCTATCATTTCAACGCCTCCCTCCGCCGCGACGGTTCCTCCGTGTTCGGCGCCGAGCACAAGTGGGGTAACTTCCCGGCCTTCGGTGTCGCCTGGACGGCGACCAACGAGGAATTCATGAAGGGCATCAAGTGGCTGGACTTCCTCAAGCTCAAGCTCTCCTGGGGTAAGAACGGTGCCCAGACCCTGTCTCCGTACGGTACCCTGTCCACCATCGCCGTGGCGAAGGGCGGCCAGATTCCGAACTACTATGGCGGTACCACCCACTGGGGTCAGAAGCTCGCCACCCTGGGCAACCCGACCCTGGCCTGGCAGACCACCACTTCCTGGAACGGCGGCTTCGAGGCCGACTTCGTGAAGGGTCGTCTCCATGTGGACGTCAACGCCTACGCCTCCAAGACCACCGACCAGATCTTCGAGCGCAACATCCCCGTGATGACGGCCGGTATCACCTCCCAGAAGGCCACCATGGGCCGCGTGGACAACAAGGGTGTCGAAATCAACTTCAACACCGTCCCCGTCAAGACCAAGAGCCTGACCTGGAACTCCGACTTCGTGTTCACCCTGAACCGCAACAAGATCGTCGAACTCTACGGTGACGGTCAGGACGATATCACCAGCAGCCTGTTCATCGGCAAGCCGATCAACACCATCTTCGGCTACAAGACGGAAGGCATCTTCCAGGACGGCGACTATGCCGGCCAGCCGATCTTCTTCACCCTCGACGGCCAGCAGACCAACAACCCGTCCCCGGACGACCGGCAGATCCTGGGCTATGGCGACGAGAACTTCCGCCTGTCCTGGTCCAACACCCTCCGCTACGGCAACTGGCAGTTCTACATGCTCGTCCAGGGCATCTTCGGCGGCGGCGGATTCGGCCTCGCGAACAACACCTTCGCCTACAGCACCTACGACACCACGGCGGCCTGCTCCGCCTTCGACATCCCGTTCTGGACCAAGCAGGAGCCCAACAACACCTATCCGAAGCCGAACTACAGCGACTCCAAGTACCAGGTGTACAACTCCTTCGGCCACGTCCGCCTGCAGGACCTCTCCCTGTCCTACAACATGGGCAAGATCGCGCAGAAGATCGGCCTGAAGAACGCCCGCGTCACCCTGAGCGGCCGTAACCTCTTCTACTTCGCTCCTTTCTGGAAGATGAGTGACCCTGAAAACCGCAGCGGTTACGGAATCGGTATCCCGCGTGCCGTCACCCTGGGTGTCAACGTTACCCTTTAGTCCCATCAACGATCAATCGCACAAGATATCATGAAAGCATACAAATATATCATCGGTGCCGTTCTGGGCTGCATGGCCGCTGTTTCCTGCGAACCTGACAATGCCTTCCTCGAAGAGAAGCCGAAGGCCCAGCTCACCATCGCCAACGCCTACAACACCTCCGACCAGGTGGTCAATACGCTCCTGACCGGCTACTTCGAGTTCGAGGAACTCTACTTCCCGGGCTCCATGGGCCAGGGCCTCTGCTACAACACCTTCACCGGTACGGACATGGTGGACAACAAGTACCAGCTCGGCGCCAACCAGCACATGAGCAACTTCACCGCCGCCTGGTCCGCCACCTCCTCCCTTCCCAAGAGCCTTTGGGACAAGTTCTACAAGGTGGTCTCCTACGCGAACCTTGCCCTCCTCAAGATGGACGAGGTCGACTGGCCCAGCGACGATGCCAAGGCCCGCGTGACGGGTGAGGCCAAGTTCCTGCGCGGCCTGTCCTACCTGCGTCTGGCCGAACTCTTCGGCGGCGTTCCGCTCGTGCTGGAGTATGGCGAGACCCCGAACTACGCCTACGACCGCGCTTCCCGCCTGGAAACCTACAATGTGGCCATCGAAGACCTCACGGCCGCCTATGCCGCCCTGCCCTGGAATATCTCCGCTGAATACGGCCGCGCCGGAAAGGGTGCCGCCGGCATGTACCTCGCCGAGGCCCTCATCGCCCGTGGCGTGGAGAACAACGACGACAAGGCCGACTATACCAACGCCGCCAAGTACGCCCAGGAAGTGATCGACCACCATCCAATGATGACCAAGCGCTTCGGCGTCCGCAACATCGGCGCGACCGGTTCCCACTACGGCATTCCCAACGAGAACGCCAAGGGTAACGTCATCACCGACCTCTTCGTGGCCCAGAACATCGTCAGCGCCCAGAATACCGAGGCGATCTGGATCATGGTTTCCGCTCCCGACTATGCGACTTTCGCCGCGAACGGCGGTGACTTCTTCAACCCGACTCCCGGCGGCCGTCGCTGCAACACCCTCGGCCTGACCCCTGCCCTGCAGGACTACGAGTGGGCGACCGAATACAAGGCTGCAGGCGCTGCCGACGGTCCCTGGAAGGCCTTCTCCGCCAAGTACGGCGGTGCGATGAGCCCCGCCAGCCACGGTGGTACCGGCTGGGCCCAGGTCACTCCTACCTGGTACGCCTCCTACACCCAGTGGGACAATGCGCACAACAACAACTCCCTGGGCAAGGACCTCCGTTACCTCGAGGACGTTTCCGTGATCACCGAGTTCATGTGCTGCGACGACAAGCACCCCCTGTACGAGCAGAAGGTCGGATGGAACCACATCAAGCGCGACACGCCGGAACTCTCCGGTATCTTTTTCCCGATCTGGTACAAGGAGACTCCTTTCGACACCTGGGATTACGATCCCAACGATCCTGGCTTCTCCTGGTTCGGCAAGTTCATCAACTTCTACCGTTCCAAGTACGCCGCCCGTACCGCGGAGGTCTATTTCCTCCTGGCCGAGGCCAAGCTTCGCGGCGGTGACGTCGCCGGTGCGACCGCAGCCGTCAACGCGGTCCGTGCCCGCGCCGAGGCCAACCCGTTCTCCACGGTGGACATCGACACCATCCTGGACGAACGCGGCCGCGAGCTTCTGTACGAGGAGTTCCGTTGGGCGACCTTCCTGCGGATGAAGCCCGCCGAGTGGAAGAAGCGCATCTACGACCACGGCATGTATTCCGCCCGTACCAGCGCCCCCGCTTCCGAGCTCTATCCCAACACCCGCCGCTGGGCGGAGGACACCGGTGAGATCAAGTTCAACCTGTGGCCCATCCCGCAGACCTACATCGACCTGAACACCGGTTCCGACGGCCTGTACCAGAACGAAGGCTGGAAGTAATCCTGAAAACCCATTAGCCGTTTTTCATATGAGAAAAGTATTGCTTTTTCTTGTCCCGGCACTCCTGGCGGTCTCGTGCTCCACAAGCCGCAACCCGCAGGACAAGCTTACCGCCCATGACAAGGAAATCGACAAGATCATCGCTCAGATGACCCTGGAAGAGAAGGTGAACATGCTGCACTCGAAGACCAACATGTCTTCGGCCGGTGTGGAGCGCCTCGGCATCGCCGACATGCACTATGCCGACGGTCCCTTCGGCATCCGCGAGGAAGGCGTCCCGAACGGCTTCCAGTCCGCTGGCTGGACCCTCGACTCCGCCACCTATTTCCCGACCGGATCCGCCCTCGCGGCCACCTGGTCCAAGGAAATGGCCTACCTGTACGGCACCGGCATGGGCACGGAAGCCCGTCTCCGCGGCAAGGACGTGATCCTCGGCCCGGCCGTGAACATCCAGCGCCTGCCTGTGGGCGGCCGTACCTATGAGTACCTGTCCGAGGATCCGATCCTCTCCGCTGCCCTCTCCCTGCAGTACACCCTCGGTGTGCAGGACAAGGGCACCGCGGTGTGCATCAAGCACTTCGCCGTGAACAACCAGGAGACCAACCGCGGCAGCGTGGACGCCCAGATCGATGAGCGCACCCTCCGCGAGATCTACCTCAAGCCGTTCGAGAGCGCGGTCGTCGAAGGCGGCGCCATGAGCGTGATGCCGGCCTACAACAAGGTGAACGGCGACTACTGCTCCGAGAACGAGCACCTGCTGAACGAAATCCTCCGCGGCGAGTGGGGATTCAAGGGCTTCACCGTCTCCGACTGGGGCGGCACGCACAGCACCATGGGCGCCATGCTCCACGGCCTGAACGTCCAGATGACGGGCTCCAACTACCTGGGCCAGCCGGTCATCGACTCCATCAAGGTGGGCAAGCTCACCGAGGAGATGGTCAATGAGAAGGTCAAGCAGATCCTCCGTGTCCGCTACGCCGTCGAGGCCATCCCGGACGACGTCGCCAACACCAAGATGACCTCCCAGCCGGAGTGCCAGCAGATCGCCAAGCAGGTCGCCGAGAAATCCATCGTCCTCCTCAAGAACCAGGGTGGTGTGCTCCCGATTGCGAAGAGCGTGAAGAAGATTGCTGTCATCGGCCAGAACGCTGTCCTGAAGACCCAGAGCGGCGGTATGGGCGCCGGTGTCAAAGCCCTCTATGAAGTCACCCCGCTCGAAGGCATCTGCAAGCGTGCCGGTGCCGATGTCCAGGTGACCTACGCCCCTGGTTACAAGAACTTCCCGGGCCGCCGCTGGGGACCGGCCCCGGCTACGCCGAACCCGCTGGAGGCCGCTGCCATCGACGAGGCTGCCGATCCCGAGCTCTGCGCGGAGGCTGTCGCCCTCGCCAAGGACGCCGACCTGGTGATCTTCTTCGGCGGCACCAACAAGAGCATCGAAACCGAAGGCTCCGACCGTCAGAACATCGACCTGCCCGTCGGCCAGAACGAGGTCGTCGCCGCCCTCTATGAGGCCAACCCGAATCTCGTGACCGTCCTTATCTCCGGTGGTCCCACCGACCTCCGTCAGCTCGAGCCCGTCTCCCCGGCCATCGTCCAGGGCTGGTGGAACGGAACCGAAGGCGGCACCGCCCTCGCCGAGGTCCTCTTCGGCGACATCGCCCCGTCCGGCAAGCTTCCTTTCACCTTCCCGGCCAAGCTCGAGGATTCCCCGGCCTATGCGCTGGGCAACTTCCCCGACAAGACCCAGGGCGGTGACCTCTTCACCCTCATGTACCGCCAGGACCGCACCCGGATGTCCCGGGAGGAAATCCAGGAAATGATGGCCAAGATGCCGAAGCCCGTGTCCAAGTACACGGAAGGCTCCCTCGTGGGCTACCGCTGGTTCGACACCAAGAACGTGAAGCCGATGTACGCCTTCGGCCACGGCCTCTCCTATGTTGACTTCGAGTACGGCTCCGTCAAGGCTTCCGCCAAGAAGGACGTCGTGAAGGTGACCTTCAACCTCACCAACAAGGGCGGCATGACCGCCGACGAGGTTGTCCAGCTGTACGTCGCCCGTCCGGAAGCCACGGTCGAGTGGCCGGTGAAGGAACTCAAGGCCTTCGACCGTGTGACCCTCGCCGCCGGTGAGACCAAGACCGTCACCCTCGAGATTCCCGTGAAGGACCTCCGCTACTGGAACGTCGACAAGAACGCCTGGGACCTGGAGCACGGCAAGCTCGTCCTCCTGCTCGGCGCCGCTTCCGACGACATCCGCCAGCAGGCTGAAGTTACCATCTAAGCGTCATGCGCAGAACTATGATCCTTGGGGCCGCCCTGCTCGCCGCAGCGTGCGGCCCCAGGCCTTCTGCCCAGGTGGAGAAGGTCGAACTGTGCTCCGTCGTGGGCGACTACGGCCTGGAGGCGGACGCCATCGAGATTACCGTTTCCAATCCCCGTTCCCTGAAGGGATTGAAGGCGGAGGATTTCGACCTCGTGAACAATGTTCCGGCCGCTTTCATCGACGCGGCTACCGGCCAGGCGCCGACCGAATACGAAGACGACGGCATCGTCCTTACTGTCAATAAGAACGTCCTCCGCATCGAGGCCAAGCCCTTCAACAAGGCCGGCAAATCGGAAGGTTGGTTCAAGCGCATTCCGTGGGAGCTGCACTGCGCCGTGGACTCCGCCCTTAATGTCACCGCCGCCCAGGTCACAGGCGAGCACATCGCCGTCCTGGACGACTGCGAGACCGGTACCTTCACCTTCGGCGGTCTGACTCGCGAGTACATGCTGCACCTGCCGAAGGACGCCAACGGAAAAGTCATTCCGAACGCTCCCCTGCTCGTCTGGCAGATCGGCGGCGGCGAGTATGACAAGGACCTGATGACGGTGGCGACGGCCAACCGCTGCCTCGTTTCCCTGCCTACGGAAGGCGTTCCCTGCGCCACGCTCGTGTTCGCCCTCGCGAATCCGAACTATTCCTACAGCGCCTCGCTGTTCCCTGAAAAGATCGAGCTCATCGACCGCAACAACGCCCTCCAGATGGCCTTCATCGACCAGTTGATCGCCGAGGGGAAGGTGGACGGCAGCAAGCTCTTCTGCGCCGGCGCCTCCAGCGGCGGCGGCTGCACGATGCGCTTCATGATGCAGTTCGCGGACCGCTTCAAGGCGGCCATCCCCTGCTGCGCCATGGACCCGATCGTCCCGATCCACCAGGTCGAGGAGAAGTATCCCGGCCAGTATGCCGACGACGTGGAGAAAGTCTGGCGCGGCGAATGCGTCTACAAGTGGAACGGCACCGACATGGCGCTCGCTCCGATGGACATCGACGCCTTTGTGAAGCTCCCTATGTTCTTCGTCCACGCCGAGACCGACCGCACCTGCAAGGTGGCGAGCACCTACGCCTACACCGAGGCCCGCAAGCGCCTGGGCGCTCAGGATGACCAGATGCTCATCTACAGCGACGAAGACCTCGTCCGCTGGGGCGTCTCCCCGATGATGGCCCACTTCTCCTGGGTCCCCCTCCTGGATGACTACTCAGAAGGCAGTCCGATGGACTGGCTGGTGAAGCAGATGTAAAAAGCTGACAGCCAAACAATTAAACACAGAGAGGTGCACCGCGCGGTGCACCTCTCTGCATTTAACGTTCAATCAGTCAGTTACTTGAAAATAAGCGGAACGAACTCGGAGAGGTAGATCCGCCAGTTGCGCCAGATGTGGCCGCCGTCGGTTTCCATGTACTTGTACGGATAACCGGCCGCGTCCAGTTTCGCGCGGAAGTCGTTGTTGGCCTGGATGAGGAAGTCCGTCTTGCCGATGCCGATCCACAGGAGGGCGGGCTTGCCGGCGAAATAGGCCGCGAGCTTGCCGTCCACGTTCTCGTAGATTTCCTTGTGCGCAGCCTGCTGCTCGGAGCCGGTGCCGATCGCGGCGGAGAACATGCCGGAGTAGTTGAACATGTTCGGATTGTTCAGCGTGATGTACAGGGTGTGGAAACCGCCCATGGACAGACCGCAGATGGCGCGGCCCTGCTTCTTGGCGACGGTCCGGTAGTGGCTGTCGATGAACTTGACGACCTCCGGGAACGCGCTCTCGAAGGTGCCTTCCATCGTCTGCGGAAGGGACATCGTGGGACGGGTGTAGCCGGTGGAGTTCTCCAGCGGGGCGGCCTCCTGGGAGATGTTGCCGTTCGTGAAGACGACGATCATGGGCTTGGCCTCGCCGCGGGCGATGAGGTTGTCGAGGATCTGCGTGGCGCGGCCCTGGGTGACCCAGGCGTCTTCGTCACCGCCGATGCCGTGCAGGACGTACAGGACGGGGTACCTGGCCTTGGGGTTGTTCTCGTAGCCGGCCGGGGTGTAGACCGTCAGGCGGCGGTCGAAGCCCGCGGTGGCGGACGGATACCACACCTTGGACACGGTGCCGTGCGGGACGCGGTGGATGGCGTACAGGTCGCTGCGGGCGCCCGCCTCGGGCACCAGCAGGACGCTGGTCAGGGAGGCGATGTCGCGGTTGACGAACACGTTGTTCGGGTCGATCATCGACTTGCCGTCCACGTTGAAGGTATAGGTGTACATTTCAGGAGCCACCTTGAAGGGAGTGGTGTACTCCCAGACCCCGTTCTTGCCCTCCTTGAGGACACCTACGCCGGGAGTGTCATAGGTCATCTTCTGTCCGTTGAATTCGACCTCCACCGTCTGGGTGGGAAGGAAATCGCCGGTCACTTCCACCCGGACCGCCTTGGGATCCTGATAGCGGAAGGTGACGGTACCGTCGGCATTGATGACGGGAGATTCCACGCCGGCTCCCCCGAAGAGGGCCTGCTGTGCAGATGCGGAAACGCCGATGCAAAGGGCGGCCGCTGCGATGAGGATTTTCTTCATATCATTTAGAGTTTGATGTTTTTCTTGAGCCGGATGTCCTCCGAGGAGGCGCCGACAAGGAGTTTTGCACGTTTGTTCCGGAAAGCGAAAGCGTGCTTCTCGCTGTCCCAGAACTTCAGGTCATCGGCCGGGACCACGATTTCCACGGGAACGGTCTCCCCTGCCTTCACGGCCACGCGCTCGAAGCCGCGGAGACGCTTGGAGGCGTCGTCATTTTTAAACTTGGCATACAGCTGGACCACTTCCTCGCCGTCGCGGGAACCGGTGTTCTTGAGGTCGAACTTGACCAAGTAGTTATCGCCATCCTTCCTGACCTTCAAGTGCGAATACTTGAAGGTGGTGTAGCTGAGGCCGAAGCCGAACGGGAAGATGGGCTTCGCCTTGGCGTACATGTAGGTGCGGCCGTTGCGGATGTCGTAGTCCAGCAGGTTCGGGAGGTCCAGGATGTCCTTCACCCAGGTCTGGGTGAGACGGCCGGCGGGATTGTAGTCGCCGAACAGGACATCGGCCAGGGCGTTTCCCGTTTCCTGGCTGCACTGGGTCATATGGACGATGGCGGGGACGTTCTCCGCGGTCCAATTGATCGCGAACGGGAAGCTGGAAATAAGCGTAACCACCGTGTTATGGTTCGCCTGCCAGACGACCTTGATGAGGTCCTCGGTCTCCAGCTGGAGGCTGCGGCGGTCCAGGGCCTCGCGGCCGTCACCGGCCACGGTGCCGTAGGCCCACGGCGACTGGACGCTCTGGCCGTCCCAGTCCGGGCTCGTGGCGGGATGGTTGCCCACGACGACGATGCACACGTCGGCCCATTTCGCAAGCTCCTGGGCGGAGCCGTCGGAATCCCAGCGCTGGAACTTCACCTCCACGTCGGTGCCTTCGACCTTGGCCCTGATGCCGTCGAGCGGGCTCACGCGGTAGGCCGGCAGGGCACCGTACCAGTCCTTGAGGACCTTTTCGGCGCGGTTGCCGAAGACGGCGATCTTCTTGACCCTGGACTTGTCCAGCGGCAGCAGGTCGCCTTCGTTCTTGAGGAGGACGATGGACTTCTGCGTGACCAGGCGGGCCTTGTCCTTGAATTCCTGCCGCTCCCACGGAACATCTTCCTCGGAGCCGAATTCCTGCGCGTCATACGGGCATTCCGCGTCCATGAGGCCGAGGCGGAGCATCGTCCGGAGATTGGCCTTCGTGCGCTCATTGATTACTTCGTCCGAGAGATAACCGGCGTCATAAGCGGCCTTAACTTGCGTGAAGTTGGAGTCGATAAACCGGCTCAAACCAGCCTCCAGGGCCTTCTTGACGGCGTCATTCACATCGGCGGCATAGCCGTGCATCTCCGGCATGTACATGAACCGGAGGGCGCCGGCGTCGTCCACGATCGTTCCCTTCATGCCCCATTCGTCAATCAGGATATCCTTGATGAACGGCGCGGCGATGCAAGGGATGCCGTTGTAGGCGTTGTAGGCGGTCATCAGGGACATGGCGCCGGCCTTGGCGCCCTTCCAGAAACCGTAGGAATAGTAGTCGCGGAAGAGTTCCTCATCAAAGCGGGAGTCCGTCTTGTACCGGTTGTCCTCGTTGCTGTTCGCAAGGAAATGCTTCATCAGCGCGGCACCCCGCCAGTAGGTGGGATCGTCACCCTGGATGCCCTTCACCTCGGCGGCGACCATTTCGCCCACGAGGTACGGGTCCTCGCCGAAGCTCTCCTCGGTGCGGCCCCAGCGGGGGTCGCGGGCGAGGTCGGCATTCGGGGCCCAGAGGACCAGCGCTTTCCAGGGATTGTCCTTGGAATAAAAGCGAGCCTCATAGGACATCACATCGCCGACGATATGGGCCATTTCGCGGTCCCAGGTCTCCCCCACACCGTAGGCCTGCGGGAAAGCGGTGCTGTTGCGGTACTTAGGCTGCGGACGGCCGGGCCAGTTGCCGAACTGGCCGGCGTTGCCGAGGTTAGGAAGCTCGGCGTCGCCGCCGCGAACGATGCCATGAATGGCCTCGGTCGCGCCGGGGCCGGCAATTCCGAGACGCGGAACACCCTGCCCGACGATCGTCATGATCTTCTCATCGACGGTCATCAGGGACACGGCGTTGTCCAGCCGCTCCTCCTCGGAAAGTTTCGTATCCTGGAAGGGATACTCCTGGGCACGGAGCACGGCGGTGCCGGTCAAAGCCAGGCACAGGACGAAAGAAATAAAGCGTTTCATAAAGAAATGATCCATGGTCCGTTACAAAGATACAAACATTCCCGGAAAAGGAAAGAGGCCGGCCACCCGCGCGGTCGGCCTCGATGAAATGAGCACCGTTCTGAAGCCGGACTACTTGAACAGCTTCTGGACGAAGGTGTTCAGGTACAGGCGCCAGTTGGCCCAGACGTGTAGAGCTTCACGCCGGCCTTCTTGAGGGTAGCGACCTGCTCAGGCGTGGCGGAACCGGCGGCGGACAGGGGGCAGATGTAGTCGAACATCTCCGGATACATGTTGGAGGCGGTGATGGTGTGGCCGCCGCCCATGGACAGACCGGCAATCGCGCGGGAAGCCGGCTTCGCAATGGCGCGGAAGTTCTTCTCGATGAACGGGACGATCTCCTCGCAGAGGCTGATCACATAACCGTTCATGAGCTTGTTGCGCTCGGCCTCGGGCATCTGGGCGAGGGCCTCGCGGTCCCAGCGCATCTGCATCTGCTTCTCGGGGATGCCGAGGGTGCGGGCGGCCGCCTGGTTGGCGTTGCCGTTCGGCATGACGACGATCATCGGCTCGGCCAGGCCCTTCTCGATGAGGTTGTCCAGGATCTGGGCTGTACGGCCCATGGAGATCCAGGCTTCCTCGTCACCACCGGCACCGTGCAGGAGGTAGAGGACCGGATACTTCTTTTTAGGGTTGTTCTCGTAGCCGTACGGGGTGTACACCGTCAGACGGCGGTCCATGCCGAGGACGTTGCTGTGATACCAGGGATGGCTCACGGTGCCGTGCTGGGTAGCCTCGTTGTAGTTCTCGGTACGCTCGCCAGGGACGATGAGCATCGGGAGGAAGCGGGTGCCGTCACGCTGGACGTACACGTTCTGCGGGTCGTTCACCGCCACGCCGTCCACGACAAAGTTGTAGGTGTAGATTTCCGGCTCCGGGAGCGGAATCTTCACTTCCCACACGTTGTTTTCGCCACGCTGCATGTCGATGGTGCCGCCATAGGGGTTGGGCATCCAGGAACCGCTGAGCTTGACGATGGTGGCATAGTCGGCCTTCAAGCGGAAGGTGACGCTGTCTTTCTGGATTTCCGGGGAAATCACGGGACGCTGGCGGCCTCCGAAGTTGAAGTTCGCCAACTCCTGGGCATGCAGGGAAGTCATGGCCAGGGAAAGGGCAAGGATGGAAAGGATTCGTTTCATATCGGTTTGTTCGTGTCTTGATTCGTTTGTGTCTTGAAAAGTTACTGGAAAGATTCCCCAGCCTTCTTGAGCGCCTTGGGAAGGCATGCGCGCCAGAAATCCCAGGTATGTCCGCCATCACGGGCGACGTATTCCACCTCGAGACCCTGGGAGGTCATGTAGTCGGCGCTGCGCTTGGCCTCGTTGTCCTCCTTATCGGTTCCCACGGTCGTGTCCTGATTCCCCACTTCGATCGTGAAAGAAGGGAACACGGACTTGGAAGACTGGCTGTCCACCAGCCAAGCGAACAGGTCGTAGGAGGAAGCCGGGCTCATGGAGTAGGCATAGGTATATTTCGTGGGATACTTCAGCGCGTGGTAGAGCGTGCCGAATCCGCCCATGGAAAGGCCGGCCACGGCCCGCTTGCCGCTGAACTTGTAGTCGGACTCCACCTTGGGCATCAACTCCTCGTACATGTAGGTCTCGTAGTCCCCCATGTAGAAGGTCATCTGGGCGTCCGGCATCACGATGATCATGGGCGTACCGCCGGTCTTCACATATTTGGCGGCGATTTCCGCGGCATTGCCCCCGTGCGTCATGCCGTACTGCGTCGTGTTGGACAACCAGGAATTGTTGTCGTCCCCCGCCCCGTGCAGCAGGTAAAGGAAGGGATATTCCTTGTTGGCGTCGAACTTGGGCGGAAGCCAGACACTGTACTTCATGGTCTGCTTCATAGCCTTGCTCTGAATCTCGAAATCCTTCTTTTCCTGACCGTTGGGATAGAGCAGGTCCAACAGATTCTGCGGTTCCTGCTCCTCCGGGGTTTCTTTTTCGCCGCAGGCACCGAGGGTCAGAGCCCCCAGTGCCGCGGCAATAATGAATAAATAGCGTTTCATTACTCGGCAGACACCTGGCCTACAAATTCAAAACCTTCACCGGTAATCTTATAGACACCGTCGGCCAGCGCCGTAATGGTGACTTTCTCGCCGGGGTTGATCATCACCAGGGAACCATCCTTGTAGTAACGGCAGCCACCCTGCCCCCACTCACCGGCATCGTAACCGTTGCCGGCCGTATGATCCTCGTGGGCATATTCCACAACGGGATATTCACCAGACAAATCGGTAGTACCGTTGGCCAGGACAAGCTGGAAGTAGGCCACGGCTTCACCTGCACCATTGGTAAGGGTCAGATTGTGCGTGGTCACATCGTCATGCGTCTGCCAGGAAGAATCCATGGCACCGGGAGTGGCAGTGTCCGCGATGACATAATCGGCCGTCGCATCACCGCCCTGGCCGCCAGGTTCACCCGCGACAAAGTCAAAGCCTTCACCGGAGAATTCATAGATGCCGTTGCCAAGATCAGCAACAGTGACTTTCTCGCCGGGGTTGATCATTACCAGCGTGCCATCCTTGTAGTAACGGCAGCCACCCTGTCCCCATTCGCCGGCATCGTAGCCGTTACCGGCGGTGTGATCTTCGTGGGCATACTCCATAACGGGATATTCACCGGACAGGTTCGTGGTACCGTTTGCCAGGACAAGCTGGAAATAGGCAACTTCCTCTCCCGCTTTGTTGAAGACCGTCACGTAGTGAGTAGTGACGTCATCATGGGTCTGCCAGGAAGAATCCATGGCGCCGGGAGCGGGCGTATCGGCATAGGTATAGTCCGCAGCAGGAGCGGCGGACGGGGTCAGGGCCTCGATGGCGCCCTCGAACACGGCCCAGTTGGGATAGGTGGCTTCGCTGCCCCAGGTGATGACCCACTTGGCGCCCTTCTTTTCGACGGTGATATCACCGGAAGTGATGTGGGTGGCCACGCCGTTGTTCCACCAGCAGGTACCCCAGTGCATGATGCCCATGCCCCATTCGCTCAGGTCGTATTCGTAGCCGGGAGAGTACTGCCACTCGCCGACGGTGTCACCGGTGGCGGCGGTGTAGACGCCTTCGTGGAGGTAACCGTCCGCACTGTACAGGTCGGCCGTCAGGGCGCAACCGTCGCCCGTAGGCGTACCCATCATGTCGATGCCCATCCCCGCGGAGCCCAGCTTCACGGTGACCGTGCCGTTGGAATTCGCCTGGGCGATCAGCAGCTCGGTGAGCTTCACCGGTTCCGGATCGGGTTCGTAGACCAGTTCGCCCTGCCACTGGGCGCGGTAGGCGTTGCCGGAGCCGTCGAAGAGGACGAAGATGAAACGGTAGGTGTCACCGTCCTTCTTGACGGAGATCTGGCCGTCCACGATAGCCTGGCCGTTTACGGTGGTGGCACCGTTTACCAGGAAGCAGAGGTTCTTCTCGCCCGGGCCATAGACGCCAGGCTCCAGGTAGTACTGGTTGCGGGCACCCACCAGGGTGGTCTTGACGGCGGCACCGCCTTCACCCGAGAAGGAGACCGTGAACAGACGGTTGGCGTCCGTCTTCTCGAAAGTGGAAGACGCGAGCGTGGTGAGCACGGGCTCGGTCGCCGGCGGGAAGGTTCCCTTCAGCGGAGCAAGCTCGGTTTTGGTGCAGGAGACGAGGGCCAGGGCGGCCGTCATCATGGCAAATATGATTGTTCTTTTCATGGCTCAATTCCTTTTTAGAATCAATAACCGGGATTCTGAATGACGTTTTCATTCAGCATGGTCTCCGTGAAAGGATAAGGGAGATGCTCGTGCTTACCCTTCTTGAAGCCATAGACGCTACGGCCGGTGGGGACGTAAGTCACAGCGCCGTTGGGATCCATCTTGGGATAGGTGTTGCCCATGTCCTTCAGACGGGCTTCGGCATCACCCCAGCGGAGGAGGTCCTGGAAACGCTGGCCTTCGCCGCAGAGTTCCAGACGCTTTTCGGTCTTGATGGTCTCCAGGTCGACGGAAGCGAGCGGAGCGAGCTGGGCGCGGGTGCGCACGCGATTCACATACTGCAGGGCGGTGGCGGAATCACCGGCCTGGAAGCTGGCTTCGGCACCCAGCAGGAGCACCTCGGCGAAACGCATCCACAGCGGGTTCTTGGTGTTCACCATGGCGTAGTAGGCGATTTCGTCGGCCATGAAGCGGCCCTTCCAGTTGAAGATGCCGGTGGAGAGGGTAGGCATGTTCCAGACCACACCCATGGCCTTGAGCTCGTCATAAGTCTTCAGGGTCTGGGTACGACGGTAGCTGTCCTTGCCCTCGTAGCGCTCGAACGTGGCCAGCAGATCCTCGGTCGGGACCATGAAGCCCCAGCCGCCGGTGCAGCACACATCGGCCGGGATGGTCATCTCGGAACCGGAGCTGCGCCAGCTCACCATGGCACCGTAGAAGTCGAAGTTGTCGAACTGGTTGTCCAGGTCGTTCACGCGGATGCTCTCGAACAGGTCTTCGCAGTTCATCTTGTAGGCGGCGTGGCGCATGTCACCGTAAGGGCCGGCGGTCCAAAGGTCGTACAGGCCCGAGTTGATGACATTGGCCAGCATGTCGGCAGACTTCCTATAGTAGGACTTGTCGTTCAGTTCCCAAGCCATCCACAGATAGGCCTTGCCCAGGAGGGCCTGGCCGAATTCCTTGGTCACGCGCCAGGTGGTGGCGTCGTTCAGGGAAGTCTTCCGGGCCAGGGCGCCGGAATTGACGGCATAGGTGAGGTCGTCCTCGATGAGCTTCCACAGATCCTCGGTGGAACCGTTGGGCTGCTTGTACTCGGACGGGACCAGTTCGTGGTCCACGATCGGCGGGTTGCCCCACAGGGTGGTGAGCTCGAAGTAGGCCCAGGCGCGGAACAGATGCGCCTCGGCCACCGCCTGGGCGGCCGCCTTGCTCTGGGCGGGATCGATGTGGCCGATAATCACGTTGGCGTGGTAGATCAGGCCGTAGTAACCGGTGAAGGAGCCTTCGATCTGGCCGGTTTCGGAGTTGAAGCCGAATTCGCCCAGGGCGTCCATGTCCACGTTGTCGCCGTGGGCGGCGCCGCCGGCGAAGTAGTCGTCGGAGATGATGTTCTTCACCAGCATCACATTGTAGTACCAGCCACGGACGTCGCTGTACATGGTGATGCCGGCCGATTCAATCTCGTCGTCGGTCTTGTAGTAGGTATCGTAGTCGATGACGCCCTTACGAGGCACATCCAGCAATTTGTCGCAGGAAGAAAGAGCCAGGGCGGCGAGGACGGTCAGGATGAAATATCTTGTTTTCATGGGGCAATCCGATTAGAATGTGATGTTGACACCGAAGACAACCTTCTTGGAGGTGGGATAGTTACCCTTGTCCACACCCATCGAGGCGCCTTGTCCGATGATTTCGGGATCGAAGCCCGGGTACTTGGTGAAGGTGAACCAGTCGTCCATGGAGGCATAGATGCGGAACTGGTCGATGAAGATCTTCTTCAGAAGCTGCTGCGGGAAGTTGTAACCCAGCTGGATCTGCTTGATCTTCATGTAGCTGGCATCCATCACCACACCACTGGAGGTGAGGAACAGAGCGTAGTTGGAGGCGTTGGCAGCCGGCATGGTACCGTTGGTGTGGGTCGGCGTCCAACGATCGGCGGTCAGGTAGGTAAGGCGGTTGGAGGTGTAGTCAATGTTGTTGAGGGCATTGAGGATCTGGTTGCCGCCGGCACCGGTGAGGAAGAGGGTGAAGTCAATGCCCTTCCAACCGGCGTTCAGGGTGAGACCGTAGTTGTAGGTGGGGATACCGGAACCCAGGTGACGCTTGTCGGAGTCGGCGGGAGCGGTGGTGGTACCGGCCAGGTTGCCGTCCTCGTCGTAGTGGTTGAAGAGGGCCTCGCCGGTGGTGCTTTCGATGCCGGCGAATTCATAGCCGTACAGGTGCCAGGCGGGATAGCCCTTCTCGAAACGGGTTACGGTACCGTAGTTACGCACACCGACACCTGACAGACCGTCCTTCAGAGTGGGGTGCAGGTAGGTCACCCTGTTCTTCAGGGTGGAGAAGTTGCCGGCGACGCTGTAGAAGAAGTCGCCGATCTGATCCTTCCAGCGGACTTCCACCTCGACACCCTTGTTGTCCACGTTACCCGCGTTCATCGGGGAGGCGCCCACGCCCACGATCGTGGAGGTGGTGATGCCGGTCACGATGAGGTCCTTGGTCCGCTTGTCGAACCAGTCCAGGTTCACGGAAAGGCGGTCGCGCAGGAAGCGCAAGTCCAGACCCACGTTGAACTGCTCGGAGGTCTCCCACTTCAGTTCCTGGTTGCCGGCCATGGTGGGAGCGTAGCCGATGATGTACTGCCAGGAGCCGTCGGCATTCTGCATGCCGGTCGGGTACTGGCCCGTGCTGGCGATGTCGTTGGCGTAGGAGTAGCCGCCCAGACCGGCGATGGAACCGTTCTGGCCCCAGCTCAGACGGAGCTTGGCGAAGGGGACCACCTGACGGAGACCCATGAAGAAGGGCTCTTCGGAGAAGGTCCAACCGGCGGAAACGGACGGGAAGAAGCCCCAGCGCATGGGCTTGGGAAGAACGGAGAGGTCGGCAGCGTCGGCACGGAGGGTGACCTGCACGTTGTACTTGTTCAGGTAGCTCCAGCCGAGACGGCCGAAATAGGAATACTTGTAGCTGTAGTTCTCCACGCCGCCGCCCACACTCTTGGTAGCGGTCGGAGTAGCCTGGCTGATGTAGTAGAACAGCGGGTCGTCCCGCTTGAGGCCGAAGTCGACGACACCGTTGGCGTCGGAACCGCTGACACCGGAGGAAGCGCTGTAACTGCGGCTCTGCGAGAAGGAGACACCAGCCATGGCGCTCAGGTTGTGCTTACCGAACTGGTGCATCCAGTTGGCGAAGTTCTCCCACTGGTAGTAGATGGAGTTGTTGGCGCTGGCGCTCACGGACATGTAATACTGCTTAGCGTAGCCCTCGTTGTAATAATAGTCATGGCTGTAGCCGTAGCTGTCGCCGGCGCTCAGGCGGTAACCCAGACGGGAAGTCAGGGTGATATCCCGGAAGGGCTTGAAGTTGATGGCGGTGGCGCCGTTGATGTTGAAGCCCTTAGAGATGGAGTAGGAACGGTCGCGCTGCACCAGCGGATGCACGTTCTCGGAGACGTTGAACTGGGAGATGCCGTAGTAGTTGCCGTTCTCGTCCCGGAGGAGTACCTTGCCGTCGGCCAGATAGTCCTGCATGAACACAGGCAGGTTGTCCGGGGTGTAGTAGGCGGGAGTCATCGGGTCCAGCTGCAGGGCTGCGAGTACGGCGGAGCCGTAGTCGGAACCTTCGGAAACGCTTCGGGCCTTGTAGTATTCCACCTGGTTGTTGGTGGTCACTTCCAGCCAGGGCTTGAATTTCCACGAGCCGTTCACCATGCCGGTGATACGGTCGTACACGTCGGCCTTGCCCTTGAACATACCGTCGTTGGACAGGTAGGAACCGGAGATGTAGAGGTTTCCGCGGTCGTTGCCGGCGCTGAAGGTGAGGTTGTGGTGGTGCATCAGGGAATTCTCATAGGATTCCTTGAGCCAGTTGGTGTTGGTCTTCTGGTCCCACTTGGAGTAGACGTCCTTCAGGGAGACGTTGCCCTTCTCCATGTAGAACTGGATGAATTCCTCGGAGTTCATCACCTGAGGGGTCTTGCCCAGGCTCTGGGAAGAGAGCTGGTAGCTGTAGCTGATCTTGCCGTCGCCCCTGCCCTTGCGGGTGGTGATCATGACCACGCCGTTACCGGCCTCGGCGCCGTAGATGGCGGCGGAGGCACCGTCCTTCAGCACTTCCATGGATTCGATATCGTTGGGGTCGATGCCGGCGATGGAGTTGGTGATACGGCCGTCCACCACATACAGCGGGTTGGCGTCATTGTTGGAGGAGATACCACGCACACGGATGGCCGGGGTCGCGCCCGGACGGGCCGAAGATGCGAAGGTCTGCACACCGGCGGTCTTGCCGCCGAGGGCCTGTTCCGGCGAGGTGATGGTACGGTTCTGGATGTCCTCGGACTTCACCTGCGAGATGGCGCCCGTGACGTCGGATTTCTTCTGCACGCCGTAACCCACGACGACGGTCTCTTCGATCATCTGGGTGTCGGTAAGCATCTTGATGTGGATGGTTTCCGTCTTGGTGGCCACGAATTCCTGGGTGATGTAACCCACGGAGGAGAATTCAATGACCGCCCCGGCCGGAACCGAGAGGGTGAAGCTGCCGTCCAGATCGGTGATGGTGCCGTTGGTGGTGCCCTTCTGGACAACACCGGCGGCGATCATCGGCTCGTTCTGGTCGTCCACAACGACACCGGAGACAGTCACCCGCTGCTGCGCGGCGAGCGACCATCCCATGAGGAGTGACAGTGCAAAGACCGTCAACTTCCTGAACAGAGATTTTCTCATGTGATCGGTTTTTATTGGTTTGATTAAATATATAGGACTATTGAATCTTAGAAACGATATCGAAGACCATGTTGGCCGGATAGGCTTTCCATTCAGGAAGGCCTTCCGCCGAAGGGACGCCCGTCTTGGCGAACTGGGTCCAGGCACGGCTCATGCGGTGTCCCAGTTCCACGGCGTCCGCTCCCCCGCCCGTGAACGTGCGATGAAGGAGGACGTTGTCGAAAACGAACGGGATTTCCAGGCAGTGGGTGCTGCCTAGGACACCGTCCAGCACCGGAGTTTTCCAGGTGAAGAGGTACAGATAGACGGGGGCACAGCCGGAAGCAGTCCGGTCTTGCGCCTGCTGGAGGGCCAGCGGCCGGAATATGGGATCCTCGCTGTCGGGCGTAAACTCGTTGTATACCGTGCCGATGATGGTCGGAACGTCCTTGGAAAGGGCGAGGGCCTCCGGCGAAGAGGGCTGGAAAGGAATGACTTCGCCGTCCACGACGGGAAGCTGTCCATAAATGATCATATCCAGGAAGTTGGTCGGGAAGTTGCCGTCCTGGCGGGCTTCCTCGGTCACCTGTTGGACCGCCTTGCGGTACGCGGCCAGAAGCTTCTCATACGGAACCGTGTCCAGTTCCTCCAGCCGGGAAGGGGTGATGCCCAGGTTCGCGACCGTGGCGGCGCCGATCCGGCGGGAATACTGGGGGGTCATCAGGTTGAAGATGGAACCGCTCTGGACGATGGCCTTGTGGAACAGGCCCTTCGCCGCCGGCATGGCCATCACGGTGGTCACCTTGCCGCCGCCGCCGCTTTGGCCGAAAATCGTTACGTTGCCCGGGTCTCCACCGAAAGCGGCGATGTTGTCCCGGACCCATTCCAGGGCTTTCACGATGTCCAGCATGCCTACGTTTCCGCTGGCGGCATACTTGGCGCCGAAAGCGCTGAGGTCCAGATAGCCCAGAGCATTGAGCCGATGGTTCAAAGAAACCGCCACGACCCCGTGGTCGCGGGCGAGATTGGTCCCGTCATAGCCAATCTGCTCCTGGGAGGACCCTTCGCTGAATCCGCCGCCGTGCAGCCACACCATCACGGGCAGCTTGGCGCCAGTCTTGATGCTGGAAGTCCACACGTTAACGCGGAGGCAGTCCTCGCCGGGATACCCGTCGTCCCAATGCATGGCGAAGGCCTGGTTGTCATCCAGCCAGCCCGTGCGCTCCGGATGGGGCGCCACCGGACCGTAGGCCCGGCTGGGGCGGACTTCCTTCCAGGGATCGGGGTCCGTCGGAGGGAGGAAACGGTCGGCTTTCCCATAGGGGATTCCCTTGTAGATGAAAACGCCGTCGTCGACGTAGCCGGCGACAGGGCCGGACGTCGTCTGGACGGTCGTCAGCTTCGCGGAAGTCTCCAGGACGCCGAGGCACTCGACGCGCCGCCGGGACGGCTGTCCGCAGGAGACGGCCAGCGCAGCGGCGAGCAAAAAGGCGAGGTAGGGTTTCAGTGTCATAACAAACGGTTTTCGTCCAATGCAAAGTTCCGCATTATGACGCACAATCTTTTTTTGTCTTTTTCATTTCTTTTCGCATTCGAACGTCCTATCGCGCGCATTTGTTCAAACTTCTTTCTATTTGTTCAAAAATCACTATCTTTACAAACGCTAAAACGGACCAACCCCTATGAAATACAAGCTTCTGACCTTCCTTATTCTCCTGACCGCCCTCATGGGCTGCCGACGCGGTGCACCGCCCGTTTCCCAGCCGTCCGGGAACGTCATCGTTTCCGACCGGCTGTCCAATCAGCGGGTGAACGCCTTCGCCGAGGATAACGATGGTCACGTCTGGATCGCCACCTCCCGCGGTCTCAACCGGTACAGCGTCCACGAGTATCACCAATATTTCAGCGCGGACGACACGCTGGGCCTCCCCGACAACCAGGTGAACGACGTCTACCGCAGCTCGAACGGAACGATCTGGGCCGCGACGAACGGCGGGGTCGCCCGCCTGACGCCCGAGGGGCAGTTCCGGCACGTGCCCGCCCCCGGACGACCGAACGCGAACCACCTCTGGGAAACCCGGGATGGAAAGCTGCTGATGAGCAACTCCGCCATCCTCTACCAGTATGACGCGGAAGCGGACCGGTTCCGGCCGGCCATCCGGGACTTCGACGCCTTCAGTTTCCCCTACTCGGTCCAGGACGGAAACCTCCTGTGGGTCGTCTCCGAAAACGGAACGGTCCTGAACTGCTACGACACCGACGATTTCTCCCTCGTCGCCTCCTACCCCACTTCCCACACGGTCTATCACCTGTGCGAAGCAGGAAACGGAGAACTCTGGATGTCCGGCATGGGACGGATGAGCATCTTCGACACCCGTGCCCGTACCTGGAAAGAACTGCCCGACGCCATCCGGAACGAACCCCGGCTAATGCAAGGCGACGTGGACATCATCTACAACGTCGACGACCGGTCCATCCTGCTGAACGTCATCGGCAAGGGCATGTTCTACTATTACCGGACGACCGAGCGCGTCCTTTTCCAGGACGATGCCGGCTTCCCCTTCGAACTGCCCGACACCGAAATCCGCACCATTTTCCGGGACAGCGGGCACAACCTGTGGTTCGGAACGACCGACCAGGGATACACCGTCTCATACCTATACAGGAACCAGTTCAACAGCAACAAGTTCCTGACATCGGCCTTTGATCGGAAGACAGTCACTTCCCTGTGTCTGGACCAGGAGCAGCGGCTTTGGATCGCAACCCTGCGTGACAACCTGTGGCTGTACGACCTGCGCAAGAAGGACCTGCGTAGCGTGAACGTAGATTCCCTGCTTCCGGATACCAATGTAGGCTACCACCGCTGCACGAAGGTATTCTGTGATTCCGCAGGTGACCTGTGGCTGTTTTTCCAGGGGAAATACTGGGTGGTACGGTGCCGTTACGATGGAAACCGGTTCCAAGTCCTGGACAACCTCTTCGTAGCGAATGCAAGCGCCATCGCCGAGGACAAACAGGGTCGCATCTGGCTGGGCGGCATGAGCAACAACCTGATTCGATACGACAAGTCGACTCGTCAGACGACCCCCGTCACACTCTGGAATGATGCCGAGACTCCCTATGTGACCGACCTGGAAATGACGGAAGAAAGCGGGCTCGTCGTCGCCGGCCTCAACCGCATGCTGGTCAGTGTCGACACCTTTACGGACGAAGTGACCGAACTGCCCATGACCGAAGAGGAAAAGGCGGCCTGCGCCCGCCACACCGCCCTCCGGGCCACCTGCCTCCTCAAGGACAGTGCCGGCGAGTTCTGGGCGGGAACCACGGCGAACGGCCTGCTCCGGCACTCCAAGCGGGGAGCCGTCACCGAGCCGGTGGACGGAGTCCCTTGCTTGGACATCTGCTCCATCGAGGAGGACCGCCAGGGCAACATCTGGGTGTCCACGATGAACGGACTCGGCAAGTTCGACCGCACCGTCGGCCGGTTCGTCAATTACTTCAAGGAAGATGGCATCGGCGGAGACCAGTTCTCCGAAAGGGCGTCCTGCGTCCTGCCGGACGGGACGCTGGTGTTCGGCGGCACCCACGGCCTCACCTGGTTCAACCCCCTGGACGTCCCTCAGAAGCGTTCAGTCCCGTTGGTTTTCGAGGATCTGAAGATCCACAACGTCCTGGTGGAGCCCGGCAAGGGCGCCGCCATCGGGCGGGAACTCCGGGACGATCCGGACATCGTCATCCGCGACGACCAGAACGCCTTCAGCATCTCCTTCGCTGCGCTGGATTTCAGCGGACTGGAAAGGACGCACTATTATTACATGATGGAAGGCTACGACCCCGACTGGGTCGATGCCGGGAATGACCACGATGCCTATTATTCGAACGTGCCGGCGGGCCGCTACAAGTTCCGGGTCCGCATCACCAACAACAACCAGAGTATCGTCGAAACTGAAAAATACCTGAATGTCCGGGTTCTTCCGCCCTGGTATCAGACCTGGTGGGCCATCCTGCTGTTCATTCTCGCCGGCCTGCTGGTGCTGGCGGCCATCTGGCTGCTGTACCGCCGGATCAGCCGCATCCGGAAGGAAGCGGCGCGGCGCATCCACGAGGTACGCCGCGAACGCGAACGCGTGGAGAAGGAAAAGGAGCAGGAAAAGCGGCTGAGCAAGATCCAGATGAACTACTTCTCCAACGTGGCGCACGAGTTCCGTACTCCGCTCACGATGATTGCGGGACCGGTCTCCCAACTGGCGGAATCGGACGGCATCAAGGGCCAGGACCGCCAGCTGGTGGGCATCATCCAGCGCAATGCCACCTGGATGCTCTCGCTGGTGAACCAACTCCTGGACTTCAACCGCATCGGGGACAAGAAACTCCAGCTGCGGGCTGCGCATGGAGACATCGTCGCCCCGCTCCAGGGCATCGCGGACCTGTTCCGCTTCAACGCCGGTGCCAAGGGCATCGAGCTCCAGACCCACGGGCTGGAGGATTCCTTCCCGATGTGGGCTGATGTGGACAAGGTACAGAAGATCGTCATGAACCTCCTGTCCAACGCGATGAAGTTCACACCTACGGGCGGGCGTGTAACCCTCTCTTTCGACGTCATCCCCCGGGATGACGCGGCTGCCGCCTTCCCGCTCACAAAGGCCGACACCGACACCCAGTACGCCCTCATCACGGTCGCGGACACGGGACGCGGTATTCCGGAGGGCGAGCAGGAGAAGATTTTCGAACGGTTCTACCAGGCTGACAACCAGGGAGATACGCACGGATCCGGCATCGGCCTTTTCTATGCGCGCGTCCTGGCTGGCCTGCATCATGGCTATATCAAGGCGGCGAACCGGGAGGAAGGCGGCGCCATTTTCAGTCTCGTACTCCCCGTGAGCGCATCCTCCTACACCGAAGACGAGCGCACGGAAATCAAGCCGGTGTATGACATCCCCGCCCCGGTCGCGGACGAGGCGCCTGCCCCGGCAACGGACGAGGCCGACCGCAAGCGGATCGCCGTCGTGGACGACGACATCGACATTGCCAACTATGTGAAGGTGCTCCTAAGCCCGTACTACAACGTATCCGTGTACTTCGACGGTGCTTCCGCCTTGAAGGGCATGGAGGATGAGATTCCCGATCTGGTAATCTCCGACGTCGTGATGCCTGGCATGAGTGGCTACGAGTTGTGCAAGGCCATCAAGGCGGACCTGCAGCTGAGCCACATCCCTGTGGTGCTGGTCACGGCGAAGGTCGCCGTGGAGAACCAGGTCCAGGGCCTCCGCGAAGGGGCCGACGCCTACGTTACAAAGCCCTTCCAGCCCGCCTATCTGCTGGCCCTCGTGAAGTCCCTGCTGGACAACCGCGCGAAGTTGCACAAGCAACTGGGTTCCATCACGACAACGGAGGACATTGAACCCGAAGCCCTCTCTCCGCGCGACGCCGCTTTCATGAAGGAGCTGTACGAACTGATGGAAAAGGAACTGGCCAACGTGGACCTGGACATCACCCGCATCACGGAGATGATGAAGATCTCCCGCACCAAGTTCTACTACAAGGTGAAAGGTCTGACCGGCGAAAATCCGAGCGTGTTCTTCAAGCGCTACAAGCTCAACCGCGCCGCCGACCTCCTCAAGGAAGGCAAGAACAACATGTCTGAAATCGCCTACATGACTGGTTTCAACACCCTCTCCCACTTCTCCACTTCCTTCAAGAAGCAGTTTGGCGTCCCGCCGTCGGAGTACGTGGGATAAGGGCGAATCAATCAGCGTACCTTGAACGAAACCACCTCCCCGTCTTTCCAGACGAGGTCCACGGTCGTGCCCTTGCGGGTGCGGAGGCCCTTGATGAAGCCGGTGGGCCAGGCGACAGGGAGGGCCGGTAGCGGCTGGAGAGTACCGTCCGGACCGCTGTACAGGAGCATTTCCATCACACCGGCGCAACCGCCGAAGTTCCCGTCGATCTGGAAGGGAGAGTGCGCGTCGAAGAGGTTCGGGTAGGTGCCGCCACCGCTTCGGTAATCCGGGCCCCGGAAGTTGTCGGGACTCACGTAGCGGAGCAGGCGCCGGTACATCTTGTAGGCGCTCTCGCCGTCGCGGAGCCGGGCGTAAAGGTTCACACGCCAGCCGCAGCTCCAGCCGGTGGTCTTGAAGCCTTTGATTTCCAGGGTTTTCAGCGCAGCCTCGGCGATGGGACCGGTCACATACTGGTGGCCGGGATAGGCGCCGATCAAATGCGACTGATGGCGGTGCTGGGGCTCCCAGTCGCGCCAGTCGTAGTACCATTCCTGCAGGTTTCCGGCCGCGCCGACCTGGTAGGGATGCAGGCGGGAAAGCACGTCGGAAGCCTCGGCGACGAATTCCTCGTCCACGGCCAGTTCGCGGGCGGCGGCCACCGCATCCGTGAGGCATTCACGGATGATGGCGAGATCCGCCGTGGCGCCGTACAGCGTGGCGCCCCGGAAACCGTCCGGCGTGATGTAGATGTTCTCCGGCGAAGTGCCGGGCGAAGTAACCAGTTCACCGTTCTTCTCCACGAGCCAGTCCATGCAGAATTCCGCGGCCCCCTTCAGAACCGGATAGTCAGCCTCCAGGGCGGCCCGGTCGCGGGTATAGAGGTAGTGCTCCCACAAATGGGTGGACAGCCAGGCGCCGCCCATGGTCCAGTTGGCCCAGGACGGGGAGCCGGTGCCCAGGCCCACGGGCGTGGCCATGGCCCAGATGTCGGAGTTGTGACCGGCGTTCCAGCCGCGCGTGGCACCATATAGGCGGCTTGCAACGGGTGCGCCGTTCTTGCTCAGGTTATGGATGAACGTGCGCAGGACGTTGTGCATGTCACCCAGGCCTGCTGCCTCGGCAGGCCAGTAATTTTCCTCCAGGTTGATGTTGATCGTATAGTTGCAGCTCCACGGCGGGTCCATGCTTTCGTTCCAAAGTCCTTGCAGGTTCGCTGGGACGCCTTCCGTCCGGGAAGAGGAAATCAGAAGATACCGGCCATACTGATAGTACAGCGCTTCCAGTTCGGGATTCGCTTCTCCGAAATCCGTGTAACGCTTGAGCTGAATGTCGGTGGGTAGGACGCGGACAGAGTCCGGAGTCGCGCCCAGGTCGATGGAAACGCGGTCAAAATAGCCCTTGAAATCGGTCTCGTGCCGGGCCTGCAAACGGGCGAAACCGGCATTGCGAGCATTCGCAAGGTTCGCATCGGCCAAGGCCTTGTACGGCTTCCCTTCCTTCACCGGATCCTTGTCGAAGCCGTTGAAACTCGTGGCATTGACCACATAAAGCGTGGCTTCCCGGACGCCGTCCAGCACCAGGGCGCCGTCCACCGCAGAAACGCTGCCGCCGGAAACATCGGCATACAACCGCGTGCGGAAATGGATACCGCGCTCCGGGTCATACAGGTATCTCTCCGGACTGACCCCGCGGCTGTCGAAATAACCCGGATAGGTATGCCAGGCGGCATAGCCGTCCACCATCAAACCCTCCGCCGATGCCGCCAGCTCGTGCGGCAAAGGGGTATCCAGGGAGACCCGGGCGTTCAGGGGTTTCTCCGAGACGATATGGACGACGATGACCGAATCCGGCGCCGAGGCGAAAACCTCGCTCCGGAACAGGGCGCCGTCCCGCAGATACGAGGTCGTAGCGACAGCCCGGGACAGGTCCAGCTTCCGCTCATAGGCCGACACGGCGCAGGTATCATAGTCGATCCGGAGCGTTCCCAGCGGCATATAACTCTCGCTGAAATGCCCTTGCAGGCCTCTCTGGTGCCGCTCCGCAGCCGCATAATCCTCGTTGTCCAAGGCCTCGCGGACGGCTTTCAGAGCCTCCGCCCCGTCTCCGGTCAGACCTAGGGTCACGAGGTCCGGATGCTCCGTTCCCTTGTCCGGCTCGCCGGTCCAAAGAGTGATGTCATTGAGGGAAAGATGTTCGTGGACGGGATCGCCGTATACCATGGCGCCCAACCGGCCGTTGCCCACAGGGAGAGCCTCTTCGAAGAAGGTGGCAGGCCGGTCATAATGCAGGATCATATCCCGCTGCGGCGCACCCGTGCAGGACGCCACAAGGAGCAGAAAAGGAAGGATGCGCTTCATCATTCGACGGGTTTGTTTTCCATCGGCCAGCCGGTGATCGTGGAGACGACGGGGATGAGGGAATAGGCTTTCTTCAGGTGACCGGTATAGTTCGGGTGCCAGGAGGCGCCCAGGTCGGAATCGTCGTTGTGTATCTCGACAGGCAGGGCAGCGTAATAGACATTCGGAAGGCCACAGGTTTCCACGACGCGACGGATGTAGTCCTGATAGTCGAGGGAGTGTTTGGGTGCGACACAAAGAATCGGGTGGCCTTCCCCATAATGCGACTTCACGGCCTGCAGCAGCCGGTCATAACCGGCCTTAAACCCCGGGAATCCCGGCTGGCGGCCAGTGGAAAAGTCGTTCGTTCCCAGATAGATGACGGTGATGGACGGCTTCTTTCCCGCGAAACTCCAAGCAGGTTCCTTAGCCAGGTCGAAGGTTTGCAGGTACCGCTGCGGCATGTGCCAGCCACGCCCGGCATCGTCGTAGTTGCGGTCAATGCCCTGGCCGGAGTGGGAGATATGCAGGACATCGGCCCCGAAGTAGCGGCCCAGGATATCGGCGTAGGTCTTCGAAGGGTTCTCGTCCTCCGGACGGAATGGATCCTCCCGGACGCTGTTCTCGCTGCCGTAGCCGCAGGTGTAGGAGTCACCGATGAACTCGATCAGGCGTTCCTTCACCCCGTCGGCCTGGAGAAAGGTTCCCTCGGCCACGAAGGCGCGGATGGTCGCCCGGCCCTGCTCGCCCTCCGTCCGCTTCTGGATGACTATCCGGTGCGGCTGGGGTTTGCGCTCTTTCTGCTGGAACAGGACGACGGTGGTATCCCGGTCGATGACGACGACCTTGTCGGGGTCCGCGGACGGTTCCCGGTCGATCCAGACATTGAAATAATCCTTCCCCGTGTCTCCGGCCTCCAGGGCCAGGTATCCGCCCGTGAAGGAGATGCGGGCCACGACGGCGCTCCAGTCGAAGGAGACAGCGCCGGTTTCGGAAACAAGGGTACGTCCGACAAAAGTAATACGGCTGTCGGCGGCCGGAATCCGCTCGCGGGCGGCGGCCGGGACGGCCGCTACGGCGAGAAGCAGTGCGATGAGAATCCGTTTCATAGCCGAAAGATAGTTATTTTTCGCGCAGTGTTCAAATTTTGGCGGCACTTGTTCAATTATCGCCGGAGCGTTGGCAAATCCAGCGTTTCTTTCGTATTTTTACGACAGGAAAACCATTATTCAAACACGATGAAGAGAATCACCCTTCTGCTGGCCGCCGCCCTCACCGCCCTTGCGGCCTCGGCGCAGCCCAAACTGAACAAGAACAACATCGACGAAGTCCTGCAGGCGATGACCCTGGAGGAGAAAGCCACCCTGCTGGTCGGCACCGGCTGGGGCAGCATGGTCGGCGGCCTGACGGGATCCGACGAGGTCCTGGTCTCCGGCGCCGCCGGCACCACCCGGGCCGTCCCGCGCCTGGGCATCCCGCAGACCGTCCTCTCCGACGGTCCTGCCGGCCTCCGCATCAACCCCACCCGTCCCGGCACGGACAAGACGTTCTACTGCACGGGCTTCCCGGTGGGCACCTCCCTGGCATCGACCTGGAACACGCCGCTGGTGGAGGAACTCACCACCGCGATGGGCGAGGAAGTGAAGGAATACGGGGCGGATGTCCTCCTGGCCCCGGGCATGAACCTGCACCGGAACCCCCTCTGCGGCCGTAATTTCGAGTATTTCTCCGAGGATCCCCTCCTGACCGGCAAGATGGCCGCCGCCTACACCCGCGGCATCCAGTCCAACGGCGTGGGCGTTTCCGTCAAGCATTTCGCCGGCAACAGCCAGGAGACGAACCGCATGGCGAATGACGCCCGCATCAATCCGCGCGCCCTCCGCGAGCTCTACCTCAAGGGCTTCGAGATCGCCGTCAAGGAGTCCGATCCCTGGACCATCATGTCCTCCTACAACCGGATCAACGGTCCCTACACGCAGGCGAACCGCGACCTGCTGTATACCATTCTCCGCGAGGAATGGGGCTTCAAGGGCATCGTGATGACCGACTGGACCGGCCCCCGCAAGACCGTCGAGCAGATCGGCGCCATCAACGACCTCCTGGAGCCGGGCATGGACATCTTCATCGGCGAAATCGTCGCCGGCGTCCAGAACGGCACCCTCAAGATCGAAGACGTGGACATGTGCGTCCGCAACATGCTCAACTACATTGTCAAGACCCCGCGTTTCCAAGGTTACAAGTACTCCGACAAGCCGGACCTGGAAAGCCACGCGAAACTCGTCCGCAAGGCGGCCGCCGAAGGCCTGGTCCTCCTGGAGAACAACGGCGTCCTGCCCCTCAAGGGCGTGAAGAAGGTGGCCCTCTTCGGCGTGGGCTCCTATGACTTCATCGCCGGCGGCACCGGTTCCGGCAACGTGAACAAGAAATATGTCCGCAACGTGGCCGAGGGCCTGCGGGTCAACGGCTTCGAGGTCGACGAGGGCATCGAGCACTGGTACAAGCAGTACATCGCCCTACAGAAGACGGAACTCCAGAACAACGCTTCTCCCTCTTCCGTCCTGCTCGGCGAGCCCGTCATCCCCGAGATGAACGTTTCCCGCGGTTTCATCGACAAGACGGTCCCCCAGTCCGACATCGCCATCCTCACGATTTCCCGCAACGCGGGTGAAGGCGGCGACCGCCGGGCCGAAGACGGGGACTGGACGCTCACCGGCGCCGAGCGCAAGCTCCTGCAGGACATCTGCGACGCCTACCACTATGCCGGCAAGCCGGTGGTCGTGGTGCTGAACATCGGCGGCGTCATCGAAACCGCTTCCTGGAAGAACCTTCCGGATGCCGTGCTGCTTGCCTGGACGCCCGGTCAGGAAGGCGGATACACCGTGGCCGACGTCCTCTGCGGCGCTTCCTATCCCTCAGGAAAACTCCCGATGACCTTCCCGGTCGCCTACTTCGACATCCCGTCCTCCTACAACTTCCCGTTCGACTATGTGGGCGACGGTTCCATGAATCCGTTCGCCTCGAACGAAGAGGATGAGTCCACGAACGAGCTCCTGGCCATGTTCGGCATGGGCCGCGTGAAAAAGCCCAACGTGGACTTCACCGAATACAAGGAAGGAATCTGGGTGGGGTACCGCTACTTCGCCACCGTCGGCAAGAATGTGTCCTATCCGTTCGGCTACGGCCTCTCCTACACGGCCTTCACCTATTCAAAGCCGGCCGTGAAAGTGGCCAAGGACGGCACCGTCACCGCCACCGTCACCGTGACCAACACCGGTTCCTTCGCAGGTAAGGAAGCCGTGCAACTGTACGTCACCGCTCCGGACGGCGGCCTCGTCAAGCCCGCCTGCGAGCTCCGCGCCTTCGCCAAGACCCGCGAACTGAAGCCCGGCGAGAGCCAGACGCTCACCCTGACCGTGGATCCGTACACCCTCGCTTCCTTCAACGAGGAGACCAGCGCGTGGGAGACCGCCGCGGGCGCCTACACCGCGCACTTCGGCGCTTCCGTCGCCGACATCCGCGCCTCCCTCCCCTTCAAGGTCGCCAAGGCCCAGTCCTGGCCCGTGAACCGCGTGATGCTCCCGAAGGAGCCCGTGCAGGAGATTCAGGTGAAATAAGCCGTCCCAGACAACTCCTTGCCTCACAGCGAATTACGAAAAACTCCCTGGCGCATTTGTACCAGGGAGTTTCTTTTAATGAGCTGTCTGTCAATGACTTGAGCGAGACAGAATTCAGGCCTCGTAGTGCTTGTTCAGATTCGTCGTAAGATACATGATGCCGACGAGCAGGACAAAGAGCAGGAGGGTGCCGGCGAGGAGGGCGTAGGTCTGCATCTGGAGCAGGATGTAGCTGAGCAGATAGGCCACGGCGACCAGTGCGGTGAGGAGCCAGGCCGTCTTGTCGCGCAGGATGCCGCGGAAGTAGCCGAAGAGGGCCGCGACCGTCATCAGGGCCGCGAGGCCGTAGGCCACCGGGAAGCGCATGAATTCCGAGAAGGACAGCACGAGGGCATAGAACAGCACCAGGGACAGGCCGATGACCAGGTATTGGACCAGGTCGATCTTCTTCTTGCCCACCAGTTCCACCGCCAGGCCGGCGATGAACACCAGCAGGATCACGAGGATACCGTATTTGGCGGACCGGGTGGTCTGCTGGTACTGGGTCACGCCCTGGAGCATGTTCACCCCGAAGGAGGTATCGTCCGGATTGCCGCGGTTGATCTCAGAGACAGACCAGCGGGCGGTGAAGCCCTCGTCCGTCACTTCCCGTTCAGAGGGCAGGAAATCGCCGGTGAAGGAAGGATCCGGGCAGTTGGAGTGCATCCGGACCTCGGTGGTTTCCCCGTAAGGCTTGACCATCAGGGAAGAAGAGCCCTTCACGCGATAGGTCAGCCGGAAGGGAACGGCCGTCTCTCCATCCATCAGGGCTTGGTCCAGGTCTATGGATTCGGAGAGGGTCCGGCCAGCTCCGGAATGGAAGGCGTATGCCTTTTCACCCAGGGTGATGTCCACCGAGCCTTCGATGCCCCGCAGGTCGCTGATTCCCATCTCCACCCACTGTCCAGTAATCTTTTCCTGCGCATAGCTTGCCGGAATGACGAAATCGCCCGTTACAACCACATCAGCTCCATAGACCATAATGTCATAGATGGAACGATGGAGTATCTGCGTCCGGGAGTCGATATCATAGGACAACTTCCGCGGGAACACAGCCTCTGTCGCTTCCTTGACGGTGTTTTTCTGCTCCTTGTCCTCGACCTTATATTCGTAGGTGAGCTGCAGGACCGGACCGGTGAGGGTCTGGGCACGGCCCCAGCTGGCCGAGACTTCGTCCCGGCTGGTGTCGGCCGCCACCTGCCGGTCGTGGATCTGGCTCTGGATCATCGCCAGCGGGATGAGCATCAAAAGCGCGAGTACGCCCATCAAGGCAATCTTCAGGGGAAGGGAATCTTTCAGTTTCATCAATATTTTCCTTATCTTTGTGGAGATAGCAACCAGCAAAAACAGAGCCATGGCTGACGAAAAGATCATTTTCTCGATGAACGGGGTGGGAAAAGTCCTCCCGCACAACAACAAGGTCATTCTCAAGGACATCTACCTGTCCTTCTTCTACGGCGCCAAAATCGGCATCATCGGCCTGAACGGATCCGGTAAGTCGACGCTCCTCAAGATCATCGCCGGCGTGGAGAAATCCTTCAAGGGTGAGGTCGTGTGGGCCCCGGGATACACCGTGGGATACCTGGCGCAGGAGCCGGAGATGGACCCGGACAAGACCGTCATCGAGGTGGTCCAGGAGGGCGTGCAGGACGTGATGGACGTCCTCGCGGAGTACAACGACATCTCGATGAAGTTCATGGAGCCCATGGACGACGACGAGATGAACCGCCTCATCGAGCGTCAGGGGGAACTGACCGAGCTCATCGAGCACCTGGACGGCTGGGAGATCGACGCGAAGCTGGAACGGGCGATGGACGCCCTCCAGTGCCCGCCCTCGGACGCGAAGGTCCGCACGCTTTCCGGCGGCGAAAGGCGCCGTGTGGCGCTGTGCCGCCTCCTCCTGCAGCAGCCGGACGTCCTCCTGCTGGACGAGCCCACGAACCACCTGGACACCGAATCCATCCAGTGGCTGGAAGCGCACTTGCAGCAGTACAAGGGCACGGTCATCGCTGTCACGCACGACCGTTACTTCCTGGACAACGTCGCCGGCTGGATCCTGGAACTGGACCGCGGTGAGGGCATTCCCTGGAAGGGCAACTACTCCTCCTGGCTGGACCAGAAGACGAAGCGCCTCGCGATGGAGGAAAAGCAGGAATCCAAGCGCCGGAAGACGCTGGAGCGCGAGCTGGAATGGGTCCGGATGGCCCCGAAGGCCCGCCAGGCCAAGCAGAAGGCCCGTCTGGGCGCCTACGAGAAACTCGCTTCCGCCGATGTCAAGCAGAAGGAGGCGAACCTCGAGATCTACATCCCCAACGGACCGCACCTGGGCAACAAGGTCATCCGGTTCAACGACGTGTCCAAGGCCTACGACGGCAAGGTTCTGTTCGAGCACCTGACCTTCGAACTCCCGCCGGCCGGCATCGTGGGCGTCATCGGCCCGAACGGCGCCGGCAAGACCACCCTCTTCCGCCTGATCATGGGCATCGAGCAGCCCGACAGCGGCACCATCGAGATCGGCGAGACCGTGAAGATCGCCTACGTGGACCAGCAGCACAAGTCCATCGACCCGGACAAGACCGTTTACGAGACCATTGCCGGCAATTCCGAATGGGTGCGGCTCGGGAACCGCGACATCAACGCCCGCTCCTGGGTGTCCCGCTTCAATTTCTCCGGCGCTGACCAGGAAAAGCTGTGCGGCGTCCTCTCCGGCGGCGAACGGAACCGCCTGCACCTGGCCCTCACCCTGAAGGACGAAGGCAATGTCCTCCTCCTGGACGAACCGACCAACGATGTGGATGTCAACACCATCCGCGCCCTGGAAGAAGGTTTGGACGGATTCGCCGGCTGCGCCGTCGTGGTGAGCCACGACCGTTGGTTCCTGGACCGCATCGCCACTCACATCCTCGCCTTCGAGGGTGACTCCCAGGTCGTCTTCTTCGACGGCAACTATTCCGAGTACGAGGAGAATAAAAAGATGCGCCTGGGCAATGTGGAGCCCAAGCGCTTCAAATACAAGAAATTGATGGAGTAAGTCATTCCCGGCTGGACCGGGAATCTCTCCTATTCCGGATACCAGCGGTCCAGCAGGACCAGCTTGTCGCCGGAATCGTCCACGCTCCACATCTGGGGCTTGCGGGGGCCGTTGCCCTCTGCGTGATGGACGATATAGACGAGCTTGCCCTCGAACGTACGGAAAAGCATCCCGTGACCGGAGTTGTTCGCCAGGAACGGCTCCGGTTCCTGCACCCACGGACCGGCGATGGTCCCGGACTCCGAATAGCATACTGCCTGCAGGTAGCGTTCCTTGCCCCAGGTGGACCAGAGCATGCCCAGTTTGCCCGTCTGCGTGCGGAACATCTGCGGGCCGTCGGTCACCCAGCCGGGCATCTTCATGCCGAAGGTCGCCTCGCCCAGGCCGTTCATCTCGCCGCAGCACGGCAGCTCGCTGGCGCGGAACATCGTGACCGGATGCGGAGACTTCGTATAGGAGAGGTCCGGAGCCAGCTCGATGTAGTCCATGGTACCGTCGATGATCTGGGTCCACTCGTGGACGAAGATCATGTAGACCTTGCCGTCCTCCTCGTACAGGGTGCCGTCGATGCAGTCCCATTCGCGGGGCTGGTAGTCATAGCCCGGCGTGATGGCGAAGGACTTGTACGGTCCTTCCGGCTTGTCGGAGCGGAGCAGATAGGTCTGGTTGTGCGGGACGTTGTAGCGGCGCGGGACCTGCTGGATGAGGTCGCTGTGGTCGCTCCAGGTGCCGGCGTAGTAGTAATAGTCGCCAATCTTGTGGATTTCCGCCGCCGCGGCGAATCCGGCCCTTTCCAGCCACAGCCCCTTGATGTCGATGATGTTGTAGGGGCCTTCCCAGGTCTTGAGGTCCTTGCTCTTGTACATCCGGCCTCCGGAGGAGGTCAGGTAGTAGGTCTTCGTGACCGGATCGGGATAGATGTACGGGTCGCTCATCGACAGTTCGTCGAAGGAGAGGGTGCGGATGCGGTTCATCTCGGCCATGCGGGCCCGCATCATCGCGGCCATGCCGGTGGTGTCCCGGTTCTGGTTGGCGGGACGCATCCCGCCGAAATTGCGCTGGCCCGGGTTGGCGGGCGGAGCCTGCTCTCCGGGCAGGATCTGGGCGGAGAGGGAGACGGCCAGGAGGGCGGCCGCCAGGGTGACAAGGATTCGTTTCATATCGGGCTTTATGTATTTTTTACAAATTTAGGAAAAAATCCATACGGTTTTCCGTTTTTTTTACCGATATTTATATCCGATAACCGATTAACCGTCAATCTGATGAAAACCAAACGACTCCTCGCCGCGGCCGCGGCGCTCCTCCTGGGCATCGGCGCCTTTGCCCAGCCGGGGAACACCTTCTGCAATCCGCTGGACATCATCATCGGCCAGGAAAGGGCCTACCGGGGCGGCGAACCCGTCGTCCTCATCTACCAGGACGACTATTTCCTGTTCGTCTCCCACCGAAAGGGCTACTGGTACTCCCCCGACTTCAAGAACTGGACGTATGTGGACGCCCCGAACTATCCGGGCGGCGTGGTTTCTGTGGTGGAAATGGACGGCACCCTGTACGGCTGCTCGATGAACAATAAGCGGGTGTTCAAGGCCGTGGATCCGCGCAAGGGCGAATGGGTCCAGGTCGGCACCCTGGACAGCGACCGCTACGGCGACGCGAACATGTTCTATGACAACGGACACCTGTACCTCTACTATGGCTGGTCCCAGATCATGCCGTTCAAGGTCGTGGAACTGGACAAGACCACCTTCAAGGAGATCGACGGGCCCAAGGTCCTGTTCTTCGGGGACCACCGCAGGCACGGATTCGAGAGCCGCCGGAACGAAGATGTGATCTATTCCATCTTCAACGGCCGGCGCGACTACTTCGAGGAGGAATATCCCTGGATCGAGGGTCCCTGGATGACCAAGCACAACGGGAAGTACTACCTCCAGTATGCCGCCATCGGCCTGGAGTTCCTCTCCTACTCGCACGGCGTGTACGTGAGCGACTCCCCTACCGGGCCGTTCACCTATTCAGAGCATAACCCCCTGACCTTCAAGACGACGGGCTTCGCGGTAGGCGCCGGTCACGGCAGCACCTTCCACGACAAGAACGGCCAGCTCTGGACCATCTGCATGATCCCGGGCAACTACGGCGGCGGACGCGGCTCCGAGCTCGCCATCTATCCGACGGCCGTGGACAAGGATGGTGTGATGCATTCCGAGACCGCCCTCGGCGACTGGCCGCAGTACTGGCCGGGTTCCCGGAAGGGCCCCGTGGGCGACAACTGGACCGGCTGGAAACTCCTGTCCAACAAGAAGAAGGTGGAAGTCTCCTCGACCTTCGAGAACTATGTCCCCGCCAAGGGCGTGGACGAGGACTTCATGACCTGCTGGGCCGCCGAGACCGGCGATCCGGGCGAGTTCTTCTGCGTGGACCTCGGGAAGGTGGCGGACATCCGCGCCATCCAGGTCAATTTCGACCACATCGGCGGTACAGCGCCCCAGGGACGCGGTTTCGGCGCCCCCCAAGCCCCGCCGGAGCACTACCAGTGCTATACCGTGGAAGTCTCAGCCGACAAGGTCCACTGGACCAAGGTCGCGGACAAGCCCGACAACAAGCAGGAGTTCCGTCATGTCTATATCGAGCTTCCGAAACCGATGAACGCCCGCTACGTCAAGGTCACGAACCTGGGCACCTATGACGGCGCCAAGTTCTGCATGAAGGACCTCCGCGTGTTCGGCAATCCGGACGTGGGCAAGTCCACGGTGGTGAAGGACGTCAAGGTGGTCCGGAACCCCGAAGACCGGCGTGAGGCCACCCTCCTGTGGGATCCGGTCCCGGGCGCGGACGGCTACATCATCCGCTACGGCATCGAGAAGAAGAAACTGTACAACAGCTACATCGTCTACGACACCAACTTCTTCAAGATGCACAGCCTCAACGTGGATCCCGAGTATTTCTTCGAGGTGGAATCCTTCGACTGCGGCCTGGATTACTGCCGCGAGAAGACCGAGGCCGTGAACGGCATGGGCGCCGAGGTGGAGATCAACAAGCGCGGCAACGGCAATTTCGGCTACGGCGGCAACGCGATGTCCAAACGCGTGATGCTCAAGGAAGGCGTCGATGAATATGTGTTCGAGGGCATCGACCCGGGCCACTGGGTGATCAACCACACCTTCGGTCCCGTCCTCTGGGACGGCGACCTGACGGAGAAGGACCTCATCGGCGAGGGCGAGCCCGGCATCGAGGCAAAACTGACCGAACTCGGCCACGGCACCACCGTCACCGGCGAACTCCGGATGAAGGTCGTCCGCGGCAAGGAGGCCGGCAAGGTGGTCGTGACGATCGTCCACTACTAGCCTTTTCGGGACATAAAACGAAACTGCTGGACGTACACGGCCTTCTGATGAGCAATGCGATTCTTCACGGAAGGCTTCTCGAAGTTCTTACGGGCGCGGAGCTCGCGAACGGTACCGGTCTTTTCGAATTTGCGCTTGAATTTCTTCAGGGCTCTCTCGATGTTTTCTCCTTCCTTAATCGGGACAATGATCATGCTTTTACACCTCCTTTTTTCATTGGGACTGCAAAGGTAGCAATAATTTGCTAATCTGCAAGCATCCCGATGAATTTTTCCATTCCCTTCGTGGCGACGTCGCGGATGAGGGTGACGCGGGGGTCGTGGACGGGCACGTCCTTGGGGTCGATGATGTAGATGGGGATGTCGGGCCGGGCGTAACGGTACAGGCCGGCGGCGGGATACACCTGGAGGGAGGTGCCCACGATCAGGAGGATGTCCGCCCGGGACACCAGATCGATGGCCTTCTCGATGTTCGGGACCGCCTCGCCGAAGAAGACGATGTGCGGGCGCAGCTGAGACCCGTTGGGCGCGGTGTCCCCCAGGACGACCTTGTCATAGCCGATGTCGATGACCTGGTCCGTCCGGTAGTCGCGGTCGTAATGGCCGTTCTCGGGGCGGACCTTGGTCAGTTCCCCGTGCAGGTGGAGCACCCGCGTGGAGCCAGCACGCTCGTGGAGGTTGTCCACGTTCTGGGTGACGACATCCACGTCATAGTCCTTTTCCAGGCCTGCGATGGCGAGGTGCGCCGCATTGGGCTTCGCGTCCTTCAATTGCTCCCGGCGCTGGTTGTAGAAGTCCAGCACCAGCTTCCGGTTCCGGTACCACCCCTCGATGGAGGCGACATCCTGCACGTCATACTGTTCCCACAGCCCGCCGGTATCGCGGAAGGTGGCGAATCCGCTCTCGGCGCTGACGCCGGCGCCGGTCAGGACGACAATCTTCTTTTTCATCATTCGGGAAGTTCAAAGTAATACTTCTTGATCCAGTATTCGAACAGCGGGTCCAGGAACTCCGGCTGGTCCTCGTCGTCGAAGACGAGGATTTCCTTCTTCATCAGGGCGTCCTTCACGCGCTTGACATTCGCCGAGGAGTTGAGACCGTACTTGCGGATGACTTCCGAAGCGCTGAAGCGGACATTGCCTTCGGCCGTGGCCCGGAGGAGGTTCACCTGGTGCGTGGTAAGGCCGCAGACCATCGCCCGGAAGCGGGGTTCATGGACCGAAAGGAGGCTGCCGAGGGCGTCGACCAGCACCGGTTCCATGATGTAGCCCTTGGACATGGAGTCGCAGATGGATGCGAAGTGGTTGATGTACCAGAGGTTGTTCTTGAACAGCCGGCAGGCGCCGATGAGGAGTTCCTTGTCCAGGACCTTGCCGCCGGACAGGAAACCGCGCACCACGTGGTCCGCGATTTCGCGCTCGTCCACGGAGGAGAGCCGCACCCGGGTGACGTGGCGGTGGAACAGGCGGCTGGTCTCGAAGATCTGTTTCATGGCATTCACCATGGATCCGCAGAAGATGAAGGAGAAGCCCTTGAGGCCCTGCTCGGCCGCTTCCTTGATGATGGCGTCCAGGGGGCGGAGGATCCGGTCTCCATCCTCGGTCTCAAGCACGTTCTGGAACTCGTCGATGACCAGCAGCAGCGGATTGCCCCGGTCCGCGGCCAGGCGGAACGGCAGCCGCAGGACGGCCTTCACATCCTCCTCGTCCAGGTCCCAGTTGCGGGAGAGGATCTGGTCGGTGTCCGCAAAGGCTTCCGGGTCGAAGACAAAGTGGGTGCCGCCCAGATAGTCCTGGACGATGCGGGCGTATTCCGTCGGAGCCGACGCCACCATCCGGATGACGGTGGAGCCGTAGCGGGAGAGGAACTCGTCCACGGTGCGGATGTTCAGGACGGAGAACTGGCCCACGGTGAAGGCCCGCTGGCCGTACCGCATCGAGTACATCGCCTGCTGGACGAGGGAGGTTTTCCCGGATTTGGGCGGCTCGTAGAGAACCACGTGCTCATGCTGGGCGATCAGGTTCGAAAGGACCGTACATTCGGCTTTCCGGCCGATGAAATTCTTACCGGTCACGAATTTGTCATACGGGAAGGGAGTGTCCATAGGCCTCACGTAACTATCTTGTTACAAATATAGGAAATCTCCTTGGAAAACGGGAAGGGGAAGCCAGAAAAAATTGTTTTTCTCCCGAGAATATCTATATTTGTATAAGAAATGCTTTATCCTATGCGTAAGTTCCTGATATTGATTGTCTTTGTCTGCTGTTCCGCGGCCCTGTACGGCCAGGTGGACACTGTCCGGCTGGGCTATTCGGTGCAGGGGAACGTCGTGGACGCGGTGAGCGGACGGCCCATGGAGTCCGTGCATGTTTCCGTGCCCGGCCGCCATTACGCCACCGTCACCAACGCGGACGGTGATTTCACCATCAAATCGGACCAGCCCGTATCGGAAGTCGTCTTCTCGTACCTCGGCTACCGGACCCTCCGGCAGAAGGCCGTCGGAGCTCCGCTCCGCATACGCCTCACGCCGGAATCCATGCCGCTGGCGGAAGCATCCATCGTCATGGGCGACCCGCGGGAAATCCTCGGAGAGGCCATCCGCCGGATCCCGGACAACTACAGCAAGAACCCCGAGCTGATGGAATGCTTCTACCGGGAGACCGTCCGCAAGCGGAACCGCTACATCTTCGTCTCCGAAGCCGTCGCCCGGCTGTACAAGACGGGCTATGACGGCAATATCTACCGGGACCGGGCCGCCCTGGAGAAGAGCCGCATCCTGCTGAGCCAGCGCCGGACCGACACCCTGAGCGTGAAGATGCAGGGCGGGCCCACCCAGGCGCTTACCTTCGACGTGGTCAAGAATCCCGAGATCCTCTTCGATGAAGAGGAGTTGTCCCTGTACGAATTCGAGATGGGCATGCCCACCTACATCGGCGACCGCATCCAGTTCGTCATCCACTTCCGTCCCGGCTCCCGCCCGGTGGATTGGGCGCTCTTCCACGGAACCTTGTACATCGACCGGGATCTTCTCTCCTTCACCCGCATCGAAATGTCCATGGACATGTCCGACGTGGACAAGGCCACCCGGCAGATGATCATCAAGAAGCCGCTCACGCTCCGCGTGACCCCGAAGGAACTCTCCGTCGTCATCAGCTACCGGCTCAAGGACGGCCAGAGCCGGCTGGAGTATTTCCGGTCCACGATGCGGTTCAACTGCGACTGGAAAAAGCGGTTGTTCGCCACCGCCTATGCCGTGGTCAACGAACTCGTAGTCACCGACCTCCGCGAGCCCGCCGTGCCCATTGCGCGCGCCGAGGCATTCCGCTCCGTGGACTACCTCATCGAGAAGGCCGCCGAATTCCAGGATCCCGATTTCTGGAAGGATTACAACATCATCGAGCCTTCCGAAAGCCTGGAGCACGCCATCGGCCGGCTCCGGAGAGGACGCTAGTTCGCCCCACATACGGGGATTTCATCACATTTCCCCCGCTTTCACCACCTTTATTTGCCGCCCTCTTCCGGGGGCGGTACTTTTGTTTCCGTAACAATCGCGACAACGATGGAACGGACTTTCACCCTTTCTATTCCCGCCCGGATGCGGATCGACAATGCGGCGAACATCTACCCTGCCTCGCTGAGCAGGCATTATGCTTCCCTGTACCGGATGAGCGTCACGCTCACCGAAACCGTGGATCCTCTTGTCCTCCAGCAGGCGCTGGTGACGGCGTCCGAACGGATTCCCACCTTCCGGTGCGGACTCCGCGCCGGGACGTTCTGGTGGCACCTCCACCGGATGGACAAGGATCCCGAAGTCGCGCCCGCCGCGCCGCTCAGCCGCTTCCATTTCAGCGACAACGGCGGTTTCATGTACAAGGTGAGCGCCGAGGGCTGCCGCATCCTCCTGGACGTCTTCCACGCCCTGGCCGACGGAACCGGTTCCGAGACCTTCCTGCTCACCCTCGCAGGCGAATACCTGCGGTTGAAATACGGTCTGTCCATTTCCTACTCCGGCCTGGTGTTGAATCCCGCCGAGGCGCCCGACGCCGCGGAAGTGGAAGACAGTTTCAAGACCGTCTTCTCCGGCCGCAAGGGAGAACTGGAAAAGAATGTTCCCGCCTATCACATCAAGGGTCGCCGGCTCTCCAAATCGGGTCTCCGCGACATCCGCGTCGTGATGCCGATGGACCGGGTGAAGGCTGTATGCCGCCGGATGGACTGCAGCGTGACCGACCTCCTGACCGGGCTCATGCTGGACGCCCTCCAGAAGCTGTACAGGGCCGACGACGACCCGAAAAAGCGCAGCGTTGTAAAGGTCAGCGTCCCGGTGAATCTGCGGCCGCGCTACGGCAGCCGCTCGGTGCGGAACTTCTCTTCCTACGTCAATCTCGGACTGGATATCCAAAGCGGCTATCTGCCGCTGGAGCAGCTGGTCCGGCTCGTGAAGATGCAGAAGGAGACGATGCTTCGTCCGGAGAACCTGGAGCCGAAGATCGCCGCCAACGTGGAGTTGGAAGAAAGTTTCGCCGTCCGCTGCCTGCCGCTCGTGGTGAAGAAGCCCATCATCGACATCATCAACAGACTCCACGGAGACAAATACTGCTCCCAGACCCTGTCCAACCTGGGCCAGGTCCAGGTGCCGGACGAGATGCGTCCGTACCTGACCGAGTTCGACTTCATCCTGGGCCGCCAGCGCGGCAACAGCGGCGCCGTGTCCTGCGCGGGCTTCGGCGGGAAGCTGTTCCTGCATCTGTCCCGGAACATCTACGGCGCGGAATTCGAGCAGTTCTTCCTGGACCGGGCCGGGTCGCTCGGCCTGCTCGCCGGCGTTTCCCACCACATTCTCGCCTAGCGGGGACGCTTGGGCGAAGATAGTGAAACTTTTTTCACTATCTTTGTTAGCATGAAAGCGCTCCGCATCATCCGGAATATCGTGCTGGCCCTCCTGGGCCTGGTGCTGCTCCTGCTGGTGGCCCTGCAGGTAATCCTCCGGCCCAAGGTGCTGACCCCCATCGTGAACCGGTTCGCGGAGCAGTATGTGGAAGGCGGCGAGCTCCGCTTCTCGCGGGTCCGCGCTTCCGTCATCAAGGATTTTCCCTTCCTGAATTTCACGCTGGACAGCTGCGCGATCGTGTATCCGCACGAACGGTACGCCTGGTATGATTCCTCCCTGGTCGAAAAGGGACGGTTTCCGCTCCTGCAGGCGGGCCGGGCGCCGGAGATGGACACGCTGGCATCGTTCCAGAAACTGGAAGCGTCGCTCAATCTCGTCAACTACCTCAAGAAGACCAGCTATGACATCCGCCGCGTGGAGCTGGACCGGCCGCGTATCTTTGCCCACCGGTACGACAGTACGGCCGCGAACTGGGGCATCCTCCGGTTGAGCGACCCGAATGACACCACCGCCTCCGCTCCCCTGCCGCCCATCCGCCTCCACAAGGTCCACCTGACCGGCCGGCCTTACATCGTATACACGAACCAACAGGATACCCTCCTGGGCATGATCCGGATGAAGCAGTTGAAAATGGACGGGAAAGTGGACACGCACAACATCCCGGACATCCGGATGCGGCTCGTCGCGGACAGCCTTTTCGTGAACGGACGCCTGCCCAAGGACACGGTCGCGCTGGGTCTCGACCGCCTGGAAGCGGAAGGCAAGGACCGCCGCGTTTCGCTCGCGGCGGATGCCAAGGCCTTCCTCTCCCTGCGCTCCTCCGGCCGGATGCGGATTCCGGTGCACCTGGAGGCCGACGCGTCCTTCCCGGAGCGGCCGGACGGCGCCCTGGAGACCCAGGTGGACCGCCTCACGCTGAAAGTCGCCACCATCGACCTGAAGGGTGGCGGCAAAGCAGTCTTCCACCCTGACAGCACGGAGATCCAGGCCGAGGCCACCATCGAAAAATGCCCCCTGGGCGACCTCCTGAAGGAATACAAGGTCAACTTCCCCGCCCTGGGAAAAGTGAAGACCGACGCGGTGCTGGACCTGGACGCCCATTGTGACGGCGTCCTGGCGAAGGGCCGGCTCCCGCGCATCAACGCCCGCCTGCAGATTCCGGATGCCTTCGTCGATTACGAGGGATTCGGCCGCCGGGGCCAGGTATCGCTGGATGTCGATGCCAACACCGACGAGGAACTGAAACTGGACCTGGACCTGAACCGCGTCCTCCTGGACGTCGTGGGCGCCCGCATCGACATGAAGGGCACGGCGGCCGACGTGACCGGCGAGGATCCTTTCTTTGCCATCAACGGGAAGATCCGCGCCCGGGTGGACTCCCTCACGAAGGCCTTCACGGCCGAGCGGGGCATCACCGGGACCGGTTCCATCACCGCCTCCTTGAACGGGCAGGCGCACCTTTCGCAGCTGAACCTCGCCAAGATCGGAAACGCCGACATCAAGGGAAATGCGGTCATCCGCGACCTGTCCGTGGACGACTCGAAAGACAAACTCAAGGCCTGGATCCGGAAAGCGGACCTCACGCTGGAGACGAAGGGCAACCGCATCGACGACAACATGCGCCGGGGCGCCCGCGTCCTGGCCTTGAACGCCGTCCTGGACACCCTGGACGCCACCTACAAGGGCGGAACCTATGTCCGTGGCAAGGACATCGACATCCAGGCGCAGAACTCCGCGGCCATCCTCCGCGGCGGCAAGGAGCTGACCCCGCTGATGGGCGTCCTCAAGGCCGCAAACCTGTCGATGCGGGATGAGGAAGGCACCGCCATCGGCCTCCGGGACAACATGGAGACCTTCCGCGTCACGCCTTCCACCAAGGACTTCCGCTCCCCGAAGCTGAACCTCACGAGCCAAAGCACGGGCGTGCGGGTCCGCACCGGCGCCAACGGCGTCCTGCTGCGGAACTTCAAGTTCGACATCACCGCGAACAAGCACCTCCTGGCGGAAAGCACCACCAACCGGCTGAACCGCTTCCTGGACTCCCTGCAACGGGTCTGGCCGGGTGTCCCGCGGGACTCCCTGATGGCGAAATACCGCCAGAGCCATCCCCGGCGCACCTTCCCGGCCTGGATGCAGTCCGATTTCCGCAGCCGGGACATCCACGTTAACCTTTCCGACGCAGTCCGGCAGTATTACCGCAACTGGGACTTCGCCGGCAACGTGTCGATGGAACGGGCGCGCTTGCTCGTGCCCGCCTTCCCGCTCCAGACACAGGTGCTGGACCTGCGCGGGGCGGTCACCAACGATCAGGTGGACTTGAAAAACATCACCGTCGAAGCCGGGGAATCCAACCTTTCCGCCCAGGGTACGCTCTCGAATCTGCACCGCTCCCTGCTGATGCGCGGCACGATGGAGCTGGACGCCACGGTCTCCTCCGACCACCTGGACGCCAACGAACTCATGCGGGCATACGCCTATTATGCGTCATATGACCCCGAGCCCTCGATGGAACGCGCCAGCGACGAAGCCCTCGAACGGGCCATCGAGCGGGTCGAACTCCCGGACAGCGCGTCATCCCGCCTTCTCGTCGTCCCCGGCAACCTGAATGCGCGGGTCAGCGTGGAAGCCAGCGACATCCGGTATGACAGCCTGGAAGTTTCCTGGGCCGCCGCCGACCTGGAAATGAAGCAGCGCACCCTCCAGATCACCAATGCGCTCGCCGCCACGAACATGGGCGAAATCCATTTCGAGGGCTTCTACGCCACCCGGAGCAAGCGGGACATCAAGACCGGTTTCGACCTCAACCTGGTGGACGTCACCGCGGAGAAGGTCATCACCCTGTTCCCGGCGATCGATACGCTGGTGCCGATGCTGCGCTCCTTCGCGGGCGACCTGAACTGCGAGCTCGCCGCCACGGCGGAAATGGACACGGCCATGAAGCTCGTGCTCCCGTCCATCGACGGGATCCTCCGGATTTCCGGCAAGGACCTGTCCATCGACGGCGACACCCCCGAGTTCAAGCGGATTGCCAGGATGCTGGTGTTCCGGAACAAGAACGGCGCCTACGTGAACGAGATGGGCGTGACGGGCATGGTCCGGGACAACGTGATGGAGGTCTTCCCTTTCGTCATGGGCATCGACCGGTACACCCTGGCCTTGAGCGGGCTGCAGCACCTGGACGAGTCGTTCAATTATCACCTGTCGGCCATCAAGTCGCCGCTGCTGGTGAAGTTCGGCATCAACATCTGGGGCGACGACTTCGACCATATCAAGTACGGGGTGGGCCGGGCGAAGTACCGGCGCATCCCCGTGCCCGACTTCAGCCGGCAGCTGGATACCGTGCAGAACAGCCTGCTGGCTTCCATCCATAACGTCTTCGAACTGGGCGTGGACCAGGTCATTGCCGAGAACAAGGAGCAGCACTACATCCAGGACCGGATGACGCAGACAGGCTATACCCCCGATGCCGACACCCTGGCGGCCCCTGCCGCGGTCCAGGATTCCGTCGCCCTGATGACCCGCCGTTTCGAACAAGCCTCCTCGGAAATGGACAAGGAAGCGTTGAAGGAGGAAGTGCTGAAGATGGTGGCCGAGGCAGACACGCCAGAAAAACCGGTCGCAAAGAAAGAAGAAGATGAATAGTTTCGAGTATATCGAGGTGTCCGTCCGCCTGGAGCCGTTCTCCGAAGAGACGGCCGAGATGCTGATGGCGGAGCTCGCCGAACTGCCGTACGACTCCTTCGTGACGGAGGAACCACTGTTGAAAGCTTATATTCCCCTGTCGGAATACCGCCCGGGCGACCTGAAGGTCGTCCTGAGCGGCTATCCCGACGTGGTCGGCTTCGAGGCCGTCCCCATCCAGGGCCAGAACTGGAACAAGGAATGGGAGAGTCGTTTCGAGCCCATCGTCGTGGACGGGAAGGTCACCATCAAGGCCTCCTTCAACGAGAACGTCCCCCGCACGCGGTTCAACATCTGGATCGACCCGGAAATGGCCTTCGGCACCGGCTCGCACAACACGACCTACATGATGATGCAGCGGATGCTGGGAATCGAGGACCTGATCAAGGGGCACGTGGTCCTGGACATGGGCTGCGGCACCGCCATCCTGGGCATCCTCGCCGCCAAGATGGGCGCACGGAAGGTATTTGCGGTCGACATTGACGCGGTCGCCGCCCGCTCCGCCTGGGGCAACGCCCGCTGGAACCGCGTCTCCCGCCGCGTGGAAACCGCCTGCGGCGACGCCTCCCTCCTCCAGATGGGCTCTTATGATGTCATTTTGGCGAATATCCACCGGAACATCCTGCTGGAGGACATGCCTACCTACGTGCGCTCCTTGCGGCACGGCGGCCGGCTGCTGATGTCCGGCTTCTACGAGGCCGACATCCCCGCCTTGCAGGACCGCGCCGCCTCCCTCGGCCTCACCTTCGTCGGCCAGACCCTCCGCGAAGAATGGGCCTGCGTGGAGTTCGCGAAAAATTGATTACCTTTGCATTCCTTTCCATGCGGGTGTGTTGGAATTGGTAGACAACCCAGACTTAGGATCTGGTGGCGCAAGCCGTGGGGGTTCGAGTCCCCCCACCCGTACTTCTATCTAACGAGGGGAGCAGCCCCCTCGAGCACCCCCGCGGCCTTAAACCCTTTCCGTATTTGCCTCCTTCGTCGTCAAATACCCGGGCCGGCCGTGCGCCTGATGGCGCAGTCGCTTCGCTCCGAAAGGTGCTTCGATTCAGGGTCGGTACGGTGCCAAAGCCGTGTTATTCGTGCTTTTCACTGGGGTCTGCAGATAACGGTTTTATAATTCATTGATTGACTGACAATTGCAGATTTGTAATCCGCAGACCCCATCTTTTTTCGGCAGGTCTGTGGACACAGGTTTTTGAATCGTACGGCTATCAACCTGTTACAATACTACTTTCCGCAGACCCAGGTCAACCAATTTCAGGACGATACCGGAGGTTGGGAACCGAACCAATCGCAAATATCTGTCAATCATTTTATTATTAAATGCATCGTTCCGAACCTTTCATTTAAACGGCAGGTTTGGAACCGATGGTTTCATAATCGGCTAATAATCAGCACCATGGAACATAGTTGGTTCCCAACCTCACCCTCTACGCAAGCAAAACCCCGGCAATCTTCCAAGACTGTCGGGGTTTGTGTTATGCCGATAAGCCGAATACTAGCGAACTAGGAAGTACCCCAACGCGACAAGGGCGATACCGGCAAACACGCTGAAGGCTACATACCCGACAAAACCCCAAATGTTCCCGCCCTGCAACATCATCAGCGCCTCCTTCGAGAAAGTCGAGAAGGTCGTAAAGCCACCGCAGAAACCCACAGTCAGGAATAAGGCCCAGTTGCCTCCCTCGGTACCGTTCTTACTGAAGACGCCCCAGAGAAGGCCGATCAAGAAGCATCCGGCCAGGTTCACAGCCAGCGTTGCCCAAGGGAATCCCTTGATGCCTCTCAACGCCCACGATACAAGGTAACGGCCTGCGCCGCCCAAAAAACTGCCGGCGCCAACCACCAATATGGTTTTGATAAGTTCCATCGTCTAATCTCCCAATCTGAGGATGCTCCTGTCTTCCTCCTGTTGTTTTTGTGTACCCTTCGCGGCTTTGAAGGAGTGGAAGTTCCAGTTAATGCCAAGCCAGAACATACGACTAAGGTTCTTGCTGTTGTTCACCAGGATGAAAACCGGGTTGTCGGAATGCACATCCCAGCGGCGGGTGTTGAACACATCCGTCAGTAAAGCGGAAACCGTAAGCGCATTCTTCAGGAAGGACTGTTTGATGCCGATGTTGCCGTAATGGATGGTCCGGGTAGTGAACTGAGGGAAATACTGTGGTGTTGTCACAAAGTACTGCACTTGGATTTCCGAACCGCTGAAAGGCCGGATGGCAAGGCCGACGTTGCTGTTGTTGGTCCAGCCTTGATTTCGGATGTCGGCGCCCTTGAAGGAACCACGGGAAGCCGAATAGAAGGTGTTGCCGGCCAGATCCAGCGTCAGCCACCTGGCGGGCGAATACCGGATGTTCTGGTCGATGCCGGTCTTCACATCGGAATCCGCATTGATGTAGGTCGTCACCAGGATGTCGTTGTCCAGATAAGCCACCTGATTGATGAAGTTCGTGGTGTAAGTCACATAGGCGTTGCCGCTCACCGTCAAAGACTTGCCGGTATAGGAATACCCCGCGTCCAATTTGTTGGCCTTCTCCGGCTGCAACTTCATGTTGCCCATCTCGTAAGTCTGCCTGTCGATCAGGTTGATGTACGGGTTCAACTGCGGATACGTCGGCCGGGAGATGCGCCTGGCGAGTGCAGCGCTCAATGACCAGCGTGGGGCGACACGCCAATCCAGCGACAGGCTGGGCGACAGGAACCAGCAGTCGCTGTGGTCGTCCAGTTTTTCTTTCTCGCTGTGCAGCGTGACATAACTGTATTCGAAGCGGACACCGGCCTTGTAGGACAGTGCCTCGGAGAATTTGCCGGAATACATCGCATACGCCGCCGGGATGTACTCCCGATGAGTCAGGTCGTTGCTGAGCGGCATGGACAACACCCAGTCCTGCGTGGCATCGTCCCACTCATACATCTTATGGTCGATGTTGTTCTGCCGATATGTCATCTTCGCGCCCGACTCGAACCGGCCCTTGCCCCACATGGTCAGATAATCGGCTTGCAGGGCGGCAATCAGGGGATGGCCGCCGGACTGGGACTTCTGCACCATTTTTCCGCCTTCATAATAGTAGGATGGTCGATGACCGGTGATGCTGGAGACGGAAGCGTTCACGTTCAACTCCTTCTTGCCGGGGTCGAACAAATGCTTATACCCCAATCCTCCTTCAAAGTTCTCGCGGTTGAAAGTGATATCGGTCTGGCGCGTGCCGTTGAAGTCCTGGAAATTGTTCATCCGGGGCAGCGCCACCTTGAAATCGGCTGTCAGGATATCCTTGGGCGTAGCCTTGAACTGGAGGTTGATGCCGGCATTCTGGCCGGAAGTCCGCTTGGTCGCATGGATCAGTTGGTCCACCCGGCTTCCTGTGGTCACAATCTGCCGATGCAACTCGCTCTCAATCCTATCCTTCTCGTATTTGCCGTTGTAGTTGAACCGCACGCCCCATCGGCCTTTGTTATAATTCAGCGCCACATTCCCGTTCATGAACCCGTTAAATCCATAATTAAACGCAGCCATCGCGCTGAACATATTGGCAGATTGCTTCTTTGAAATGATGTTGACAATGCCGCCGGTACCCTCGGAATCATACTTGACATCCGGGCTGGTCACGATTTCGATGCTTTGTACATTGGCTGCCGGGATGCTCTCCAAGCCCCCGAGGGTGGTGGGAATCCCGTCCACCAAGATAAGAACATTGCTATTGCCACGGATGGAAATGCCGCCGCTGCCATCGACACTGATTGCCGAAGCCTCGCGGATTACCTCCAGCACGGACCCTGTTGTCGCCGCAGCGCTGGATGCGGTATTGATGCGCGTCTTTTCCACGCTCAGACTCTTGGGCGTCTCACCGGCAACAACCAACGCCTCGTTCAAGACCGTTGCATCCTGGGCCAGGATGATATCACCCAGATCCACCATTCCCTTGCCGGTGCATGCGATTTCCCGCGTCAAGTCTTTAAAACCGATGGAACTGATCTTCAACAGGTATTGTCCATTGAACGCACCCCGAATCAGGAAAGATCCCTCCTCGCCCGTCATGGCACCCGCCACCGTCTTCCCGGCCGACTCCAGCACCACGGCCGCATAAATCACCGGTCCCCCATCGACTTCCACCACGCGTCCTTTCACCCCGTTCTGGGAAAAGACGACCAGCGCCTGGGCAAGAAGTATCAGAGAGATGAGTATCCTACGCATAGGGTTCCAAAGCAACCGCATATGATGTTATCCATCGAGTTCATTCAATCAGAAACAAACATACGGATTCTACGGCACAATAGCAAACCCGGCGAGAGACTGTGTTTCAAATAATCTTAAAGGCAGGTTTCTTTAGTTAACCTATTATCAACCTGAATACCAAATAGATACACCTCACAAAAATCGTCAAAATTGGTTCGATAATTGTTAACGATCACGTACAACGCTATTTAACTAATTGATTTTCAGAGATTTACAATTCTGTGAAAAGTCAATTTCTGTGAGAACTCCGATGCAAAACCCCGGCAATCATCCATGACTGTCGGGGTTATCTGATATCGATTTATGGTTTAACCGCTATTCTTCATCCGGCTGCTGACCGTCGTGGGCCTTCCAAGCACACTCCGTAATCTTTATATCCGTGAACACTGCCGTGAAGGAGGATTCTTCCGGAGAGCAGGCATAAATGCCAAAGCTGATCTCGTCTGTTGCGGCATACATGTGGCAGACGCGCATCTGGCTGAAGTTGAATCCATCGTTGGAACACTCAATACAGAAGTCATCCTCCCGGCGGGAGAGACGGTACCACATGGTCTTAACATCGGCAGATATAGCCGTGGTGGCCCAGTCGGAGTAGCCGTTGTTGGTTGCCACGCTGCCCAGGTGCTGGAACTTCTCGTTCTCGAACTCCACGGAGCCCTTGAGCCAGTTGTCGCTGTCTAGGTACATCACGATGCCACACTGGTCGAAGCGCTGGTGGCTTTGGGTGAAATCAGTCTTTACCACAAAGCTGAAAAACCTCTCTTTGGTCTTCATCTGCAATACAGGAGCATTGTCATTCCGGAAATGATAGTATGTCCGCTGCCAGAGATCCGTGTGCGGGGCGGTAGTGATGGAGATGACGCCGTCCTTGATCTCGAAGGCGGCAGGTTCCCTGGTCCATTGGAGTTGGTTCAGGTTGATCTGCCCGCCATTGGCGAGAGATTCGGCCACGCTGTCAGCGAATTCAGCGTCAGTTGCTTTCTGCGACGGGTTTCCGCAAGCTACTGCACAAAGGCAGAAGCCAAGGCATAGGAGTTTCGTGATGTTGGTCATATACTTGATACAAATTCCGATTTCCCGAACTCAATCAGTGCTCGTGATGATGCCCGCCGCAGCCGTCGTGGTGGCAGCTGCCGTCGCCATAGACGATGGATCCGTCCAGGAACATCTTCAGGACTTCTTCGACCTCGATGGCAGGGGCGCCGGCGTGGACCTTGATGCCCAGATCGTCAAGCAGGATGACGGCTCCGGCACCGAGGCCGCCGCACAGGACATCCGTGCAGCCCTGGGCTGCCAGGAACCGGGGCATCGCACCGTGCTCATGCTCCGGGGCCTGCAGGACTGCGGAGTCAATGACCTGGCCATCTTGGATGGTAAAGATGCTGACCTGAGGGGCCTTGCCGAAGTGGGGCCATAGTTTTCCCTCGCAGGTGGGGACGGCGATTATCTGTAAGAGCTGCATAAGAAATATCTATTAGATTGATTTTACTTCATGTCAATTTGCATGCCGCAGGCAAACTGCTGCAGCCTTGAACCCATGACAGACTGCAGGATACGGAAGGCTTCTTTTCCTGTGCAGTGGCCGGTCAGGAAAGAAACCTGGGGATAACAGGCGACCAGGCGTTCTGCCAGCGCGGTGAGTTCCTCTTCGGCTTCAAAGGAATGCATGCCATTTGAGTCCAACAGGTGGAAGCCGCCGATGACGGTGCCCACCGGCCATGGACAGGCCTCCAAGATGTTCTCCAAGCCGTTGTGAGCGCAGCCTGTATAGAGCAGACCATCCACATAGATGGCCATCTCGTGGGAGAAATCATCCGGGATCAAACCACCTTCCCAACGGACGGAAAGAAGCCGATTACCCAAAGGAAGCGGGTGTCTTTGCGGAATATCGGTAATAATGTGTAACCCGTCCGCAAGGGTCATCGTGTCAGTCACAGATATCATCCGGTCCCTCATCTGCGCCAGCGGCCAATCACAGGAGATAGAATGCTGCCGGCCCCTTTCTGAATAAAAACGGCCGGATACTGCTTTGGGCGAAACGATGATTATCGCCTTGCTGTTCAGGTCCAGGAAAGTCTTCAGGCCGCCGACATGGTCGGAGTGGCCGTGGGAGAGGAAGACATAGTCCACATCGGAAAGGTCGATGCCCATCCGGGCGGCGTTGACCGCGAAAAGCCCGGAGGCTCCTGTGTCCATCAGGATATTAGCCGACGGAGTACGCACCAACACGGACAGGCCATGCTCGCATCCGAAGCGGTCCGGATCCGAAGTACGGTTGTCTGACAGGACACTTATGGTTCCACTCATCATGCAGTCAATTGTTTTTCTCCATTTGGAAAAGCAATTCGGGCAATTCCGATTTGTCTAAACAAACATACGAATTCTACGGTACAATATCAAACCTATCGGCTATTGTGTATTCAAATACTCTTTGTGTCCAGTTCCCATAGATAAAACCATATCTACCTGAATTCCAAGTAGATACAATTCCAGAAAAACCTCAAAATTGGTTCGATAATTGTCCCATTGCCCGTACGAAACCCTGCCCGGCCTCGCTGGCCGGGCGGTTTCGTACACGGGCGGGGGGACTCCGTCAGTTCACCGTTACCCCTCCCCTAACCTTTCGCCCGAGCCGAGAGAAATCGAACTTGTTCAGATTTCCGAGGCGAGTAGAAAGGAAAGACCGCAGGTCTTAATCCCTCCCTCGGGGAGGGGACTCGGCGGCAGAAGCCGCCGTTCGCCTGCAGGCGAAGTCGCTTCGCTCCGAAGGTGCTTCGATTCAGCGTTTGAGCAGTGCCAGGGCCGTGTTTTTCGTGCGGCTCGCTGAGGTCTGCGGGTAACTGTTTTGTAATTCATTGATTGACTGTATATTACAATTATTCAATCCTCGGACCCATCTTTTTTCTGGCAGGTCTGCGGATATACATTTTTGAATCGTTTGGCTATCAGTTAGTTACAATTCGACCATCCACAAACCTCTGGTAAACCTATTTCAGGACAAAGGCGGAACGGTATTTGAAGCAATTGGAGTGTTTCATTCTCATTTAGCATGATTCGTCGTATCATAACAGCGGTTTTGCTCTTTCCCTTGGTCAACGTCATTTGTCATGGGCAAGTAAATGACAATATCCCACCGCCACCACCAATACCCCAAATCGACACTAACAACATCTTTAATCGAACTTCCTACGGCGGCTGGGGGAAAGCTCCTCAAGGTTGGCAAAGACAACAACGGATATTAAGGGAGTCTACTGATTCGGATTTGGATTCCCTGGCCCGTTATGCAACTTATCCTGCCGAGCGTGTATTTGCGTTCTATTCTTTGGCCGAAAAGAAGAGCGAACGCTGTTACAGCATCCTTTTGGACAGGTTGACTGATAAGGATTTATTTTGGTACTGGTGGGTTGATCAGGGATGGCAAAAGACTGTCGGAGATTTCATGCTTAGTACTATTTGGCAGTACGATGGACTCTATACCACCGAGCAGATTCACACCATTGACAGTCTTGCCGTTTTCGGGGCCGGCATGGAGCATCTGGACAAGTATCGTTCTGCTTTGCGGCTATCTGGAACCGAAGGCCTCTACGATCGGGTTCGGGAGTTCTATCTCAATGGCGAATCGCAGGATCTGGATATTCTGGCGACCTATCGGAAGCCAGAAGATATCCCGCTTATACTTGAAGCACTCCGGGAGTATGATTTCTATGATCCCTGGTCAAACAAAAGGAGCAGGACTATAGAAGGACTTGACGCTGTCTTGAAATGGCCGGACGACATTTTCATTCCAGTGCTCGAAGAGATACGGGATTATGAACTCATGCGTGGGGCTCCCAACCATTATCGAGTCGAAAGGCTCTTCAAGATTGCGATGACCTACAATAACGAATGGTCCTACGATTTCATCAAAGATTGTTTCAAGGATAAAGAAATCAAGGGCTTCTATGTTTTTCCAACCAGCTTGTATGAGGCCTATTATGATGACGAAAAGGAAGCAAACGCACGCTTTCTCCCCCTGGTGCAAAAATACGGCGAAAAGCCGGACAATTGGGACGCTATGCACGAGATAGAATAGTAACCGACTGGATACCAACTAGATAAATCTCCAACAAGTTATCCAAAATAGTTAGATATAAGTTAACGACCCCGTACGATACCATTTAACTAATTGATTTTCAGAGATTTAGATTTCTGAGAAAAGTCGATTTCTGTGAGAATTCCGATGCAAATCCCCGGCAATCAATCAAACCTATCGACGGGTTCTTACAAGCAACTTGGCAGACTGGACAGACAACCAGAGAATACAGAAATCCAGAAAATAGACACTTGTCGAGACCGCCAGGATATACCTTTTAGAATCATCGGCATTAAAAGTCCAGGCCGTAAAGGCTGTAAACAATAAAAGAGGATAAATACTCAAAAATGCAAGACAAAGGTAAACGGTGGCGATAACCCTTTCAGTCTTGTACTCTTTGAATTGAACCCGAAACAAACGGCAAAAGCTGATGGCGATAGAGGCTATAAGACTGATTAACTGGAATAGGAGGAACAAGGCATCCAGGAGACCCAATGATGAGAAAGACTTATCGAAAGACCAGTTGAAAGACACTGTTTCCACATAGTTGGTCAAAAGGTTCCAAATGAATCCATTGGCAATGACGAAGATACCAAGCGCAATGATCATGATGCTGACGATATCTCGAAGTGTTTGTTGTGTCTTCATAATGGGCAAACAGTAAATAACTCGTAATACTCCGGCCTATCGGGATAGATCTAACAAACATACGAATTCCACGGCATATTATCAAAACCTGCGATAGACTGTGTGCTCAAAAAATCTTAGAGCCAAGCTTCTTTAGTTAATCTATCATCTGCCTGAATACCAAGCAGATACACATCTCTAAAATCATCAAAAATGGTTCGATAATTGTCCCATTGCCCGTACCTTAATACAGGGGGCTCTGCCCCCTCATACACCCCCGCGGCCTGTTCGCCTTTCCGTATTTGCCGCCTTCGTCGTCAAATACCCGGCCCGGCCGGGCGCCTGATGGCGCCATCGCTTCGCTCCAGGTGCTTCGGTTCAGTGTCGGTGCAGAGCAAGGACTACCCTTGGCACATGTATTTAGTGCTTTTTTCATTAATCCCCTAAAGTACTCGGCGGCAGAAGCCGCCGTTCGCCTGCAGGCGAAGTCGCTGCGCTCCGAAGGCGCTTCGATTCAGTGTTCGTGCAATGCCAAGGCCGTGTTATTCGTGCTTTTCACTGGGGTCTGCAGATAATGGCTTTATAATTCATTGATTGAATGACCATTGCAGATTCGTAATCCGCAGGCTTCATCTTTTTTCGGCTGGTCTGTGGACACAGGTTTTTGAATCGTATGGCTATCAACTTGTTACAACACTACTTTCCGCAGACCCAGGTAAACCAATTTCAGGACGATACAGGAGATTGGGAACCAGACCTTTCGCAAATATCTGTCAATCAATTTATTATTAAATGCATCGTTCCGAACCTTTCATTTAAACGGCAGGTTTGGAACCGATGGTTTCATAATTGATTAATAATCAGCACACTGGAACATAGTTGGTTCCCAACCTCACCCCTACGCAAGCAAAACCCCGGCGATCTTCCAAGACCGTCGGGGTTTGTGTTATGCCGATAAATTCGAATTCCCAGTTGAAATCCAAATAAAAGGCAAATTATTTTTGACCTTCCTATTTATGGCGCTCTAAATCAAGCATTTGCAAAATGGTTGATTTGGAGCGTAACAATAACGAACCATCGGTCTCGTAGAGATCGATGCAAAGGAG
>ONJB01000081.1 GCA_900318015.1 uncultured Bacteroidales bacterium | reverse complement strand
CGCCGCGATGAAGGCCGCCTCCAACGAGTCCTTCGGCTACACCGAGGACCAGATCGTCAGCTCCGACATCATCGGCATGAAGTTCGGTTCCCTGTTCGATGCCACCCAGACCATGGTCTCCAAGGTCGATGAGGACCTCTATCAGGTCCAGGTCGTTTCCTGGTACGACAACGAGAACTCCTACACTTCCCAGATGGTCCGCACCATCAAGTACCTCGCTGAACTCAAGTAAGTCACGAAGCGAGCTCCATCCGGAGTGTGTTTTAGACAGGTTCCTTATGGGACCTGTCTTTTTTTTACATATTTTTTATTATCTTTGCCTTTGATAAGAAAAACCTTTAAAACATCTATATGAAAAAATTAACCCTTGTGCTGGCCCTTCTCGCGGCCTTCTCCTTCGGCGCAACCGCCCAGGATTTCACCCCGTATCCGTACATCCAGCTCCAGGGCGGCGCAGCCTATGACTTCGGCGACGCCGACTTTGCCAAGCTTCTCTCCCCGGCGGCCCAGATCGCTGTCGGTTACCAGTTCGTCGACTGCTGGTCCCTCCGTTTCGCCGTCAACGGCTGGCAGGGCAAGCATACCTCCTGGAAAACAGAGTCCCTCTACGGTTACAAATTCATCCAGCCCAACCTGGACCTGATCCTCGACTGGAGCGCCGGTTTCTTCGGCTGGCGCGCCGACCGCCCCGTCAGCGTCTATACCCTCTTCGGCGTGGGTTCCGCCATCGGCCTGGAGAACAAGAAAGCGGCCGAGCTGGCCTCGTCCGGTGAGTTCTTCGAGCACCTCTGGCAGCCCGTCAAGCCCTTCTGGAACCTGCGTTCCGGTCTGGGCACCGACATCCGTCTGACCGACCGGGTAGCCCTGAATCTGGAATTCGACGCCCAGTACTATCCCGATTCCTTCAACTCCCGGGAGAACCGCCACACTGGTTCCAGTCCTGACTACCACTTCGTCGTCCTGGGCGGTCTGAAGATCAACCTCGGCTGGCGTCCCAAGAAGGCCAAGCCGGTCGCTGCGCCCACTCCCTACCAGCCGCAGAAGGCCGAACCCAAGAAGGAAGAGCCCCGGAAGGAGTACCAGCCTGCCCAGCCGGCCGAGCAGCCCATCTACCAGGGCGCCGACGTGGACATCTTCTTCGACCTGAACAAGGCCGTCATCCGTGACGACCAGATCAACACGCTGAACCGCCTGGTCAGCTTCCTGCGCAACACCCCGGACGCCAAGGTCAAGCTGGACGGCTACGCCGACAAGCAGACCGGCAACGCCGAAATCAACCAGGAACTCTCCGAGCAGCGCGTCATCGCCGTCCGTCAGTACCTCGTGAGCCGCGGCATCGACCAGGCCCGGATCTCCACCGCCGCCCACGGCGACAAGGTCCAGCCCTTCACCGGCGAGAAGAACCGCGCCGTCACCTGCCGGATCCGATAAGGGACCCCGACCTTCCAATAAAATCGGCCCGCTGAATGCGAGCCGATTTTTTTAGTATTCCCTTTCTCCGAAGATATCCGTGCCGATGCGGACCATCGTGGCACCGTGCCGGACTGCGATCGGCCAGTCCCCGGACATCCCGATGGACAATTCCGTGAAAGTCTCCCGAAGCTCCGGATGCTCCGCCCGAATCCGCTGGAACAGCGCCTCGATCCGGGCGAAATCCGCCTCGATCACCTCCTCGTCCTCCGTATTCGTCGCCATGCCCATCAGGCCTCTGATCCTGACATTCTCCAGCGGAGGGAGGACACCCTCTGAAACCTGTGCCACCCTCGGCTCATTAGAGGGAGGGGCCCATTTATGGGAGGGACGAAGGTCGCGCAGCGACCGGAGGGTTTCAGAGGGTGTCCTCCCGCAGCACAGGAGAATGTCCTCTTCAGAGAACCCATGTTTCGTCTCCTCGGCACCGAGATGGAGTTCCAGGAGAATATCGACCGTCTTGCCGTTGTCCCTCCCCCATTTGTCGATCGCTTCCAGCAGATGGAAAGAGTCCACCGACTGGACCAGGGAGACGTACGGGAGCACGAGTTTGAGCTTGTTGGTCTGAAGGTGGCCGATAAAGTGCCACTCGACGTCAGAGGGCATCTGGGGCACTTTCTGCGCCAGTTCCTGCGGCCGGTTCTCCCCGAAGACACGCTGCCCGGCGTCATAGGCCTCCATCAGGCGGGAGACCGGGTGGAATTTGGAAACTGCCACCAGTTTCACGGCTGATGGCAGTTTCTCGTAAAGGGCTTTCAGGTTATCGCTTACCATTTTTCTTGGCCTGCTGTTTCTGCATTTCGCGCTGCATCTTCTGGGCCTCTTCCAGGCGCTGCTGCCACTTGGACTTGGGCGCCGGCTTGCCTTCGGCCGCCTTGAGCTTCGCGAGGATCTCTTCCGGATGGACGAACCACTTCTTGATGATCCAGGTCTCCAGCATCGTGATGAGGTTGGAGAGGAGGTAGTAGTAGCTGAGGCCGGAGGATAGGTTGTTACAGATGAAGAACATCATGATCGGCATCATGTACAGGCTCATGAACTGCATCATCTTCGCGTTGGGATCGTTCCCGGCGTTCTGGTTCTGCATCGTCACGCGCGAGTAGAAGAACATCGACAGGGCCATCAGGAGGGCGAACAGGGAGATGTGGTCCATCCCGAAGACGCTCGTTCCCCAATGGATGACGTCGTCATAGGCGGAGAGGTCCTCGGCCCACAGGAACGGCTGCTGACGCAGCTGGATGGAGGCCGGGAAGAAGCGGAACATCGCCCACAGGATCGGCATCTGGAGGAGCATCGGGAGACAGCCGCCCATCATGTTGACGCCCGCCTTCTTGTACAGGTCCATCGTCGCCTGCTGCTTCTTCATCGCGTCTTCCTGCTTGGGATACTTGGCGTTGATCTTGTCCAGTTCGGGTCGGAGCACCTGCATCTTCGCGGAGGAAGAGAGGCTCTTGTAGGCGAACGGCAGGACGACCAGTTTGATGAAGATGGTCATCAGGAGGATGATGAGACCGAAGCTCTTGATGAACTTGCTCAGCCAGTCGAACAGCGGGATGATCACCCACTTGGTGAACCAGCCGATCCATTTACCGCCCAGCGGGATCACCTTCTCGTAGGCGTGGTCATAGGCCTTCAGGCCCTTGTAGTTGTTGGGGCCGAAATAGAACTCGAACGGGATGTCGATGCGCGGGGCGCCCGGCTGGATGTCCGTCCGCATGGATGCGGAACAGGCCATCAGGTTCTTCTCCGGATTGTCCTTCCCGAGGAAGCTGATGTTGAACTCGCCGTACGTGAAGTCCTTCGGGGCCCGCATGATCGCGGAGAAGAACTGCTGCTGGAAGGCGAACCATTCGATCTTGTTGTCGAAACGCTTGGAGCCGTTGCGGCCGTTGCCGATGTTCTCCGGCTTCTTGTCGTCCGGGAAGTAGTAGTTCAGGCGGGAGTACTGGCTCTCGTTCTTGTAGCCCTTCTCCATCCGCGGGATGACGGCCTCGAAGTCCACATCGATGCTGCCCACATTGCGCGGGATCAGATTCTCCATGTTCACGAAGGAGAGCACCTGGTTCACCGAGTAGGAATCCTTCACCAGGGTGTAGGTTTCCTCGATGTAGCCGCCGTTGGAGAACGGAAGGCGCATCACGACGGTGGAGTCGGTAGACGCTTCCGGGACATACTGGAAGTTGAATTTCCGGGTGTCCACGGCGGTCGGGGCATAGACGACGAAGCCCAGCTGGGACTTGCCTTCTGCCAGGATGTACAGGTCGGACTTGTCGTAGGTCTGATAGTCCTTCACGCGTACGGAGAGCGGCTGGGCGCCCAGCGTGGTGAAGACGATTTCCAGCTTCTCGTTCTGCAGGGTGACGGTCTGGGCCTCAGCGTTGGCGGCGGCGTTCAGCAGGGAATCGCTGTACACCGCGGCCTGCACGGGAAGGGCGGCGACGACCGTATCCTCCGGATGCTCGGCGAGATAGGCGGCACGGATACTGTCCTGCCGGTAGGCCTCGACGGCGGCCAGGGAATCCAGCTGCGCCTGCCATGCCTGCTGCTTTTTGATCTGCCGGCTCTGGTAGCCGAAGAAGCCGATCATGAGCAGGGCGATCAGGACCCAACCAATGATTGAGTTTTTGTCCATAGTCCAGGTTTAGTCGTTGTTCTCCTCGGCCTCCTTGGCGACGAGTTCGCGGATTTCCGCCTCCAGCTTCTTGAGGTCTTCCTTGGCGGCGTCGATACGCTGCTGCATCTGGGCCTTGAGCTGCTCGGCGCCCTTCGACAGGCCGAAGAAGCCGATGTTGTTCTCGTAGGTCTGGATGTCCTGCTGGAGCTGGTTGTACTTGAGGGTCAGCTTGTCCTTCTCGGTGAGCGGCTGGTTGCGGCGCGGCTCGCGGACCGGTCCGCGACCGCCTTCGCGGCGGCCACCCCGGCCCCATTCGGGGAACTTGGCCTGCATGGCGGCCTTGTAGGCGGCGCCCACGGCTTCCTTCTCCTTGAACGGGACGAAACCGATGGCGCTCCAGCGCTCGGCGAAGCCGCGCGCGGCCTCGGCATCGGCCTCGGCGTCCGCGGGGACATAAGCCTCGATCTCCTCGATGAGGGCCCGCTTGGCCTTGAGGTTGCCGTAGAAGTCGTTCTCGGGCTTGCCCTGCTTGTCACGCTCGTTGAAGAAGGCGTCGCAAGCGGCGCGGAAACGCTTCCAGAGCTGCTCGGACTTCTTGCGCGGCACGGCGCCGATCTCCTTCCACTGACGCTGGAGTTCGATCAGGGCATCGGAGGTCTTCTTCCAGTCGGTGCTGCCCTTGAGGGCCTCGGCCTGCTCGATGATGGCGAGCTTCTTCGCCATGTTGTCGTTCATGCTGTCCTTGAACTCGTTGTAGTACTCGCGCTTGCGGCTGAAGAACTGGTCGCAGGCGGCGCGGAAACGGTCATAGACTTTCTGGTTGTCCTTGCGGGTGGCAAAGCCGATCTTGCGCCACTCGGCCTGGATGCCTTCGATTTCCTTGGAGAGGGCGTTCCACTGGTTGGAGGAGGTGATCTCCTGCGCAGCGATGGCCTCGACCTTCTCGCAGAGGGCGGTCTTCGCTTCCAGATTCGCGGCGTGCTGCTCCTTCAGGCCTTCGAAGTGGGCCTGGTACTTCTTGTTGATGACGGCGGTGGCGGCGCGGAAACGCTCCCAGATGGAGTCGCGGAATTCCTTGGCCACGGGGCCGAACTCCTTCCACTGCTCGTGGAGCTTCTGGAGTTCCTTGAAGGCGCCCACGACATCCTCGCTCTCGGCGAGGGCCTCGGCCTGCTCGCAGAACTCGGTCTTGGCCTCGAGGTTCTTGCGGAAATCCAGGTCGCGGAGTTCGCGGTTGATCTGCACGAGGTCGTAGAACTTCTCCACGTACAGCTGGTAGGT
>ONJB01000011.1 GCA_900318015.1 uncultured Bacteroidales bacterium | reverse complement strand
TGAGGATCCACCTCTATCCATTCCGAACAGAGAAGTTAAGCTCACCATCGCCGATGGTACTGACCCACCAGTTGGGAGAGTAGGTAGCCGCCGTTTTTGGAAGCCCGGACGTCAACAGACGCCCGGGCTTCTTCGTTTTTGCCGTGATTGACGGAATGATTGTTGCATGGGGTCGGGGCATGGCGAAGGGTGCGCGAAATATCGGGCTGGTGTGGATGTATGGGAAGTGGATCATCCTGGCAGGGGGACTGTTCAATCTGGTTTGTACGGCATTCCTGGCGGAGGCTTTTTCGTATGTGGGCCTGGTGGACGCATTCATCTTGAAAATGCTGTTCACGGGCATCGTGCTGTATCTGCACCGGAAGTTCTCGGACCGGGACGCCGTCTTTTTCTATATCAATCTGGGCTTGGGTCGGAAGCGCTTGATGGCGGCGTCGCTGTCTGTCGATTTCGGACTCTTGTTGCTCCTGGAAATCCTGATCGTCCTATGCCGATGATGCACGAATTGGTCGTCGACAGCGTCGTCGTCCGCTTCGGAGAGAAGACGGTCGTGCGTGGTGGGTATATCACGGCCCGAACGGGAACGGTGACGGGCCTGCTCGGACGCAACGGCGCCGGAAAGTCCTGTATGTTCCGAGCTTTGATGGGCGGTCTCAAGGTGGACTACGTCCAGGTCCATATCGACGGAGCCCCCATTGACCTAAGCAAAATTGGCTTGAAAATCAAGTACTTGCCGCAGGGACGGATGATTCCGGACGGGCTGACCCTCAAGAAAGCCTTCGATCTTTATCAGGTGGATTTCTGGAACTTTGTCATGCTCTTTCCCAAGTATTCCGGAAAGTATCACGCCTGGCTTTGGGAGATGTCCGGGGGAGAGGCGAGGTTGGCGGAATTGTACCTGGTCCTGATGGCCGAAGCGCCGTTCTGCATCCTGGACGAACCGTTCTCGCAGATCGACCCAGTCCATATCGAAGCCGTCCAGCGGCTCATCCGGGAAAAGTGCCGGGAAAAGGGCATCATCGTCACGGACCATAACTACGACGCCATCTCCACCGTTGCCGACCGGCTTTTCGTCCTGTCTGAGGGCTATACCCATCCGGTGGAGAGCCGGGACGACCTTGTCTGGCACGGATATCTGCTTCCGCAATAGCCTTGGGAATTCCCGGGGAAATGCGTATTTTTGTGAAAACGAGAAACTTGTTTCCATGAAAAAGACCGTATTGTTCCTGGGAGCCCTGATCGCTTTCTCCCTGACGGCGATGGCCGACGAAGGGATGTGGCTCCCGTCCCTGATTTCCCAACGTATCGGCGACATGCAGGCCAAAGGCTTCCGGCTCACCGCCGAAGACATTTACAGCGTGAACCAGGCTTCGCTCAAGGACGCCGTCGTCCTGTTCGGCGGCGGCTGCACCGGCGAACTCGTGTCCGACGAAGGCCTGCTCCTGACGAACCACCACTGCGGTTACAGCTACATCCAACGCCACAGCAGCGTGGAGCACGATTACCTCAAGGACGGTTTCTGGGCGATGAACCGCAGCCAGGAACTGCCCAACCGGGGCCTGTCCGTCAGCTTTCTCGAACGGATGGAAGACGTGACGGACCAGGTGTTGCAGGGGTACCGGACCGGCATGACCGAATCCCAGCGGGATTCCGTCGTCCGGGCCAATACCCGCAAGCTCACCGCTGCGGCAATCAAGGATGGTAAAGGATTGACTGCCAATGTGGAAGCCCTCTTCTACGGCAACCAGTACTTCCTGTTCGTGTTCCGGGTGTTCCGCGATGTCCGCCTGGTGGGCGCTCCGCCGTCCTCCATCGGCAAGTTCGGCGGCGACACTGACAACTGGATGTGGCCCCGCCATACCGGCGACTTCTCCATCTTCCGTGTCTATGCCGACAAGGACAACAATCCGGCCGACTATTCCCCGGACAACGTCCCATACCACCCGAAGAAATTCTTCAAGGTCTCCCGTGCCGGCGTGCACGAGGGCGACTTCACCTTCGTCTACGGCTGCCCGGGCAGCACCCAGGAGTATGTGATGTCCGAGCAGGTCAAGTACGTGTCCGAGGTGTCCGACCCGCAGAAGATCGCCCTCCGCACCCAGCGCCTGGACATCCAGAAGAAGTACATGTCCCAGTCCCAGGCCGTCCGGATCCAGTATTCCTCCAAGAATGCTTCCGTCTCCAACGCCTGGAAGAAGTGGCAGGGCGAGGAGAAGGGCATCAAGAAGAACCACACCGTAGCCGAAAAGCAGGCCTACGAGAAGCGCTTCCGCGCATGGGCCAAGGACACCCGTTACGAGGGCATCGTGGACCAGCTGGGCGGCATCTATGCCCGCCGCAACCCGGTCTACCTCGCCTATGAGTACTACAACGAGACCGTCCGCACCATCGAAATCCTCAATTTTGCTTCCGGCATCCAGACCCGCCTGCGCTCCGGATCCAGCCGGGACGACCTCGTCGAGAGTTTCTTCAAGGACTATTATCAGCCCATCGACGAGGAATGCTTCGTGGCGATGCTCACCTCCTTCGACAAGTATGTCCCGGAGAACTTCAAGCCCGCCTATTTCAAGGAGAAGCTCGAGTCATACGGCAGCGTGAAGGCTTGGAAGGACGACCTGTACGGCAAGACCCTCTTCACCGACCGCGCTAAAGTGGCGGCGCTCACCGCCGATGACATGGAGAAGGTCCTCACGGATCCGGCCATTGAACTCTATTCCGCTTTCGCCCAGTGGTATAGCGAGGAAATCGCTCCCGACATCCGGGAAACCACCGAGGCCCTCCGCGTGGCCAACCGCACCTACATGCAGGGCCAGATGGAATTCGAGAAGGACAAGACCTTCTATCCGGATGCCAACCTGACGCTCCGGGTCGCCTACGGCCAGGTGGCCGGTTATGCCCCGTATGACGCCGCTTACTACTATCCCGTTTCCACGCTCAAGGGAATCATCGAGAAGGATAATCCCGATATCTTCGACTACAACATCCCGCAGGTCCTCCGCGACATCTATGCCGAAGGCGGCCACGAGGACCAGCCCGTCTGCTTCCTCGCGACGAACCACACCACCGGCGGCAACTCCGGCAGCCCGGTCCTCAATGCCGACGGCAACCTGATCGGCATCAACTTCGACCGTGTATGGGAAGGAACGATGTCGGACATCGTCTATGACCCCGAAATCTGCCGGAATATCTCCCTGGACATCCGCTACCTGCTTTTCGTCGTGGAACAGATCGGGCATGCGTCCTACCTGTTCGATGAAATGGTTTTCGTGGACTAACTCATTGAGATAGATGAAATTACTGAATAGCCTAACCTTAAGCTTGCTGGCTGTCGCCGTGGTCCTTCCGGCCGCGGCGGCCCGGAAAACCGTCATCCCGGTGGAGACGGAGAATACCCAGCTCGTCCTCGTCGCGCAGGAGAACGGCGTCCTCCAGACGGTCCACTTCGGGGCGAAGGTATCCGACCCTTCGGCCTTCGCCTCCTTCCGGACGGGCCGGGGAACCGACAACGGGGAAGGACCGATGTCCTATCCTGCCACCGGCGGCCGCTATCTCGGCGAACCCGCCCTCCACGTGAAGTATGCCGACGGCTACCACAACACGGAATTGGTCTACGCGGACCATCAGGTCGTCGCGAACGGAAATGTCGTCACGACGAAGATCCTCCTGAAGGATCCGGTCACCTTCCTGGAAGTCACGCTCATTTTCGACGCCTATCGGAAAGAGAACGTAATCTGTGCCCATACGGGAATCCGGAATTCCGGCAAGAAGGCCGTGCAGCTGCTCAACTACGCTTCAGGCGTCCTGAACCTCGATGCGGACAAGTACTATCTCACGCACTTCCACGGCGGCTGGGCCGACGAAATGCAGATGGAGGGAGAACTCCTGACCCACGATACGAAGGTGATCGAGTCCCGCCGCGGCACGCAGGTCACCCAGTGCAACAACCCGTCCTTCCTGGTGAGCCTGGATGCGGACCGCCTGCAGGAGAACGTGGGCGAAGTCGTCGCCGGCGCCCTGGCCTGGAGCGGAAACTTCCGCCTCTCGTTCGAGATGGACGAATCCAACCGGCTGACGGTCCTGGCCGGGATCAATCCCTTTGCCTCGACCTACGAGCTGGCGCCCGGAAAGTTCTTTACGACACCGGAGTTCATCTATACCTATTCCGGCCGCGGGGCCGGTCAGGCTTCCCGCAACCTGCACGCCTGGGCCCGGAACTACGGCGTTTACGGCGGCGGCCAGATCAATCCTACCCTTCTGAACAGCTGGGAAGGCGCCTATTTCACCTTTACGACCGAAACCCTCCTCCGGATGATCGACGATGCGGCCGCGATGGGCCTCGAGATGTTCGTCCTGGACGACGGCTGGTTTGCGAAGGACTATCCCCGCAACGGGGACGACGCCGGCCTGGGTGACTGGGAAGTGAATACGGCCAAGATTCCCGAAGGCATCGACTATGTGGCCTCCTATGCCCATCAGAAAGGCCTCAAGTTCGGTATCTGGATCGAACCGGAGATGGTCAATCCCCGGAGCAACCTGGCCCATGCGCATCCCGAGTGGGTGGTCCAGAGTCCCGGACGCGAGATTTACCAGAGCCGGAACCAGTGGGTGCTGGACCTGAGCAATCCTGCGGTCCAGGACTTCGTGTACGGCATTTTCGACAGGACGATGCAGCTGGCCCCGAACATCGACTATATCAAGTGGGACTGCAACCGCACGGTCGCCGATTTCGGCAGTAAGTATCTGGGAAGCGAACAGGACCGTTTCTTCGTGGAATACGCCCAGGGCATCTACAACGTGATGCGCCGCCTGCGTGCGAAATATCCCGATACCATCGTCCAATGCTGCTCCTCAGGCGGCGGACGGGTGGATTACGGTGCCTTGAAGTATTTCAATGAGATCTGGACCAGCGACAATACGGACGCCTACACCCGCGCTTACATCCAGTACGCGACGAACCTGGTCTATCCCGCCTGTGTCATGGCCTCCCATGTATCGGCCGTCCCGAACCACCAGACCGGGAATGTCACGCCGCTCAAGTTCCGGTTCGACATGGCCTGTTCCGGCCGCCTGGGCATGGAACTCCAGCCCCGGAATCTGTCGGAAGGGGAGCGCGCCCTGGCGGACCGCTGCATCCGTTCCTACAGGCAGTACCGCGATTTGGTCTTCACCGGCGACGTCTACCGGCTCGCATCCCCGTATGACGGAGACTATTATGCGCTCATGTATGTGTCTCAGGATCAGCGCCGTGCGGTCGTGTTTGCCTACTGCCTGAAGTATCAGAACCGGGCGGTCGGGGCCCATTCGTTCCGCCTCGACGGCCTGGATCCGGCCCGGAAGTACAGGGTGACGGAACTGAATGTGAACCGCTCTTCCTGGTGGGGCTCCGGCGAGGCGCATGCCGGCGACTTCCTGATGAACGGCGGGTTCAACCCCGTGCTCCTCAAGACCTTCGACAGTGCCGTCTTCTATCTGGAAGCGGATTAGGTGTACAAGCCTCCGTTAACGGAGATGCATTCGCCCGTGATGTAAGACGCTTCGGGCGAGGCGAGGAAGGCCACTGCGGCCGCGACTTCTTCCGGTCGCCCGAAACGGGCGGCCGGAATGTCTTTTTTCAGGGTGGCCTCGTCCAGGCCGTCCGTCATGTCGGTCGTGATGAAACCGGGGGCGACGGCGTTCACCGTCACCTTCTTCCGCGCGACCTCCTGGGCGAGCGCCTTGGTGGCGGCGATGAGGCCGCCCTTGGCCGCCGAGTAGTTCGCCTGGCCTGGAAGCCCCTTGATGCCCGACAGGGAGGCGACGTTCACGATCCGGCCGTACTTGTGCAGCAGCATAGCCTGCAGGACGGCCCGCGTAACGTGGAAGAAACTGTTAAGGTTCGTATTGATAACGCGCTGCCACTCATCGGGTTCCATCCAGATCATCAGGTTGTCTTTCCGGATGCCGGCATTGTTGACCAGGACCTCGATATACTCCTCGGGATGGGCCGCCTGCCAGCCTTCAATGGCCGTGCGGACCGCCTCCGGGTCGCCCACGTCGAAACGGATCAGTTCGCCCTGACCGCCGATGGCGTCCAGGGTTTCCCGGGCCGCGGCCTCGTTCGAGACATAGTTGATGAGGACATGGTAGCCCATGCGGGCGAGGGCGAGGGTGACGGCGCGGCCGATACCGCGGCTGCCGCCGGTGACGAGTGCGGTTTTCATCTTTCGAGGATTTGATTCAAGGTGGATTCGCCGAGGATTTCCCGGCAAGTGGACAGGGCGGTCTCCGACACGCCCAGGATGCCGTGCAGGCCGCAGTTCTGGCCGGTCAGGTACAATCCCGGGACCGGGGTCCGGGGATGGACATAGCAGGTGGCGTCCTTCTTCCGGATGCCGAAGGCGGTGCCGTCGGGAGTCCCGGTGTAACGCTCCCAGGTGACCGGCGTGCTGGTCCAGTATTTTTCGACGGCGGCCTTCAGGCCGGGGATGCGCCGGATCAGGCGGACGGCGAGCGCGTTCCGGTCGGGAACCTCCTTTCCGCAGAAGGAAAGCAGGTCCGCGCTCAGGGCGAAACCTTGCCCGTCCGGATTTCCGTAATGCAGCATCAGATTACCGTCGTAGGTCGTGCTCCAGGGCTGATAAACAAGTGTTTCCGGATGTAATTTGCAGTAAACCGTAAAGATGCCCGGACCATCTTCGAGGCGTTCGAGCCGGTGCAGGTAGGACGGGCGGACATGGCCTTGGAAGAGTTCGAAAGTCCGTCGGGGATGGATGTCGGAAATGATGATTCCCTCGTAGGAACTGCCCTCCTTGCACCGGACGATTCCCGGTTCGATGGCGGTCACTTCGCAACCGCAACGGATGGGACCGTTGATTTGCGCGGCGAGCGCCTGGACGAGCAGATTTCCCGAAGGAAGCCGCCAGGAACCGTTCTTGTAGGGCTCCATCACGTGGGCATACTCCTCCTCGGTCACATCCGGACCGGAAAGACGCAGGGCGTTCCCGAGTGGGTAAGAGAGTTCGGAAAGGGGGTGTGGGACACCGTCCAGGACGATTCTATCGGTTTCGGTCACCTGTTCCCAGGGAAGATCCATCAGCCCGAGCGGGCGGAAGATCCGCTCCAGCGGGCCTCCTTTCTCCAGTCCCGCGACGGAATGGAAGCCGGTGTCGAACCGGAGCCCTTCGCGGGTGAATGACTGGAGACATCCGCCGGGTTGGGCCGCTTTCTCAAGCACGGTGACGCGGTACCCCGCCCGGGACAGGATGGCACCCGAGAGAAGGCCGCCGAGGCCGGATCCGATGATGACGGCCTCAGACATTCCGGATGACCAGGGTGGAGTTCGTCCCGCCGAAACCGAAGGAGTTGGAAAGGAACGTGTCGAATGGACGTTCGATGGTTTCCTCCGGAATCCAGAGCCGGGCGGAATCCTCGTCGGGATGCTCGAAATTGATGTTCCCGGCGATGAAGCCGTTTTTCATCATCAGGAGGGAATAGACGATTTCGCTGGCGCCGGCCATCCACATCTCGTGACCCGTTTGGCTCTTGGTGGACGTGACCGGGACGGACTTTTCGCCGAATACGCGGGCGATGGCCTTCGCCTCATTCGCATCCCCGACGTGCGTGGACGTGGCATGGGCATTGACATACCCGATTTCCCGGATGTCGATGCCGGCCCGGCGGATGGCCATCTCCAGGGAACGGGCGGGGCCGTCCACGTTGGGCGTGGAGATGTGGTCGCCGTTCGCGGAGAATCCGTAGCCGAGGACTTCGGCGAGGATGGGCGCCCCGCGGCGGACGGCCGATTCGTAGCTCTCGAGGATGACGGTCGCCGCACCGCCGCCGGGGACGAGGCCGTCGCGGTCGCGGTCGAACGGCCGGCTGGCCTTCTCGGGTGCGTCTTCCCGGACAGAGAACGCGGAAATGCCGTCGAATGAACCGGTTGCGGCAGGATTGACTTCCTGCGCACCGCCGCACACGACCATTTCCTGCAGGCCGTTCTGGATGAGGAGGGCGCCGAGGCCGATGGCGTGGGAGCCGCTGGCGCAGGCGCCGGAAACGGTCAGGTTGATGCCCTTGAGGTGGAAGATCACCCCGAGGTTCATCGTCACGGTGGAGTTCATCGACTGGAAGATGGCGCCGGACCCGCACAGCATCGTGTCTTTCTTCTCCACGATCTTGGCGATGGACTTGTACACGGCGTCGGCCGTACTGTCGTTGCCGTACAGGAGTCCGACTTCATGGCTGTCCAGGTACTCCTGGTCGATGCCCGCGTGCCGGAGGGCATCCCGCGTCGCGCAGTAGGCATACTGCGCCGGTTCCGGCATATAGACCCGGAGCGCCCGGGGAAGCTCTTTCTTCAGGTCCGGCAGTTCCACCCGGCCGGTGAGCCCGGAGCGGAACCCCATCTCCTTCCGGACCGGATCCAGCACGATGCCGGACTTGCCGGCGTACAGGGATTCCCGCACCTCCTCCAGGGTTGTGCCCAGACATGACCAGATTCCCAGTCCCGTAATGACGACTCTTTGCATGGCGTTTCTCTAATTCCTACAAATTTACGGATTTTTTGGCTATATTTGCGGACACAACGAAACGAACTTATCAGAATGAAGGTTATGAAATTCGGCGGAACCTCCGTGGGGTCCGCCTCCAGGATGCAGCATGTGGCGGAACTCGTCGCTTCCGCCGGCCGGAATCTCGTCGTCCTGTCCGCGATGTCGGGCACCACGAACACACTCGTGGAGATCGCCGGATACTTGTACAACCATAATTCCGAAGGCGCGCGGGACACCATCAGCCGCCTGGAAGGGAAGTACCTGAAAGTCATCAAGGAACTCTATTCCACCGAAGAATATGCCGCCAAGGCGCGGGATTTCGTCCGTGAGGTCTTCGGATTCCTGGGCACCTTCTCCAAGCAGCTGTTCGGCCCGGTGCAGGAGAAACTCATCCTCGCGCAGGGCGAACTCCTGTCCACGCACCTGATGTACTGGTACATGCAGGAGAAGGGAATCGACGCGGTGCTCCTGCCGGCGCTGGATTTCATGCGGACCGACGTCCAGGGTGAACCGGACGGCGATTTCATCCGTGAGCACCTGACGAAACTCATCGATGCATATCCCGAGGCGCAGCTCTTCCTGACCCAGGGATTCATCTGCCGGAACGCCCATGACGAGGTGGACAACCTCCAGCGCGGCGGCTCCGACTACACGGCTTCCCTCGTGGGCGCGGCTTTGCCGGCAGAGGAGATCCAGATCTGGACCGACATCGACGGCATGCACAACAACGACCCGCGCGTGGTCAAGGATACCGAGGCCGTGCGTCACCTTCACTTCGAGGAAGCGGCCGAGCTGGCGTATTTCGGCGCGAAGATCCTGCATCCGACGTGCATCCAGCCGGCCCGGTACGCGAACATCCCGGTTCGCCTGCTGAACACGATGGAACCGGAAGCCCCCGGCACCCTCATCAACAACGTCCCCGAGCCCGGCACGATCAAGGCCGTGGCCGCCAAGGACAACATCGTCGCGATCAAGATCAAATCCTCCCGGATGCTCCTCGCGCACGGTTTCCTGCGCAAGGTGTTCGAGATCTTCGAGAGCTACCGTACTCCGATCGACATGATCTGCACTTCCGAGGTGGGTGTGTCCATGTCCATCGACGACACCCGCTACCTGGGCGAGATCATCCATGACCTCAAGAAGTACGGCACCGTGACCGTGGACCTGGACATGTGCATCATCTGCGTGGTGGGCGACATGGACTGGGAGAACGTGGGCTTCGAATCCAAGGCCCTCAGCGCCATGAAGGACATCCCCGTGCGGATGGTCTCCTACGGCGGCAGCAACTACAACATTTCCTTCCTGATCCGGGAAGAAGACAAGGAAGAGGCCCTCAAAGCCCTCAGCGCCAGCCTGTTCGCGAAATGATGAAGGGCGATTTCCCGGTAGGGGAGTTCGTGGGAAGGAAGACACCGTTCTACTTCTACGACCTGCCCCTGCTGGAGCGGACGCTGGATGCGGTCCGCAGTGCGATTGGAAACCGCCCCCTGTGGCAAGTCCACTACGCGGTCAAGGCCAATGCCAACCCGGAGATCCTCCGCCGGATCGCCGCGGCGGGTTTCGGGGCTGACTGCGTGAGCGGCGGCGAGGTCCGGATGGCCTATGAGGCCGGGTTCGCTCCCTCCGCCATCGTGTATGCCGGCGTGGGCAAGAGCGATGATGAGATTACGTACGCCCTGGAACTGGGGATTGGCCGGTTCAACGTGGAATCCTCCGCGGAACTGCTGGTGATCGAGGAGATCGCCGCGAAGATGGGAAAGGTCGCGCCCGTCAGTTTCCGGGTGAATCCCGACATCGGCGCCCATACCCATGCGAACATCACCACCGGCCTGGCCGAGAACAAGTTCGGCATCTTCCACGAGGTGCTGCCCGAGGTGATCCGCCTGGCGCAGGGCTGTCCGCACATCGCGTACAAGGGCCTGCATTTCCACATCGGCTCCCAGATCCTGGACATGTCCGATTTCGTGGCCCTGTGCAACCGGATCAACAACCTGACGGACCGTCTGGAACGGCTGCGGCTGCCGGTCGGCGACCTCAACGTGGGCGGTGGCCTGGGCATCAACTATGAGCACCCGAACCACCTTCCCGTCGCGGATTTCAAGGCCTATTTCGACACGTTCAAGCGACATCTCCACCTGCGGGAGGGCCAGGCGCTCCACTTCGAACTGGGACGCAGCATCGTGGCCCCTTGCGGTACGCTCATCTGCCGCGTCCTGTATGTCAAGCAGGGAACGACGCGCCAGTTCGCCATCGTGGACGCCAGCATGACGGAACTCATCCGTCCGGCGCTGTACCATGCCTACCATCGGATTGAGAACCTAACTTCCAACGAGCCGGAACAACTGTATGACGTGGTGGGCCCGGTGTGCGAAAGCTCGGACGTATTTGCCAAGGGCGTGAGCCTGGACGCCTGCCGGCGGGGCGATTTCATCGCCATCCGCAGTGCCGGCGCCTACGGCGAGTCCATGGCCTCCACCTACAACGGCAGACCCCTTCCGGGCGCTTTCTTTTTTGAATAAACGGGATTAATCCGTATCTTTGTTCCCTTGTAAACCCAAGGGAATAACGATACGTATGAATCTGTTTCCGGACATCGAAAAAGCCTATACGAAGGACCACCTGTCGGCCCGCGAGGCGCAGCGGCTGGCGCAGTATATCGCGTTCGGCCCCATCGTGTTCCAGGCCAGCCGCCTGATGCTGAAGTTCGGCATCCTGGAGCGGCTTCGCGACCGGGACATGACCCTGCCTGAGATCGCGGCCGCCGCCGGTCTGTCGGAATACGCCGCAAAAGTCCTCCTGGAGGCCTCGCTCTCCATCGGTACGGTCCTCGTGGACACGGCGACCGACAAGTACTCGCTCTCCAAGACGGGCTGGTTCCTGCTCAATGACCCGGCGACGCGGGTGAACGTGGATTTCAACCACGACGTGAACTATGAGGGATTCTTCCATCTGGAGGAAGCGTTGCTGGAAGGCCGCCCGGCGGGCTTGAAGCACTTCGGCGACTGGCCGACGCTCTACCAGGGCCTGTCCTCGCTCCCGGAGCAGGTGAAGAAAAGCTGGTTCGGCTTCGACCACTTCTATTCTGACCATTCCTTCGACGAGGCCCTGGAGATCGTGTTCCGCTACCATCCGGAACGGATCATGGACGTGGGCGGAAATACGGGCCGGTGGGCCCTCCGCTGTGTGGGGTATGACCCGCAGGTGCGGGTGACCATCGTGGACCTTCCCCAGCAGCTGGCGATGATGCGCGAGCAGACGGCCGGAAAACCCGGTGCGGACCGCATCGACGGCTATGCCATGGACATGCTGGATCCGGCGTCCCGATTCCCGCAGGATCTTCCGGTCGACCTCATCTGGATGAGCCAGTTCCTGGACTGTTTCAGCGAGGAGGAGATCCTGGGCATCCTCGTCCGGGCGGCGCAGGTGATGGGACCGGAATCCCGGCTTGCCATCATGGAAACCTTCTGGGACCGCCAGAAGTACGAACCCGCCTCGTTCTGCCTCACGATGACGAGCCTCTATTTCACCGCGATGGCGAACGGCAATTCCAAGATGTACCATTCCGATGACATGACCCGTCTCGTCGAACGGGCCGGACTCCGGGTGGAGGAGATCCACGACGGTCTGGGACAGGGACACAGCATTATGATCTGTAAACGTAAGTAATATGGATATCAACGAGATACAAGAAAAAGTCAATGCCTTCCTCGTGGACGAGCTGGAGATTGACGAAAACAAGATCGAGGACGACGCCCGCCTGAAGGAGGACCTCGGGATCGACAGTCTGGAAGTGGTGGACGTGATCGTCCTGGTCGAAGAGGAATTCGGCTTCAAGATGCAGCGGGAGGATTTCAAGGAACTCAAGACCTACGGGGAGTTCTGTCAATTCATCGCCGGCAAGGTTGCCTGATTACGGACATACGGGTTGGCAGGGGTCCACGGACGGAACGCCCTGGATGCAGCGGACGCTCATCCGGCTTTTCCGCATCCTTCCCCTCGGCGTGCTGTACGGCTGTATGGCACTGGTCATCCCGTTCTACATGCTCTTTGCGAAAGGTTTCAAGGCCTCCTACAACTTCTTCCGGAAGCGGATGGGCTACGGCCCTGTCAAGTCCTTCTTGCATGTGTATAAGAACGAGTTCGAGTTCGGAAAAGTGGTCATGGACCGTTTCGCCGCGTTCGCCGGAAAGAAGTTTGAGATCGAGATTCCCCGGGTGGACCTGTTCCGGGAACTCTGTGCTGACGAGGGTGGATTCATCCAGTTGAGTTCCCATGTGGGCAACTACGAGATGATCGGGTACTCGCTGGTCTCGCCCAAGCCGATCAACGCCCTGGTGTTCGCCGGGGAGACAGCGACCGTCATGCAGAACCGCGCCCTGCTGTTCGGCGCCACCAACGTGCGGATGGTCCCGGTGTCGGAGGACCTGTCCCATATCTTCGCCTTGAACAACGCCCTGGCCGACGGTGAAATCGCCAGCCTGCCCGGTGACCGGGTCTTCGGATCGAAGAAGTCGGTGCTGTGCCGTTTCTTCGGCGAGCCCGCCCGATTCCCGGCCGGCCCTTTCACGCTGGCTGCCCAGCGTGACGCGCCCGTCCTGCTCGTTTTCGCGATGAAGGAAGGACGGCGTCGCTACAAGGTCCTGCTGGAGCGCCTTCCGGAGCCGGCAAGGGAGACCCGGCAGGAGCGCGTCCAGTTCTTGGCCGATGCCTACGCCTCCGCCCTGGAGGCCGTCGTTCGCCAGTACCCGGACCAATGGTACAACTTCTACGATTTCTGGAAATGAGCCCGTTCGACAAGATAAGTATCAGCGAGATTCTTCCGCAGCGCGAACCGTTCCTGTTCGTGGACTGTCTCGTCCATTACGACGAACGGGAGACGGTGACGGCGTTCACGGTCCCGGCGGATCACTTGCTGGTCGAGGACGGGCACCTGGCTGCGGCCGGTATCCTGGAGAACATGGCCCAGTCCAGCGCGGCCCGGATCGGCTATCTGTGCAAGTACATCCTGCATGTCCCCGTGCGTATCGGATATATCGGGGCCATCCGGAAATTCCAGGTGCATCGGCTGCCGGCCGTGGGGGAGACCCTGACCACGATGATTCTCTTCCGGGAGGATGTCTTCGGCATCTCCCTGGTCGATGCCGTGGTGCGCGTCGGGGATGAAATGATTGCAGAGGCGTCGCTGAAGACGGCCCTCGGAGAGAAGGAGGCGGAATGAGGAAGGTCGTCTGCATCGGGGAAAGCATCCTGTCGCCGCTCGGCGCGACGCCCGCTGAGAATTTCGCGGCGGTTTGCCGGGGCGAATCGGCCCTGCAGCGCTACGAGGGGATGTTCGGGGTCCGGGAGCCATTCGTGGCTTCGCTGATGGACCGGGAACGCTGGACCGTCCCGGGACGGACTTTCTTCGATTCCCTCGTCATTGAGGCGGCGCGACGGGCCGTCGAGGCTGCCGGCATCGACGCGTCCAGCCCGCGTACGGCGTTCGTGCTCTCTACCATCAAAGGAAATATTGAATATATTGATAGCCAGGATGTAACGCTGTCGACCTCCGCCCGGCGGCTCGCGGATGCCTTCGGCAATCCGAATCCCGCCGTAGTCGTTTCCAATGCCTGTATCTCCGGCCTGGCAGCCCTTCTGCAGGGGCGTCGGATGCTTCTGGGAGGCGGGTATGACCATGTCGTGGTCGTCGGCGCCGAAGTCCAGTCCCGTTTCATCGTGACCGGATTCCAGTCCCTGAAGGCCCTGTCCGAAGCGTCCTGCAAGCCCTTCGATGCGGCCCGCGACGGGCTGAACCTGGGCGAGGCGGCGGCTGCCGCCGTGCTTGGATTCGGGGAGGAAGGCTGGGAATTGGTCGATGGAGCCGTCCGCAACGACGCGAACCATATCTCCGGCCCGTCCCGGACGGGCGAGGGAAGTTACAAAGCGCTCCGGTATGTGCTCAAGCATACTTCTCCGGAAGAGCTGGCCTTCGTGAATGTCCATGGCACTTCCACCCTGTACAACGACGAGATGGAAGCCATCGCCATCGACCGGGCCGGGCTTCTGGATGTCCCCGTGAATGCGCTGAAGGGCGTTTTCGGGCACACGATGGGCGCGGCCGGCATCCTGGAATCGATCCTGTCGATGCATGCCGTGGATGCCGGGCTGGTCCTGCCTACCCGGGGATTCTCGGAGCTGGGCGTCAGCCGTCCGGTCCGGGTATCAGCCGTATCGGGCCAAACCGACAAGCAGGCCTTCGTGAAGCTTCTCTCCGGATTCGGCGGGGTGAACGGGGCGCTGCTGTTCAGAAAAGGAGGTGCGGCATGCTGACCATCCGGCAATTTGCCTCCATTCCCGGCGGAACCGACCTGACGGGCCTGTACCGGGCCCGGGTGGGGGATTACCCCAAGTTCTTCAAGATGGATACGGCCTGCAAGCTGGGATTCCTCCTGGCCGAGCAACTCGCGGACGAACCCCGTTTCACGCCCCGCGAGGACCGTGCCGTGCTGATGTTCAGCACCTGCGGCAGCCTCTGCAACGACCGGCATTACGAGGAGACGGTCCGGGAATTCCCGTCCCCGTCCCTGTTCGTGTATACCCTTCCCAATATCATCACGGGCGAAATCGCCATCCGGAACAAGTACGAGGGGGAAACCTCGGCCTATGTGCTGGAGCGGTTCGATCCCGAAACCGTCGTTGCCCTTGTGGAACAGGCGTTCCAGGACACGGTGACGGCGTCTGCCCTCTGCGGCTGGGTGGACTGCCGTGCGGACGACGACTTCACCGCCTTCGCTTTCCTGGTGGAGCGGGACGGAACCGGAAAAGAATTCAACGTGGAAAACTTATATGGAACAGTTAATCAATGAGATCAAGCTGAAGCTGATCGACGCCCTGAACCTGGACGGGATGACCCCGGCCGACATCGATGACCATGCCCCCCTCTTCGGCGACGAAGGGCTGGGCCTCGATTCCATCGACGTCCTGGAACTGATCGTGCTCCTGGAGCGCAACTACGGCATCCGCCTGGCGAACCCGCAGGAAGGCAAGAAGGTCTTCCAGAGTGTGGCCGTGATGGCGGACTACGTGGCCGCCAACCGCAAGAAGTAGATGGAGACGGTCATCCATGTCACCGGCGCCGGCGTGGTGAGCGCCGTCGGATGCGGCCAGGGAGAAACCCTGGACGCCCTCCGGCGCGGCCGCTCCGGCATCGCCCCGGTCCGCTACCTGCGTACGGAGGAGAAGGCTTTCCCGGTCGGGGAAGTGAAACTCTCCGACGCGGAGATGGCGGAGCGGTGCGGGGCCTCGCAAGGCCTGTCCCGGACCTCCCTGATGGGCATCCTGGCCCTGGAGGAGGCCCTCGCGCAGGCGGGGCTCAAAAACCTCGCAGGGATTCCCCTGGTCGGCGGAACCACGGTCGGAGGCATGGACCTGACAGAACAGATTTTTCCGGCGTATTCGCCGCTGCATGACTGCGGGGCTTCGACGGACGCCATTGCTTCGCATTTCGGCGGGGCGCCCTGGGCGACGACCCTCTCCACCGCCTGCTCCTCCGCGGCCAACGCCGTCATTTTCGGCGCGAACCTGATCCGGAGCGGCCAGGCGGAGATCGTCGCCGTGGGCGGCAGCGAATCCCTGTCCGACTTCCACCTGCACGGGTTCGGTTCCCTGATGATCCTGGATACGGCTCCCTGCCGGCCGTTCGACGCCACCCGCGCCGGACTCAACCTGGGGGAGGGCGCCGCCTTCCTGATCCTGGAGTCCGAAGCTTCCCGGAAACGCCGCGGAGTGGCTTCCCTGGCCGTTTTAAGCGGTTTTGGAAACGCCTGCGACGCCTTCCACCAGACGGCTTCCTCCGAAAACGGAGAAGGCGCTTTCCTGGCGATGGGAAAAGCCCTGAAGATGGCGGGCCTCCGCCCGGAGGACATCGACTATGTCAATGCGCACGGCACCGGAACGCCCAACAACGACGCCTCTGAAAGTGCGGCGCTGCGGCGTGTTTTCGGGGAGAAGATGCCGCCGGTCTCGTCCACCAAGGCCTTCACGGGCCACACGACGAGCGCTTCCGGCAGCATCGAGGCCGTCTTCTGCCTCCTGGCCCTGCAGGAAGGTTTTATCCCGGCCAACTTGAACTGGACCACGCCCGATCCGGCCTGCATTACGCCCTATCGGGGCGGCGAAGCGTCATGCCCGACCCCGACCGGGCATCTCCCCCTGAAGCATATCCTATGCAACGCCTTCGGCTTCGGAGGCAACGATTCATCCCTCTTATTCTCCCGATGATGCGGAAAGTGTATGTCCATGCCCGGTGCGAACTGAAGCCCGGCGACCCCGAGCCCGACTATCGCAGCCTGTTCTCCGTGATGGAGGCCCGGCGGATGGGCCGGCTCCTGAAACGGGCGGTATGGACTTCCACCGAGGCCCTGAAACAGGCCGGCATCGCCGTCCCGGAGGCCGTCGTCATCGGCACGGACTTCGGCTGCATCGAGAACTCAGAATCCTTCCTGAAAGCCCTCAGAGGCCTGGAAGACGCCCCGCTGCGACCGACGCATTTCATGCAGTCCACGCACAACACCATCGCCTCGCTCATCGCCATCCGCCTGGGTGCGCACGGCTACAACGCCACTTATTCGCACCGGGGACGCTCCTTCGAAAGCGCCCTGCAGGACGCCGCGACGCAGATCGCCCTTGGCGACATCGACAATGCCCTCGTCGGCTGGTTCGACGAAATGACGCCGAACCTCTCCGCCAGCCTTCTTTCCCAGGGGATCGAACCGAAAGAAAACGCCCTCGCGGTGGTCCTTTCGGCCAACCCCGAGGGCGCGCTCTGTGAGTTGTCATTCTGAGGAGGCCCGAAGGGCCGACGTGAGAATCTCTAGTATCCGAAGATTTCCTCCAGCGTCACCTGCTGCACAGGACCCAGGGTCTTGAGGAAGTCCATGTCCAGGTCCGTGGGATCGCCCAGGATGGCGTACACATAGGGACGTCCCTTGATCCATTTCGCGTGCGTGGCGAGGAGGTCGTCCATCGTCAGGCTGTTCACTTTCTCATACACCTGCTTCTCGCGCGGCTCGGTGAGGCCGAGTTCCTGCGCGGTCAGGTAGCTGTACAGGACGCGGTCGCCGATGGTGCGCTGGGTGCGGAGCCGGCCGAGGATGGAAGCCTTCGCGATCTCCAGGTTCTCAGGCGCTTCGGGAAGGGTCTCGATGATCTCGTCGAAACCGTCCACGGCCTTCTTCAGCTTGTCGTTCTGGGAGGCGATGGTGGCGCGGAAAGCGTACGTGTCGTCCTTGAAGGAAGGGCCGCTGAGCATCGCGCCGGCGCTGTAGGCCAGGGCGCGGGACTCACGCATCTCCTGGAACACGATGGCGTTCATGCCACCGCCGTAGTACTCGTTGAAGAGGTCGATGAACGGATCCTGCGCGAGGTCCAGCGTCTCGCCGCGGTCGGAATACTGGATATAGTTGAACTGGCGGGACTGGTAGGGAGCCAGGAGGACCTTGGCGGCCGGCGTGAGCTGCTTGGTCGCGTAGGTCTTTACGAGCGGCTCGAGGCCCTGGGTCGGATGGGCGGCCTTCACCATCGCCACGACTTCCTCCACCGAGGCGGGACCGTAGTAGAGGATGGTGGGTTTCTTGGTGAGGAGGTCCTTGACGGAGTTGATGAGTTCGTCAGAGGTGAGCCCGGCGACGGCGGCGTTCGTGAGGGTCTTGGCCTTCACGTAGTCGGCGCCGTAGATCAGGTAGTTCTGCAGGGCGCTGTTGCAGGCGCGCTGGTTCTTCTTGTTGTCCATGCGGCTGCGAATGAGGTCCATCTTGAGCTGGGTGAGGACCTCATCGTCGCCCACGGCCGTGCGGAACAGGCTTTCCGCGATGCCGAGCGCCTGGGGCAGGTTCTCGCTCAGGCCGTCCACGCGGACGTTCGTCGTGTTGCCGCCCACGGAGAGGCCGTAGCTGCAGGCGAGGCCGTACATCTCGGAGGCGATTTCCGCCGCGGTCTTTTCCGGGGTGCCCAGGTAGTCAAAGTAGCTGGCGGCGAGGCCCAGGAGCGGGTCGTTGTCGCTGCCGCGGTCATAGCGGAAGGTGAGGGTGGCGATGTCGTTCTTCTCGTTCTTCTTGTACAGGAGCTGCAGGCCGTCGCAGTCGGCGATGGTCATGTCCTTGGAGAAGTCCACGAAAACCGGCTCGATGGGCGCGACCTCGGAGGCGGCGATGCCTGCGAGGAAGGCGCTCTGCTTGTCACGGTTCGTGACGATCGGGGTGATGCGCGGCGCTTCGATCTTCTTGATGGAGGTGTCTTCACCGATGTGCTTGTAGGCGATGGCGTAAGACTGCGCGCCGAGGAACTGGTTCGCGTAGGCGACGACGTCGGCCTTGGTGATCTGGGCAATGCGGTCCATCTTGCCGACCACGGTCTTCCAGGGCATCCGGTTGATGAAGGCGTCCACGAACTGGCTGGCGCGGCTGCGGTTGGACACGAGGCTCTGCATCTGGCGGAGCTTGTAGTTGGCCTTGGCGGCCTCCACGAGCTCTTCGGAGAAGTCACCGGCGCGGAGCTTGGCGACCTCGGCGAGGAGGATGTCTCGGACTTCTTCGAGGGTCTGGCCATCCTTGGGCATGCCCTCGAGGATGAACATGCCGTGGTCCACGCGGCCGTACTGCAGCACGCCGGCGTCCAGGACGGTCTGGTTCTGGACGACGTCCAGGTCGATGAGACCCGCCTGGCCGTTCGAGAGGACGGAGGTGACGATGCTGGAGATGTCACTGTCGGTGGAAGAGGTTCCCGGCGTGCGCCAGCCCATGATCACGAACTCGGCCTCGTTACCCAGGATCTGCTTCTCCATGGGGGCGGTGACGGGCGCTTCCGGCTTCACGGTGAAGGTCGGGAGGTTCTTGTTGGGCTTCCAGTCACCGAAGTATTTCTCGATGATCTTGACGGCCTCGTCCGGATCGAAATCGCCGGAGAGGCAGATGGCCACGTTGTTCGGGACATAGAAGGTGTCCTTCTGCTTGCGGATGGCCTTCAGGGACGGGTTCTTCAGGTGCTCCTGGGTACCGATGACCGTCTGGGTGCCGTACGGGTGGTTCGGGAAGAGCATGGCGCTGAGGGCGTCGAAAGCCTTCTCGGAGTCGTCGGTCAGGCCCATGTTCTTCTCCTCGTACACGGCCTCGAGCTCGGTATGGAAGCCGCGGAAGACGCAGTTCTTGAAGCGGTCGGCCTCGATCTTCGCCCAGTTCTCGAGCTGGTTGGAAGGAATTTCCTCGACGTAGCAGGTCACGTCGTCGGAGGTGTAGGCATTGGAGCCGCGGGAGCCGATGATGGACATCAGCTTGTCATATTCGTTCGGGATGGCGATCTTGGAAGCCTCGTAGCTGATGGAGTCGATCTGGTGGTACAGGTCCAGGCGGGCCTGCGGGTCCGTCAGGGTGCGGTACACCTCGAACAGGCTGTCGATGGACGCCAGCAGGGGCTTCTCGGCCGCATAGTCCTGCGTACCGAACTGCTCGGTTCCCTTGAACATCATGTGCTCCAGGTAGTGGGCGAGACCGGTGTTGTCGGCCGGGTCGTCCTTGCCGCCCGCGCGGACGGGCATCAGGGTCTGGATGCGGGGCTCGTCCTTGTTGACGCTCATGTACACGGTCAGTCCGTTCTTCAGGGTGTAGATCTTCGTGCCGAGCGGATCGCCCGGGACGGTCTCATACTTGGGGCCGCAGGAAGCGGCCACGGCGGCCAGGGCCGCCAGCAGAAGCAATTTCTTCATGACGAATGGTTTGAATGGGCAAAGTTACATATTTTCGGGCAAAAAGAAAGGCCCCGCAGCATTTCTGCGGAGCCTTCTTCTCATGCGGACCGTTTATCCGGACGGAACCTCTTCCGGCCTGTACTCCAGAATGTCGCCCGGCTGGCAGTCGAGGGCGCGGCAGATGGCTTCCATCGTGGTGATCCGGATGGCTTTCGCCTTGCCGCACTTGAGGATGGACAGGTTCGCGGGGGTGATGCCCACTTTTTCCGCCAGCTCGCCGGAGGACATCTTCCTCCGCGCCAGCATGACGTCGATATTGATGACGATGGACATTATTTCACCTCCTCCTGGACCTCAGGCTGCTTGTCAGCGCCCTTGAGGTAAGACGGCAGCTCCATGCCGGCCATGTTGAAGAGATCGTTCAGCGGGGGAACGGACTTCATCAGCCCGGAGATGAAGTTGGACGTGGCGGTCTTGCCGTCGGTGCCGGTACCGGTGTCCCAGACGGTGACCTTGTCGATATTGATGCCCTTCACGGCCTCGACCTGCGTCTTCACCAGATCCGGGAGCTTGTCGGCGATCATCATCAGGACGGCCTTCTGGGCGTCGCCCTGGGCGGCACCGACCAGCTGCTGGAAACCGCTGGCCTGCTTGGTGAGGATCTCGAGGACACCGCGCGCCTGCGCGTCCATCTTGGCGAAGATGGCGTCGGCCTCACCCTTCGCCTTGCGGCGGATCTGCTCGGCCTCTGCTTCGGCGTCGATGATGGCCTTCTCCTTCTCGATCTGGGCGGGAACGACGACATTGGCCTTCTGGGTAGCCTGCTCGCGCTCGGCGCGGGCCAGTTCGGCGTCGCGCTCGGACTTGTAGGCTTCCTCGAGGGCCTTCGCGGCCTGGACCTTCTCGGCAGCGACAGCCACGCGGTCGGCCTCGGCCTCCTTCTCGCGGCGGGTCGCGTTGGAGTTCGCGATGGCGATCTTGGAGTTGTTCTCACCTTCGACGGCGAGGGCGTTCGCCTCCGCGGTCTTGATACGGGTGTCACGGGTGGTCTCGGCAATCCGGATGTCCTTGTCCCGGTCGGCCTCGGCCTTACCGATCTCACCGAAGCGATTCTGTTCGGCGACGGACTTCTTCGCGTCGTTGATGGCCTTCGCGGCGGCTTCCTTACCGAGGGCCTCGATATAGCCGGACTCGTCGCGGATATCGGTGACGTTCACGTTGATGAGCTTCAGGCCGATCTTGCGGAGTTCCGCTTCCACGTTGGTGGAGACGTTGGCGAGGAACTTGTCGCGGTCCGCGTTGATTTCCTCGATGTCCATGGTGGCGATCACGAGACGGAGCTGACCGAAGAGGATATCGGTCGCGATGTTCTGGATGCTGTCGACGGAGAGGCCCAGCAGGCGCTCCGCGGCGTTGGTCATGTTGTCCGGTTCGGTGGAGATACCCACGGTGAACCGGCAGGGGACGTCCACGCGGATGTTCTGCTTGGACAGGGCGTTGGTGAGGTTGCACTCGATGGAAATGGGCTTGAGGTCCAGGAATGCGTAATCCTGGAACACGGGCCAGATGAAGGCCGCGCCGCCGTGGATGCAGCGGGCGGAGGAGATGGAACCGGCCGAGTTCTTGCCCGTCTTACCGTAGATGACCAGGATCTTGTCGGAAGGGCAGCGGCGGTAGCGTTTCAGGATGGCGGCGAGCGTCACGAAGGCGACCGCCACGACGATGAGGATGATGTAAAGCTGTTCCATATTAGATGATATAAGAGTTCAGTTCTTCGACGAGGAGGGTGTTGCCGTCGATGGCTTCGAGGACCTTGACGGAGGTGCCGGTCTTGATTTCATCGCCGTCGGTGACGGCATTGTACTCGCGCACGGCGCCCTGGATGGTGATCTGGACCTTCCCTTCGCCGCCGCGTTCGCCCGGGATGCGGAGATAGCACTTGCCCTGGCAGCCCACCGCGGACTTGTACACGTTGATGTTGCCGCTCTGCTGCATGGAGTACAGCCACTTGAACATGTACATCACCAGGGCGACGAGGGCGATGCCCACCAGCACGGCGATGATGACCAGGACGGCGGTGGACTTGACCGAAGGCTGCAGGATGATGGCCGTCCAGCCGAAACCCAGGAAGAAATTGACAAAGTTGCGGAAGGTGTACAGGTTGGCACCGCTGTCGATGTTCGACAGGTCGGATCCGTCCATGGAGGTATCCACGTCCATGTCGAAGTCCGTGCTGTCCGCGTCGGCGCCGAGGAAGGTCATCACGGTCTGGATGATGAAGATGAGGGTCGCGGTGAGGGTGACGCCCCACAGGAGTTTCATGACCGGGCTCAAATCGGCCCACCAAGTTGCGATCATATCAGATACAAATTAGGTTTCTGTGACAAAGATAGAAAGAATTTATTGAAAAACAATAATTTTTCACAAAATTTCAACAAAAATATTTTAAAAACTCGAAAAGGGGAGGGGCGCGACACAATTGCGTGAAATTTCCTATCTTTGTAATCTATGGAACAGGAAAGAAGCATCGACCGGCTGGCCCGGTATCTTATCATCGCAGCGACTCTCGCCATCCTGGCATGTCTGTGCTGGTATTTCAAGAGCGTGCTCGTGTACATCATCGTGGCCTTCGTCGTGTCGCTGATCGGCCAGCCCGTGATGCGGCTGCTCCGGAAGATCCGCATCCGGGGGAAGGCCGCTCCGAACGGGCTCCTGGCCATCCTCACCATCGTCCTCATCCTCGGGACCCTCATCCTCGTGGTGACGCAGGTCATCCCGGTCGTGACGGGCATCGTCCGGGACGCCGCCGTGCTGAACAGCGTGACGGCCGACGGAAATCCCCTGGACCGGGTCAATGACTGGATCGTCGGCCTGTTCCCGGGCCTGGGACCGGACTTCAACATCATCACCATCCTGATGGACAAGCTGCGGGAGGTGACGAACGTGTCCAACGTCACGTCGGTTATCAGTTCCGTGACCTCCTTCGTGACCAGCCTCGTCGTGGGCCTGTTCTCCGTCGTGTTCATCTCCTTCTTCTTCGTGCGCGATGAAACCCTGTTCCGGAAGATTGTCAGCGCCCTGGTCCCGGACCGGATGGAAGGGAAACTGGCGAAGTCCCTGGGGGATATCGAAGGCCTCCTCTCCCGCTATTTCGTGGGCCTGCTGATCGAGATGACCGGCGTCGCCCTCCTGGATTTCCTGGGCCTGTGGCTCATCGCCCGGCTGGGCTTCTCGAACGCCCTGGGCATCGCCTTCATCGCCGGCATCCTGAACGTCATTCCGTACGTGGGCCCGCTCGTCGGGGAAGTGGTCGGCGTCGTCCTCGCCGTCATCCTCAAGTACGGCACCGGCGTCGGACTGGGCGTGAACATCTGGGTGTTCGCCCTCATCGTCCTTGCGATCATGCTCACCACCCAGCTGGTGGACAACTTCGTGTACCAGCCACTCATCTATTCCACCAGCATCAAGGCGAGTCCGCTGGAGATCTTCATCGTCATCCTCCTGGCCGGACATATCGGCGGCGTGGTCGGTATGCTGGTCGCCATCCCGGCGTACACGGTGCTCCGCGTCATCGCCAGCCGCTTCTTCCCGGATCTCAAGCTCGTAAAACGACTGATTCCGGACCCTGCGGGAATCCGGAACCAGAAAAAGTAAGGATTGGTAATCTTAGAAACGGTCCATCAGGGCGAAGATGCGGTCGCGCACTTCGTCGATGGTGCCCACGCCGTCGATCTCGTTGTAGCGGCCGGTTTCCTTGTAGAATCCCACGAGGGGTTCCGTCTTGTCGTGATAGGTGCGGATGCGGTTCTCCACCACCTCGGGGCGGGCGTCGTCGGCGCGGCCTTCGATGGTGGCGCGGTGCGCGATCCGCTCGTGGATCATGGCGTCGGGGATCATGATGGAGACGACGGCCGTGACGGCCTCGCCGGTCTTGGCGAGCATGGCGTCGAGCGCCTCGGCCTGGGCGATGGTGCGGGGGAAGCCGTCCAGCAGGAAGCCGTCCACGCCCTGGGTTCCCTGGAACTTCGCCTCTATCATTCCCTCGACGACTTCGTCAGGAACGAGGGAACCGGCCTCGATGAGGGCCTTGGCCTGGAGGCCGAGCGGGGTGCCCGCAGCAATCTCGCTGCGGAGGAGCTCGCCTGTGGAGAGGTGGCAGAGGTTGTACTTTTGCACCATGGCGCTGGCCTGGGTGCCCTTGCCGGCACCCGGAGGGCCGAAGAGAATGTAGTATTTCATATTCAGAGCTTTGTATCCGTATCGAGGATGTAGATGTCCTTGTAGTTGCGGCCGAGGCCGTCGTAATCCAGGCCGAAGCCGACGATGAAGTCGTTCGGGATCTCCATGGCCACGTAGTCCAGGTTGATGGTCTTGTTGTACATCGCGGGCTTCAGGAGGAGGGTGCACACCTTGACCTTGGAAGCCTTGCGGGCGTACAGGATCTTGACGAGGGCTTCGATGGTGCGGCCCGTGTCCACGATGTCCTCCACGATGATGACTTCCTTGCCGGTGATGTCGCCGGTGAGGCCCATGTCCATATGGACGGCGCCCGTGGAGGACGTTCCCCGGTAGGAGGAAAGCTTGATGGACATCAAGTCTACGTCGAAGTCCAGGCGCTTCATCAGTTCGGCGGTGAAGAGGATGGAACCGTTCAGGACGCAGAGAAGGACGGGGACGGTGTCGGTGCCTTCGTAGTCGGCATTGATCTTGGCGGCGACGGCGTCGATGGATTTCTCAATCTCTTCTCCCGGAATGAGCGGTTTGAAAACCTTGTCGTGAAGTTTGATTCTCTCTTTCATGGTTCCTGGTTTTAGATACACAAAAATAATAAGAAAAACACAAAAAAACATCGAAATCATTTATTTTGGACTGAAACAACGCGCGGGCCGCACCGGGACCGGGAAGAAAACCGTATTTTGGGCCCATGAGAAGAAGAATCGTGCTGCTCGTGATCCTGGCCGCCTGGCCGGCCGCCGCCCAGACCGACGAAGTCGTCCGGGCGGCCCTGTATCTGACCGGAGCGGACAGCCCGGAAGTCCTGGACGACCGCCTCGTCGATGAACTGGAATCCTTCCGGAGCCGTCCATTGCCCCTCAACCTCGCCTCCAGGGCCCGTCTGTTGGAAAGCGGACTTCTGACACCCTACCAGGTCGCGGCCCTGGCCGAGTACCGCAACCTTTCCGGCGATGTGCTCTCCTTTGCCGAACTGGAGCGGGTGGACGGATTCGGGAAAGAGGCCGTCGCGGCGCTCCGCCCTTTCCTTTCCCTGGAATCCGCCCGTCGCCCCGGGGAAGCGGTCCGGGACACGCTTACGTTCCACCATTCCGCCCTGATCCGGGCGACGTTGAAGGACGTGGGCGCGAAATACCGGCTGACGGCCGGGAATGTGGAAGCGGCCGGCGCCTGGAAAGCCCGGAACGGGACGTTTTACGGTCTCTATCGGCTTCCGAAAGGGAAGGTGCTCATCGGAGACTATAATGTCCGATACGGGCAGGGATTGGCTTTCTGGAGCGCCTTCCAGTTGGCCGGTCTCTCTACCCTGGACGCTTTTTCCAAGCGCGCGAACGGAGTTACGCCTTCCTGGTCCTTCAACGGGGCGGGTACCTATCGCGGATTGGCGTGGGATTATACGGGCCGCCATGTCCAATGGGCCCTGTTCGGAGCCCTGGACGGAACGGTGGGGGCGCATGCCGGCTGGCTGGGACGGAACGGCCAGGTCGGCCTCACGGTTACGCCATCGCGGGTTTCCCTGGATGGGAAGTACGGATTCCGCGGGGTGGACTTTTTCGGAGAAGCGGCCTGGAGCGGGAAAGCGCCCGCCGGCCTGGCCGGCAGCCTGTTCCCGCTGGGCGAGCATGGGAAGGTCGCTCTCCAGGTCCGCGCGATACCGAGTGCCTTTTCGGGCAAGAAGAATGGAGAATACGGGGCGGCCGCAGGGGTGGCGTTCCTCTCGGACAGCCGCGCCTTCAAGGCTTCCTGGACGGTTGATGCAGCCCTCCTTCCCAAGCCGGCGACCGACACGGACCGGAAGCAGGCCAAATCCACCGTCCTGGTTTCCTGGACCGTGACGGAAAGCTGGCTGCTGGAGTCCCGGCTGGTGTATCGCTGGCGCAATTACGACAGCCATCGGGCGGATGTCCGGGCGGACGCCACCTGGAATCAGGGCCTTTGGACGGTGAAAGGGAGACTGAACGGGGTCCATGACGGGGGATTCGGCCTCCTGGGCTACCTGGAGGGGGGATGGAGACCGCCCGGGGGCTTGGTATGGATTCGGCTTACGGCGTATTCCACGGCCGGTTGGCAATCCCGTATCTATGTCTATGAACGGGATGCGCCGGGGAACTTCACGGCCCCGGCCTATTATGGGACGGGCTTTGCCGCCATGGCCTACCTGGGCTGGAAGAAGCGGTTCCGGAAGATGACTGTCAAGCTGTACCTGCGCGGCTCGTACCGGTGGCAAAAAGAAAAGCCCGGCCAGGCCGGGCTCAAACTCCAGTTGCAGGCGGACCGCTAGCGCCGGCCCACCTTCAGGCGCTGTCCTTCCCGGATCCGGTCGCTCTTCAGGCCGTTCCAGGACTTGATGTTCTTGACGGTCGTGTGGTTCCGCGCGGCGATCTTTCCGAGGTTGTCGCCCCTGCGGACCTTGTAATAGATCCACTCGCCGCCGCCGGACCGGGCCGCCGCCGAACGCGTGGAGGTCGCGGACTGCGGGCGTCCGACATCGACGGAACCGGAGAACATCTCGGCCGCCTTGTACTTGTAGATCGTGTCCTGGCTGTCCAGGAAGGCGTTGCTGTAGTTGAACGGAAGGCGGAGAATCTGCTCGCCCTGGTTACCCGGGACGATGTCCTTGTAATACTGCGGGTTCAGGTCGCGGAGGTCGTCGATGGGCACGCCGATCACTTCGCTGATCTGGCGGAAGTGAAGGTTCTTGTTGATCATGAACGTGTCGATGTGCGCCGGCATCTGCACAGGAGCGGGTTCCAGGCCGTATTCCTTTGCATAGTTCACAGCGTACATCGCGCCCACCATCGCCGGCACATAGCCGCGGGTCTCGCGGGGGAGGTGCGGGTAGATGGACCAGAAATCCCGCCGCCCGGCGCGCTTGATGGCCTTGTTCACGTTGCCGGAGCCGCAGTTGTAGGAGGAAATGGCCAGGCTCCAGTCGCCGAAGATGCGGTAGGCGTCCCGGAGGTACCGGGCGGCCGCATCGACGGAGGCGACCGGGTCCATCCGGTCGTCGATGAAGGAGTCGATCCGGAGCCCGTAGTTCCGGGCCGTGGAATGCATGAACTGCCACATGCCGGTTGCACCCACGCGGGAAACCGCCACCGGATTCAGGGCCGACTCGATGATGGCCATGTACTTGAGTTCCAGGGGAAGGCCATACTTGCGGAAGGCTTCCTCGAAGATGGGCATGTAGTACTGCGCAAGGCCGAGGATCTGGCCCATGCGGGTAGGCATCTTCTCGGAGTAGAGGACCATGTAGTTCTTCACGGTCTCGTTGTAGGGCAGCTGGATGAAGGAATTCATCTTCTGCAGCCGCTCGATGAGGACCTGGTCCGGGACCCCGGAAGTGAAATGGACGCTGTCCATGTTATACTCGCTCTGCGGGTTCTCGCGGATCTGGCGGTGCAGGTACCAGATGCTCAGGAGACTGTCGGTCACGTCGTCCGTATAGTCGAAGCCGCTCTGCTGGTCCTCGACATAGTCTCCGCCGCCATAAAGCGGGCTGTCGAAATAATCGACGGCCGCGCCCATCCCGGCGGCTTCCTGGACGCGGTCCCCGCGATCCAAGCCGTCCATTTGCCTCTGGAGGCTGTCGCGTTCCTGGGTGTCCGTCTTGAGGGATTCCAGCTCCTGCTGGATCTCTTCCAGGCGCAGCCGCAGCTGGAGGTTCTCCTTTTCCAGCTGCTTACGCGTTTTCCGGTCCAGTTGTATGCCCGCCGCGGCCGGAAGCGGGGAAAGGAGGAGGAGGGCCGCACATAGGATCGTTAATCGTTTCATCCGGGATCAGAATCTGAGGGTGAGGCCGACCCCCAGGCCGGGGGCTGCGGCGAAATCCGGCGAGATGACCGTGGGTTCCAGCCGGAGGGAAATGTCGTCGTCCACTTCGAAGTCCTGCATATACGCGAAGACGTTCGCATCGACGATCTGGACTACGTAGAACAGCGCCGTGGCGAGGATGGAATAGTCCCTGTACCGACGGAAGACGTCGCGGTAGTAGAGCGCGTTTTCCGCGGTGATCGGAGGCTTTTCCACGTCCGGGTCCGTGCTGGTGGCCTGGTTGTAGATCCATTTGTAGCGCTCGTAGTTGCGCTTGTTCGTCGAGTAGTAGTAGATGCCGCCGGCCATGGCGCCCCAGTAGATGGGGATCTTCCAATACTCGCCGTTGTACACCTGGCCGAGGCAGGGGAACAGGATGGAATACAGGGTCGCCTTGCCGGGATCGAGTTTCCGGTCCACGGGGAAATTGACGGTTAGGTCCAGGAGGGAACCCCACCACACGAGTCCGGCCCCGATGTAGGACCAGGTACTGTATTTCTTGAATTTGTCGTCCCCGGTCGCCTTGTACTGGTTGTTGAAATGGATGCCCAGGCCTACGCCGGCGCCGATGCCGCCGTACACGACGGGCAGCTTCCAGTACTGGCGGTTGTAGATCTGGCCGCCGCCCACGAAGACGGTGGAGCCCATGAACAGGTTCTGGACCTGGCCCGGCCGCTTGTGCGCCAGGCTGCCGAAATACTGCTTGAAACTGAAGAGCTGCGAGCTGTCCGTCTTCGCCTGCTGGGACGTATCCGCATAGTTCTGCGAGAAGGCGTCCCGCTTGAACTGGTCGTCCCGCACCTGTCCGTGGAGGACGGCGGGCGCGAGCAGGGCAAGCAGCGCGGTGAGGACGGAAACGATGCGTAACTTCATGAAAGACTATCCGCGGTTAGGGTCCAGGGCCTGCAAGAAACGTTCCATCTGCTCGTCCGAATCGAACCGGATGGTGATGGAACCCTTGCCTGCGGGATTGCGCTTGAGGGAGATGTTGTCGCCGAAATAGCGGCCCACGTTCTCCAGGAGGCGGTAGTACATCTCCGGGAGCTCCTGCGGCTCCTTTTCTTCCGGCTGCGGAAGACCTTTTTCCAGTGCGCGGACCTTCTCTTCCAGCTGGCGCACGGAAAGGCCGCGGCGGACGATCAGGTCGCAGAGCATTTCCTGCGCCTTCGGGTCGTCCACCCCCAGGAGGACCTTCGCGTGGCCGACGCTCACCAGGCCCACCTTCAGGTCGTGCTGGACTTTGGCGGGGAGTTTGAGGAGCCGGAGCTGGTTCGCCACGGAGGCGCGCTTCTTTCCCACGCGGTCCGCCATCTGCTCCTGCGTCAGGCGGCATTCCTCCATCAGGCGCTGGTAGCTCATCGCCACCTCGATCGGATCCAGGTTCTCGCGCTGGATGTTCTCGACGATGGCCATCTCCAGCATGCCCTGGTCGTTCGCGTCGCGGATGTAGGCGGGAATCATGTCCATCCCGGCCTTCGTGCACGCGCGGAAACGACGTTCACCGCTGATGATCTGGTACTTGGACCCCTTCTTGCGGACCGTGATCGGCTGAATGAGCCCGAAGGTACGGATGGATTCCGCGAGTTCCTGGAGGGCTTCCTCCCCGAAGCTCATGCGGGGCTGGAAGGGATTCGGCTCGATGAGGTCCACCGGGATGCGGAGGACGTCGGCCGTGACTTCCTGTTCCGTGGTCCCGACCACTTCCTTGTTGATGTAGCCGACCGGCTTGCGGATCTCGCGGAGGTCGGCGGCGTCGTCGCCGAGGAGGGCGCTGAGGCCTTTGCCCAGGCCATGCTGTACTTTCGCCATCAGATGTCTTCGTTCTTGGTGAGCACTTCCTCCGCCAGGTGGAGGTAGTTGGAAGTGCCGTTGTTGGTCACGTCGTAAAGGACAATGGGCTTGCCGTGCGAGGGGGCCTCGCTCAGGCGGATGGAGCGCTGGATGATCGTGTTGAACACCAGGTCCTTGAAGTGCTCCCGCAGTTGCATCACCACCTGGCTGTGCACCTTCGTGCGACCGTCGAACATCGTCACGACGAAGCCCTCGATGGTGAGGCCGGGGTTGATGTTGTTCTGCACCAGGCGGATGGTCTGGAGCAGCTTCGCAAGGCCCTCCAGGGCGAAGAACTCCGGCTGGACAGGAATCATCACGGAATCCGCCGCCGTCAGGCAGTTGACGGTGATAAAGCCCAGGGAGGGGGAGCAGTCGATGATGATGTAGTCATAGCGGTCGCGGATGGGCGCCAGGGCCTTCTTGAGGTAGGATTCGCGGTCCGGCCACTTGATCATCTCGATTTCCGAGCCCACGAGGTTGATGTGGGAGGGAATCATGTGGAGGTTCTGCAGTTCCGTCTGGATGAGGGCGTCCTCCGCGGGAATGTCCCCCCGGATGACCTCATACAAGGTGCGTTTCTCGTCGTTGTCCGGGGAGAAATTCAGGCCGGAGGTCGTGTTGGCCTGCGGGTCCGCGTCGATGATGAGCACCTTCTTCTCCAGGACCGCGAGGGACGCGGCCAGGTTGATGGCCGTCGTGGTCTTGCCCACGCCGCCCTTCTGGTTCGCTATGGCGATGATTTTTCCCATATTCGTAGCTCGTCCGCCCTCGGATGGGCAAACATTCCACAAATATACGAAAATATCCCGGCCCCTGCAAGGGAATGTTCCACAAAAAGTTCCACGCTTAGACCGGGTCCACGTCGACCACCAGGTGCGCGGCGTATTTCCGTTCCTTTCCGAAAGTGGAAACGGCCTGGGCCAGCGTGCGTTTCAAGGCCGTGAGCGCCTTGTTGCGGGCGAGCATGACGCGGAGCTGCCGGATGGATTCCCCGGCGATGCGGTCCACCGCGGGAGCGTAGGGACCGATGACTGCGGGAGGCGTGTCGGCCTCGGTGAAAGCGGCAAGCAGGGCGTTCCGAAGCTCCTTGGAAAGATAGTCCAACCGCTTTTCGTTGCTGTCTTTCAAGGTGATGTGGATGAGGCGCGTGTAGGGGGGATAGCCGAAAAGCTTCCTTTCAGCCAGCAGGTCGGCGTCGTCGCTGCCTTGCAGCCGGGCATAGACCGGATGCTCCGGCTCGCGGGTCTGGATGACGATCCGGCCGGGCCTGCCCCGGCGGCCGCTCCGGCCGCGGAATTGCTCCAGCAGCTGGAAAGCGCGCTCGTCCGCGCGGAAATCCTGCTGGCCCACCAGGCTGTCGGCCTGCAGGACGGCCACCAGGCTCAGGCCGTCGAAGTCGAAGCCCTTCGTGATGATCTGGGTGCCCACGAGGATGTCGATGTCCCCAGCTGCGAAACGGCGGATGATGGCGGCCTCCTCCGTATCGGGTGTGTCGCCGTCCAGCCGGGCGATGCGGCGCTCCGGAAACAGGTTTGTCAACTCTTCCTCCACCTTCTGCGTGCCGGCACCCAGTGGCTGCAGTTCGCCGTGACAGGACGGGCAGATGCCGGTGTACGGTTCGGAATGGCCGCAGTAATGGCACTCCAGGCGGTCCGGCCCGCGGTGCAGGCTCATGGGGACGTGGCAGTGCGGGCATTTGGGTATTTTGCCGCATTCCGTACATTGGACCGACGGGGCGTAGGAGCGCCGGGCCCGGAGTACGAGGACCTGCCCGCCGCCGTCCAGCGTATCGGTAATCTCCTGGATGAGCTTCCGGGAAAAACTGCCGGTCATGCCGCGCTTCCTCCGTTCGGCGACTGTGTCGATGATACGGATTTCCGCCTCGTCCCCGCTGTGGAACCTTTCCTTCAGGTCCACCTTGACAAAACGCCCTGTTTCAGCGTTGTACAGGGATTCTAGAGACGGGGTGGCGCTGCCCAGGACGACCTGCGCTTTCTGGATGACGCCCAGCATGATGGCGCTTTCCCGCGCATTGTAACGAGGGGCCGGCGCATCCTGCTTGTAGGATGTGTCGTGCTCCTCGTCCACGATGATCAGACCGAGATGGTGGTGGGGGAGGAACAGGGCGGAACGGGTGCCCAGGACCAGGTATTGACCAGGCTTCCGGACACAGGAGGCGACTTGGGAACGGCGCGCTGCCGAAACGCCGGAATGGAATACCAGGACATCCGGGAACACGGTGGCGATGCGGTCCTCCAGTTGGCGGGACAGGGCGATTTCCGGGACGAGGAACAGGACGCTGCGGCCCTGGTCCAGGGTTTCCTGCGCAAGTTTCAGGTAGATTTCCGTCTTTCCGGAGCCGGTGACTCCGTGCAGGAGGACGGTCTTGCCGTCGGCAAGGGCCTTGCGGGCTGTCCGGGCGGCGATTTCCTGGGCGGGGGACAACGTGACGGGCGCCAGGACGGAAACAGGGGCCTCTCCCCGAAGCAAGGCTTCGACCGTTTCGATCTCGGCCTTGTAGCGTTCCCGGGTATCATCCCGGCGGGCTTTTTCCGCCTTGTCCTTCAAGTGCTCCAACCGCGTTTCCAGCCGCTCCTTGTTTCGGGCTTCCACTTCCTCCTGGCCGGTTTTCAGGGCGGGGTAGGCGGCCTTGTATACTTCCCCCATCGAGCAGAGATAATAGTCGCTGACGGCCCTCCAGAACTGGATTTCGTCGGGAAGGACCCGGGGCAGCCCCTCTTCCACGGCCAGGATGGGCAGGATCCGGTTTTCGTCCGTCCGGGGTGTCACGCCGACTGCGCTGACGGCCCCCACATATTCTTTCCGGGCAAAGAGGACCCGCACCCGGTCACCGACTTCGACCTTTACTCCTTCCGGGAGCGAATAATACGGCTCCCACTCCAGCCGGAGCGGCAGGATGACCTGTATGTAGGCCGGGACGGGCATCAGGCGACTTTCTCGAATTCCTTCAGGGACTTGATGGCTTTCGGGCAGAGGATCAGGATCGAGATGACGGTGAACCAGGCCATGATGCCGACGCCGATGTCACCGAGCTGCCAGACGACGTCCGCCTCGCGCACCGCGCCGAACACCACCGCCGCGAGCATCAGCACCTGGAAGATGCGGATGGCGATTTTCTCGCCCTTGCCTTCCCGTCCATGGAAGAGATAGATGATGCTGGTTTCCGCGTAGAAGTAGTAGGCCATGATGGTGCTGAAGGCGAAGAAAACCATTGCGATGGACACGAACTGGCTGCCGAAGCCCTTGAACACCGTATCCACGGCGCTCTGGGTATAGTTCACGTAGTTGTTGGCGAGTTCCGGCGCGCCGGCGTACAGCAGTTCGCCGTCGCTGCCCAGGATGTTGTAGGTGCCGGAGCAGAGGATCATGAGAGCGGTGGCGGTGCACACGAGCAGGGTGTCGACATACACGGAGAAGGCCTGGGCGAGGCCTTGCTGGGCCGGATGGGGAACATCGGTGGCCGCCGAGACGATGGCCCCCGTGCCCTGGCCGGCCTCGTTGGAGAAGATGCCGCGTTTGACGCCCATGGCGATGGTGGAACCGATGATGCCGCCGCATATGGGGTTGATGCCGAAGGCGTTCGTGACGATGGACGCGAACACGGCGGGGACATCCTGGATATGGAAGCCGATGACCACCAGGGACATCAGGATGTAGCCGAGGGCCATGAACGGAGTGACGACGGAGGCCACCCGGGCGATACGCTTGACGCCGCCGAAGATGACGAGGCCCAGGATGACCGCGAGGGCGATGCCGGAGGTGAGGGGAGAGACCGGGAAGGCGTTCTTGATGGCCGACGAGACGCCGTTCGACTGGACCGTCGTCAGGAAGAAGCCGCAGGCGAGGACGGTGATGGCCGCGAACGTGACGCCCAGCCATTTCTTGCCCAGTCCATGTTCGATGAAGCTGAAAGGACCGCCCCGGTAGCCGGAATGGTGCGGGAACTTGTAGATCTGCGCCAGGGTGGACTCGACGAAGGCCGTGGAGGCGCCGAAGAAGGCGACGATCCACATCCAGAATACGGCCCCGGGACCGCCGAAGGCGATGGCGGTCGCCACGCCCACGATGTTGCCGGTACCCACGCGCCCGGACAGGGCGATGCAGAATGCCTCGAAGGACGAGATCCCCTGTGCGCCCTCCTTCTTGGAGAAAAGGGACTTGAGCATCAGTTTGAACCGGCGGACCTGCACGAACCGGGTCCGGAACGAAAAATACAAGCCGGCGGCGATCAGCAACACGACCAGACCCGGATTCCAGACGATATCATTGACCTGGGAGACAATCTTTTCTAGCATAATTCCAAAGATACGGAAAAAGTTTTTTTATTCCGACATGTTCTTCACATGCCTGGGGACGGGGAGGTCGCCGAAACCGAAGAAGCGGCGAGCGTTTTCACCCAGGAACGCCGCCTTTTCCGCATCGGTCAGGAGCGGGCTCTTCGTGATGAAGTCGTAGGACATCTTGTAGGTGATGGCGGTGATGGTGCGGGGGTAGTCGGAGCCCCACATCAACTTGTCGATGCCCACTTCGTCCGCCGCTTCCCGGATGGCCCGGACAGCCGAAGGAAAGGGGTAGAACTCGTCGTTGAAGAGCCAGGTGATGCCGCCGCATTCCACGTACACGTTGGGATGGCGGGCGAGGCGGATCTGTTCCATCCAGCCGGGCCGGGTGACCATCCCGAAATGGCCGATCAGGATGCGGAGCCGGGGGCACTCGGCGATAACTGCTTCCATCTCAGGTACTTGCAGGTCTCCATCGGCCAACTCCACATGCAGGATCAGGTCCCGGTCCTCCATCAGGTGGAACATCGCCATCATCTCCGGACTGTCCAGCCGGACGCGGCCTTCGGGGAGCAGGAGGCGTGCCGCGGGAATCTTGATGCCCCGGAAGCCCCGGCCGATGAGTTCTTCCGCCTGGGCGAGGAACCCCGGTTTGCGGAATTCGCACATCCCGAATACGAAGAACCGTTCCGGATACCGCAGTTCCACATCCTCCAGGTAGTCGTTCTGCAGGCCGTCGATGAACTCCTGCGTGACGACCGCGGCGGAAACCTGCGCGTAATCCATGTTCGAAAGGAATACCTCGGCCGTGTTCCGGCCGTCGATCAGAAAAGGCGGAAGCATCTGGACTTCCGTGCCCATGAACAGGCTCCGGCCGTTCGGGAGCGGCCGGATCTCCTTACCGTCCACGACGGCTTCCTGCCGGAGCCACAAGTGGCTGTGGGCGTCGATGATAAGCATACGGGATCAGGTATTGGACCAGGAAACGCGGAGCTGGTCGCCGATGATCTCCCGCACTTCCTGCACCAGCTGCAGGTCGATGGGTTCGTCCATGTAGGCGACATTCTTCCGGAGGTTTTCGGGTTTGGTGGTGCTGAACAGGGTGGAGGCGATGCGGGGGTTCTGCAGGGAATACTGCATCGCGAGTTTCTCGATGGGATAGCCCTTGGCGGCGCAGTGCGCGGCGGCGCGCTTGCAGGCTTCCACAAGCGATGCCGGCGCCGGGTGCCAGGCCGGCACGCCCCGCTGCGTCAGCAGGCCCATCGAGAACGGTGACGCGTTGATGACGCCGATGCCGTGGGCCTCGAAGAAGTCCAGGAAGTCCACCAGCTTGTCGTCGTTCAGGCAGTAGTGGCAGAAATTGAGCACGCTTTCCACCGTCCCGGCAGGGACGTGTTCCACCATCCACTTCAAGTTTTCCAGCTGCAGGTCCGTGATGCCGACGTGCTTGACGATGCCTTCCTCGCGCAGCCGCACGAGGGCGGGCAGCGTCTCGCCGGCGACCTGGTCGAGGTCCGAAAACTCGATGTCATGGACATTGATCAGGTCTATATAGTCGATGTTCAGGCGTTCCATGCTCTCGTACACGCTGCGGGTCACGCGCTCGGCGGAGTAATCCCAGGTGTTGTGCCCGTCCTCGCCGTAGCGGCCCACTTTCGTGGACAGGAAGAACTTGTCCCGCGGGATGTCCTTCAGGGCCTTCCCGAGCACAGTCTCGGCCTTGTAATAGCCGTAATACGGGGATACGTCGATGAAGTTTACGCCGGCGTCGATGGCGGCGAAAACGGCCTCGATGCCTTTCGCCTCCTCGAAATCGTGGAAGACACCGCCGAGGGAGGAGGCGCCGAACCCGATGGCGGAAAGCCTCATTCCGGTCTTTCCCAAATCGCGATAAATCATAGGACTGGTGGTTTAGAATTCAACGAGGATCCGGAAAACCTTTCCAGGGTTTTCATGCCAATGCTGCATCGCTTCCGCCGCTTCCTCCGGTTTGACGACGGACGTGATCAGCTTGTCGTACGGGCAGGTACCGCTCCGGAGATAGTCGATGACGGCCTGGAAATCCTCCGGGCAGGCGTTGCGGGAACCCCGGATGTCCAGTTCTTTCTTGACGAAATCGGCGGTGCGGAAGGTCGTCTGGTCCTTGGCATAGCCGATGAAGACAACGCGCCCGGTGAAACCGACGTTGGCGATGGCCTGCCGCTGGGTCACGGGCAGTCCCACGGCTTCGATGACGACATCGGCCAGCAGCCCGTCCGTCAGTTCCGAGATGCCTTCCTGCACGTCCTCGTACGCGGTATTGACCGTATATTTCGCGCCGACCGCCTTCGCGACGGCCAGTTTCTCGTCGTCGATGTCCATCGCCACGACCGTCGCTCCGCGGAGCGCTGCCCCGATGATGGCGCCCATGCCGATCATGCCGCAGCCGAAGACGGCCACGACATCTTTCTCTGTCACCCGGGCCCGGCTCACGGCGTGGAAACCGACGCTCAGGGGCTCGACCAGGGCGCAGTCGCGCACGGAAATGCCCTCGGTCAAGATGACCTTCTGCCAGGGAACCACGAAGAATTCCCGCATCGCGCCGTCCCGCTGGACGCCCAGCGTCTCGTTGAATTCACAGGCGTTGGAACGGCCGTTCCGGCAGGATGCGCAGTGCCCGCAGGCGGTATAGGGATTGACGGTGACGACCATGCCGGGCTGCAGCGAATCAGGAACGCCAGGCCCGACGGCGGCGATCTCGGCGCCCACTTCGTGGCCCGGGACCACGCCGGCCTTCGCCATCGCGTTCCCTCCGCGCCAGGTGTTCAAATCACTCCCGCAGAACCCGACATATCGGATCCGCAGCAGCACTTCGCCTTCCCCGCACAGGGGTTTCTCGACATCGATCACGTTCAATTCGAACGGTTGGGTAATCTGGATTGCTTTCATATGGACACAAATATACGATTTCTTCCCGATTTGCCCGCATCTGACCGGTCGAGATTGACGGAGAATTGTTATATTTGCATAATCATGAGAAGAGTTTTGATACTGATCCTGCTGGCGGTCTTCGCCGTGCAAGGGAGCGCCCAGGACCTGGCGGGATACAAGAAGGTCGTCAGAGATCTCAGTTCCGCGCGGTTCCAGGGCCGCGGCTATGCCCGCGACGGCGCCAACAAGGCCGGCAAGTATCTGGAGAAAGCCTATCGCAAGGCTGGGGTCGATGCGGTCACCCGCCAGCATTTCACCCTGGACATCAATACGTTTGCCGGGGATATGAAACTCTCCGTCGACGGGCGGAGAATGGTGCCCGGTACGGATTTCACCGTCCGGGAGTTCTGCCCGGGCGTCGAAGGGACCTATCCGGTCTATTACGTCGATACCCTCCACTACGATTCCGCGAAGATCTTCAGCGACCTGGAGAAGCCCGAATACAAGGATGCGTTCGTCGTGTGCGATTTCTGGTTCACCTACAAGCACCGGGAGGATTTCCAGAAGCTGCAGAGCGCGGACGGCGCCCCGAACAAAGGCCTCATCCTCACTTGGGACGAGCCTTTGAAGTTCTACAAGGCCTACGGCGAGAAAGTGAACCCCAAGCCCGTCATCTGGGTCCTGTCGAAGCAGATCCCCCGCGGCTCCCGGAGCGTCACCGTGGACATCGACAACAAGTTCTACAAGAGCTACCAGTGTTTCAACGTCATCGCCTCGGTGGAGGGCGCCAGCCACGACAGCTGCTACGTGTTCACGGCCCATTACGATCACCTGGGCAATCTCGGCCGCCGGGTGTTCTATGCCGGGGCCAATGACAATGCTTCCGGCACGGCCGCCCTCGTCACCTTGGCCGCCTATTTCGCCGAGCATCGGCCCAAGTACGACATGCTGTTCATCGCCTTCTCCGGCGAGGATGCGAACCTCCGCGGATCGGAGTATTACGCGCAGCATCCGGTTTTCCCGCTGGAAATGATCCGGTACCTGATCAATGTGGACATGATCGGCGACAACAATCCGGTCCTGTACTGCGAGACCAGCGACCAGGGCCAGCGGGGCTTTGAACTGATCGAGCGCATCAATGCGGAGAAGGGCTATTTCAAGTCCCTGAACCATGGCGCGCTGGCGGCGAACAGCGACCATTATCCATTTGCCAAGCGCGGGATTCCCTGCATCTTCCTCGAGGATGAGGAAGGATCTGCCTTCCCGTATTACCATACCCCGCTGGACAATTGGAGGAACGCTGTCTTCGACAGCTATGAACCGGTGTTCAAGCTGATCGTGGATTTCATTGAACAATATTAAAACGCAATATATCCTATGCTTATCGTCCTGAAACTTCTCGGCTCGATCGCCCTGCTGATCTACGGCATGAAAGTGATGAGCGAAGCCCTCCAGAAAATGGCGGGTCCGCAGCTGCGTCACTTGCTGGGCGCGATGACCACCAACCGCTTCTCCGGTGTCGCCACCGGCGCGCTGGTGACCGTCGCGGTCCAGTCATCCGCCGCTACCACCGTGATGACGGTGTCCTTCGTGAATGCAGCCCTGCTCACCCTCACCCAGGCCATCTCGATCATCATGGGCGCGAACATTGGTACGACGATGAGCGCGTGGATCATGTCCGCCGGCTTCTCCTTCAACATGGCGGACGTGGTGTGGCCGGCCTTTCTCGCGGGCATCATCCTGATCCAGCTGGGCAAGCACCGGTATATCGGCGATTTCCTCTTCGGTCTCAGTTTCCTGCTGTTCGCGCTGGGCATGCTGAAACAGACCGGCGTGGAGATGGACCTCGCCAGCAAGCCTGCTGTCGTTGCCTTCTTCTCCAGCTTCAAGACCAATTACGGAACCATCCTGCTGTTCCTCCTGATCGGCACGATCCTGACCGCGATGGTGCAGAGTTCCGCCGCGCTCATGGCCATCACGATGGTCCTGTGCGCGACCGGGGCAATTTCCATCTACCAAGGCATCGCGCTGGTCATGGGTGAGAACATCGGCACCACCGTCACGGCGAACCTCGCTGCGATGAGCGCGAATACGCAGGCCCGGCGAACCGCCATGGCGCACCTGGTATTCAACGTGTTCGGTGTCATCTGGGTTCTCATCTTCTTCTTCCCGTTCATCCGGATGGTGTGCGGCATCGTGGGCCTGGATCCCAACGCCGCCGAGCAGAATCCCACCCAGCTTTCCTTCGCGCTGGCGACCTTCCATACCTGCTTCAACCTCATCAACACGGCCATCCTGATCTGGTTCATCCCGCAGATTGAGAAGCTCGTGTGCTTCCTCATCAAGCCCAAGAAGACCGAGGAAGAGGATGAATTCCGCCTGCAGTACATCCGCGGCGGTATCATGAAGACCCCTGAAATCTCCGTCCTGCAGGCGCAGAAGGAGATCGTGGTCTTCGGCGAACGGATGGAACGGATGTTCGGCATGGTGAAGGAACTCTACGGCATCGAGGACGAGCAGGCCTTCGACAAGCTCTTCGAGCGTATCAAGAAGGTCGAGGAAGTGAGCGACAAGATGGAGAACGAGATCGGCCGCTATCTCGGCGACGTGGGTTCCGCCCATCTGTCCGACGACACCAAGCAGAAGATCCGCGCGATGCTCCGCCAGATCGGCGAGCTGGAGTCCGTGGGCGACAGCTGCTTCAACCTGGCCCGCATCCTGCGTCGCAAGCGCGAGAACAAGGTCGTGTTCGACGAGCAGCTGGAAGCCGGTGTGGCGGATATGTTCGCCCTGGTCGACGAAGCCCTGGCCCGGATGAACGAATCGCTGTCCGGCCGCCGGGAGGACGTCTCCATCGCCGACTCCGAGGATGTGGAGCGCCGCATCAACGCCTGCCGGAACGGGCTCAAGCAGAAGAACATCGAGAACCTGGACGCCCAGGTGTACGGGTACGATCTCGGCACCGTGTTCTCCGACCTGATCGGCGAATGCGAAAAGACCGGCGACTACATCATCAACGTCGTGGAGGCCCGCCTGGGCGCCGTCCGCAACGGCATCCGGTTCCGTGGGCTGCAGATCGACCCGGACGCCAAGGAAGTCACCGTGGACGGCGAGGCCGTGGACCTCTCCATCCATGAGTACAACCTGCTGAAACTGTTCCTTGAGAACGTGGGCGACACCTTCACGGCCGAAGACCTGCACAAGCAGTGCTGGTCCGAGAACACCGCAACCAATGTGCGGGTGGTCGATACCTACATCAACCGCCTCCGCCGCAAGATCGGCCCGTATGCCGAGAATGTGATCACCAAGGAAGGGGAGGGGTACTGCTTCCAGTAGCCTTTTCCCTTACATCAGCATCGCTTCACAGCCTTCCAGGATATCTTGGAAGGCTGTTTCGAAATCATCCGTGTACCACGGGTCGGCGACGTCCCGGCCGACCCCCGTGTAGGACATCAGGAGATGGATTTTCCCGTCCGGGTCGTCGGGGATGATCCGCTTGATGAGCCGGAGGTTCCAGGCATCCATGCAGATGATGCGGTCGAAGCGGTCGTAATCGGCCCTGGTCACCTGCCGGGCACGTTTCTCCTTGTCGAAAGGCACGCCGTGCTGCGAGAGGCAGCGCTTGGCGGGCGGATAGATGGGATTGCCGATCTCTTCCGTGGAGACCGCAGCCGACTCGATATGCCAGGCGCCTTCCTGCCCCCGGCTGCGCACAAGGGCTTTCAGGATGAACTCGGCCATCGGACTGCGGCAGATGTTGCCATGACAGACAAAAAGGACTTTCATGCTTTCTTCAGGTATTGTTGGCGTTCCGCTTCGGGGAACTTCTCGATGGCATAACGGAGCATCGTCCGGGGCATGGTCTGCCAGCGGGGCTCCAGGTATTGGACGAGCGCTTCCTTGTCGCGTTTCCCGGCCTCCCGCAGCAGCCAGCCCACGGCTTTGTGGATGAGATCGTGCGGGTGATGAAGCAGGATGTCGGCGATGTCAAAAGTGTCCTGCAGCTGCCCGTTCCGGATAAACGTCATCGTGCTGACGATGCCGATGCGCTGCTCCCAGAGGGTCTTTCCGCTCCGGGCCAGGTCATACAGCAACTGCCGGTCCTTGTCCAGCAACCACACCCCCAGCAGGGGATAGCAGCTCAGGTCCACCAAGTCCCAGTTGTTGATCCGATCGGTATGGGCGAGGTAAAAGTCGACGCAATCTTGTTGCGAGATGCCCGGTCGGGCCGGGCATGACGTCATTTTCGTCATTCCCGGCTTGACCGGGAATCTCTTCGCATGCGCAAAGATCTCCACCAGCGCCAGCAGCGCGGCGAGCCGCACCTCGTGATACTCGCTGGCAATGCACGCTTCCAGATCCTGCAGGCTGGTTTCACGCCAGCAGGCCTTTACCACCTCCCGCGTCACGGGTACTTTGATGCCGAGGAACTTGTCGCCCTCGCCATATTGCCCCGGCCCGGTCTTGAAGAACCGGGACAGCCCTTCTACCTGGCTCGCATCGGCTCGCGCGGTGATTTCTTGGAGTAACTTATTCATGTTTGCAGATCTTTACAACCTGACGGCACTCCGGCTGCCCCTGGAGAGGACGAGGCCGAAGGCGATGGCGAGGATCGCGACAGGGAGGAGCAGATACTGCTTCCAGGTGGTCAGGAACAGGCGGATACTGTCCCATAATCCCTGTCCTGCCGAGGCGGCATCCATCGGGTAGAGGAAGGCGATGGCGGTGGCCAGCACGCCGACGGCGAGGCCGATGGCCAGCGCGAACACGAGCGCCAGGCGGCCGCGGCTGCGCTGGCGGTCCACCTCGGCCTTGATGCCCTCCACGGCCTCGAGCCGCCGGCGGGTTTCCAGCAAAAAGGTGGGGTCGTCATGGACGGCGGGCTTGTTTGCACGCAGGAATTCGTCGATCTCGTTCATAACTGTATATGCTGTTTCAGATGGGTTCGGCCCATCGAAAGGTGGTACTTCACGGTGCCCTGCGGGATCCCCAGGATGGCCGCGATCTCCTTGATGCTCCGGTCTTCGAAATAGAAGAGGGAGATGGATGCCTTTTCCTTCTCCGGAAGACGGTCCATGGCCCGGTATAGCTGCTGGTACCGGAAGGCGGAGTCGGATGATTCGGCGGCCGGAATCTCCAGGGCATCGTCGACGGACGTCTGTTCCGGCTTGGCCTTCCGGCAATGGTCGATATAACAATTGTATGCGATCCTGAAGAGCCAGGTGCTGAATTTGGACAGGCCCAGGAACGAGCCGGACGCCACGTATGCCCGTACGAGCGCATCCTGGGCGATGTCATCGGCGAGAGCGGCATCGCCACAACACAGCGCCAGCAGGAACCGTCGTAGGGGCTCCTGCTCTGCGCGCACCAGGCTGATGAACCGCTCCTGAGTCATTTTACTTCTCGAGGTTCTTCTCTTCGGCTTCGATCTCCTTGGCAAGCGTCCGCTTGCTCACCAGGTAGGAGAAGAACAGGGCGAATCCGATGGCCAGCAGGATGGCGCCGGCGGTGAGAGCGGTCTCCAGGAACCACAGGCCTTTGAACATGCCGGGGTTGCTCCGGTTCAGGATGCCGATCGCCAGGAAGGCGATGCCCATGAAGGAGGTGACGCAGGCACCGGTGAACTTGTCCATGAGTTCCTGCTTGATGCTGCGGGTGGACTGCTTGGTCTTGAAGAGCTGGGGGTCGATCTGGGCCCCGTTTTCGATGGCCTTGAGCATGATTTCCGTCTTCTTGTCCATTTCGTGCTTCCGGGCACGGACGACCAGCCAGACAATGGCGATCGGGAGAATGACGCAGATGAAGATAGGTACTAACGTGGCTTCCATAACTGTATTGCTTTAAAGGTTCAACATTCCCGCTTCCGGAGCGGTTTCATCCATTAGACGGAACCATCGGCCGAAAGGTTGGAAAAAGTTGCAATCTTTTTCATAAAGATACGCAACAAAAGCCAAAAAACGAAAAAACCCGCTGGAATTCAGCGGGTTTCAGTGGTGCTGGCTGGGAAGAATCGAACTGCCGACACATGGATTTTCAGTCCATTGCTCTACCATCTGAGCTACAGCACCATCGTTTGGGATTGCAAAGATAGGTATTTTTTCTGAGTTTGCAAATATTTTTAAAGCAATTCCCGCAGCTGCTGGATTTTTTCCTCGGTCGTTGCCCAGCTGGTGGCGAAGCGGACGACGGTGTGGGTGGCGTCGAAGGGCTCCCAGATGTCGAAGCCGACTTTGGAGGAGAGGGCTTCCATGTAGGCGTTTTCCAGGATTACAAATTGCTGATTGGTCGGCGTTTCGAGGAAGAAGGGGATGCCTTTCTCCTTAAGGACGGCGATCATATCCTGCGAGCGGTCGATGGCGTTCGCGGCAATGCAGCCGTAAAGGTTGTCCGTGAAGAGGGTGTCGAACTGGACGCCGAGGAGGCGGCCCTTCGCCAGGAGGGCGCCGTGCTGCTTGATGGTGGTGAAGAAGTGCTTCGGGGCATTCTTCGTGAAGACGACGGCCTCGCCGCAGAGGGCGCCGACCTTAGTACCGCCGATGTAGAAGACGTCGCAGAGGTCCTTCATGTCCGCCAGGGTGAAGTCGCAGGCAGGGCTGGCGAGGGCGTAGCCCAGGCGAGCTCCGTCAATGAACAGCGGAAGGCCATACTTGTGTGCAATCGCCTGAAGTTCAGCGAGTTCTGTGCGGGTGTAGATGGTGCCGTATTCCGTCGACAGGGAGATGTACACGAGACCCGGCCACACCATGTGGTCCTTGTTCGGATCCGCGGCGGAGGCGGCGAGGAAGGCTTCCAGTTCGCCGGCGTCCATCTTTCCGTGATGTTGGGGGAGGGTCAATACCTTGTGCCCAGTGTACTCGACGGCGCCCGCCTCATGGACGGCGATATGGCCGGTTTGCACGGCGACGGCGCCCTCATAGTCCGCGAGCATCGCGGCGATGATGGTCGAGTTGGTCTGGGTGCCGCCCACGAGGAGATGGACCTCGCCCTCCGGGCAGTTGCAGGCTTCGAGGATCTTCCGTTTCGCGCTTTGGGTGTACGGGTCGTTGCCGTAGCCGTCCAGCTGTTCGAAGTTGGTCTCGGTGAGCCGCTTGAGAATCTCCGGATGGGCCCCTTCCGCGTAATCGCATCTGAAAAGAATCATAACAGTCTATGTTAGAGCGAACAAAGGTAGAAAAAACAATGGAAACTACCGATGCCGGAGCGCCAGTTCCCGCTCGATGTCCTCGACGGTGCAGCCCATCGATTCCAGCAGGACCAGCAGGTGATAGGCGAGGTCGGAGGTCTCGTAGATGAAGCGGTCGCGGTTGCCGTCCACGGCCTCGATGATCATTTCCGTGGCCTCTTCGCCCACTTTCTTGGCGATGGCCTTGGGACCCTTGATGAAGAGCTTGGTGGTATAGGACCCGTCCGGCATCTGCGCGTGACGGCCCTGGATGAGCTTCGACAGGGAGCGGATGAATCCTTCATCCTCCGGCGTGTCGAAGCAGGCCGTCGTGCCGCGGTGGCAGGTCGGGCCGGCCGGATCGGCCTGGATGAGGAGGGTGTCGCCGTCACAGTCGATGAACATCTTCTTGACAGTCAGGAAGTTGCCGCTGGTTTCTCCCTTGGTCCACAGCCGTTGCTTGGAACGCGAGAAGAACGTGACGCGCCCTTCCTCGACGGTCTTGTCGAAGGCGGCGCGGTCCATATAGCCGAGCATCAGGACCTTGAGCGTGGTGGCGTCCTGAATGATGACGGGGAGCAGTCCGTCCCCGGTCTTGCTGAGGTTGAAATCGTCGAATGTCATGACTGTCAATCTTTTATAAGCGAACGGGAATGCCGGCTTCGGCGAGCTGGCGCTTGACTTCCGCCACGGTGTACTGCCCATAGTGGAAGATGCTGGCGGCGAGGGCGGCATCGGCCTTGCCCTCGGTGAGAACGGCGGCGATGTCCGCGACGCTGCCGGCGCCGCCGGAGGCGATGACGGGAATGCCCAGGCTGTCGGAGAGTGCCGCGTAAACGTCGAAGGGATAGCCGTTCCGGGTACCGTCGTGGTCCATGGACGTGAACAGAATCTCGCCGGCGCCGCGCTCCTCAGCCTCCTTGGCCCAGGAGAAAAGTTCCTTGTCGGAGGGACGGCTTCCGCCGTGCGTGGTTGCATGCCAGAGGCCGTCCGGACACGATTTCGCGTCGATGGCCACCACGACGAACTGCCGGCCATACTTGGCCGCAATCTCGCCGATGAGTTCCGGCCGGGCGATGGCGGCGCTGTTCAGGGTGATCTTGTCGGCTCCGGCATCCAGCAGGCGCGAAGCGTCGTCCAGGCTCCGGATGCCGCCGCCCACGGTGAAGGGGATGTTGACGGCCTCTCCGACCCGGGCAACCAGCTCCGCGAAGGTCTTCCGGCCTTCCAGCGTGGCGCTGATGTCCAGGTAAACGAGTTCGTCGGCCCCTTCCACGGCATAGCGGCGGCCGAGTTCCACGGCATCGCCCACATCCTGCAGGCCCAGGAAGTTGATGCCTTTCACCACGCGCCCGTCCTTGACGTCCAGACAGGGAATTATCCGTTTTGCAAGCATGTCGCTAAGTCTTTGAGCGTGATACGGTTCTCATAGATGGCCTTGCCCACGATGATGCCGGGCAGGCCCATTTCGTCCGCTCGGCGCACGTCGTCCAGGGACGACACGCCGCCGCTGACGATCGTCGTCAGGTCCGGAAACCGTTCCTGCAACCCCTTGTAAAGGTCGAAGGACGGCCCCTGCAGCATCCCATCGCGGGAAATGTCCGTGACGATGGCGCGTTTCAGTCCGGCGGGCAGGAAGGTGTTGATGAGCTCGTCCAGGCCGATGCCGCTATCCTCGAGCCAGCCGCTCACGGCGACCTTGCCATCGCGGACGTCGGCCCCGAGGATGACCCGGGCACCCCAGCGCTCCAGCCAGGCCGTCATCCGCGCCGGCTCCTTCGCCGCGATGCTGCCGATGATGGCCTCGTCGGCGCCCGCGTTCCAGACGGAAGCGAGGGCGTCGTCGTCCTTGATGCCGCCGCCCCATTCGAGCATCAGAAGGCCCAGGGAGGCGATTTCCTCCAGGGTGCGGAGGTTTTGGGGCTTGGAGGCCTTGGCCCCTTCCAGGTCCACGAGGTGCAGCCGACGGACGCCGCAATCGGCATAGGCCCGAGCCCATTCGGCCGGGTCGCCGCCGTAATCTTTCTGGGTCGCATAGTCTCCCTGGGAGAGCCGCGTGCATTTGCCGCCGATGATATCGATGGCCGGAATGATCTCGATCATATCGCCAGGAAGTTTTGGAGGATCTTTTCACCGACGGAACCGCTCTTTTCCGGATGGAACTGCGTCCCGTAGAAGTTCTCGTAGCGCAGCGCGGCGCTGAACATCGCGCCCGCATACTTGCAAGTCGCGACCGTGTCCGGGCAAAGACCGGCGAAATAGGAATGGACAAAATACACGTACGCGCCCGACTTCATATCCTTGAACAGCTTGCCTTCCAGGTTCCCCAGGTCGTTCCAGCCCATGTGCGGGACCTTGCAGCCGGCGGCGGGGGAGAAGCGGCGCACGTGGGCGTCGAAAACGCCCAGGCAGGGCTTTCCGGGGGCTTCTTCGCTGTCCCGGCACAGCACCTGCATCCCTACGCAGATGCCCAGCACGGGCTGGCGCAGGGAGCGGATGACGGCCGG
>ONJB01000063.1 GCA_900318015.1 uncultured Bacteroidales bacterium | reverse complement strand
GCGCCAGGCCATCACCAATCCGAACAACACCATCTTCTCCATCAAGCGGTTCATGGGCGAACCCTACGATGTGGTCACGAAGGAAATCGAGCGGATGCCTTACAAGGTGGTCCGTGGCGAGAACAATACCACCCGCGTGGACATCAACGGCAAGCTCTACACGCCGCAGGAGATCTCCGCGATGATCCTCCAGAAGATGAAAAAGACCGCGGAGGAATACCTCCGCCAGGATGTCACCGAGGCGGTCATCACCGTCCCGGCGTACTTCTCCGACTCCCAGCGCCAGGCCACCAAGGAGGCCGGCCGCATCGCGGGACTCGACGTGAAGCGTATCATCAACGAACCGACGGCCGCGGCCCTCGCTTATGGCCTTGACAAGAAGGACAAGGACATGAAGGTGGCGGTCTACGACCTCGGCGGCGGTACCTTCGATATCTCCATCCTGCAGCTCGGCGGCGGTGTCTTCGAGGTGCTCTCCACCAACGGTGACACCCACCTGGGCGGTGACGACTTCGACCAGGTCATCATCGACTGGCTCGCCGGCGAGTTCGCCGCGGAGAATGGCGGCATCGACCTGAAGAAGGACCCGATGGCCCTCCAGCGTCTGAAGGAAGCCGCGGAGAAAGCGAAGATCGAACTCTCCAGCCAGACTTCCACGGAGATCAATCTCCCGTACATCATGCCGGTGGACGGCATCCCCAAGCACCTGGTGAAGACCCTCACCCGCGCGAAGTTCGAGCAGCTCTCCGACAACCTGTTCCAGCGCTCCATCGAGCCGTGCCGCAAGGCCCTGGCCGATGCGCACCTGAGCCCGTCGGACATTGACGAGGTCCTCCTCGTGGGCGGTTCCACCCGTATCCCTTACGTGCAGGAGCTCGTGAAGAACTTCTTCGGCAAGGAGCCCAACAAGAGCGTGAACCCGGACGAGGTCGTCGCGATCGGCGCCTCCATCCAGGGCGGCATCCTCACCGGTGAACTCCACGACCAGAACATCCTCCTGCTGGATGTCACCCCGCTGTCCCTGGGTATCGAGACCCTCGGCGGCGTGATGACCAAGCTCATCGACGCGAACACCACGATCCCGGCCCGCAAGGCCCAGATCTTCTCCACGGCGGCCGACAACCAGCCTTCCGTCGAGATCCGCGTCCTGCAGGGCGAGCGCCCGATGGCCAAGGACAACAAGCAGATCGGTGTCTTCCACCTGGACGGCATTGCTCCGGCCCCGCGCGGCATCCCGCAGATCGAGGTCGCCTTCGACATCGACGCCAACGGTATCCTGAACGTCTCCGCGACCGACAAGGCCACGGGCAAGGAGCAGCACATCCGCATCGAGGCCTCCTCCGGCCTGTCCGATTCCGAAATCCAGCGCATGCGGGACGAGGCGAAGGCCAACGAGGCCGCCGACAAGGCCGAGAAGGAGCGCGTGGACAAGATCAACAGTGCCGACGCCCTCACCTTCCAGGCCGAGAAGTTCCTGAAGGAGAACGGAGACAAGATCCCCGCCGACATCAAGGGCGAGGTCGAGAGCAACTGCAACCTCCTCAAGGAGGCTGTCAAGAGCCAGAACATGGCTGACATCGAGCGCTATTCCGACGCGCTGAACAAGGCCTTCGAGAAGATGTACCAGGCCAGCGCCGGCGCCCAGCAGCAGGGCGGCCCGCAGGGTCCGTTCCAGGGTGGCCCGCAGGGCGGTCCTTTCGGCGGCGGCAATCCGGGCGGCCCCTTCGGCGGCCAGCCGGGCGGCGGCAACCCGGGCGGCGACCAGGGCCCGGACGAGCAGTAAGTAAGCTATCCTTGAAAAGAACGGTGCCCTCCGAGGCACCGTTTTTGTTTTCAAGGAATTATTCCTATTTTTGTTGTTGCTAACAAGATGCAGATTATGAAACGGATTATCACCCTTATCTCCCTGGCCCTCGTGGCCGCTTCCTTCTCTGCCTTCGCGCAGAACAACGAGGTTCTTCAGCAGGCCCGCCAGCAGGTCCAGGAAAAGCAGGACGTGCTGGACGACGCCGAGCGCGCCCACCGGCAGCAGCAGGCGGAAAGCCGCCGCAACATCAATGCCGCGGAGCGGCAGATCGACGCCAGCAAGGCCAATGTCGAGCAGAGCAAGAAGCGCATCCAGGCGATGAAGGAGGATATCAAGGCCCGCGAGGCGGAAATCAAGCTCAAGAAGCAGGCGCTGAAACTCCAGAAGGAATCCTACAAGCTGGACGGCAAACTGGACAAGGCCGACAAGGCCCAGATCAAGCTGGCCGAGCGGGATATCAAGACCCTGGAACGCGGGCTCAAGGATGCCAAGCAGGTCCTGAAGGAGGAGAACAACCGCCTGAAGACCTCCCAGAAGACCATCAGCACCGCCAAGAAGCAGATCCGCGAGTCCAAGAAGGCCGCGAAGGCGACCAAGCAGAGCGTCCGCGACGCCAAGAAGGACGTGAAAGAGTCCCAGAAGGAACTGAAGAACGCCACGCAGGTCCAGCAGAATCTGGATGAGGCCCTCGAAGCCGCCGAAGCGGCCGAGAACAAGGCCAACAAGACCAATCAGGCCGTAGAGCGGGTCACCCGCACGGAGTAATCTTAGCGGATGCCGTAGCGCTTCAGGATCCGCAGCAGCGGTTTCTCGATGGAGCGCGACCAGCAGTAATACCCGTAGTCATCGGGATGGATACCGTCCACCGACGATTCCTGCAAGGGGGTCGAGGCGGACGGTTTGATATAGTACACGTCCTTGTACCGTTTCACGGCGATCTTCATCAGGCTGTCGGCCATGTGCTGCTTGGCGGATTCCGTGGCCTCGACGGCCGTGTCGAAGTTCCGCTTTTCCCGGCGGATGGTCTGCTGGAAGATCAGGGGCTTGCCCGGGTGCGCGGCCTGCAGGCGCTCGATGAAGGGGAAGAGGCGTTCCTCGATCATCTTTGCGTTCGGGTTGGAGAAGGCGTCGAACACGAAGGCGTCGGCCTCCACGTCCACCAGCACGTCGGCGAAGTACGGCTGCATCTTGCAGTTGCCGCTGCAGCCCAGGGGAAGCATCTGGATGCCTGTGTGGCGGGTGAACTGGTCGGGATAGGACATGCCGGCCCGGCTCGTGGAGATGCCGTGGGTGTAGCTGGACCCGAAGATGGCTACACGGTGGCGGAAAGGCGATTCCATCGGCACGAGCATCCGTCCTTCCTCCACACCGATCTTGACGGAGGTCAGCTCGCTGTAGATGGGGAGGTACAGGAGGCATTCCTTGATGCCCGGAGCCATGTTTTTGATGAGGTCCATGGGCGCCTGGGGGTTCCGGGGCGCGGGGCAGCAGGCGGCGGCCCAGCGCCATTCCCCGTCTTTCCGGATGTACAGGTCGAAACCGTGGGAGGCGAGGCGCATCGTATTGTTCGCCTGGTAGGAGAAGTCCCCTTCGGCCTGGATGGTGATGGAAGGGGAGTCGGTGCGGAACAGGACGGCGATGCCCGCCGGACAGCGGACCTGCAGGTTCTCTGCCTTGGTGAATCCCTTGTACCGGACGGTGTCCACGCGGTGGTAGGGGTTGGGCGTGCCGATGATCTTGCCGATGAGGGTCAGGTCGGAGGCCTCGGTATAGACTTGGGCGGACAGGGCGGCGGAAACGAGGGCCGCCAGGGTGGTCAGGACGAACTTTTTCATGGGAACAGCCGGTTGTACTTACAAAAATACGCATAAAATTGCTTACCTTTGACTGTAATTAAGAAAGATTTTCGGACCATGGGTGTCAAGAGAAGAAACTTCCCTGTCCAGGGAATGGGATGCGCCGCCTGTGTCGCGCGCGTGGAGAATACGCTCAAAGCCTGCCCCGGCGTAAGCGGGGTGAGCGTTTCCCTGGCCTCGAATACCGCGCAGGTCGATTATGACCCGGGCCAGACGTCGCCCGCCGCCCTGCAGAAGGCGGTCCGGGATGCCGGCTACGAACTGCTCGTGGACGGCTCCGACGACGAGGCGGACTCGGAAGCCGAGATAGCCCGGCAGGACGCCTACAAAGCCCTTCAGAAAGATACGATACTCGCCTGTGTGCTGGCGGCGCTCGTGATGCTGCTCAGCATGGGTTTCCAGGACTTCCCGGGCAAGGGATTCGTCCTGTGGGCCCTGGCGACGCCGGTCGTCTTCTGGTGCGGCCGCCGTTTCTTCAAGGCCGGTTTCAGCGCCATCCGCCACGGCAGCGCGAACATGGACACGCTCGTGGCCCTTTCGGTGTCCATCTCCTACCTCTTCAGCGTCTTTAACCTCCTGTTCCCGCAGGTATGGACCTCGCAGGGGCTGGAGGCCCACCTCTACTTCGAATCGGCGACGATGATCGTCGCCTTCATCCTCATCGGCCGCCTGCTGGAAGAGCGGGCGAAGCACAGCACCACCGCCGCCATCCGGGGGCTGATGGGCCTGCAGGCGAGGGAAACCGTCGCCCGGCCCGGCGAAACGCTCCTGGTCAAACCCGGCGAGCGCCTTTCCGTGGACGGCGTGGTCACCGAGGGTTCGTCCTATGTCGATGAAAGCATGCTCACCGGCGAGCCGGTTCCCGCGCTCAAGCAGGCGGGAGCCCGGGTCTATGCCGGCACCATCAACCAGCACGGCGCCCTGACGGTCCGGGTGGAGAAAGTCGGGGGAGACACCCTCCTGTCCGGCATTATCCGGATGGTGCGGGACGCACAGGGGTCCAAGGCCCCGATCCAGAAGGCCGTGGACCGCATCGCCGCCATCTTCGTGCCCGTGATCATCGGCCTTTCCGTCCTGACGCTCCTCATCTGGATCCTGTGCGGGGAAGTGACCCTGGGCCTGCTGGCCATGGTCACGGTCCTTGTGATCGCCTGCCCGTGCTCCCTGGGTCTCGCGACGCCGACGGCCATCATCGCCGGCATCGGTAACGGCGCTTCCAAGGGAATCCTCATCAAGGACGCCGAAAGCCTGCAGGTGGCCCGCAAGGTCAACGCGATGGTCATGGACAAGACCGGTACCCTGACGGAAGGGAAACCCTCCGTGGTGGAATCGGTCTGGGACCCGTCCATCACGACCGAAGACGACCCCGCGGAGCTCAATCTCCGTGACGTGCTCTACTCCCTGGAACACCGGTCGGACCATCCGCTCGCCCTCGCCGTCTGCGACTCCTTGCGCGGGTGTGAAGAACTGCCCATGGAAGGCTTCGAAGCCATCCTGGGCAAGGGCCTGTGCGGGACGGTCCGGGGAACCCGCTACTACGTGGGCAACCTGGAACTGCTGAAGGAAGTCCTGGGCGATGTCCCCGAGGCGACGAATCCGATGGTGGGTGAAAGCATCGCTCCCTGGATGGATGCGGGTTATTCGGTGACGCTCCTGTTCGACAAAGTGAAGGTCTATGCCGTCCTGGCCCTTTCCGACGACCTGAAAGACACCTCCGTCCAGGCGGTCAAGGCCCTCCAGGCCGACGGTATCGAGATCCATATGCTCACCGGCGACAACGAGGTGGCCGCCCGCCATATCGCTGAAGCGACGGGCATCCAGCATGTGAAAGCGAACGTCCTCCCGCAGGACAAGGCCGACTATGTCCGGCAGCTGCAGGCCGCCGGCAAGCGGGTCGCCATGGTCGGGGACGGCATCAACGACAGCGCCGCCCTCGCACAGGCGGACCTCGGCATCGCGATGGGGCAGGGAAGCGACATCGCCATCGACACGGCCCAGGTGACGATCGTCTCCTCCGACCTGTCGAAACTCCGCGACCTGGTGCGGCTCTCCCGCCGGACGACCGCGGTCATCCGGGAGAACCTCTTCTGGGCCTTCATCTACAACCTCCTGGCCGTGCCGGTCGCGGCCGGCATCTTGTATCCGTTCACCGGCTTCCTGTTGAATCCGATGATTGCCGCGGCCTGCATGGCGCTCTCAAGCGTCTGCGTGGTGACAAACTCCCTGCGGCTCAGGAAATGACAAAAAAGCGGCGCTCATCCGAGCGCCGCTTTCGCTTTAGATTTGGTAGAAACCGACCTTCTTGTAGACCTTCCGAAGCGTCTTGTTGGCGACATAGGAAGCCTTTTCGGCCCCCTTCAGGTACACCTCGTTGAGATAAGCCTTGTCCTTCATGAGGCGCTCGGCTTCTTCGCGGATGGGTCGGAGGGCCTCCACCACGACTTCACCGACGGCGGGCTTGAAGACGCCGTAGCCCTGGCCGTCAAATTCCGCCTCGATTTCGGGGATGGTCTTGCCGGTAAGGGTGGCATAGATGTTCATGAGGTTGGCGACGCCGGGCTTGTTCTCCTTGTCGAACCGGACACAGTTCTCCCGGTCCGAGTCGGTGACGGCACGCTTGAACTTCCGGCGGATATCGTCAGGGGAGTCCATGAGGAAGACGCAGCCGTCGGGAACGGACTTGCTCATCTTGTCGCCCGGGGTGGAGAGACCGTAGATCCGGGCGCCCGTCTTGGCGATCAGCGGTTCGGGGACCTTGAACACGTCGCCGTAGATGCTGTTGAAACGCTGGGCGATGTCCCGGCAGATCTCCACGTGCTGTTTCTGGTCTTCTCCGACCGGCACGTAATCGGGCTGGTACAGCAGGATATCGGCAGCCATCAGCACCGGGTAGGTGAACAGGCCTGCGTTGATGTTGTTCTCGTATTTGGCCGACTTGTCCTTGAACTGGGTCATGCGGGACAGTTCCCCGAACATCGTATAGCAGTTCAGCACCCAGGCGAGCTGGCTGTGGGCGGGCACATGCGACTGGAGGAAGAGCACGTTCTTCTCCGGGTCCAGGCCGCAGGCGATGTACTGGGCCAGCTGGTTGATCGAGCGCTTGCGGAGTTCGGCCGGATCCTGCCGGACGGTAATGGTATGGAGGTCGGCCATGAAGTAGAAACATTCATAGTCATTCACCCGGTCCGCCCAGTTCTTGATGGCCCCGAGATAGTTCCCGAGATGAAGGTCTCCGCTGGGCTGGATGCCGGACAGCATTCTTTTCTTCTGCAATTCTTCCATGTCGTATCGATTAGGGTCTGCAAAAATACGCAAATCCTTTGAAATAACGTTATCCTTGCCTGTGAAAACGGGCTACGGCAGCTGCTCGAGTCCCAGGTCCTTGAAGGTTCTCGGAGCCGGGATGCCCGGGAGGGGCTTTCGGTCCTTGAGCTGCTCGAGAGCCACCTCGATGGCCTTGAGGAGCTGCTGGTCCTCGCCGGCCTGCTCGCGGATGGGATCGTTGTCCAGCAGGATGTCCGGATCCACGCCGTGGTTCTCCACGATCCACTGGCCGGTCTTCGCGTCATAGTTCGTGAAGAACGGGACGCGGACGTCGGTGCCGTCCATGTACGGCAGGGAACCGCTGATGCCCACGATGCCGCCCCAGGTGCGCGTGCCGATGACGGTGCCCAGGTTGTTGGCCTTGAAGCTCCACGGGAACAGGTCGCCGTCGGAGGCGGAGTACTTGTTGATCAGGAGCACCTTCGGGCCGGTGTGCGTGCCCTCCGGGACCGTGCCGGTGAGGGTGGAGCCGCGACGCATCGTCATCCGGTACACCTCGCGCTGCAGGCGCTCGATGATCATCGGGGAGATGTTGCCGCCGCCGTTCTCACGGTCGTCGATGATGAGGGCTTCCTTGTCCAGCTGCGGATAGTAGTACCGGGCCCATTCGTTCAGGCCTTCGGCGCCCATGTCGGGGATGTAGATGTAGCCCACCTTGCCGCCGGACTTCTCTTCCACGGTCTTGATGTTCTTCAGGATCCACTCGTAGTGGTAGAGCGGGTATTCGTCGGCGATGGGCTTCACGACCACCTTCTTGCCGCCGACGGTAAGTTCCGTAAGGACATTGGCCTTGCCCACGAGGAGCTTGTACACGTTGTCCACGTCCTTGAGGGAGACACCATCGATGGCCGTGATCACGTCCCCTTCCTTCACGCCGAGGCCCGGCTCCTGGAGCGGGGAACGGAGTTCCGGCCGGTAGGTCGCGCCCTGGAGGATGCGGTCGATGCGGAAGCCGTCCTTCACCTTGGAGAGTTCGGCGCCGAGGAGGCCCATCGGGATGCGCGCCGGCTTCGGATAGTCGGCCGGGGCGGTGACATAGGCGTGGCCGCTGGCGACCTCGGAGATCATCTCGCCGATGATGTAGTTCATGTCCAGCCGCGTCTTGGCATACGGGACCAGGACTTCATACTTGGCCTTGACGGCCTTCCAGTCGCGTCCGTGCATGTTCTCCAGGTAGTAGCCGTCGCGGAAGGCGCGCCATACCTCGTCATAGAGCTGCGGCCATTCCTGGCTGTAGTCGATGGTCGCGACGAGGCCGTCGAAGGACACCTTGTCCTTCAGGCCTACCTTCGGGCCGGGGGCGGCCACGAACAGGTCGCGGCCCCGGGAGAAGATTGCCTTCTTGTCGCCGTTCCGGATGGACATCCGGGCGTCCGTGCACTCGTCGTCCTTGGCCGTGGCGAAGTCGAACACGCGCGTGCCGCGCATGCCGCTGTACCAGAGCTTGGAACCGTCGCTGTAGAAGCCCCGGCCGTTGATCGGGAGCTTGACGATGCGGTCCAGGATGCCGTCCGGGTCGATCTTCACGGCCTTCGGGCCGGCGGGCTTGTCGGCCTTCGCCTGCGCGGGCTTGCCGCCCTTGCCCGGCTCGGCCTTCGGAGCCTCCTTCGGCGCGTCCGCCTCGACCTTCACCTCCGGATCCTTGGCGATCAGCGGGGAGGGCGTGTCCTTGGCGAGCATGGCCATATAGACGCCGGACATGTTCGTGTAGGAGTAGTTCCACTCGATGCTGCTGTACTGCGGGTTCAGGTCGCGGTCGGAGGTGAAGATCAGGTATTTGCCGTCCGTGCTGAAAGTCGGGCTTCCACTGTTGTACCAGCGCTCGGTCACCGGATACTCCTTGCCTTCGGCGAGGTTGTACAGGTAGATGATGTTCATCTCGTTCTTGGCCGGGCGGGTGTAGGTGATCCACTTGCTGTCCGGGGAATACTGCACGCCGCGGAACTCGGCTTCGGGATTCTCCATCACGGTGCGGCGGGTCTTCGCGACGGGATCGACCTCCACGAGGCGGTTCTTGCGGTCGCCGTACAGGATGTGCTTGCTGTCCGGGCTCCACTGCAGGGAGCGGATGTAGGTGTCGGTACCCTTCGTCACCTGGACCGGGTCGCCGCCCTTCACCGCGTCATAGAGGTAGATCTCGGTCTCGCCGGTGGCGTCGCCGATCCAGGCGATCCACTTCCCGTCCGGGCTCCAGACCGCGCTGCGGTCGTTCGAGCCGGGGGTGCGGCTGATGTTGCGGGTGACGCCGGCCTCCACGGGGACGTCAAAGACTTCGCCGCGGGCGGTCACGACCATCCGGGCGCCGTCCGGCGCCAGGCTCATGCCCGTGCGCTTGTCGGCCACGGCCTTGCGTTCGGTACGGCCGTAGACATCGTCGGAAGCGAGCGTGACGGGGATCTTCGTGGCCTGGCGGGTCTTCGGGTCCAGCTTGTAAAGCCAGCCGCCGTTCTCGAAGACGATGGTCTTGCCGTCGGTGGACGGGAACTTCACGTCATACTCCTTGAAGTCGGTGACCTTCTCGGTCTTCTTCGTCTTCGTATTGTACACGAAGATGTTCATGATCATGTCGCGGTCGGAAGCGAAGAAGATCTCGTCGCCGATCCACATCGGGAAGATGTCCTGGGCGACGTTGTCGGTGACGTTCTCCACCTTGCCGGCCTTGGGATCATAGACCCACACGTCGTCCGCC
>ONJB01000029.1 GCA_900318015.1 uncultured Bacteroidales bacterium | reverse complement strand
CTTGGCCTTCAGATCGGCCAGGTCCTTGTTGAAGCGCTCCTTGGCGATGCCGCTGCGGTAGTCGCGGTACTGACGCTCGAACATGGCCATGTTCAGGAGTTCCTCGTCGTCCTCGCCGCAGTCCCAGCCTTCTTCCTTCATCATCTGACGGAACTTCGGAAGCTCGTTGGGGTACATGTCCTGCGGGTTGCCGGTGTAGAATTCCATACCCTTTTCCTTGGCCAGGGCCACGATCTCCGGATCCAGTTCGCCGGGCAGTTTGCCCATCTTGCCCAGGATCATGCCCCAGGCGTCCTTGTCGATGGAGGACCAACGCGGCTTGTCGTTGAGCATGTTGAACAGGTTCATCAGCGCGATGTTCTTCACGTACTGGCTGAACGGAGTCACGAGCGGCGGATAGCCGAGGCGCGGCCACACATATTCGACCTCTTCGAAGAGCTTCACCATCAGGGTGTCGAGGGTCATTTCCGGACGGCCGTGGGCGCGCTGGGCGGCATTGATGGCACCCTGGAAGTTACGAAGGTCGGCCATCATGGAGCCCATCATGCCACCCGGCAGGCCGCAGCCCACCAGCAGGGAGGACATCTGGGAGTTGGCCGGAAGGATCCAGTAGCCCAGGAAGTCGTCGATGAACTCCTGCGTGAGGCGGCGGACCTCCATGTAGGCGTCCATGTTGACGTCCTTCACCAGGAAGCCGTCGGCCTTCATCATCTGCTGCATGGAAATCACGTCGGGATGGACCTTGCCCCAGGAGAGGGGTTCGACGGCGCAGTCCAGGTAGTCCGCGCCGGCGCGAGCCGCTTCCAGCATGGAAGCCGGGGAGAAGCCGGGGCCGGTGTGGCCGTGGTACTGGACCTTGATATGCGGGTGCTTCTTCTTGATGCCGGCCACGATCTGGCCGATCTCCGTCGGACGGCCGACGCCGGCCATATCCTTGAGGCAGATTTCATCGGTGCCGTATTCGACCAGCTTCTCCACCACACCCAGGTAGTAATCCACCGTGTGCACGGGGGAGTGGGTGATGGACAGGGCCGCCTGCGAAATCATGCCGGCTTTCTTGGCATATTCGACGGAAAGCTTGAGGTTGCGGTGGTCGTTCAGGCCGCAGAAGGAACGGGCGATGTCGGTGCCCTGCGCCTTCTTCACCTTGAACATCAGTTCGCGGACGTCCGCCGGAACGGGGTACATGCGGATGGCGTTGAGGCCGCGCTCCAGCATATGGGTCTGGATGCCCGCCTTGCGGAGGGGGGCCGTCCATTTGCGCACGGAGACGTTCGGGTTCTCACCGTAGAGCAGGTTCACCTGCTCGAAGGCGCCGCCGTTGGTTTCCACGCGGTCGAAGCAGCCCATGTCCACGATGGCCGGCGCCACCCGTACCAACTGGTCCACGCGCGGTTGATACCGGCCGGAACTCTGCCACATGTCCCTGTACACCAGGGAGAACTTGATTTCTCTTTTAGCCATATCAGTATATCAGATGTTTTGTCTATTCAATCAACAAATATACGAAATTATTCCATTTCCTTTGCGAAAAAAACCGCTATTGCATCACGGATTTCGTAAAATCGCGGCGTATACTTCAGCGCATCGTCCAGATGGATCCGGTGCCGGGCTTCCGGGCATGGGTGGTGCTCCGCCCGCAGGCCCAGTTCCAGGGCTTTTTCATGGACGGCGTGCGTCCCGTACATCGGGTCCGAAAACAGTTTTCCGGCCCATCCGAGGGGGTAGCCGAAGTCGTACGGCATCACCGGGTCGGCGACCGACTGGAAGGAAAGGATGGGCACCCGGGCGTTCTCCAGGACCGACAAGTCATGGACGGACCCCCAGAGATTGGCGACGCCCCGGATCCGGAATCCGGCGGGCAGCCGCGGCTTGACCTCTTTCAGGGGCTTGTCCCCATACAGCCGGAAGGCCAGGTTCAGGGCCGTCATGGCTCCGGCGCTCGTCCCGCACAGGAATACGCGGTCCGGGTCGATGCGGAGGTCTTCCCGCCCCAGCAGGAACGCCAGGGCGGCATCGGCATCTTCCAGCGCCCGGTACTCTGCCTGCCGGATCTCCTTTTTGACCGCATGGAATCCCAGGCGGTAGTCGATGGAAACAGCCACATATCCCAGGGAGGCGAAATACTGCCCCCAGCCTCTCTGCCCGGGCTCGCTCTTGTTGCCGATGAAAAAGGACCCGCCATGCATCATCAGCAGGAGCGGCCGTTTCACCGAAGGGTCATCCCCGTCGGGCTTGTAGATGTCCATTTCCAGGGTGACAGGCTTCGGGATCCCGCTGTGGAACAGCAGTTTGAAGGTGGCTTTCTTGTCCCCGATGGGGGCATGGGTATAATATCCCGGAGCGGTGGCGTAGGGAACATCCTTTTCCACCTTCACTTGATAGGCCGGCGTAGTAAAGGGAAGGGCCATGGCAACGAGCAGGGAGAACAGGCTCATCGTCAGAAAGATTCTGCCAGCCGGAGGCCGAACCGGGTGGTGTTCTCGATCTTTTCCTCGAGCTCATCCGGCGTGGCGTAGTCCAGGTTCCAGGCGGCCACGGTGAGGACGGTCCCGAGGTCCCACAATTCGGACAGGGCATGCAGGTAGCTGGAACCCTGCTCCCGGGCGTCGCCGGTTGGGATGTTCATGCCGCGCGTGGTGATGTACATGACCTTCTCGCACTTGCACTTGCCCACGCAGGTCCTCCCGTTGTCCGTGAAGGTAATGTCGAACAGGGAAACATGCTCGAAGAACACCTTCACCACGGCCGGGAAGCTCATGTCCCAGAACGGCGCCGCGACCACGATCCGGTCGGCCTCGGCGATGGCCCGGGCGGCCTCCAGGGCCCATGCAGGGACGATTCCCGCAGCCCGCTGTGCATACGTTTCCGGCGTCAGCGGCTCCATCGGCATCTTCGTGAGGTCGAACCTCGTTATCTCATATCGCTTGGCGAGCGCCTCGATGACGGGCTCCGCAATCCTTCTTGTCCGGGATTCCTCCCCCCGGATGCACGCGTCGATCACGACCAGTTTCTTCATGGCAATCAATCTTTTCTGCAAATATACCAAAAAAAAACGCCCCCGGAAAACTCCGGGAGCGCTCTGGGTGGATGATGGGGCTCGAACCCACGACACTCGGAACCACAATCCGATGCTCTACCAGCTGAACTACATCCACCATGTAATGGACTGCAAAGGTACGAAAAAATTCGTTCCCTGCAAGGGTTAGGCGCAAAAAAATCAGTTGTCGTGCGGCGGGAGGTACGATCCCTTCCGCTCCAACAGGGACAGGGGACCGCCGTCCAGGGTGCGGGAGGTCCACTGCAAGAGGACCGGGATGGGGTAGGTCGGTTTCATGGCCGTGGACTGGGCGTACTGGTCATAGGAGAGGGCGGGCTCGTACATCGGGACGCACAGGAAAACGCTCATGGGGGAGTTTCCCGTCGTCTCTTCCTGGGTGTCGTCGTGGTCGAGGCGGATGGTGATGCCTTTCTCGCCGGCCGTATAGGCGGCGGAGAAGGTGTGCTTGTCGGGTTCTTTCCCGTCGAAAGTGGCCAGGATGTTCAGGTATTTTTCGCTGAACCAGGCGTCGCTGACCTGGAGGGGGAATCCGGTGGGGTCCGCCGGCAGGGACCGGGCATGGACGGGCTGGAGGATACCGGCGTCCAGGAGGCCCAGGAGGTTGATGCTGATGTGGCCCGGGTCCGTGACGGGCTCGGTCTCATAGGAGATCAGCACCCGGCGGGTGGAGGAAACGTCATATTTCTCGGCGTTGCCCACGACGGCCATCTGCGTACCACCATCGGAGGTGAAGACGCCGCCGGAGATGGTGCCGGCTTCGATGCCGGAGTAGGTGTATGAATCCTGCTTGTGGCAACCGGCCACGAGGGCCAGGACGGGGAGGAGAAGGAGGATCAGCTTTCTCATACGCTCTTGGATTTGCGGGTGGGGCGGGCGATCAACTGGATGTCGATGTCCTCGACGGTGAATCCCCTGAACTTGCGCCGTTTCAAGTGCGCCTGGACCAGCTCGGCCAGTTCGTCGTCGAAGATGTCGCGGAACCGGTGGTTCTCCTTGTCGTACAGGTGCATGTGGCGGAAGTTGTTGATGTCGAAGTACATCTTGTTGTTGCTGCTGAGACGGCGGCTGTAGATCTTGAGGTCCGCCAGCTGCGACAGGATGTTGTATACCGACGCCACCGTGACCTTCACGATGCCCCGGCGGGCGATCTCTTCCGTGACCATGTCGGCCGAGGCATGGCCGAGCGCCATCATCGCCTCGTGCACCTCCAGCCGCTGGCGGGTCGCCTTGAGGCCGTGGCGCTTGAGCCGGGAACGGAATTCGTCCAGGGTCGGCATCGCGGTATTCGTCTGGGTGGCCATGGGAATGCAAAGATAGCTTTAATTTTGAAGGATTCAAAACGCCAGCAAGGCGCGGGCGTTTGCGACGGCGGCATCTGTGATGACGGATCCGCTGAGGAGCCGGGCGATTTCGCGGATGCGTTCCTCCCGGGAGAGGATCCGGATATCCGTCACGTCGTTCTCTTTCGTCACCAGGTAATGGGCATTTCCCTTGGCGGCGACCTGCGGGAGGTGGGTGATGGCGAACACCTGCATGTCTTCGCCCATCCGGCAGATCATCTGCCCCATCCGGTCCGCGGCGCTGCCGGACACGCCGGTGTCGATCTCATCGAAAATAAGGGCGGGCATGGCCGTGTAGCGGGCCATCATAGCCTTGAGACTGAGCATGATGCGCGAGAGTTCACCGCCGGAAGCCACCTTGGACAGATCCTGCGGGGCCTTCCCGGTCGAGGAGAACAGGAAGCGGACGGCATCCCGGCCTGACGGTCCTTCCGGAGCCGTGCCCAGCTCCACCGTAAAGACGGCATGATCCAGCTCCAAGAAAGCGAGCGAGGCGAGGATTGCGGTGGCAAATCCTTCCGATGCCTTTTCGCGGGCCTTGTGCAGGGCATCGGCCGCTGCGGCATAGACTTTCTCCGCTTTCGCCAGCTCTTTCTCCAGTTCCACGCGCCTTTCTTCCAGCGTCGAGGAATCGAACAGGGCCTCCGAGAGGCGGTCCCGCTCGGCGATCAGTTCGCCGACCGTCTGGACACCGTGCTTTTTCATCAGGTCGTACAGGAGGGACATCCGGTCCTCCACCTGTTCCAGGCGGTCCGGAGACACGTCGATGCGGGCGTTCGCACTGCCGAGCTCGTTCGCGATGTCCTCCAGTTCCAGCCGGGCCGATTCCAGCCGCTGCACGAGCGGTTCCAGGGCCGGGATGAAACGGGCGGCGCGGCCAGCCTGTTTCTCGGCCTCCTTCAGTTGCGCCGTAAGGGGAGCTCGGTCGTCGGCCGGGGCGAGGATGTCCTCGCAGTTATTTAGGTATTCCTTCAGCTCTTCCGCGTGGGCGAGCTGCTTCTGTTCGGTTTCCAGCTCTTCCAGTTCGCCGTCCCGGAGCTTTGCGGCGTCCAGTCGGGCGAACAAAGCCTCGTTGTAGTCCTTTTCCGCGGCCATGCGCCGCAGCCGGTCCGTTACGTCGGAGAGATCCTTCCGAAGGCCCTGGAGGTCGTTCCAGGCCTTCCGGCAGGCGTCGAGGCTGGCTGTGTTCCCGGCGTAATGGTCCAGCAGGGACATCCGGAAGGCGGGATCGCCCAACCGGAGGGTCTGGTGCTGGGAGTGGATGTCGATGAGCTGCTCCGAAAGAGCCTGCAGGACCGGCAGGGACACGGGCTCGTCGTTGACGAAACTCCGCGAACGTCCCGTCCGGTTCAGGGTCCTGCGGATCAGAAGGGTGTCTCCCTCCTCCAGGTCGTTTTCGGCCATCAGCGCCCGCAGGGGTGCGTTCCCGTCCACGGAAAACTCCGCTTCCACGACGCAGGTTTCCCCGTGCGCTCCCACCAGGGAGGCGTCGGCCTTGCCGCCGAGGGCGAGGCCCAGGGCGCCCAGGAGGATGGACTTGCCCGCTCCGGTCTGTCCGGTTATAATGACGAGACCCTCCGGAAAATCAATTTCCAGAGAGTCGATCAGTACGTAGTTCCGGACGTGGAGCGAGCGGAGCATTACTCCTCGCCGTTGATGTCGATGGGGTTCGCGCTTTGGGCCCGGCGGTAGTAGAGTTCCCCGTTCTCGAACTCGGAGATGGCCACGAGGTCCGGCTTGGGCTGGCGTTCGTAGTACTTGGAGATTTCAATCTGCTCCTTGTTCTCGAACACTTCCTCCATGGTGTCGCGGTCGTTGCGGAAGTCTTCCAGTTTCTTGGTGAGTTCCTTCTTCTCGGCGGCGGCGATCTGGTTCGCCCGCTTGTAGAGGATTACGACGGATTCGTAGATATTGCCGGTCGGGGCGGCCAGGGTGCGGATGTCGCGCGTAATGGTGTTGCCCGGTACTTTTTTCTTGCTGCCAGTATCCATTTCTTCTTCTGTTTTTTTAGTTTCCAAATATTATTACTGCACTTTCGCCGGCAGGGTTTCAATTATTTTTGATCTCCATTCTTCTCCATCGCCTTGCGCTCGCGCTCGAAGTCCTTGGCCTTCAGCTCCAGTTCCTCGTCGATGCCGTCGTAGCGGCCCAGGGCGCGCTGGGAACGGCGGTACATCGCATCCAGCTCGCGGCGGTACTTGGATTCGGGGTTCTCCCCGATGAAATTGAGGTAGTCGTCCACGAAGACGAGGTAACGCTCCTTCTGCTTGGCCGGGACGCTCAACCGGGCATAGTGGTAAGAGGCCATGGCGGTGTAGTAGAGGATATCCTCCCGGTAGCCGTTTTCGGCATTGTCCTTCAGCACGTTCCGGAGGGCGACGCGGGCGGCGAGGTAGTCCTCCATCTTGTAGTAGAGGCGGGCGTTCTCGAACTCCTTGCGGTCCAGCCGGTCACGCAGGTCCTTGATCATCTCGACGCAGGCTTCCCTGTGCGGGCCGTCAGTGGGATACTCGGTCAGGTATTCCGTGATGGTCGCCAGGCAGGTCCGCGTGGGGGTCTGGTCCAGCTCCCAGCGGTAGGTGGCCCGGTACAGGCAGTCGATGCGCATGAAGCGGGCATCGCTCGTGAAGGGGCTCTGCGGGTACTTCTCGATGAACTTGGCGAAATTGGATTCCGCGGTATAGAAGTCCTTGTAGCGGTAGTTGGACAGGGCCCAGTAATAGCGGACCGTGTCGTCCCGTTCGGTCCCGTCGGTCAGGATGGCCATCGACTCGAAGAGCTGGCCGGCCTTGAGGTATTTGCCGTTGTTGAACAGCTCCATCGCGGCCTTGTATTTGGTGTCCACGTCGTTGGACGAGAGCAGGGTCTCGAACTGGGACTTGCAGGCCGCCACGGCGGCCAGGGCCGCGAGGCTGAGGACAATCGTTTTGAGTTTCATGTTCATGACTCCGTTATTCAGATCTCTAGCAGGAACTTCTCCGCGTCCCGCGCGGCGGCGCATCCCGACGCCGCGGCCGTGATGGCCTGGCGGTAGGTGGGATCCTGGACATCGCCGGCCGCGAAGACACCCTCCACGCAGGTGCGGGAGGATTTTCCTTCGGTGACGATGTAACCGGCCGCGTCGGTCTTCACCCAGGGGGCGAACAGCTCCGAGTTGGGGTGGTGGCCGATGGCGAGGAAGAAGCCGTCGATGTCGATATCAAAGACAGTGCCATCCTTGCGGACGAGGCGGGCGCCGGTGACGCCGAAACCGTCCCCGAGGACTTCCTGCGTGTTGCAGTTCCACAGGATTTCGATGTTCTCCGTCGCGAAGACCTTTTCCTGCATCGCTTTCGAGGCGCGGAACACGTCGCGGCGGACGATCATGTACACTTTTTTCGCGAGGGACGCGAGGTACAGGGCCTCTTCGCAGGCCGTGTCTCCGCCGCCCACCACGGCGACGGTGCGCTTCCGGTAGAAGAAGCCGTCGCAGGTGGCGCAGGCCGACACGCCGCCCCCCTTGTATTTCTCTTCCGAGGGAAGGCCCAGGTAGCGGGCCGTCGCTCCGGTCGCGATGATCAGCGCGTCGGCGGCGATCTCCTTCTCCCCGTCGATGACGACCTTGAACGGCCGTGCGGAGAGGTCCACGGCGGTGGCGACGCCGCTGCGCACGTCGGCCCCGAAACTCTTGGCCTGTTCGCGCATCTGGTCCATCAGGTTGTTGGCGTCCACCCCGCCCGGGAACCCCGGGAAGTTCTCCACGAGGGTGGTCGTCGTGAGCTGGCCGCCCGGCTGGATGCCCTCGTACAGGACGGGGGACAGATTGGCGCGGGAGGCGTAGATGGCGGCGGTGAATCCGGCGGGACCTCCGCCGAGGATGAGGCAACGGACGTTTTCCATGGACTATCGGACGAGTTCGGTGGTGTAATCGGTATTGTAGACGATGCGCCGGATGGCCGTATTCCGGTAGGAACCGGACCGGGCGGGCTCGAAGTGGAAGTCGGTATGGATGCCGGAACCGTCCACCTGCCGGATCGCGCGGGTCCACCGGTTGCCGTATTTGGCCACCAGGCTCGCGAAGTAGCGGGTGAGGTCGTATCCCTGGAAGGCAAACTGGCTGGGCTCGGTCCGGTACAGGGCCCGGTAGCTGCGGACGAACGCCTTCACTTTCTCCGCATCATAGTCCGCGAAGTAGGGCGAGCAGATGTGCAGGAAGCACTGGTGATAATTGCTGCTGTCGATCGATTCGAACGTGCGCACCCGGGAGGGAGCGTAAAGGACGATCTTGTACCCCCTTCCGAGCAGGATGCCGAGGTTGCGGACGAGGTCGCTCACGAACGCCTCCTTCTCGGAGGCGACGATGATGCGGTTCACGCCGCTCTTGGTGAGCCGGGCCGTGAGGGAAGCGGGGAGGGAACGCCCCTCGCCCTGGGTCCAGCTGACGCCCTCGAAGGTCGTTCCGGCATCCAGAAGCGCCTCCCGGACGCCCACGGCGGCCGCCGTACTGCCGTTGGTGGTTTTTTCCGTGACCAGGATGATCTGGTCCCCCCGGACACAGTCTTCGGCCGCCCAGGCCGCCAGCTCGGTGTACTGGCTGTTGGCGGAGGACGGCGCCTGGATGAAGCCTTCGTGCGTGTCGGCCAGGTCGGCGGCCCGCTGGTCCAGCGGGGAGACGACCGGAACCCGGCCGCCTGTCACGCCGAGGATCGTCGTCAGGTCGCTCGTGGTGATGGGACCCAGGATGAAGTCGTTCTTGCCCAGGTCAAAGGATGAAGGGATGCCGGCCTGGAGGTCGAACACGTTCAGGGTGGTTTTCACGCCCTCCTTCTCGAGGTCGCGCAGGGCCATCAGGACGCCGGAATAGAAGTCCATATTGGTCTCGCTGGTCTTTCCTGCAGCATTGAAGGGCAGGATGAGGGCGAGGTCGGCCGAGCCTTTCCCGGTCGCGCCGGACAGCCAGTCCAGGATACCTTCGGACGGCTCGGTCTCTTCGGGTTTCGTCTCAGGGACGGGCTGCTCCACGACCGGCGTTTCCGCCTGGACAGGAATTTCCTGTGCCGGAACGTTCACCGAAGGTTTCTCCTCGACGGGGACCTGAACGGAAGGAAGCTTGTTCTTGATGCTCTCCCTGGCCTTGTCAGTGACGGGGATGAGGAGTGTCTGCCGTTTGGAGATCCGGCTGGACTTGAGTCCGTTCGCGGCCATGATCTCCTCAGGGGTCACGCCATAGGTCTTGGCGACCCCATAGAGGTCCTCGAACCATTTGACCGTATGCTCGATGAATCCGTCGGCGTTGGGTGTCGGGGCGGGCTTCGTGTCTATCACCACGGGCTTGTTCTCCTTCGGGGCCGGCTGCTCTTTCACCACGGCGGGCTTTTCTTCCTTCACGGCCGGTTTCTCCTTGACGGCCGGTTTTTCCTTTTCCGCCGGTTTTTCCTTGACCACGGCCGGGGTAGAAGGAGACGCTTTCTGCTCGGAAACGGTCGGGACATAGAGGACCGTTCCGGCCTTCAGACCTTCCTGTTTCAGCATCGGGTTGGCGGCGTAGAGGTCTTCCTCGGTGACGCCGTAAGCCTTGGTGATCCCGTAGATGGTCTGGCGTTCCAGGACGATATGGGCGTAATAGGTCTTCCCGTTCATGTTGACCTGTGACCGGGAAACGGTGACAGGCACCGGCGGATAGTCCTGCGCGAAAAGGTCCTGCGCCGTGCCGGCGAGGAGCAGGAGAAGGAGGGCCAGAAAGCGGTGTTTCATCATGTGCATCATTTACAGTTTTTCCGCGAAGCCGGTGAGGCCCTCGCAGAAGCGGTCCCAGCCGAGACGCTCCTTCTCGAGGCGGATCGCCCGGACGCAGTCCGTCCGGACGGAAGGGTCGGAAAAATATCGGAGGATCTCACTGCGGATGGCGCCAGGCTCCGCCACAGGGGCGACAATTCCCGTGCCACGGTCGCCGATGGTGCCCTTGAGACCGCCCACGTCGGTGACGATCATCGGCACCTCGAAGTGGTACGAGATGGAGGAGATGCCGCTCTGGGTGGCGCTCCGGTAGGGGAGGACGGTCACATCGGCCGCGGAGAAGAAGGTCTTGACCTGGGAATCCCGGATGTAGTCCGGGAACACATGGACCCGGTCTTTCCCGGGGAGGGTGTCGATGAGGGCCTGGTACTTGTCAAAGGATCCGTAGGGTTCTCCGGCGATGACGAGCTGGTAGTCTTCCGGCAGGTCCCGGAACGCTTCCAGCAGGATGTCCAGCCCCTTATAATCCCGGATCAGGCCGAAGAACAGGATCGTCTTCAGCGCCGGGTCGATGCCGAGCGCGCCGGCGGCCGCTTCCCGCGGAAGCTTTTCCCCGAAATGGGAATAGAGCGGATGCGGGAGGAGGACATACTTGGCGCCGGGTTTCAGGGTCAGGAGGTCGTCGGTGACGCTTTGGGACATGGTCACATAGCCGTCACAGGCGTTCAGGAACCAGCGGGTCAGGGGTTTGTCGAACCAATGCGGCTCGTGGGGGATGACATTGTCCAGCACGGGCACCACCTTGCAGCGGGGGCCGACATGCCGGGACACCCAGCCCAGCGACGGGGCGAACCACGACATCCAGTATTTCATCACGAGGAGGTCGGGGCCCCAGGCGCGGATGGCGCGGGCGGTCTTTCCCCAGGAAATCGGATTCACCGTGTCCAGCAGGGCTTCCGCCTCCACCGGCACGGCTTCGTCATCGGGGGTCACATACTGCGTCTTCCCCGGAAAAAGGATCTCCGGGTACTGTCGCTTGAAGGAAAAGGCCCGCACATCGTGCAACTTTCCCAGTCCCGCGAGCAAACTCGCGTTGAACTGGGAAATGCCTCCCCGGAGGGGATAGAAACTGGATAGTATGGCGACCTTCATCGGGGCCGGCGCTTACTTCGTCTCGGCCGCCTTGGTCTTGACGTATTCGGCGTTCAGGCCGGCGAGGATCTCGTCGGTGATGTCGAGGGCGGCGCTGCCGGTCACCACGGGAGCCGGAAGGATGTCACCGGAGGTGGTGAGGATGAGGGCGTACTGCTTCTCCACGTTGTACGCTTTCACGAACTCGGCGATGGCGTTCATGATCTGGTTCAGCATCACCTGCTGCTCCTCCTGCATCTCCTGCTGCTTGCGCACCACATACTCCTGGTATTCGCCCTGCTGCTGCTGGAGCTTCTGATACTGGGCGTTGGCCACGGAGGTCGTCAGGAGGCCCTTGTCCATCTTGTTCTGGAAGTCGTTGGCGTCTTTCTGGAGCTTGTTGCCGCGACGGTCGATCTCGGACTGGATGCCGCTGACCTTGGTCTCCACGACGGAGCGGAGGTCGTTCGCCATGTCATAGTTCTCGACGACCTTGTCGATGTTGAAGAAGACGATGCTGCCGGCGGCGGCGGTGGTGTCGGCCTGGGTGGCGGTAGCGGCGACAGGGGCTGCATTGTTGCAACCGGAGATCAGCAGACCGGCTACGAGGGCGGCGCTGAGGAGGGAAACGGTTCTTTTCATGTATGATACAATTAATATTTTCAGTACAAGTTTGCAAAGATAACTATTTTTTGCGGATTTCCGCAAGATAGGCCGCGATCGTGCGCTCCAGGCCCATGTAGAGGGCGTCGCAGATGATGGCATGGCCGATGGATACCTCGTCCGTCCAGGGGATGGTCTTCACGAAGTACGCGAGGTTCTCCAGGGACAGGTCATGTCCGGCATTCAGGCCCAGTCCGCAGTCGCGGGCGGCTTTTGCCGTTTCCAGGTAGCGGCAGATGGCGATTTCCGGGCCCTGCGGGTATTCCGCGGCATAATCGGCCGTATACAGTTCCACGCGGTCGGCCCCGCAGGCGGCGGCCCCTTCCGCCATGAGGGGATCCGGGTCGATGAAGATGGAAGTGCGGATGCCGCGGGACTTGAATTCCCGGCAAACTTCCGTCAGGAAGTCCTTGTGTTTCAAGGTGTCCCATCCGGCGTTGGAGGTGATGGCGTCGTGGGCGTCGGGAACCAGGGTCACCTGGTCGGGGACGACTTCGTCCACGAGGTCCACGAAGGACGGGATCGGGTTGCCTTCGATGTTGAATTCGGTCGTGACGAGGGGACGGATGATCCGTACGTCACTGTATCGGATGTGGCGCTCGTCGGGACGGGGATGGACGGTGATGCCTTCCGCGCCGAACCGCTCACAGTCGAGGGCGGCTTTCGTCACGTCGGGCATGTTGCCGCCGCGCGCGTTGCGCAGGGTTGCCACCTTGTTGATATTTACGCTCAGTCGAGTCATGTTCGTCTTTTTTTTCGCGACAAAAATAGTGATTTTTATAATTTAAAGTATTATTTTTGGCGGTTGATTTGATACTGACGATGAAAATAGGCTATTTCATCCTGAACGACGGATTGCGGGAAGACCCTTCCGTGACCGGGCTTCTCTCCGACCTGGAAGCCGCATCCTATTCGGTGTACGAGATCCGGAGCAAGAGCGACGTCCTCCCCGAGACGGACCTGGTCCTGTCGATGGGCGGCGACGGTACGTTCCTGTCCGCAGCCCACATCGTCTCGGACATCGGCATCCCCATCCTGGGCGTGAATTACGGCCGTATCGGTTTCCTGTGCGAGAACCGCCCGGAGGAGGTGCTCAGGGCCCTCATGGAGGGCGATTTCAGCATCGAGTACCGCACGGTCCTGAACGCCACGCTCAAGGGCCCGAACGCCCGCCGCAACATCGGGATGCTCCCTTATTCCGTCAATGAGGTGGCCATTCACCGCAAAGGCCCGTCCGTGCTGGGCATCCGCGTCACCTTGAACGGCGAGACGCTGCCCACCTACTGGGCCGACGGCCTGATCGTCTCCACCTGCTCCGGCTCCACCGCCTATTCCCTCAGCGCCGGCGGCCCCATCTGCATGCCGGACACCAAGGTCCTCATCATCACCCCGATCGCCCCGCACAACCTGAATGTGCGGCCGTTGGTCATTCCCGAATCCACCAAGGTGGACATCGCCTTCGAAAGCCGGGACGGGGTGGCCACCATGTCCACCGACAACCAGACGATGGAAATCGAACAGGATTGGACCATCCACGTGGAGATGGCACAATTTTCGCTTAAACGTATCCGGCTCGCCGAGTCCGGTTTCGTCCGGGCGCTTACCTCCAGGCTGTTCTGGGGCGAGGACATGAGAAACAACGGATAAACAATCGTATGGACAACGTACCGCAGCACGTCTCCATCATCATGGACGGCAACGGGCGCTGGGCGAAAGCCCGGGGCAAAGAGCGCGTCTATGGACATATGGAAGGGGTGGAGAGCGTCCGCGCCTGCACCGAAGCCGCCGTGGAGGCGGGAGTGAAGTATCTTTCCCTCTACGCCTTCTCCGAGGAGAACTGGAACCGGCCGGAGGCGGAAGTGAACCGCCTGATGGAACTGATGATGGAAGCCATCCATGGCGAGGTGAAGACCTTGATGGACAATGGCGTCCGTTTCGTCGTGCTCGGGAACCGCGCCCGGCTGTCCGACAGCCTGAACGCCGCCATCGACGCCCTCATGGAGAAAACCGCCGCCTGCGGGCGGATGACCCTGATCGTCTTCCTCAGCTACAGCGGGAAATGGGACATCCTCCAGGCGATGAAGAAAGCTGCGGCGGAAAAAGGCGCCGACGGGGTCCAGGACCTGACGGCCGAGGACTTTTCCGGCTACCTGGTCACGGCCGGCATCCCGGATCCGGACCTGCTGATCCGCACCTCCGGGGAGCAGCGCATCTCCAATTACCTCCTGTGGCAGTGCGCCTATACGGAGTTCGTCTTTTCCGATGTCCTCTGGCCCGATTTCCGGAAGCCGGAGTTCCGCGCTGCCCTCGAAACCTACGCCGGTCGGGACCGCAGATATGGAAAAGTGAAATAAAAGAATTATCTTTGCAGGATAATGAGCAGAATGATGACGATACGCAAGATGATGGCCTGCCTCCTGCTGGCCGGCCTCGCGGGGAGTACCCTGCGGGCCCAGACGGAGCGGGAATCGATCGAGATAGATTACGGAAATCCCAAGACCTACGTGGTGGGCGGCGTCGGCGTGGAAGGCAACCAGTACTTCGGCGCGAACCAGGTCCTGCAGCTGACCGGCATCCGCAACGGCATGAAACTCACCGTCCCGGGCGAGGAGGTGACCGGCATCGTCAAGCGCCTGGTCGCCCAGCGTTTCTTCGAGGACGTGGCCATGGTCGTGGACTCGCTCAGCGCGGCGCAGGATACCGCCTGGTTCAAGATCATCATCAAGGAGCGCCCCCGGGTATCCCGGTGGACCTATTCCGGTGTCAAGTCCGGTGAACGGAAGGACCTGCAGGAGCGCCTGAACCTCCGTCCGGGCCGCGAATTCTCCGACTACGTGCAGCGCACTTCCGAGGATATCATCAAACGTTATTTCAAGGAAAAGGGCTACCTCCTGGTCGAGGTGGACACGCAGGTGCAGAAGGATACCATGATCCGCAGCGCCATCCGGGTGAACTTCGACGTGAAGAAGGGCAACAAGGTCCGCATCAAGGACATCAACTTCTCCGGCAACAACGAGGACGTGACGGAATACAAGCTCGCCAAGTCCATGAAGGAAACCCATTCCAACAAATGGTACAACTTCTTCAAGTCCAAGAAGTTCAAGGAGAAGGAGTACCAGACGGACCGCAAGACCGTCCTGGAGGCCTTCAACGAGGCCGGTTACCGGGACGCCCGCCTGGTCCGCGACTCCATCTACTACGAGGACCCCAAGCACCTGGGCATCGACATGGTCTTCGACCAGGGCCCGAAATACTATTTCCGCAACGTGACCTGGACCGGCAACTCGGTCTATCCGTCCGAGATCCTCGACGAGATCCTCCAGATCAAGAAGGGCGACGTCTATGACATGGTCACGATGGACAAGCGCCTCCACGGCGGCGGCAAGCAGACGGACTACGACGTCTCCAAGCTCTACAAGGACAACGGCTACCTGTTCTTCCAGGTCACTCCGGTGGAGGTGAACATCCAGAACGACTCCGTCGATGTGGAGATGCGCATCTCCGAGGGCAAGCCCGCCATCCTGAACAACATCATCATCAACGGCAACGACCTCACGAACGAGAAGGTGGTCCGCCGTCAGATCATGACCCGTCCGGGTTACCTGTTCAGCCAGACGGACTTCGAGCGCTCCATCCGTGAAATCGCCTCCCTCGGCCAATTCGATGCGGAGGCCATCATGCAGTACGGCACGGGTTACAACATCATCCCCAACCAGCTGAACAACACCGTGGACCTGGTGTACAACGTCACCGAGAAACCGTCCTCCACCCTGGAACTTTCCGGCGGCTGGGGCGGCAACACCTTCGTCGCCACCGCGGGCGTGAGCTTCAACAACTTCTCCACCCGCCGGATGTTCGAGAAGGGGGCCTGGCGCCCGGTCCCGCTGGGAGACGCCCAGACGCTCTCCTTCCGTTTCCAGACGAACGGACGTTACTACACGACCCTCAGCGCCAGCTTCATGGAACCCTGGCTCTTCGGCAAGAAACCGACGTCCCTCAGCCTCTCCGGTTACTATTCCAGGATGACGGACTCCTACCTGTACATCGGCATTCTCTCCACGGACCGCATGTTCGAGGTCTTCGGCTTCAACGCGGGACTCGGCAACCGCCTCAAGTGGCCGGACAACTACTTTGTCCTGTATAACAGCCTCAGCTGGCAGACGTATAAACTCACGAACTGGTACCAGAGCTATTTCGCCTTCACGGACGGTATCTCCCACAACCTGAGCTACACCCTGTCCCTGACCCGCAACTCCTCCGACCAGCAGATCTACCCGCGCCAGGGATCCGAGTTCTCCGCTTCCCTGCAGCTCACCCCGCCGTACTCGCTCCTGCGCAGGTACACCTATAAGAACGGGGAGAGGGTCAAGGTCAACAGCTGGAAGGACGTGAACTACGATGCCACCTACATGGACGGCCTCGGAAACATCCAGAACGAATGGAGTTCGGCGAACCGCTACAAGTGGATCGAATATCACAAATGGAAGTTCAGCGGCGCCGTCTACACCAAGCTGGTGGGTGACCTCGTCCTGATGAGCCGTGCGCAGTTCGGCTTCCTGGGCTACTACAACCGCAACTGGGGCTATTCCCCGTTCGAAGGCTTCCAGGTGGGCGGCGACGGTATGTCGGGCTACATGACCTACGGCTCGGAAATCATTTCCCTGCGCGGTTACGAGGACTATTCCCTGACTCCGATGCGCGTCACTCCGTACAGCTCCAGCGGCACGTACGCGGGTAACATCTATGACAAGTTCACGGTCGAACTCCGCTATCCGGTGATCCTGGAGCCGCAGTCCACCATCTATGTCCTCGGCTTCCTCGAGGGCGGTAACTGCTGGGCGGACATCCGCGAGTTCAACCCGTTCCAGATCAAGCGGAGCGCCGGCGTAGGCGTCCGCGTGTTCCTCCCGATGATCGGCCTGCTGGGCGTCGACTGGGGCTACGGCTTCGACGACACCAAGAACGGCGGAAGCCAGTTCCACTTCGTCATCGGACAACAGTTCTAGCGTTTGGTACAACTTTTGCCTTAACCCCTTCCGACACGAAATCTAAAAACTACAACGTAATATGAAAAAGATTCTTGCAATTGCCGCCATGGCGCTCCTGACCCTCGCCGCTTCCGCCCAGAAGCTCGGCCGTGTCAACTTCACCGAACTTTATCAGCTCGCCCCCGAGGCCGACGCCGCCCGCGAACAGATCAACGCGATGCAGAACGAGGCCCAGGAGACGTTCTCCTCGATGGTCGAGGAATATCAGACCAAAGCCAACCAGTATCAGCAGAAGTCCGCGACCTGGACCGCCGCGATCAAGGAGGCCAAGGAGAAGGAACTGGTGGACATCCAGAACCGCATCCAGGAATTCCAGCAGACCATTTCCCAGGAACTCCAGCAGAAGCAGGCCGAACTGATGAACCCCATCATGGAGAAGGCCCAGAAGGCTGTCCAGGACCTCGCGAAGGCGCAGGGCATCATCGCCGTCTTCGATACCGGCTCCGCCCTCTATTTCGATGAGGCCGCCGTCGTGGACCTGACCCCCGCCGCCCGCAAGTCCCTCGGCATCAAGGATGGCCGCACCCTCGAGCAGCTCCAGCAGGAGCTCCAGGCGCAGGCTCAGGCCCAGGCCGCCCAGTAATCGACCTGTCAACGCATAAAAAACTCCGACCGGAAGGCCGGAGTTTTTTTAGCTCTTGATGGACCCGGTGAACGGGTACCCCAGGATGGAGAAGGAATCGGTCTCCAGGATGTCGTTCATGTCTTCCACGAAGGTGTAGCAGTACAGGACCCGGCTCCGGAAGTCCACGCCTTCGATGTAGACGTATTCCGGGGCGGTGAAGTCCAGGGTGCGGACCGTCAGTTCGTAGAGGAGTTCGCCGGAGCGGAATTCCACGTTCGTCACTTCGCCGCGGGTCTCGCGGCGGAGGATCTCGATGAAGCGGCCGATGCGGGGATCGTCGGCCTCCAGGTTCCATGATTCGACAAAGTCGCGGACGCCCGCATAGGCGCCCAGGAGGGTGATGTCGCCGCCGACGATGTCCACGTCGGCCACTTTCAGGACGTCGGGGAGCTGGGAGAGGGAGACCCGCCCGTGGCCGCGTCCGGGGACGAGCACGACGGCCACCTGGCCGCCTTCCTCGTCGATGGTGATGCCTTTGATTTCGGCGCCGGTGAGGTCCTTCACGCAGGAGCCCAGCCTGTCTTTGAAATCCTTTTTCATAATCGTTCGTTCTGGCTGCAAAGATACAAACATTCGCTTAATATCTATTGGGAAATATCTTTTTATTCTTTACATTTGTATGCTTATTTGGACACATAACCTTAAACTTCATAATTAAACACTAAACAAAGCATTTATCATGAGAACACAAGACATCATGGCGAAGCTCCAGGCCAAGTACCCGCTTGAGAAAGAGTATCTCCAGGCCGTGCAGGAAGTCCTCGAATCCATCGAAGAGGTGTACAACCAGCACCCCGAGTTCGAGCAGGCGAAGATCGTCGAGCGGATGGTCGAGCCGGACCGCATCTTCACGTTCCGGGTCACCTGGGTGGACGACAAGGGCGAGGTCCAGACGAACCTCGGCTACCGCGTCCAGTTCAACAGCGCCATCGGTCCCTATAAGGGCGGCCTCCGCTTCCACCGTGCGGTGACCCCGTCCATGCTCAAGTTCCTCGGCTTCGAGCAGACCTTCAAGAACGCCCTCACCACCCTTCCGATGGGCGGCGCCAAGGGCGGCTCCGACTTCGACCCCGTGGGCAAGTCCAACGACGAGATCATGCGTTTCTGCCAGGCCTTCATGCTGGAGCTCTGGAACTGCATCGGCCCGGACCAGGACGTTCCCGCCGGCGACGTGGGCGTGGGCGGCCGTGAAATCGGCTACATGTACGGCATGTACAAGAAGCTGGCCCGCCAGTACAACACCGGCGTGCTGACCGGCAAGGGCGGCACCTGGGGCGGCTCCATCCTCCGTCCGGAGGCCACCGGCTTCGGCGCCCTCTATTTCACCCAGCACCTCCTCGAGAAGGCGGGCAAGGACATCAAGGGCAAGACCATCGCCCTCTCCGGCTTCGGCAACGTCGCCTGGGGCGCCGCCACCAAGGCCACCGAGCTCGGCGCCAAGGTCGTCGCGATTTCCGGTCCGGACGGCGTCTGCCTCATCCCGGACGGCATCACCAAGGACATGATCGACTACATGCTCGTCATGCGCGCCTCCAACCGCAACATGGTCGAGGACATGGCTACCGAGTTCCCCGACAAGGCGTTCTTCACCGCCGGCAAGAAGGCCTGGTCCATCCCGGTGGACATCGCTCTCCCTTGCGCCTTCCAGAACGAACTCTCCGAGGACGACGCGAAGGAACTGGCCGCCAACGGCTGCTGGTGCTGCTGCGAGGTCTCCAATATGGGCTGCCAGCCGGGCGCCATCCACTTCTTCCAGCACAACGGCATCCTCTTTGCCCCTGGCAAGGCCGTGAACGCGGGCGGTGTCGCCACCTCCGGTCTTGAAATGACCCAGAACGCGGAGCACATCTCCTGGAGCGGTGAGGAAGTGGACGCCAAGCTCCACTTCATCATGAAGTCCATCCACGAGCAGTGCGTCAAGTTCGGCACCCAGCCGGACGGCTCTGTCGACTACGTGAAGGGCGCGAACATCGCCGGCTTCATGAAGGTCGCCCAGGCCATGCTCGAACAGGGAACGATCTAAATCATCTGGTTTTCATCTTGGAGAGGGTGGCCTTTGGGCCATCCTCTTTTTTTATATCGGGGAGAATTGCTACATTTGTAAATTATTTAGGATTCAAGAACCGACGATATGAGAAAACTTGCAGCCGCCGTGGCGCTCCTTTCCCTCGTGGCCGTCTCCTGTGAAACGCACAGGACCAAGGCGGACAGGCTGGTGGAGAATTACGCCGTGGTGAAGATTCCCGCTCCGGACCTCTCGGGCATCACCGACAATGGCAAGGAAGTCCTGAACCTGTACCGCTTCGCCGCTGACGAAGTGGACAAGATCTACTGGAAGCAGAATTTCGGCGACAAGGAAGCCCTCCTCGGCTCCATCGCCGATCCCGCCGCCCAGCTCTATGCCGAGATCAACTACGGTCCCTGGGACCGCATCGACGGCAAGCCTTTCGTGGAAGGGTATGGCGCCAAGCCCGCCGGGGCCGGCTTCTATCCGGCCGACCTGACCGCAGCGGAGTTCGAGGCCTATCCCTGCCCGTACAAGTCCAGCCCCTACACCCTGATCGTCCGTGACGGCGATTCCCTGAAGACTGTCTGGTATCATGACGCGTATGCCGAGTCCATCGGCAAGATCGCCGACTATCTGCAGGCGGCCGCGGACATTACCATCAAGCCCAGCGTCCGGGAATACCTCCTCAAGAAGATCGAGGGTCTGAAGACCGACGACTATTATGAGAGCGACAAGGCCTGGCTGGAGATGACCGACAGCAAGATGGATCTCGTGATCGGCCCGAACGAGGCCGTGGACGACGCCCTGTACGGCACCAAGGCCTCCTACGGCGCCTATGTGCTCCTGAAGAACCTGGAGCGCACCGAGGAACTGAACGCCCTCTCGGCCCGGCTTCCGGAATTCCAGGAAATGCTCCCCGGCGACCCGGCGCACCGCGATTTCGTCCCCGGCGCCGAGTCCAATATCTTCTCCTGCAACGTGCTCTATTGCAGCGGCTACACCAATGCCGGCTTCAAGGTGATCGCCATCAACTTCCCGTATGACGCGAAGGTCCAGGAGGAACTGGGCACCCGCACCATCCTCTTCGACAACGTCATCCGCGAGAAGTTCAACCGCACCGTCTTCCCGGTGGGCATGACCCTGCTGGAGGGCGAGCATCAGGCCCATCTGGACGCCAGCGCCTTCTACTGGATCATCGCTTTCCGCGAGATCGCGAAGGGACTGGGTGTCAAGGAGACCGTGAACGGCAAAGGCTCTGTCGCCGAGGCCCTCGGCAACGAGGCCCTGACCGTCGAGAAGGCGAAATCCAATGTGCTGGGCACCTATCTCTGCGCCAAGGAAGTCGACGCCCATCGCGTCTCTGCCCTCATCCAGAAGGAGGACGTGCTGGCTACCTTCGTCACCAATACGATCCGTTCCACGCGTTTCGGCGTGGCGGACCCGACCGGCATCGCCAACATCGCCGTCTATAACTACCTGGTCGAAAGCGGCGCCATCACCCGCAAGGCTTCCGGCCGCTACGCCATCGACTATGGCAAGACCTGGACCGCCCTCGAGACCCTCGGCGCCGAGATCCTCCGGATCCAGGCCCTCGGCGACCTTGACGCCGCCCGTTCTGCCATCGCGAAGTACGGCGTCGTCAGCCCCGGCATCGAGGCCGACATCGTCTCCCTGGAACTCGAGAAGATTCCGGTGGACATCCGCTTTACCTATGAGAAATAAACAATCCAGATAATGGCCAAGAAATTCAACCTCAAGTATGGTGTGTTTCTGCCGCTTGTGCTGCTCATCACCATCTTTCTCTGGGCCGTCCCGGTGTCGTTCTACGGCATCGAGGCCCTGACTGTCGTCCAGCAGCGCGTGATCGCCCTGTTCGTGTTCGCCGCGCTGATGTGGATCTTCGAGATCATCCCGAACTGGACCACCTCCCTGCTGGTCATCGTCATCGCCCTCTTGACGGTGTCCAACAAGGGTATCGGTTTCTTCTGCGACCCGGAATACGGCACCCTGGTCCCGTATGCCCGGATCATGTCCTCCATGGCCGATCCGGTCGTCATGCTGTTCCTGGGCGGTTTCGTCCTCGCCATCATGGCGGAGCGCTACGGCCTGGACGTCACCCTGGCCCGCGCCCTGCTGAAACTCTTCGGCACCAAGCCCGAGGTCGTCCTGCTGGGCTTCCTCCTGATGATCGCCGTCTTCTCGATGTTCATGTCCAACACGGCCACGGCCGCGATGATGCTCGCCCTTCTCACCCCGGTGCTTTCCAAGCTGCCGGCCGATGACAAGGGCAAGGTGGGCCTCGCCCTCTCCATCCCGGTCGCCGCGAACCTCGGCGGTATCGGCACCCCGATCGGCACCCCGCCGAACGCCACCGCGAAGGGCGCCCTGGAGCAGGCCGGCATCGACATCTCCTTCGGCGAATGGTGCGTGCACATGATCCCTTACGTGCTCATCATGATCCTCATCGCCTGGGTCCTCCTGCGCCTCTTCTTCCCGTTCAAGACGAAGAAGCTCGTGCTGGAGATCCCGGAGAGCAACAAGAAGAAGGACTGGAAACTGTATGTGGTCTGGATCACCTTCATCGGGACGATCCTCCTCTGGGCCACCGAGCAGCTGACCGGCATCAACTCCAACATCGTCGCGTGGATCCCGCTGGCCGTCTTCACGGCGACGGGCCTGTTCGGCAAGGAGGAGATCAAGGAAATCAACTGGAATGTCCTCTGGCTTGTCGCGGGAGGCTTCTGCCTGGGTTACCTGATGCAGGACACGGGTCTGGCGAAGGTCCTGATCCAGGCGATTCCGTTCGGTAACATGTCCGTCGTCCTGGTGCTCATCGTCGCCGGCCTGGTGTGCTACCTGCTCTCCAACTTCATCTCCAATTCCGCCACGGCGGCCCTCCTGATCCCGATCCTCATCGTGGTTGCGAACGGCATGGCCGATCCCGAGGCAGCCAACAACGCGCAGTTCCTCGCCCTGGGCGGCACCCAGGCGATGATCGTCTTCATCGCCATGTGCGCTTCCATCGCGATGCTGTTCCCGATTTCCACGCCGCCGAACGCCATCGCTTCCGCGACGGGCATGGTGGAGACCAAGGACATGACCCGGATCGGTCTGATCATCGGCCTGGTCGGCTTCGTCCTCGGCTATTTCTGGCTTACCAAGCTTTTCCCGTTCGCTTAATCTAATATTGATATCATATGAAAAAAACGATCGTTTTATTGGCGGCGCTTTTGTCCGCAGCCGGTTTCTCCGCCTTCGCGCAGGAGACCCAGAAACCCGAATACGGCTATAAGGTGTCCGATTTCGTGAGCAAGCCCAAGTTCGGCGCTTACATCATCGGAGGCTACAAGTACAGCGACCAGGAAGGCGCCCACGGCGGCCCTGGCTTCAACTGCCGGCTCATCCGTCTGTATGTGGACGGCAGCATCTTCGACGACTTCAAGTACCGCATCCAGCTCCAGGTCAATGGCTCCAGTCCGCACACGAAGGATTTCTATGTCGAGTGGGCGAAGTACAAGGAGTTCTCCGTGAAACTGGGCCAGTTCAAGCGTGCCTTCACCTTCGAGAATCCGATGAATCCCTGGGATGTGGGTGTGGGAGACTACTCCTTCCTCGTCCAGAAGATGTCCGGCATGGGGGACCGTCTCGGCGAAGCCAACATGGGCGGCCGTGACCAGGGTATCCAGATCCAGGGCGACCTCATCCCGATGGCGAATGACCAGTATCGCCTGCTCCACTATCAGTTGGGCGTGTACAACGGCCAGGGCATCAATCTGGCCGATGCCAACAAGGCGAAGGACATCATCGGCACCCTCCAGATCCAGCCGGTCAAGGGCCTGTATCTCGGCGCTTTCGGCTGGAAGGGCAACTGGGTGAATGCTTCGGGCACGACCCTCAAGCGCGAGCGTATCAGCGCCGGCCTGAAGTATGATGTCAACAACTGGACGCTCCGCGCGGAGTATGCGACGGCCATCGCCGGCGAAAAGGAACAGAGCGGCGCCGCTGATGCCCTGTATGTCACGGTCGGTATCCCGGTCGCGGACTGGTTCAAGGTGTATGCCAAGTGGGATGAGTTCCGCGCCAACGGCAAGTCCGATACCAGCCACGACATGTATTCCGCCTGCCTGAACTTCCGGCTTCACAAGAACCTGAACTTCCAGCTGGAGTACCGCCATCACAACAACAAGCTGCTGGCGACCCCTCAGTTCAACGAAATCTGGTTCATGTCCTATATCCGTTTCTAACGGGAACGAACCGCTTCCTGACGAAAAAGGCCCGCCGTCTGACATGAACCCCGAAAGTTAGACAAAAAACTTTCGGGGTTTTGTTATGCGAAAAAAGCACACTTATGCGGACCGCCTTAAGTATGTGAGGCTACTTGA
>ONJB01000030.1 GCA_900318015.1 uncultured Bacteroidales bacterium | reverse complement strand
CTGGCTCGAGATCATGGGCTGCGGCATGGTGGACCCGAACGTCCTCGAGGCCAGCGGCATCGACTCCAAGGTCTATAGCGGCTTCGCCTTCGGCATGGGCGTGGAACGCATCGCGATGCTCAAGTGGCAGGTCAACGACCTCCGCCACTACTTCGAGAACGACATGCGCTTCCTGAAGGAGTTTGCTACCGCGACGGAGGTGTAAGGACCCCGTCCCCCGCAAATTAATGTGCAAAACGCCCCTGTTTTGCACATTTTTTGTTTTGATACCAGCCATGAAACACTTCATCCTTCTTTTGTCGGCCCTGGCATTGCTCACGGCCTGCGGGTCGTCCCGCCGCGTTTCGGCGGTGGACGGGACGGCGGCCTGGGAGGGCCGGACCACCTCGGAGATCATGCGGGCGATGGGCGACCCTGACCGCATCGACCCGGACGGCAAAGGCGGCAGCATCCTGGTCTACGAGTCCACGCCGGACTACAGCAGCCCCGATTACGACATCCTGGCCCCGGAGGCGTCGGCCAGCCCGCGGCGGTACGCGCATTTCTACCTGGATGACGAAGGTGAATGCTACCGGGTGGACACGAACCGGACCCTGCCCGCTCCGTATGATGCTTACCGCCCCTACCGCTGGCTGGTGGTTCCTTTCGTGGTGGATGTCCTGGTCTATCTGCCCTTGATGATTCTCGGCGCCGTCCTCCTCTGACGTTTCCTTTGGACGTTTTTTACAGTGTAATGGACAATTCTTTCAAAGAGTTGTCCGTTTTTTCGTACCTTTGGACAGCACTAAAACCACTTGCCATGCGACTCCGTCATCCTTTCAGCGTTCTCTTTCTGCTGTCCGTTTCCCTCCTCCTGCTGACCGCCTGCGGCGCCAGGAGAACCATCCGCACCGTCGCGGAAGTCCGGGTCGAAGCCCCGGAAGGCACGGCGCCGGTGCTGCCGTACCAGGTCTGGGTCACCTACGCGGACCGTTCCGGCGAATGGCGCCAGGTGAAGTGGACGAATTCGCTCCGGGAAACCGAGGAAGAGGAGGCGGCCCTGCCGGTGGGATCGGCCTATACCGTCCCGGGATATGTCCTCGGAGACAATTCGACGGAGAACGGCTTCCCTGTGGAGGCGCAGGTGACGGTGGTGGCGGGGAAACCCGCCGCGCCGGCGCAGGAGCCGGTCGCCCGGCCGCTGCCGCTCGGGAGCGTCCGGCTCATCGGCGACAACCGGCTCACCGCGAACCGCGACCTGGACGTGCAGAATCTGCTCTCGCTGGACATCACCCAGCAGCTGTATAACTACCGCGACACCTACGGCCTGCCCACGGAGGGCTATACCCGGTCCAACGGCTGGGATTCCCCCACCACGAAACTTAAAGGTCACGGGACGGGCCACTACATGTCCGCCCTCGCGTTCGCCTTCGCGGGCACGGACGATCCTGCCCTCAAGGACGAACTCCGCAGCCGCATCCGCCGGATGGTGGACGAACTCCGCGCCTGTCAGGAGATGACGTTCGTCTGGGCCAGCAAGCTGGGCCGGTACCGCGAGGCGCGGGACCTCGTCCCGGAGGCCGAGTTCGACAAGCTGGAAGGCACCTGGGCGGCGTTCGACAAGTACAAGAAGGACTGCCGGAGCTATGGCTACGGATACATCAACGCGATTCCCGCCCAGCATCCGGTCCTCATCGAAAAATACGCGCCTTACAATAATGAGAAGGGCGTCTGGGCCCCGTACTATACCATCCACAAGCAGCTGGCAGGACTCGTGGACATCGCCACGAACATCGACGACCAGGAGATTGCCGCGAAGGCCCTCCTCATCGCGAAGGACATGGGCCTTTGGGTGTGGAACCGGCTGCACTACCGCACGTACGTGAAGATGGACGGGGACAAGGCGGAGCGTCAGGCCCGTCCCGGCAACCGCTACGAGATGTGGAACATGTACATCGCCGGTGAAGTGGGCGGCATGCAGGAAGTTCTCTCCCGGCTGGCCGGCATGGTTACCGACCCCGAGGAGAAGGCGCATCTCGTGGAAGCCGCGGGCTGCTTTGATTCGCCCGCGTTTTACGACCCGCTTTCCAAGAACATTGACGACATCCGCACCCGCCACGCGAACCAGCACATCCCCATGATCGTGGGCGCGCTGAACCTGTACCGGGCGGGCGGGAATCCCTACTATTATCAGATTGCCAGCAACTTCTGGAACCTGGTCCAGGGCCGGTACGCCTATGCGATGGGCGGCGTCGGCAACGGCGAAATGTTCCGCCAGCCCTATTCCCAGATGCTGTCGATGAACACCAGCGTGCAGTCCGACCGGCAGCGGAATCTCTTCCCGAACCCGGACATCAACGAGACCTGCTGCGCCTACAACCTCGCGAAGCTTACCAAGGACCTGAACGGATACAATCCGGACGATGCGCGGTATATGGACTATTACGAGCGGGTGCTGTACAACCAGCTTGTGGGATCGGTCGATCCGCACGAGTACGGCGTGTGCTACCAGTATGCCGTGGGCATGAACGCGACAAAGCCGTTCGGCAGCCCGACCCCGCAGGAAACCTGCTGCGGCGGTACGGGCGCGGAGAACCATGTCAAGTACCAGGAGGCGGCGTACTTCGTATCCGACAATACCCTCTGGGTGGGCCTGTACCTGCCCACCGTCGCGAATTGGGACGAGAAGGGCGTCTCCCTGCGCCAGGAATGCGCCTGGCCGGCGGAATCCTCCGTGATCACCGTGGAAAAGGGTGGTACCTTCGCCCTCAAACTGCGGGTCCCGTACTGGGCCACGGAAGGGTTCGGCGTGAAGGTCAATGGCAGAAAGCTCAAGGCCGATTATCAGCCGTGCTCCTACGTGGAGATCCCCGAGCGGGAGTGGAAGGCCGGTGACAAGGTGGAGGTGGCGATGCCGTTCGGGAAGCACCTGAACTTCGGCCCGGACAAGATGGACCTCGCCGCCACGGGCGTGAACGAGGCCCGCACGCCGTTCGACCCGATGTGGGAAGGCGTCCTGATGTACGGTCCCCTCGTGATGGCCACGCCGGACATCACGGTCTGGGAGCAGGCGGAGTTCGACCTCGATCCCGACCTGAGCGACATCGTCCTGAAGGGACACACGGCGGATGCCGGCACGGACGGCAACGTCTATACCCTCACCCTGGGCGACAAGACCTTCTATCCCGACTATTACATGACGGACCACAGCACGCATTATCTGCGTCTGAATGTCCTGAACGAGGGAAAAAAGGCGAAGAATGCGCGTGGTGTGGACAAGACGTACCTGGACCAGGCCATCCGTATCGCCCGCTCCCGCGTGGAGGCGCAGGATGCCTGGAATGCCCTGGAGACCAAGGTTCCCGCCTTCGCTCCGTGGGCCCCGAACGGCTATGCCCGGATGCTGGAGCAACTGGAGGCGGCCGAGGCGGTGAACGCGGCGGAGCCCCGCACGCTCAGCCAGGAGGAGGTCACGAAGGTCACCTCGGCCCTGAATGCCGCCATCAACACCATGCGTCCCGGCAACCTGGCCGAGCCGGAGGACCTGGACGCCCTGCTGCGCCTGGTCGTCGAGACCAAGGAAATCCCGAACAAGAACACCCGCCTGCGCGAAGCCATCGACTTCGCCGACATGGTGATCCAGTACGTCAACGACGGTTCCGGCACGAAGGACCTCATCGACCGTGCCCGGACCCGCCTGGAAGAAGCCCTGAAAACCTTATAAATTCCCCATACCATGACCGGAAAGCTGTTTTTCCCGCTGGTCGGCCTGCTCGCCGCCGTCACCCTCGCAGCCCAGCCCGCTTCGGGCGGCTATCCCATCGACCCCGTCCCCTTCACGAGCGTGAAGGTGACCCCGGATTCCTTCTGGGGGCAGCGCCTGAAAGCGTCCCGCGAAGTCACGATTCCGCTCGCTTTCTCCAAGTGCGAGAGCGAGGGCCGGTACGAGAACTTCGTGAAGGCGGAAAAGCAGATGCATTCGCCGGTGAACCTCGGGTATGAGGTGAAGGGTTTCTCTTTTGACGATACCGATGTCTATAAGACCATCGAAGGCGCCTCCTATGTGCTCCAGACCTATCCTGACAAGAAACTGGAGGCCTATATCGACAGCGTCCTCGTCATCGTCGCCGCGGCCCAGGAGCCGGACGGCTACCTGTACACGGCCCGGACGATGAATCCGGAGCATCCGCACGAATGGGCGGGCGACCCTCGGCCACATGGTGGAAGGCGCCGTCGCGCACTGGCAGGCCACCGGCAAGCGCAACTTCCTGGACATCGCCATCCGCTACGCGGACTGCGTCGTCCGCGAAGTGGGCGCCCGCCCGGGCCAGGCCCGTGTGATTCCGGGCCATCAGATCGCCGAAATGGCCCTCGCGAAACTGTACCTCGCCACCGGTGAGAAGAAATACCTGGACGAGGCCAAGTTCTTCCTGGACGAGCGCGGCAAGACGGGCCACAATGATCCGTACAATCAGTCGCATGTCCCGGTGCTGGAGCAGGACGAGGCCGTGGGCCATGCCGTCCGCGCAGCCTACATGTACGCCGGCATGGCCGATGTGGCCGCCCTCACGGGGGACCAGAGCTATATCGATGCCATCGACCGCATCTGGGAGAATATCGTTTCCAAGAAGCTCTACATCACCGGCGGCATCGGCGCCACGAACAACGGGGAGGCTTTCGGGGAGAATTATCAGCTCCCGAACATGAGCGCCTACTGCGAGACCTGTGCCGCCATCGGCAATGTCTATGTCAATTACCGGATGTTCCTCCTGCACGGCGACGCCAAGTACTACGACGTGCTGGAGCGCACGCTCTACAACGGCCTCATCAGCGGCGTTTCCCTGGAGGGCAACGGTTTCTTCTATCCCAACCCGCTGGAGTCCATCGGCCAGCACCAGCGCCAGGCCTGGTTCGGCTGCGCCTGCTGCCCGTCCAACATCTGCCGCTTCATCCCTTCGGTCCCGGGCTATGTCTACGCCGTGAAGGACAACGCGTTGTATGTCAATCTGTTCATGCCCAACACCATGACGCAGAAGATTGCCGGGAAAGCCGTCACCCTGACCCAGAAGACGGGGTATCCGTATGACGGTGACATCGAAATCACCATCGACAAGACCACCCTCAAGAAGGAGATGGTCCTCAAGGTTCGCATCCCCGGCTGGGTCCGTGGTGACGTGGTTCCTTCCGACCTGTATACCTATGTGGACGGGAAGCATCCCGGCTATACCGTGACGGTGAACGGCGTTCCTGTGGAAAGCGCGCTCGAGCAGGGTTATTTCACGATTTCCCGTCCGTGGAAGAAGGGCGACAAGGTTGTCGTCCATTTCGACCTGGAACCTCGCGTCGTGAAAGCCCATTCCGAGGTGAAGGCCGATGTCGGCCGCATCGCCGTGGAGCGCGGTCCCGTGGTGTACTGCGCCGAATGGCCGGACAATCCGGGCTTCTCTGTCCGGAGCGTCCTGATGAACCAGGAGCCGCAGTTCACCGTGAAGCATTCGGACGAACTCTTCGGCCTGGACAAGATTGCGACGAAGGCGCAGACGCTTGCCTTCGGGAAGGATGGCCGTCTCGAAGTGAAAGACGTGGACCTGACCCTCATCCCGTACTATGCCTGGTGCCATCGGGGAAGCGGGGAAATGACGGTCTGGCTCCCGCAGGACCTCCGCGCCACCAAACCCAGCAAGCCGGCGACCATCGCTTCCACCGCCAAGATCGATGCTTCCACCCCGGCCCGCTCCATCAGCGCCATCAACGACCGGCTGGTCCCTGGGGATGAATCCTCTCCCTACTACCACTGGTGGCCCAAGCAGGGTGGAACCGAGTGGATTACCTACACCTTTTCGGCGCCGGCAACCGTGTCCCGCAGTTCCGTCTGGTGGTTCGACGACCAGCCCTGGGGCGGCTGCTCCGTCCCCAAGGCCTGGCGCATCCTGTATAAGAACGCCGCAGGAACCTGGGTGCCGGTAACGGGCGCCGCCGGTTATCCTACGGTGAAAGGCAATGCCAGTACGGTGGACTTCGACCCGGTCACGACCACGGCGCTCAGATTGGAAGTGGACCTTCCGGACGAACTGTCCGCCGGCCTCTACGAGTGGGAGGTAAAATAGGGAAATAACTGACTTTCAATTACCAAAAGCATTTCGTAAAACCTTACCTGTAAGGCTATAGGGAGTATTTTCCCCGGTCGGTGTTTGTAATTGTAAAAACAATTACTTACATTTGGCAAGATGAAAAAGCTATCTCATTCTCCGAAATTCGGTCAGAATAAGGGATTCTCCTTCTTTTCTTTCAACAGCCATTGCTTTTGAAAGTGCTCTCTTTTTATCAGCAACTCATTCATTATCAACCTAATCAATTCCGTATGAAAAGAGTACTTCTTTTGGTGGCGCTGAGCCTGATGACAGTTTTGTCCATGGCCCAGACGCGCAGGGTGTCCGGTAAGGTCATCTCTGCAGAAGACAGCTCTCCGGTCCCCGGCGCCGGTGTCATCGTGAACGGCACGACCCTGGGAACCGTCACAGGCGCGGATGGTACGTTCTCTCTGAACGTCCCCGCTGACGCCAAGTCCCTCATCGTCTCCTGCCTGGGCATGAAGACCCAGGAGGTCGATGCCAAGGACGGCATCACCGTCGTCCTCGAAAACGATTTCAACGCCTTGAACGAAGTCGTCGTGACCGCCATGGGTATCACCCGTGAAAAGAAAGCCCTCGGCTACGCGATCCAGGAAGTGAAGTCGGAAGAACTCATGGCGGCGGGCGCCCCGAGCGTCACCAGCGCCCTCACGGGTAAGGTCGCCGGCGTGCAGATCAACACCTTCGGCGGTTCCGTCGGTGCCTCCTCCCGCATCTCCGTCCGTGGTAACTCCTCCCTCTCCGCCGACCAGCAGCCGCTGATCGTCGTGGACGGTGTTCCGGTGTCCAACGATACCAAGCGTACCGGTGACAACACCTACCGCGGCGTGGACTTCGGTTCCGGTTTGAACGATATCAACCCGGAAGACATCGAGTCCATCTCCGTCCTCAAGGGTGGTTCCGCGGCCCTCTACGGTATGCGTGCCGGTAACGGCGTCATCCTCATCACCACCAAGACCGGCAAGAAGTCCGCCGGCATGGAGATTTCCTACGACGGTTCCATCACCTTCGACCGCGTGGCGAACATCCCCAAGCTGCAGAACCGCTACGGTCAGGGTTATGACGGTGACGAATTGCACTATCAGTGGTATAAGGATGGCGGCGGCACCCTGTCCTATCAGGATTATGCCGAGCAGAACTGCTTCACCTATGTCGACGGCAACTGGGGCGGTATCCAGGACGGTAACGACGAATCTTGGGGTCCCAGACTCGACGCCGGCCTCCAGTTCGTCCAGTTCGACAGCAACGGCCAGAAGGCTCCGTGGGTATCCCATCCGGACAACATCAAGAGTTTCTTCCAGACCGGTATCACGCAGAACCACATGATCTCCCTGCAGTCCCGGGGCGAGAAGTCCACGACCCGTGTTTCCCTGTCCTACCGTAACCAGACCGGTACCGTTCCGAATACGGACCAGAGCCGCTACGGCGCCCAGTTCAACACGCAGATGACCCTGAACCGCTTCTTCTCCTTCGACTTCGCGGGCAACTACACCCGTACCGAGAGCGACAACCTGGTGAACCAGGGCTACCGCGGCAACAACCCGCTGAACTCCCTGGTGGCCTGGAGCGGCCGTCAGATCAACATGCAGTCCATGAAGGAGAACTGGGACCAGAAGGACGCCGCCGGCAACTTCACGATGTACAACTGGAACTCCAGCTACCACATCAACCCGTACTTCAACGTCTATATGAACACGAACAGCTACCAGCGCGACCGTATGTTCGGCAAGACGTCCCTGTACTTCAACCCGCTCGACTGGCTCAAGATCGAAGGCCGTCTCGGTTTCGACTACTACAACTCCCGCATGTTCGAGAAGACCTACTTCGAACTCGATGACCCGGAGGGTGCCTTCTATTCCACGGACATCGCCAACACCGAGTTGAATGCCGACCTTCTCGCCTCTGCGAACAAGACCATCGGCGATTTCAACATCACCGCCATCCTCGGTGCCAACTACCGCGACGCCCAGTATCTCTATGAGCAGATTGGGGCCGATGCGCTGGTGATCCCCGGTGTCTATACCATCGGCAACAAGGTGGGTGACGCCGTGACCAGCATGGACCACAGCCATATCCGGTCCAACTCCGTGTACGGCAACGTCTCCATCGGATTCAAGAACATGCTCTACCTGGACGCCTCCGCCCGCAATGACTGGAGCTCCACCATCCGCAAGGCCTTCTTCTATCCGTCCGTGTCGCTGAGCTGGATTGTCACCGAGTCCTTCCCGGCTCTCAAGGCCAATAACGTCCTTTCCTTCTGGAAACTCCGCGGCGGCATCGCCCAGGTCGGTTCCGCGACCAGCGCCTACCGGAATTCCTACTACTATTATTCCGCCGGCGCCTTCAACAGCGTCGCCCAGATGTACAAGAGCTACACCTATCCGAACCTGGACCTCAAGCCGGAGAAGGTGACTTCCTGGGAGATCGGTACCGAAATCGGCATGTTTGACGACCGCCTCCACCTGGATGTCGCTTACTACCAGAAGAAGACCGAGGACCAGATCCTTTCCGTCACCACTTCCAACGTCGTCGGTTTCGGCTCCATGCTCGTGAACGCAGGCCGGATCGACAACAAGGGTATTGAAATCCAGCTTGCCGCCGACATCTTCCGCAACGCGAACGGTTTCAACTGGACCTCCACGGTGAATTTCTCCCGCGACCGGAGCAAGGTCGTGGAACTGTACGAGGGTCTCGAGAAGTACCAGATGGGCTGGACCTGGGGTTATGGCACCTTCGCCTCCGTGGGCGGCCCCTGGGGTGATATCCGGGGTACCGGCCTCAACCGGGTGACCGAGAAGGATGTGACCGATGGCAAGGCTACCAGCGACCAGGTGGGTGCCATCATCGTCAATGGTTCCGGTTCGATCGGCACCAAGAGCGACATGGTGGTGGGTAATGTGACGCCCGACTTCCTCGCCGGCTGGCGCAACGACTTCAGCTACAAGAACCTGAGCTTCGGCGCCATGTTCGACCTCCGCATCGGCGGTGATATCTGGTCCCAGACGATGAGCCACGCGGTTTGCGCCGGCCTGGCCTCCATTACGGCGGACGGCGGCGTCCGTGAGCGCCCCATCGTTGCCGGTAAGGATGTCTATACCGACTACCAGTTCGTAACCCTGAAAGACGGCAAGTACGTGGTCAACGACGTCGAAACCTGCGCCGAAGACTTCTTCGAGTGGGGCGGCGGCAACGCCGGTGAATTCGCCGTATTCAAGGGCTCCTTCCTCAAGCTCCGCGAGCTGTATATGACTTATCAGCTTCCCAAGCGGCTGCTGGAAAACTCCAAGGTCATCAAGCGCGCTACCATCTCTCTGATCGCCAATAACGTGGCGCTGCTGTGGGTGGACAAGTCCAACCACATGCGCATCGACCCGGAAACCGGTGGTGTCTCCAGTGATACCCGAGGCATGGGCTTCGAGCAGGCTTCGGTGCCTGGTTCCCGCAGCTTCGGTGTCAAGTTGAACCTTACATTCTAATCAATGGGAGGATTTGATATGAAAAACATGCTGAAATATTCCGTCCTGGCTTCCGTCCTGGTTCTCGCCTTCGCCTGCACCAAGGATTTCGAGAAGATCAACACCGACCCGGATGCCTATACTTCCGTTCCGACGACCAACATGCTGGCCTACGTCCTGTCGCAGACCGCAGTCCAGATCGGCGATATTACCGGACCGACCATCTGGGCGGGCTATATGTCCAAGCTCAGCTACATCGACCAGTACAATGACTATATCCCGACCAACAACACCTACGGCAACAAGTGGCAGCGGGTGTACTGGTCCGCTACGCAGCTGAACGACGTGATTGCGCGTACCGATGAAACCGCCACCAAGAACATCCACAATGCCGCCATCGTGTACAAGAATTTCCTGCTCCTGTGGAACCTCGACTGCTTTGGTGACATGCCGTATTCCGAGGCCTGGAAAGGCTCTCCGGAAGACGGAGGCATCCTGAAGTCCAAGTATGACAAGCAGGAGGATGTTTATCCCGCCTGTCTGGACGAGCTCGCCAAGGTGGCCGACAGCTGGGCTGCCGGTCTCGGTTCCGACTCCATCGGCGACGGAGACTTCCTCTTCGGTGGCGACGCCAAACTGTGGCAGCGTTTCTGCAACTCCCTGCGTCTGCGCTACGCCCTGCGTCTTTCCGGCGTCTGGGGAGGAGCGAAGGGCCTTGCAGAGTCCATCCTGAACAACCCGTCCAAGTATCCCGTCATCGAGGAAAACAGCCAGAGCGCCCTCTTCTGGTGGCAGGGCAGCGGCGACTATTTCGAGCCGTTCCGCAGCACGTTCCGCACCCGTCCCAACGACTGGTGCGTCTCCGAGATCTTCGTCAACCACCTCCTGGCCATGGAGGATCCCCGTCTGACGGTGTATGTCCAGCCTTGCCGCGAAGACGGTGCCACCTACCGCGGCGGCGAGCACGGCATCGCTTCCCAGCAGCTCTCCAACCAGGTCCGCTATTCCTTCCTGGGTGAGGCTTACATGACGGCCAACAACGCCGGTTTCACGCCTTACTACAAGGCCTGCGAAACCTACTTCATGATGGCCGAGGCCGCCCTGAAGGGCTGGCAGACTCCGCTTTCCGCCAAGGACGCGTATGAAAAGGCGGTCCGCCTTTCCTTCGCGGGAGAGAAGGCGATTTCCGATCCTTGGACTCCTGCCGACCGTCAGCTGGCCGACAATGCCGCGGATACGTACCTCGCCGGAAAGGGTGCCTGGGACGGCACCGAGGACCGTCTGTTCTACGAAATGTGGGTGGCCCTCTACAAGGAGGTCAACGAGGCCTGGTCCCTGTACCGCCGCACCGGTTATCCGAAGTACATCCAGACGGCTGTTTACTCTGAGGAATCCGCCGCGATCTATGCCAATGCCGGTTGCAAGGCCGGTGAGCGCCAGTATCCCGGCGACCGTTCCGACGCTTATTGGGGCGAGAACGTCCACACCGACGTCCCGTTCCGGATGCCGTACCCGAACAACCAGTTCACCTACAACAAGGAGAACGTCGAGGCCGCTTCCCAGGGCATCGTCGACTATGTCTGGGGCAAGCAGCTCTGGTGGGACAAGCGTACCGGTGTGAAGTAGCCGGTCACAGCGCCAAGATCAAGGGGGAGGGCTTTCGGGCCGTCCCCCTTATTCTTTGTCCAGCTGCGTCCAGTCGTGAGGCGTCACGCCGTACTGGGCGAAGAAACTCTTGGAGAAATAACTGGGGGAGGAGAAGCCTGTCATGTAGCAGATTTCCCCGATGGAGTGGCGGCCTTCCGTGAGGAGTTTGGCTGCCAGATTCAGCCGGGCCAGGTTGATGAGTTTGTTGGGTGTTTCCCCGCTCAGTTCCTTGGTCTTGGCGAAGAGGCCGGACCGGGAGATGGCCATTTCCCGGGCGAGGAATTCCACGGACAGGTCCGGATTGGCGATGTTGTCCGTAATCAGCTTGTCCAGGCGCAGCAGGAAATCTTCCTGCGGATCCGGCGCCGCTTCCGTCTCTTCCGGTCGTTTCCCGCCGGTGAGTGCGTCCCGCTGCTGCCGCAGGTTCGAGGCGATGGTCCGGAGCATGCGATGGTTCTTTTCGATGATGGACAGGTCTCCCTTGGCCTCGCCTTTGGGATGCTCCTTGAGCCGTTCCAGTTGCAGGCCGATGCCGGAGAGCGGCGCTTCCAGCTGGTCAGACAGGGCGGACAGGAACCGGATGCGGTCGTCGCGCTCCTCCTCTTTCACCAGGGTGACGGCGGCGCCGAGCTGTTCCTCGTATCGGGCCTGCGCTTTCCGCTCTTCCCGTTTCAGCCACCAGCGCCCTGCCAGGTAGAACAAAGTGGCAATGAAAAGGATATACAGGACCAGGGCGATATTCGAGAGCAGCGGGTGAGGGCGGATGATGAAGGAGATTTCCGCTCCTTCGTCGTTCCAAAGGGCGCTGTTGTTGGTGGCGGCCACTTGCAGCCGGTATTTTCCGGCCGGGAGCCGGTTCAACGCCACGTAATTCTGGTTTCCCAGTCCCTTCCAATCCTCATCCAGTCCTTCCAGCCGGTATGCGTAGCGGATTTTCTCCGGCGCGCTGTAGCTGAGGGCGGCGAAACTGATGCGGATGTCCCGCTGCCGCCAGGAGAGGGAGATGTCCTCCTTCCCCTGTGCCAGGAAGACGTTCTCGGTCCCGTCCTGGCTGCTGGCCAGGAATCGGGTGAAGAGAACCGGCGGCGGAATGTCGTTCTCCCGGACGCGTCCGGGATAGAAAGAGACGAATCCCTCGGTGGTGCCCAGATAGAGGGTCCCATCCTGGGCGGTGAGACCGGCCGAGGGGGAGAACTCCCCGACCCGGATTCCGTCATTGGCGCCGAACTGCTCCAGTCGTCCGTCCTCCGGGCGGAAATGGACGATGGTGGAAGAACTGGCGAGCCAGAGCGTATTCCTGTCCTGGACGATGTATCGGACGTCCATGTCCGGGACGACCGGCGTGATCTTTCCGTCCTGCAGGAGGATCAGTCCTTTCTTGGTGCCGGCATAGATGCCGTGCGGGGCGGGCAGCAGATAATGGACCTGGTTGGCGGGGAGCCCGCCCGGGTGGGCTGGCCATTCCGTCCAGGTGCCGTCGGGCGCCCGCTGCAGGAGGCCGTTCTGGGCGGTGGCGAACCAGAGGGAACCGGTATCATCCTCCGCGATATCCCCGATCCAGGCATCCGTATCCCATTCTTTGACAAAGCGGTCCGTGGAGGGGTCGAAACGGCACGCGCTGCTTTGGGTTCCAACCCAGAAGTTCCCGCCGCCGTCTACGAAGAGGGCATAGGTGCTGGGGTCGCCAAGTCCGTCGTTCGCCCCGAACTGCCGGATGGCTCCGCTTCGGACGTGCAGCCGGAACAAACTCTGCGAATAGGTGCCGATCCATAGGAAATCCCCCTGCCGGAGGAGGGCATGGACGTTGAGCGTCGACAGCGGACCCGGCAGGCGGACCGCCGTTTTCCGGACCGGGTCGTACCGGAACAGGCCGCCGTTGTCGGAACCGAGCCAGACCGTCCCGTCCGGGTCTTCGCACAGGCAGCTGACCACGAAGTCCTCGCCCCCATGGACGAGTTCTGACAGGGATACGGAGGAAAACTGTCCGGCGGTGGGCGGCAGATAATTGACGCCGCCGTAATAGGTGCCGATCCACAGGCCGCCTTCGTGGTCCCGGACAATCGGATAGATGAACTTGCTGGACAGGGAGGCCGGATCGCTTCGGTCATTGCGGTAATGGGTCCGTTCTCCGGTCAAAGGATTGACCGACAGGAGACCGTCGTCGGACCCTACCAGCAGATGTAGGGGAGATTCGTGGGTGAGGGAATGGATATGGTCGAGTCCGTCTCCGGGCAGCACGGCGGGAAAGACGGTCCGGGTATCAGTTTCCAGCCGGTAGATGCCGAGGTCCCAGGTTCCGAGCCAGAGGTCACCTTCTTCGTCCACATCCAGGGCGCAGATGCGCGTGGGCCGGCAGTCCTGGAAAACCAGGTTCGGCGCGGAAAAGGTCCGGGATGCGGCGTTGTAAAGGGAAAGCCCCAGCGGCTCCGACTGGTCGGCGACCCACAGGCGGCCGTCCCGGTCGACCAGTAGCCCTTCGACCAGATGCCCGTCCATGAACTGGGAGAAAGATCCGTCGGCATACCGGAAGACGCCTTTGCCCCAGACACCGATCCAAAGGGCGCCGTCCCGGTCTTCGGCGAAACCGGTGACCAGCGCTTCCGGGATCTCGGAAACGCGTTCCGGAGGGTTGGCCATATCGTACCGGAACAAGCCGCTTTCCGTTCCGATCCAGAGCATGCCGTCCGTGGCCTGGAAGAGCTGGCGGATATAGTCGTCTTCCCCGGCGGGGAAGGCATGGTGGATGAACTCCCGTCCGTCGAAGCTGTCCAGGCCGCTGGCCGTACCCATCCAGATGAGTCCGGCGCGGTCTTGGATGAGGGCTTGGACGGTGTTGGACGAAAGTCCGTCCCGGGTGGTATAGTGGCGGAAAGCCCCTTCGGCCGCCAGGCCGGCCCGGGAGAAGGCCAGCAGCAGAAGGAGGGAAAGGAAAGTCTTTTTCATCATGGTCCTACAAAGATAATCCTTTTCCCAATAAGCCCCATTCTCATCTTGGACGATTTTACAAAAGAATTGGATTTCCTTGTCAAGTAATGCGCGGGTAATTCGATACATTTGCGAAGAACCGCTAATGACACTATGACTGGCAAGCATTTCCTTTCCCTTTTCCTCCTGCTGGGCGGACTGTGCCTGGCTGCCCAGGAAAAGCCCCAACCGCTTTCCGATTCCCTGTACCGCAGCCTCGCGGCCACGCCGCCGATGGGCTGGAACTCCTGGAACAAGTTCGGCTGCAACGTCAGCGAGAAGCTCGTCAAGGAGATGGCCGATGCGATGGCCGCCTCCGGCATGGCCGACGCCGGCTACGAGTACATCGTCATCGACGACTGCTGGCAGGTGGACCGCGATGCCGACGGCAATATCGTCCCGGATCCGGAGCGTTTCCCTTCCGGCATGAAAGCGCTCGCCGATTACATCCATGGCCTCGGCCTCAAGTTCGGCCTGTACTCCTGCGCCGGCTCCTATACTTGCCAAGGTCGTCCCGGCAGCAAGGGCCATCAGTTCCAGGACGCCCTGCAGTATGCGAAGTGGGGCGTGGACTATCTCAAGTACGACTGGTGCGCCAATGACGGCCAGAATGCGAAGGCCGCCTACCAGACGATGTCCGAGGCCATCAAGGCCAGCGGCCACCCCATCGTCCTGTCCATCTGCGAATGGGGCGAGAACAAACCCTGGGAATGGGGCGAGGGCATCGGCCACCTGTGGCGCGTCACCCCGGACATCCGGGCCATCTACGACGGCGTGTTCGACTGGGGCGGCGTGGGCGTGCTTCAGTGCATCGACGCCGCCGCGGACCTATATCCTTATGCTGGCCCCGGCCATTGGAACGATGCCGAAATGCTGGAGGTCGGCAACGGCGAGCTCACCTGGGACGAGAGCGTGACCCATTTCTCGATGTGGTGCATGCTGGCCGCCCCGCTGATGAGCGGCAACGACCTCCGCGAGATGGACTACAAGACGCGGCAGATCCTCACGAACAAGGAAGTCATCGCCGTGAACCAGGATCCCCTCGGCAAGCAGGGCATCCGTTTCATGGACATGGGCGACAAGGAAATCTGGGCGAAGCCCCTCGCCGACGGGGAGATTGCCGTCTGCTTCATGAACCGGGGCGAGACGCCCTGGAAACTGGACTACAACTGGCGGAACCAGACGATGTATTTCGCCCGGGACGTCAATTTCCGCAAGTGGGAATATACCGTGCGCGACCTCTGGCAGCACAAGGACATCGGCCGGTCGACGGACCGCCTGCAGGCCGAGATTCCCGGCCACGGTGTCCTGATGGTCCGCTTGCGCCGGAACCGGCAACTCGAAAACTAATCATCATAATTAACCCTTAAACCAACAGTATGAAACGATTCCATCAATTCTGTCTGACCCTGGCACTGCTCCTGGCAGCCATCCCTTCGATGGCGGCCGTGACGGTGCGGGGAACCGTCACCGACGAAACGGGCCAGCCCGTCGTCGGAGCCGGCGTCGTGGAAGTGGGAACGACGAACGGTGTCGTGACCGGTACTGACGGCAAGTACGTCATTACCGTCAAGGGCGCCTCCTCCGTTCTCCAGTTCTCCTGCATCGGCTATGAGACCGTCGAAGAGACCGTCGGGAACCGCGCCGTCATCGACGTCGTGCTCCAGGAGGCGGTGTCCTTCCTGCAGGAAGCCGTCGCTATCGGCTACGGTACCCAGAAAAAGGCCGACATCACGTCCTCCGTGCAGAGCGTGAAGGCCGACGAGTTCGCGCAGGGCGCGGTCATCGATGCCGGCCAGCTCATCCAGGGCAAGGTCGCCGGCCTGCAGATCACCATCTCCTCCGGTGATCCGACCGCTTCCTCCTCCGTGATGCTCCGCGGTACTTCCTCCCTGTACGGCTCGTCCGCTCCGCTCGTCCTCGTGGACGGCATCCCGGGCTCCCTCTCCACGGTCGCCCCGGAGGACATCGAGTCCATCGACGTGCTGAAGGATGGCTCCGCGACCGCTATTTACGGTACCCGCGGTACCAACGGCGTCATCATCATCACCACCCGCAACGCCAAGCGCGAAATGCCGGCCACGGTCGAGTATTCCGGCTATGTGACCGCTTCCAAGTGGCTCAAGCGTCCGGACTTCATGTCCGCTGACGATGTCCTCGCCCGCCGGGCCGAGGGCTGGAGCTTCCAGGGCGCCAACGGCCAGCTCCCCAACGAGACCAAGACCGACTGGCTCTCGGAGATCAGCCAGATCGGCATCTCCCAGAACCACAACCTGTCCGTCCGCGGCGGCGGCGCGCACAGTTTCTACACCGCCAACGTCACCTACAACGACAACGAAGGTACCATCAAGAACACCGGCCGGAGCAACATCCGCGCCCGGGCCATGGTCTCCCAGTATTTCCTGGATGACATGCTCAAGGTTTCCGCCGAGGTGATGGCCAACGAAATGAACCGGAAGTCCCGCTTCGACGCGGCCTACGCCTACCGCCAGGCCTGCATCCAGGGACCGCTCCAGCCCATCTACGACGAGGACGGCAACTATCAGCTGCGGGACATCTACCTGTATGCGAACCCAATGTCCATCATCAACGAGCAGCTGGGCATGTACCGCAACCGCAACGTCCGCTTCAACGGCACCGCGGAGTTCAAGCCCATCGACCCGCTCACCTTCAAGCTGATGTATGTCCGCAAGGGCCAGAGCGCCATCGGCGGCTACTACAACACCCGTCAGGACGAGAGCACGACCAAGAGCGCGCGCAACGGCCAGGCCGGCCGCAATGCCTCCGACTACACCTCCAACATGCTCGAACTCAGCGCCAATTATGTGGGCGATTTCGGCAACCACCACATGACCGCGGTCGCCGGTTACTCCTACGAGGACGGCTACAGCGAGAACTTCAGCGCCGCCAACTGGAACTTCCCGAATGACGGCTACCTTTGGAACGCCCTCGAAAAGGGTAACGGCCTCAAGGACGGTACCGCCAGCATGTCCTCCTACAAGAGCATGTCCAAGCTCATCGGTCTGTTCGGCCGGGCCACCTACAACTATGACGACCGCTACCTGCTGATGGCCTCCCTCCGTGTGGACGGCTCCTCCAAGTTCGGCGCCAATCACAAGTGGGGCTACTTCCCGGGCATTTCCGCCGGCTGGCGTATCAACAACGAGGAATTCCTCAAGGGCGTGAAGTGGCTGAACAACCTCAAGCTCCGCGCCGGTTTCGGTATCACCGGTATTGACATCTCCAGCCCGTACCAGTCGCTGGCTTCCATTGACTATGATGGCAACTACATTTACAATGGCACCTGGATCCAGCCCATCGTCCCTACCCGTAACGACAACCCGGAACTCCACTGGGAGAAGAAATACGAGTACAACGTCGGTCTGGATTTCTCCGTGTTCGACGAGCGCTTGAACGGTAGCATCGACGTCTACCGCCGCGACACCAAGGACGGTCTGTACTACTACTCCGTCCCGACCCCTCCGTACTACTACGGTTCCATCATGGCGAACGTCGCCCAGATCCGCAACGAGGGTGTCGAGGTGCTTATCAATGCCATCCCGGTCCGCACCCGCAACTTCGAGTGGTCCTCGCAGGTGTCCTTCTCGCACAACCGCAACGAACTGCTCTCCATTTCCAACGACCAGTTCCAGAGCACGAACGACTATTTCGACGCCGGTTACACCGGTGAGCCGATCCAGAAGACCACGCACCAGGTGAAGGTGGGACAGCCCATCGGCAACTTCTTCAACCTGCGCTCCGTGGGTCTCGACGCCGGCGGCAAATGGGTCGTCGAGCGTCTCCGCCGCGATGCGGACGGCAACGTGGTGAGCAAGTACTACGGTCTCGCAGCCGATGCCGGCTACACCGACTGGCAGGTCCTCGGCAACGGCGTTCCGGACATCTTCCTGAACTTCAACAACACCCTCCGCTACAAGGGCTTCGACCTGAACGTCACCATGCGCGGCGCCTTCGGTTTCCAGATCCTGAACTTCCAGAAGATGTTCTACGGAAACCCGAACATCCTCTACAACACGCTCAACTGCGCGTTCGACTACTTCGACGTGGTGGACGCCCGCACCGGCGAGAAGACCGGCGAGAAAGTCCAGATCGGCGACACCCAGCGTATCGTCAGCTACTACATCGAGGATGGTGACTACTGGAAGATCGACAACCTTACCCTGGGTTACACGCTGAACCTCAAGAACAAGTACATCAAGCGTGTCCGCGCCTATGGCAGCATCCACAACCTGGCCACCTTCACCGGCTACACCGGCCTGGATCCGGAAGTTCCCATCACGGGCTTCGACGCCGGTACCGACGAGCGGGACAAGTACCCGACCATCCGTACCTTCACCTTCGGCCTGAACCTCACCTTCTAAACCGACACGACCATGAAAAAGATATTTGCATCCCTTGCGATCCTCGCGGTTTCCGCTTCCTGCCTGACCGGTTGCTTCGACCTCAAGGAAGAGGCCTATTCCGAGATTCTCCAGGAGAGTTTCAATCCGACGGACCAGGACGTGGCCGCCCTGCTTGCGAGCTCCTATTCCGAGTTCGGCGCCTTCATGGACTGGTACGGCATATTCGACGCTCAGGAAGAGGGCGCCGACGTGGTGATTACCCCGGCCCGCCCGAACGGCTGGGTGGACGGCGGTGTGTACCAGCGCATGCACGAGCACAGCTGGTATGCCGACGACCCGGGCTCTCCCTCCTCCCTCTATTACTACGCGTTCACCGGCATCAACGCTGCCAACCGGGTCATGGACCAGGTGAAGGACGGCTCCCTGAACACCGGTGACCTCAAGGACGCCATCCTCGATGAACTGAAGGCGGTCCGCGCCGTCTGGTATGCCGTCCTCCTGGATTCCCACGGCAACGTGCCCATCGTCACCTCCTACAAGGAGACCGACCTGCCCAAGCAGAGCACCCGCCGCCGCGTCTTCGAATTCGTGACCAAGCAGCTTCAGGAAGTGATTGACAACGGCATCCTCAGCGAGGAGAAATCCGCCGCGACGTACGGCCGTCTGAACATGTGGGGTGTCAAGATGGCCCTCATGCGCGTCTATCTCAACGCCGAGGTCTATACCGGCACGCCGGCCTATGACAAGGCGCTGAAACTGGCCGAGGACATCATCCACAACAGCCCCTATCAGCTGTCCGCCAAGTACCTGGACAACTTCCAGGCCTTCGACGACGCTTCCGCCGTGGCCAACACGGAGATCATCTTCGCTATTCCGTACGATAACGTGTACAACACGGGTGCCCATGTGTTCGACATGGCGATGAAGTTCTATCCTCCTTCCCAGGGCAAGGCGCACTTCGGCTATGCTACCACGACCTGGGGCGGCAACTGCGCCAACCCTCAGTTCATCAATTCCTATCAGGAAGGCGACACCCGTCTGACCGACACCTGGCTCTACGGACCGCAGTTCGTGGCCACGCCCAACCGGTCGGACAACGACTCCAAGACGACCAAGTACCTGCAGGACGTGGAGAACGGCGTTCCCGTGGAGAAGCGCGACCAGATTGCCTGGTGGTGCCTGAACTACCTGCCGTCCATCACGGGCGCCAAGGGTAAGGAGACCATCACCAGCGTGGACTTCGGCTGCCGCCAGTCCAAGTACCAGATCGACTTCGACGCCACTTCCACCTCCCACTGGACCAACGACGTGTCCTGGTTCCGTCTGGCCGAGGCCTACTACACCGCCGCCGAGTGCATCCTGCGCGGCGCTTCCTCGAGCTACGGCGATACGCCGGACGCCCTCGTGAACGCCGTGCGTCAGCGCAGCGCGCCCGCCATCACCCTGGCCGACCTCAAGTCCACCAAGTCCAAGATGGTGTACGGCGTGGCCAACTTCGGCGACATCACCACCGACATGCTGAACATCTATGGCAACGGCTATATGAAGGACGGCAGCAGCTGGACGGCCGATCCGGCCCGTCAGCCGCACGACTGGGCCGAGGTGTACAAGGCCCTGGAGGCTTCGACGAAGTACAAGTCCAGCGGTGCGGACAAGGAGCCCATCGAGCTCGCCGGCATGTACGACGAGTGGGGCTGGGAGTTCGCCCTGGAGGGCCTCCGCCGCCAGCAGATGATCCGCTTCGGTACCTTCGGAACCCGTAACTGGTTCAACCACAAGGCTATCGGCGACAATCACACGTGCCTGTTCCCGATCGACAAGGGAACCCAGCAGGACAACGACAACATCGGTCAGAATCCCGGTTATGTCTCGGCCAACAACAAGATGGCCGCGGACGTGGCCATCGACGACCCGATTCCCGCCAACATGTAATGCATAAGGAGACAACGATATGAAAAAGATATTCGTATATATGGCGCTTGCCTCGCTGACGCTTACCGCCTGCCACACCAAGGAATTCTACGAGAAGGACGGCATTCCCATCGAACCCGAACCGGAACCGGAGATCGTCTATGAAGGCGAGGGCAACCTGGAGAAGGAAGGCAGCAACGGCGTTGCGGAAACCAACAGCACCTATACCTGGAAGGCGGAGGGGACGACGATCCTCATCGACGCCTACATCGACACCGGCCAGTACATCCACGGCGACGACGAGTTCGGCGGCGGCGAATACTGCATCGGCTGGTTCACCCTTCCGATCGCCACGATGAACGAGTTCTTCGGCGTAGATGTCCGGTCGGAACTGACCGAGGCCAATTTCTACCCTGTGGATCCGGACGGCTCCAAAGTAACGTTCAGCTCCTATAAACCCGGCATGTGGGTGGACGCCGACGGCGCCACCTCCAACTGGAGCGCCGGCTCCGCTTTCTGGCAGTGGTATGTCTGGGAAGGCCAGGGCTCTTCCTATGACATGAGCCAGAGCGACTACCCGGGCATCATCTACCTGGGCTGCCAGCCGGCCAATGCCGCGGCCGTGGCGGGTAAGACCGTCACTTCCAAGGCCAAGATCGAAGTGAACGGAACCACCTATGACTGGACCGTCAACTTCCACTATGCCGAGACCGAGGCCGTCGTGGAAGGCTCCGGCAAGCTCAGCAAGTTCGTCTGGGACGACGATGACAATTACCACATCGAGGAAAGCCTCAGCAACTACCGCTACACGCTGGCCGCCGAGTCCGGCCTGGAGATCTTCGTCGAGGTGAACACCGAGGAATGGACCGACTCCGGCGACTGGATGATCGGCTGGTTCGACCTGCCGCGCGCCCAGTTCAAGGAAGTGGCCGGCTTCGACCCCGCCGAACTGGACGAGAGCACATTCTATGCGCTCGACGACTTCGGCGATCCGGTGGAGGAGATGACTTCCTACAAGCCGGGCATGTGGGTCGATGAGAATGGCCTGCCGGCCCCCGGCTGGTCCGAAGGCGTCGCCTACTGGCAGTGGTATGTCTGGGGCGGCAAGACCGACAAGAACGGCAAGGTCATCGGCTATGACTATGATTATGAGAAGCATCCCGACATCTTTGTCGTGGGTGGCAATCCGGGGAACGTGTCCAAGGTTACCTTCGAGGAGCCTTTCTCCACGACGGCGATGATGAAGGGCGCCGGCAAGGAGTATCCTGTCACCATCACCTACACCTTCCAGGAGCGGATCCTTCCCGAGACCGAGGGTTATCCCGAGGGCGTCGTGGAAGGCGTGGGCACCCCGTATCCGTACGGCGGCGGCGCGGACGGCGACCACCAGATCGCCTGGTACTTCGACGAGGAAGGCCTGACCGTGGACGTGGATGCCTATCTGCCGACCATCAAGGAGAACGGAGACTGGATCTTCACGGCGGCGACCATCCCGACGGAAATCATGACCGCCTACCTGGGCATCGACGACATCGAAAAGCTCTTCGACACGTCCTACTTCTATCCGCTCAATGCCGACGGAACCCCGTCCGGCGGCTGGACGACCAACGCGCCCGGCGAGTGGGTGGATGCCGACGGCAACGCGACCGGCTGGAGCACCGGGCATATGTACTGGTGGTACCAGTGGGGCGAACACAAGTATGAGGACCACTTCACCGAAGGCCTCTTCCTCGTGGGAACCAACGCGGGCAATGTGCAAGCCGGTACCGTCGTGTCCAAGGCGCAGCTGGGCGACAAGCTCCTGACCGTCAAGGTTACCTTCCACGATGCGTATCCGACCGCCAAGACCGGCAAGATCGGCCCGCACAACTACAGCTGGACCATCACCGATGCGGGCGTCGACATCGTGGCCGAGGTTTCCGCGGCGGCGAAGGACGACAGCTGGGGCTGGGTCGGCTTCCCGCTGAACGAGGTGTACCTGAACCAGGCCTTCGGCATTGACGTGGATGCCCTGACCGAGGACTTCGAGGCCGGCTTCTATCCCATCGGTGCCGATGGTTCCAAGCTCGAGAGCTGGACGTCCTACGTCCCGGGCATGTGGTTCGGACAGGACGGTAACGCAGGTGGCTACTCCTTCTGGCAGTATTACACGACGCAGGAGCATGAGTTCCCGGGCTTCTACAACATGTTCTACGTGGGCAAGAACCCTGGCAACACCTACACGCCCGGCGAGACGGTGACCTCCAAGGCTATCCTCGGCGGCAAGGCCTTCAACTTCACGATGAAGGTCGTCGACTAATCGATTCTCTTTCGGCTGCAGGGCCCTGACCGGCCCTGCGGCTGCCAAATTAACATACCAACACGATGAGATTCCGTTCATTGCTCTCTCTGCTTTCCGTTTCCGCCATCCTCCTGGTGGCGGGATGCGAGAAGCAGCCCGAACCGGAGCCGACGCCACCGACGCCCCCGGAGAAAAAGGAGCTAACCCCGACAAGCGGGGACCTGCTCCCCACCGACGTGCCCGACTATGACAAGATCCACATGAACTCCGAGTTCTACAAGAGCTCGCGGGAGGGGAATGTGACGAGTACGTTCTACGATCCGCTCAAGAGTTCCAGCCTGTACTATTTCGGACGCAGCCGCCAAAGCGAGCATTTCATCATTTTCTGGGACAAGGATTACGGCACCGCGTATCCGGACGATGTGGCCAGCCCGTATCACCTGGACACGAAGGCGTTCCTGGACTGGTGCGAGGAGATTTACAAATACTATGTGAACACCCTCAAGTTCATCCATCTCAACACGGGGGAGAAGTCCTATCTGGACCAGTACAAGTTCCAGATCTTCCTATGGCACCAGACCGAATGGGCGGCCTACGGTTCCGGCCCCCAGGACAACATCACCGGCTGCCTGTGGGTGAATCCGGAAGCGGCGAACAGCCGCGCCACCGTGGCCCACGAAATAGGCCACTCCTTCCAGTACCAGGTCGCGTGTGACCTGATCCTGAACCAGAAGGCGACCGACATCTGGCAGACGGCGTTCCGGTATGACCAGGGGAACGGCAGCGACTTCTGGGAGCAGACCGCCCAGTGGATGGCATACCAGATGGTGCCGGAGGAGACCTTCACCAACTACAATTTCGGTGAGTTCTGCGACAACGCGCACCGTCACTTCGCTCATGAGGACATGCGCTACGGCAGCTATTTCTTCCACTACTACTGGGTGGACAAGTACGGCCTGGACGCCGTGTCCAAGGTCTGGCATACCGCCCGGAAGCCCAAGGATTCCATGGAGTCCTACATGAGCACCTTCTCCCTGACCCTCGACGAGTTCAATGCCCAGGTCTATGACTACGCCGCCCGGGTGGCCACCTGGGATTTCGAGCAGATCAAGGCCGAGGGCGCCCGCCACGCGGGGGCCGTCACCTGGAAGGGAGTGGATGCGGGCGCCGGTTGGTGGAAGGTGGATCCTTCCAAGGCCCCGGAAGCGACCGGCTTCAACCTCATCCGGCTGTCCGTGGCTCCTGGTCAGGAATTGACCATGGATTTCGCCGGCATGCCCAATGCGGCCGGCTACAACAAGAGCGGCGACGCCAAACAGGCCGGCTGGACCCTGGGCTTCGTTTCCTTGGGGGGAGATCTCTCCACCCGGAAATACAGCGAAAGCACGACGGCGACGGCCGCCACCAACAACTACGGCACGGCCCGATGGACCGTTCCGGCCGATGCCAAATACGTGTGGGCGGTCATCGCCTGCACGCCGACGACCTATATCACCCATTTGTGGGATGAAAACAACGCCAACGACCGGCACTGGCCTTATCAGGTCAAGTTCTCGGCCGACGGGGAAGTCCTGGACCTGGGCGCACCGTCCAGCGGCAGCCTCAATGGCGGAGGCGTCGGCAGCAGCTTCTCCTGGACGCTTTCCGGGACGACCATCGCAGTGGATGTAGACATCGACACGGACGAGGCGGCCTCCCGCGGCGGATTCCCGGTGGGCTATTTCGACTTGCCGGTGGCGAAGGTGAACACCTTCATCGGCGCGGACGTCCGGAACCTGGACGAGAACAGTTTCTACGGCGTGACGGCCACGGGGACCAAGGTCCCTGAATATACTTCCTACAAGCCCGGCATGTGGGTCGATATCAACGGAAAGGCCTGCTCCTGGAGCGAAGGCACGGCCTTCTGGCAGTGGTACATCTGGGGCGGCAAGAAAGACAAGGCCGGCAACAAGATCTGGTATGACGGCGATCCCGACGGTACCGGCGCCAACCAGGGCCGTTTCCTGGTGGGTATGCACCCGGACCGCATCGCCGCCGCCAAGGGGAAGACCATCGTCTTCCGGAACAAGATCCTGGCCCATGGCGCCGAGTATGACCTGGTGATCACCTACCGCTATCATTGACCTTGAAAAGCACCCACGCGTTATGATAAGAAAGCTTTTCCTCGCCGCTGCGGCGGCGCTGCTCTCCGGCCACCTGGCCGGGGCCCAGGACTTCGACCAGGCGTATCGCGCCACGGAATTCGCGTCCAAGTTCGGTACGGACCTGTATTACGGCGCCGTCCGCCCTGTCTGGACGGGGGAGGACACCTTCGTCTTCGAGACGAACGAACCTTCCGGCAAGGTTTGGTACAAAGTGTCCGGGACGACGAAGACCGCCATCTCCGAAGACGAGTTCAAGGAGGCCACGAAACGGCCCCGTCCGGGTTATTACGATCCCTCCGACGAGAGTCAGTACGCTTTCCGGCGCGAAGTGAAGCGCTTCTCCCCGGACAGCTCCCTCGTCGCCTTCGTCCGGGACAACAATGTCTGGATTTCCAAGGCCGATGGCAAGGAGCCCTGTCAGCTGAGCTTTGACGGGACCGACGGCGAGGCCTATTCGGAGACCCAGTGGTCGCCGGACGGCAAGAAGCTCGCGGCCCTGAAAAAGGAGGTGCTCAAGGAGCGCCAGATCCTGCTCCGCGTCTCCCGGCCCGACGACCAGGTGCAGCCCCGCTACCGCTGGCTGGACTATGCGAAACCCGGCGACCGGCTTCCGCAGTGCACTCCGGTCCTGTTCGACGTGGAGGCCCGGAAGGCCGTCGCCCTGGACCGGACCATCCCGCGGGACCAGTATTTCCTGACCCTGGGCGAGTGGTCCCCGAATTCGGACTTCTTCACCTACGAGTACAACCAGCGCGGCCATCAGGTCTATGAACTCGCCGCCGTGGACGCCGCGACCGGCAAGGTCCGCACGCTGGCGAAGGAAGAGACCGACACGTTCGTCTATTACTACGACCTCTGGCGCTATCTGTTCAAGGACGGAAAGCATGTCCTGTGGATCTCGGAAAGGGACGACTGGCGGCACTTGTATATCATTGACACCAAGACGCTTGCGATGCGCCAGATCACCCGCGGGGAATGGAATGTCCGCGAGATTCACAAGGTGGACGAGGAGGGCGGTTTCATCCTGGCCAATGCCAACGGCCTGGCTGCCGCCTCGGGCGAGGATCCGTACGACAAGCACGTCATCAAGATCGACATCGCCACCGGCAAGGTGACGGACCTCACCCCGGAGAATGCGAACCACGTGGTGACCTTCAACCGTCAGTACACCGCCTTCGTGGACAATTACTCCCGTCCGGACCTGCCGTCGACCACGGTGCTCCGGTCCGCCGCCGACGGGCGTGTCCTGCTCCAGATTCAGAAGCAGGACATCTCCAAGGCCCTGAAGCAGGGCTTCACGATGCCGGAGGTGTTCTGTGCCAAGGGCCGTGACGGCGTCACCGACATCTGGGGCACCATCTACCGTCCCTTCAAGTTCAATCCCAAGAAGAAATATCCGGTGGTGGAGTACATCTACGCCGGCCCGCACGATTCCCACGTGACGAAGGATTTCTACGGTCCGATGCGGTTCTCCCGCCTCCTGGAACTGGGCTTCATCGTGGTGACCATCGACGGTATGGGCACGGACAACCGGTCCAAGTCCTTCCAGGACGTGGCCTGGCGCAACATCAAGGACGCCGGCTTCCCGGACCGCATCCTGTGGATGCAGGCCGCAGCGAAGAAGTACAAGTACATGGACCTCTCCAAGGTGGGCATCTACGGCTATTCCGCCGGCGGCCAGAACGCGATGGCGGCCCTGCTGTTCCACCCCGAGTTCTACAAGGTGGGCGTCGCCCTGTGCGGCTGCCACGACAACCGGATGGACAAGATCTGGTGGAACGAGCAGTGGATGGGCTATCCCATCGGCCCTTGGTACAGCGAGAGTTCCAACGTGGACAACGCCTGGCGGCTGGAAGGGAAACTCTTCCTGATCAACGGCGAGGTTGACGACAACGTGGACCCGGCCTCCACCTTGCAGGTGGTGTCCGAGCTCATCAAGAACGAGAAGTACTTCGAGCAGCTCTACGTACCCGGCTATTCCCACAATCTGGGCGCCGAATGGATCACCCGCCGTGTCTTCGAATTCTTCTGGAGAAACTGCCGCTGACGGCTTTTTCTTGTCACCGAAAATGCGTAATTTTGAAGATTGGAAACTAATAACCCATAACTGATATGAACAACGCAATCCTCAACTTCCCGGTACCGGCCAACGAGCCGGTGAAAGCTTATCTCGAAGGCTCTCCCGAGCGCATCGCCCTCGATGCCGAACTCGAGCGTCAGTGGAACACCGTCCTGGACATCCCGATCATCATCGGCGGCAAGGAAATCCGCACCGGCAACACCGGCACGGTCGTCTGCCCGCACGATCACAAGCATGTCCTCGCGACCTTCCACAAGGTGGGTGAAAAGGAAGTGGAAATGGCCGTGGAGGCCGCCATGAAGGCCCATAAGATCTGGTCCGAGACCCCTTGGACCACCCGTGCCGCCATCGTCCTCAAGATGGCCGAGCTCCTCGCTACGAAGTACCGTCCCATCATGAACGCCGCGTGCATGCTGGGCCAGAGTAAGAACATCTATCAGGCCGAGATCGACAGTGCCTGCGAGACCATCGACTTCTTCCGCTACAACGTGCACTATGCGTCGAAGATCTATGCGATGCAGCCCAAGGACGGGGCCATGAACATCAACCACACCGAGTACCGTCCCCTCGAAGGCTTCATCCTGGCGGTGACCCCGTTCAACTTCACCTCCATCGCCTCCAACCTGTGCATGACGCCGGTCCTGATGGGCAACGTCGCCCTCTGGAAGCCGTCCACAACCGCCACCCTCTCGAACTACTACTTGATGCAGCTGTACAAGGAAGCGGGCCTTCCGGACGGCGTCATCAACTTCCTCCCGGGCAGCGGCGCCCTCATCGGCAAGGTCGCGACCGCTTCCAAGTGGTTCTCCGGCATCCATTTCACCGGCTCCACCGGCACCTTCAACAGCCTCTGGCGCCAGGCGGGCGAGAACCTGGGCAAGTACGTGAGCT
>ONJB01000013.1 GCA_900318015.1 uncultured Bacteroidales bacterium | reverse complement strand
GCCGGCCCAGGCCAGCAGGGGCTGGTTCAGGAAGCTCTGGCAGCCGATGACGTTCCAGCCGTCGTTGGAGTTGCCGCTGCGCTTGTGGTAGCCGCGCGGGGTCTTGTAGTAGGCGTGATAGTCCTTAACGAACCAGGGCGCATCGTCCGGGAGCGGGTCGATGACGCCGCCGGCGCGCTCGTACGTCCCGGCCGCATAGTCCTTCGTGCGCTGGGCAGCCAGGGCCTTGCGCTTTTCCATCCGCTGGGCGGGCGTGTCCTCGCTGGCGAAATACCCTTCGACATTGACCTTGCTCATGTCGTACATGGTCGATGCCACCGTCGCCTTGATGCGCGGGTCGAGCGCCGCGGCGTTGACGGCCATGCCGCCGAAACCGCAGATGCCGATGATGCCGATGCGCTCGGGATCGACCAGGTCGCAGTTGGAGAGGAAGTCCACGGCGGCGAGGAAGTCCTCCGTGTTGATGTCCGGGGAGGCCATCCGACGGGGCTCGCCACCGGATTCACCGGTGAAGGAAGGGTCGAAGGCGACGGTCACGAAGCCTCTTTCCGCCATATGCTGCGCATACAAGCCGGAAGACTGCTCCTTCACAGCGCCGAAAGGGCCGCTCACCGCAATCGCGGGAAGCTTGCCATCGGCGTCCTTCGGGACATACATGTCGGCCGCCAGCTCTATGCCGTAGCGGTTGTGGAAAGTGACTTTGCAGTGGTTGACCAGTTCCGATTTCGGGAAGGTCTTGTCCCATTCCTGGGTCAGGGTGAGTGTGCTCATGGTATTTTCAGTATTCGATTTGCAGGCGATCAGCAGCAGGGCTGCCAGGGAAAAGGAGAGAAACTTTTTCATCTTCCGTTTGTTTTTGCAAAGGTACGGAGCCCGCGGGAGAGTTTGCTACCGATTTTGGCCGGATTCCTACCAATATCGCAGATAATTGGATATTTTACAGGAAATTTCTACCTTTACAATCGTTATGAAGAACATCCTCTCCGTTTCCGACCCCAATGTGTACGCCCGCTTTCTGGGGGCTCCCGTCCTGCATCCGCTGGTGAGTGTCATCCACTATGACGAGGTGTCCCCCATCCACTCCAGCCTGAACCGCTACGGAGTCTACGGGCTCTTCATCCAGCGGAACTTTCCGAAGAACCTGACCTACGGGATGAAGATGTTCGACGTGCCTGACGGCTCGATCATCGCCGTCGAGCCCGGCCAGATCGGCGGAAGGGAAGACGACGGCGAAACGATCTACATCAGCGGCTGGGTGCTGATGTTCTCGCCGGAGCTCCTGCACGGGACGGACCTGGAACCCCGGATGAAGGAGTATCCCTTCTTCTCCTATTTCGCCACGGAAACCCTGAAGATGGAGCCTTCGGAATGGGGCCGGATCACGCAGCTGCTCACGCAGTTGCGGCACGAACTGCAGGAAAATGCCGACTCCCCCGCCCTCCGGGCCGTCATCCTGGGCTACATCCGGATCATCCTGGAATACTGCCAGCGGATCTACCTGCGCCAGCTGTCGAAAGAGGACAAGGCCTCATCGGACCTGCTCAAGCGCTTCCATCAGCTGCTTCGGGACTATTATCTGGACGGCCGGCAACTGGACCTGGGCGTCCCCTCCGTCCGGTTCTGCGCCGATGAGCTGGCCTATTCGGCCAGCTACCTGGGGGATGTGATGCACAAGGCCACCGGCGGCACCGCCATCGGCTACATCCATTCCTTCGTGGTCGAACAGGGCAAGAACCTGCTGATGAACGGGCACAACATCAACGAAACCGCGCACCTGCTCGGCTTCGAATTCCCGCAGCATTTCACCCGTCTGTTCAAGCGAACGACGGGGATGACGCCCTCGGAGTTCCTGGGAAAGAAATGATCAGTCGGCGACCTGCTCCAGCAGCTGGTCGCAGATGCTCTTCATGCCGGCGATGGACGGGTGACCGTTCTGCTTGTCGATGTCGTGCAGTTCGACGAGCTGCACGCCGCAGTGCCTGCACACCTCCCGCATGGATTCGTTGACCTCCTCCTGCAGTTCGGAGTTCAGGATGGAAACGACCTTCGCCTTCGGATAGAGCTGCTTCAGGGTTTCCAGCAGGTAAGCCAGCGCCGGACGGAAAGTCATGCAGTCGGCCTTCGTCAAGCCTTCATACTTGTACTCACCGAGCGGGACGCGCTGCCAGGCATCGTTCGTGCCGCCGAACACGAAGATGATGTCGGGGTCGCCGAGCATGAACACGCGGCTCAGGAAACACGACGGAGTCACGTCCCTGCCGAAGAAGCCGGCGCCGCAGATGGTGGTGGCACCCCAGGAGTTGTTCTTCTCCAGCTCATAGCCCTTGGCCTGGATGTACAGGCTCCACCAGGTCTGCTCCACTTCCTTCACGTCGTTGTTGGCATCCGGATAGAACGGCCTGTAGTTGTCGGGATTATACCCCTGGAACGTGGAATAGGAGTCTCCCAGCACGGAGACTTTCTTGGGCTGGGCCGATGCCGCCACCGCGGCAAGGATCAGCAGGGAAACGATGCACAGTCTTTTCATTATCCAGATGGTCCGGTCTTTTCCGGTTTCCGGAACAAACTTACGAAATCCCGAGGATTGTTTCAAGGTTTTTTACAGTTATTTGTATTATTACCATAAGTATGCCCGGATCGTATCGCGGTGAACGGCACCGGCAAACTTCGCAATTCGCGGATACTTAGGACCATTTTGCGTAATCCAGGTGGATTGTAGGAGGCTTTTTCCTACATTTGTGACAGACGAAAAGAATCCCGCCATGAAACGATTGCTCACTTTCTTCCTGGTCGCCCTGCCGCTCTTGCTCGCGTGCGACAAACCCGCCCAGAAAATCGTCATCCCGATTCCCGGCAAACCCGCAGGCCAGCAAGGGAACGGCAACGGGGACAACGGCAACAACGGCGGAACGACCCCGACGCCTCCCACCTCGTCAGAAGACCAGAGTGCCATTCTCGTGACGAATGAGTATGTCCAGAAATACCTCGAGGAAGTAACCTATAAAGGCATCGAAAACGAAGAAACGAAGATCCTGGGCTATCCCGGCGGCGGCCCCGGTGAGGCGGACATTCCACCTACGCACACCATCTCCTGGACCGCCGACGCCACAGTCGGGAGCCTGAATCTGCACGTCCAGGAAGGCGACTGGAGCCGGGATTACAGCCTCCCCGCCGGAGCATCCGGACAGGGCATTTCCAACCTGGTCCCCGGCCGGGAATACCAATGGACCGTGACCTCCACCGCGGGCGGCAAAGTCGTAGCCGGGGGCTCGTTCAAGACCAAGGGCCTGCTGCACCAGGTGTACTTCGAGCCCAGGGGGCGAAATGCCCGCGACCTGGGAGGCTGGAAGGGCCTCGGCGGCAAGACACTGGCCTTCCGGAAGCTCTATCGCGGCGGAGCCATCCACGGCTCCCGCGTGAGCAGTGCGGGAAAGGCGGAATTCCGGGCCCAGGGCATCAAGGCGGAATTGGACCTCCGGGAAGAATCCGACGTCCCTTCCAAGTCCCCGATGGGCGACGACATCACCTTCTTCGCGCCGGGCTTCGAAAGCGGCTACAACCACATGATCCGGGACAACCAGCCCAAGGTGAAGGAAACCTTCTGCTTCGTGGTGCAGTGCCTGCGGGAAAACAAACCCGTGTATTTCCACTGCTCCGCCGGCCGCGACCGGACGGGGACCCTGGCCGTCCTCCTGGAGGGAGCGCTCGGCGTGAGCGAGAGCGATATGGCCAAGGACTACGAACTCACCTACTTCTCGCCGGAAGACTGGAGCATGTACCAGGGGAAATACCAGCATATCATCAGCACCTACAGTTTCCAGTCCATCTACAAGACCATTTTCAGCGAAACCGACAGCGGCACTTATCAGGAACGGATCGTGAAATACCTCCTGAAAATCGGCGTCCCCCAGAAGGACATCGACGACCTGCGGCGCATCATGCTGGAGTAGGCGCTTACGGTTTCTAACCGGAAATTGGGAAAACCAAGATAATTCGTTATCTTTGTCAAATTGAAACTAACACACATTTACGAAATGGCTAAAACCAAATTCCGGGTCGAAAGCGACCTCCTCGGTGAACTTCAGGTCCCGGCCGACGCCTACTACGGCGTTCAGACCCAGCGGGCCCTCAACAATTACAAGATATCCACGACGCAGATGCTCCATTACCCCGAGTACATCATTGCGATCGCCTATGTGAAGATGGCCGCCGCGGAGGCCAACGCCGAACTGGGCGTGCTGGACCGCACCATTGCGGACGCCATCGTGAAGGCCTGCCAGGAAATCGTGGACGGCAAGTTCCACGACCAGTTCCCCGTGGACATGATGCAGGGCGGCGCCGGCACCTCCGTCAATATGAACGCCAACGAGGTGATTGCCAACCGCGCCCTCGAAATCATGGGGCATAACAAGGGTGAGTATCAGTACTGCTCCCCGAACGACCACGTGAACTGCGCCCAGTCCACCAACGACGCTTTCCCGAGCGCTTTCCGTTACACCTTCGTGCGGATGAACCGCCACGTCGAGAAGGCCCTCACCGACCTGATCGCCTCCTTCCGCGCCAAGGGCCAGGAATTCAAGGACATCATCAAGATGGGCCGCACGCAGCTGCAGGACGCCGTTCCGATGACTTCCGGCCAGGAATTCAACGCCTTTGCGAACAACCTGGAAGAGGAAATCGCGAACCTCGAGCGCAACGCCGTCCTCCTGAAGGAGGTCAACATGGGCGGAACCGCCATCGGCACTGGCCTCAACGCCGTCCCGGGTTTCGCGGAACTGTGCACCATCCGCCTCTCGGAGTTCACCGGCGACAAGTTCGAGAAGGCTCCGGACCTGGTGGAAGCCACCCCGGATACGGGCGCTTACGTGAGCTATTCCGCCGCACTGAAGCGTCTGGCCATCAAGCTCTCCAAGATCTGCAACGACCTGCGCCTGATGGCCTCCGGTCCGCGCTGCGGCCTGCACGAGATCAACCTGCCGCCCATGGCGCCGGGTTCCTCCATCATGCCGGGCAAGGTGAACCCCGTCATCCCCGAGGTCACGAACCAGGTTTGTTTCAAGGTCATCGGCAACGACACCGCCGTCGCCTTCGCCGCTGAGGCCGGCCAGCTGCAGCTGAACGTGATGGAGCCCGTCATCGTCCAGTGCATCCTCGAGAGCCAGACCTGGCTCATCAACGTGATGAACACCCTCCGCACCAAGTGCATCGACGGCATCACCGTCAATGTGGAGCACTGCTACGAGATGGTGAAGAACTCCATCGGCATCGTCACGGCCCTGAACCCGTACATCGGCTACAAGGCCTCCACCAAGGTCGCGAAGGAAGCCCTCGAAACCGGCCGCAGCGTCTACGACCTGGTGCTTGAGCACGGCCTGATGACCCAGGAGAAGCTGGACGAGGCCCTCGACCCGAAGGCGATGACCTCCGCGCACGCTTTCATCAAGTAGCAACCTGATTTACAAATAATTGTTATCTTTGTATCCGGTGGATGCCGCCCAAACGGGAAAAGGCGTCCGCCGGTTTTCATCATGAGAAGAATCTTGAACGTGGTCCTGTTCGGACTCCTGCTCATGGCCGCACCGGCCATGGCGCATCACAAGAATTTCAAGGTTTCCGTCTACGTCCGCGCCTACGAAGTGGACAAGATGAAGGACACCCAGTGGCTGGAATCCACCTGGAAGACCATCTCCAGCCAGCTGGATGTGGACAAGATCTACCTGGAGACCCACCGCGACATGCTGCTGGTGGACGACGCCACGCTCGAGAAAGCCAAGAAGTTCTTCGAGAAGCAGGGCATCGAAGTCGCCGGCGGCATCACCTACACCATCAGCGAACCGAACGATTTCGAAACCTTCAGCTATTCGGACCCGAAGGACCGGGAATGGGTGAAGACAGTGGCCGAGACGACGGCCCGGCATTTCGACGAGTTCCTTCTGGACGACTTCTTCTTCACCAGCAGCAAGAAGGACGTGGAAATCGCCGCCAAAGGGGACAGGAGCTGGACCGAATACCGCCTGGAGCGGATGAATGAGGCCGGCCGCAACCTGGTCGTCGGCCCCGCGAAGGCCGTCAACCCGAAGGTCAAGGTCATCATCAAGTACCCGAACTGGTATGACGACTTCCAGGGCCTCGGTTTCAACCTCGAATGGGGGCCGCAGATCTTCGACGGCGTCTGGACCGGCACCGAGACTCGCGACCCGGCAGGCAACCAACATCTGCAGAACTACCTCAGCTACAATATCATGCGGTACTTTGAGAACATCTCGGGCGGCCGCAATGGCGGGGGCTGGGTGGATTCCGGCGGCATCACCATGAGCATGGACCGCTATGCGGAGCAGCTTTTCCTCACGGCCATCGCGAAGGGCCGGGACGTAATGCTGTTCGCCTACAACCAGCTCGTGGACGTCAAACTCAACCCGATGTTCCGCGCCCCCTGGCAGGACCAGGGCACGAGCTGGAGCTATGACGAGATGACAGCCCCGTTCCAGAAAGGAAAGGAGACCGTGACACCGACCACGATGGCCCGGATCGCGGATATCGTCCTGCGCAAGACCGACGAACTGGTGGGCAAGCTTGGCAACCCCGTCGGCATCCATTCCTACAAGATCTACCACCAGCCGGGCGAGGAGTTCCTGCAGAATTATCTGGGCATGATCGGCCTGCCGATGGACATGTATCCGACCTTCTCCGAAGGCCGCAAGACCGTCCTGCTGACCGCGCAGGCGGCGGCCGACCCCGCCCTGACCGAGAAGATCGACCGCCAGCTGAAAGCCGGCGGCGACGTCGTCATCACGACCGGCCTGCTGAAGGCGGTCCCCGAGAAGATCGCGCCCATCTGCGAGCTCCGCTGCGACGACCTGAAAGCCATCGTCAACGACTTCGGCCGCTACGGCAAGAGCGGGCGGGACATCATCATCCCGCAGGTCCGTTACTGGACCAACGACAGCTGGGAGGTGGTGAGCGCCGGCCGGCCGCTCAGCGGCGGCGTTTCGGGCTGGCCCATCCTGCACCGGGCCACCTACTCCCAGGGCGCGCTCTACGTCCTGACCATCCCGGACGACTTCGGCAACCTGTACGACTATCCGGAAGCCGCGCTGAACGAGATCCGCCGCCGGATGAGCCGGGATTTGGACCTGTACCTGGAGGGGCCTGCGAAAGTCGGACTGTTCCTATATGACAACAAGACGGTCATCGTCGAGAACTTCAACGATGAGCCGGTCGATGTCAAGCTGGTGGGAACGGCCGGGCTGAAGCAGCTGACCGACCTGGAAACCGGAGAAACCGTCGAGGCGACGGTGGAGCAGATGCCCGCCTTCTTCCGCCGGATGGGAACTCCTTCCCCCAAGGCGGCCATGACCATCAAGCCGCACTCCTACCGGGCTTTCCGGTACGAATAGTTATCGGATGTCTTTCAGGGGGATGGCCTGGAAGGTCATGTGCGCCTGGGAACTCTCGTAGAGGATGCCCACGGTCTTCCTGTCGATCATCGTGAGGCAGGAATAGCCCCACCCCTCTCCTTCGTCCAGGAGGCATTTCCGCGTCCAGGTCTTTCCGCCGTCCAGGCTCAACTGGACGGTGATGTTCTTGCGGTCGTCCGCGTCCGCCGGATTGGAAAACAGGAGGATGTCCTGTTTCAGGACGTTCTCGGAGGCGCGGACCTTCAGGAGGCTGGCCATGCAGACGGGCTCCACGAGCTGGCCGTCGGACTCGTGCGGGGTCCAGGTACGGCCCATATCCTTCGTCACATACACCGCGCGGCCGGTCTTGCGGTTGTCCCGCATGTTGAGCATCAGCTCGCCGGGCGCGATTTCGGCCACCTGGGACTCCGTGGTGTTGATCTTGGCATATTCGTGGACGTGCCAGGTGAGGCCGCGGTCCGTGGAGTACATGATGCCGGCGGCCGGGGTGCGCTCCGGCTCCGGTTCCTGGTGCTGGAACGGGACGACGAGGGTGCCGTCGTCCATCGTGATGCCGCGGCCAGGGCCCTGGAAGGTGAAATTCCAGGCCTCCTGCTTGACTTGCCGCGTGAGGTTCACAGGCTCGGACCAGGTAAGGCCGTCGTCGGTGGAGCGGACCATCATCAGCTGCGGAGTCGTGGCGGGCTCAAAGCCGCTGCCGGCCGTCCACCAGGCCGCCTTCCCCGCCTCGCCGCCATGGGTCCAGGCCGCGAAAACGAGCAGGTCCCCGGTCACTTCATCGACCAGGATGCAGGGATCGCCGACGCCATTGACGTTCTGCGGAAGGCCTCCCCATTCACCCATGTCCATGGCGACGATCATCGGCCCCCAGGTGCGGCCGCCGTCCGTGGAGCGGCTCACGCCCACGTCCACGTGCCCTTGCAGGTCGCGGGAATTCTCGTACCGGATGTCATACACGCCCACGAGCGTTCCCTTTTTCGTGGTCACCAGACCAGGGATCCGGTAGGCGGCCACCCCGTCGTCGCCGGCGGTGCGCACCTTGCGGGCGAGCCGGTGCTTCCGGGCGCCGTCTTCCTGGATAGAAAAGCCTTTCGCCTTGATTTTCAAGGAGAAAGGCTTTCGGATATCTTTCACGCGAGCCGCGTCCAGATTCACATACAAGACGCCGTCCCGGACTTCCCAGGAGCGGAGGGCCTTGCGGCGCAATCCGCGGAGAGAGACTTTGAAAACAGGATCCGCCCCCTCCGGGACCGTCACGGTTGCTACCGGAACGTCCTTGTCCTGGATGACGGGAACCTGACAGTGGTGGATCTGGATGGTGGCCGCGGCGACGAGTGCGGCGAGACAAGTCAATAGCATAGTGTCCGTGTTGGTTCCGTAAAAGTACGGAAAAACACGGACACTTCCAATCAGACGTGCAGGTATTCCGTCGACACGACCCCCATCGCGAACAGGACGGCCAGGACCACCAGCACGATCAGCCAGAGGACGAAGATCACCAGGCCGGGACGCCACTTGGGCGGCTTGAAGCCGAAGATCAGCTGGATGCCTCCGTAAATCAGGCCGATCAGGGGCAGGACGACGGCCAGAATCACGAGAACCAGGATCCAGGGGGTATTGACCATCTCGTAGAAGGCGGGCGCATGCAGGGACATGTCATCCAGGAAGCTGTCGATCGGGGCACTCAGCAGCGTCGGCCCCTTCAGGCCGATGACGGACACTGAAGCCAGTCCGGACACGCCTCCGAGCAGGAGGATGATGCCGATGACCAGGAGCAGGATCTTGCCCAGCTCGTTGCCGTGCCCGCGGACCGTGTCGGTCACCTCGCGCATCCCCCGCCGGGCCGCGTCCCCCATCTCCTCGACCCCGTTGCGGATGTTGCGCTGGATGTCGTCCAGCGTGCCCGCGTCGCCTTTCATCGCCCAGCGCTCCTGCGCCGTGCGGGCCGCCGGCATCGCCAGCCACAGGATGACGTACACAGCAAATCCGGACAGAGACCATACCCCTTCCTCCACGCCGGTGAAGAACAAAGCCAGCGTGATGACGCAGAAGATGATCCGTATGGCCACGACGTCGAAGTTGAAATAGTTGCCCAGACCCGCGCAGACGCCGGCGATCTTCTTGTTCTCCAGGTCGCGGTAGAGCTTCTTCTGGGGCTTGGCCTGCGTCTCCGACGGTTCGGGGTCGTCGGCCTCGATCCGCTCGGGGCGGCCGAGGATGCCGATCAGGCTCTGGATGTCGGCCATCGTGGCGACACCGTTGCTTCCGCGGCGTTCCAGCAGGAGCTCGGCCATCCTTTCCTCGATGCCTTCCATGATCTCCTTGCCGCCCGGCTTGCCCAGGTAATGGGCCTCCAGGTTCTTCAGATACTGCCCCACCTCCTCGGCGGCGGCTTTCTCGAGCGTGAAGGCATAGCCTCCGATGCTCACTTTCTCGATTTCGGTCATTTCTTCAGTGCGTCAATACTTTCCACCATTTCCTGCCAGGCGGCGTCCATCTCCGCGAGCTGGGCGCGGCCTTTCTCGGTTATCCCATAGTACTTCCGGGGCGGGCCCTGCGTGGACTCCTCCCAGCGGTAGGTCAGCAGGCCCTGGTTCTTCTGCCGGATGAGCAGGGGGTACAGGGTTCCCTCCACCACGATCATGTTCGCGGCCTTGAGGGAGTCGATGATGCTGGAAGCGTAGGCTTCCTGCTTGCTGAGAATACACAGGATGCAGTATTCCAGCACGCCCTTCCGCATCTGCGAACGGACATTGTCGGTCGTGCTCTCCATAGGGCTATCGGTTTTCAGTGTCCTGCGCGTGATTCTTGCAACGCGCCATGTTCTCCGCGGTGGCCGGGATGCCCCGCATCTCGCACTGCTGGGCCGGGGTCACAGCCTTGGGGACGGCGATCCACAGCACCAGATAGATCCAGAATCCCGACGTGCCGGCGATCAGGGCCACCAGCATGATGATCCGGATGATCGTCACGTCGATGTTGAAGTACCAGGCCAGGCCGGAGCAGACGCCGGCCACGCCCTTGTTGTCCATATCCCGGTACAGTTTCCGGGGAGCCTTGTCCTCGGCGAAGGCCTGGGAATAGGCGTAGCCCGTCTCGGGCGAACCGTCGGGCATGCCCAGGGTCGACACGACCTTCTCCACCATCTCGAGGGTCACCACGCGGGAGGTCTCCCCCACTTCCTGGAAGAACAGGTCGGAGATCCGGCTCTCGATATCGTCCATCACTTCCGCCTTCTGGGACTCGGGGACGGTCAGTTTGGCCTTGAAGTTCCGCAGATAGGCGTCCAGACGGTTGTAAGCATCGTCGTTGAGCGTGAAATTGCGCCCGCCGACACAGGCATTTGTCACTCGTTTCATAGTATACAAAATATTTGTTGGTGCAAAGATATAAATTATTTTTGATACTTTGCAATACAAAGTACTAAAATTTTCGGAAAATTAATAAATCGCGCGAAAATGACTATATTAGTATGATAACAGAACCCAAATCACTCCCATTATGGCAACTTTCAAATACGCCCCGATGTTCCAGTTGGGCGAAGACACCACTCAGTATTACAAGATTCCCGGTTCTGAACACAAGGTACTATAAAATGCAATATTTTTTGCAAAAAAAGGAAGACTTACAGGTTTTCCCGAAGGGAAAGGCAGATTCGTTCCACCTCTGCGGGGGACAGGCTAGCGGAAAGGGGAAGGCAGAGAATACGGGCCGATAGGGAGCGGGCTGCCGGGGTGCCGTCTCCCGCGCAGGAGCGGTAGGGAGGGAAGTCGCTTACCGGCGGATAGAAGTATTTGCGGGGATGGATCCCCTGCCGGAGGAGGGCTTCACAGGCCTTGTCGCGTTGCTCACGGCTCCCGAATACCACAGGGCAGTAAGCATAATTGGGCTCCGTGCCCTCACGGGGTTCCAGCAGACGTGCCTCTGGCGGAAGAAGTTCCCTGTACAAGGTGTACGCCGCTTTCCGCCGGCCGATTTCCTCCTGGAAATGACGCAGGTTGCAAAGCCCCATGGCTGCCTGGAACTCGTTCATCTTGGCATTTCCGCCCACCCGTTCGCAGTGCTCGGTATCCCGGATACCGAAATTGGCAAGGTCCTCCAGGTGTTGCCGGAGGCGCTCATCGGCAAAACAGACGGCCCCGCCTTCTATGGTGGAAAACACTTTGGTGGCGTGAAAACTGAGGATGGAAGCGTCCCCGTAGCGGACCAGGGGTGTGCCTTTGTACCGTACTCCGAAGGCGTGGGCAGCATCGTAAATGAGTTTGAGTCCGTGTTTTCGCGACAGGGCCTCCAACCGCTCTGCCCGGCAGGGATGTCCATAGACGTGGACGGGCAGGATGGCGGCGGTGCTTTCCGTCACCAGGGCTTCGGCCTTTTCCGGGTCCAGCGTCCCGTCGGCCTCCAGGACATCGCAGAAGACGGGGACCAGGCCCTTCCGCACAATGGCGTGCACGGTGGAGACAAAGGTGAAGGGCGTGGTTATCACTTCGCTGCCCTTTGGCAGTTCCAGGGCTTCCAGCACGGATTCCAGGGCCAGGTGACCGTTGGCAAACAGCGTGAGCGGTCCTTCCAGGAAGGCTTCCAGTTCCTGCTGCAGGCGTTGGTGTTTCACGCCCATATTGGTGATGAGGGCACTGTCCCAAAGGTCCCGTATTTCGGCACAATACTCCTCGAACGGAGGAAGGGACGTGCGGGTTACATAGAGCTTCTCCATTGGAAATAAAGGTTTCTGAAGCGTCGCAGGAAGGTCCTTCCAAGACGCTGGATGGTAAGGGGAAGGTTTCGTGGCGAAAACAGTTCCCAGTAGCGGCGGTCCGTGAGGATGTCGTCTGTCCGGATTTTGGCCAGCCGCCATTGTACGGCGTAATGGAAACGGCCTTCGGTGTACCGGTCAAAGGCTTCGAATTGGGCGCGGTCCCGAATGCGCGCGTCTTTCCGCTTCGCCCCCCGGTGGGAAGCCGTCCAGGAGCCGGGCCTTTGCAGGCGATAAACGGACATGCAGTGGGACAGGTATAGCAGGCCGCCTCGGGCACTGCCTTGAAGCAGCAGGGCCAGGTCGTTGAACTGGACTTCACGCATTGGAGAAAGTTCCAGATACTTCTCTTTCCGGCAGAAGAGGGAGGCCGTGGCAAAGTGAATCCCTTTTACCACTTCTTCCACGGGAATGAGGCCGTCCCTGAGCCGGGGTGCCATAAAACCATGAGGCCTGCCTTTTTTTATTACGCGCGCGCAGTGGGCGCAGAGGTCCACCCCCGGACAGGCATCCATAGCATCTGCCTGTCGCTGGAGTTTCAGGGAATCCGTCCAATAATCGTCCCCTTCGCAGAGAGCTACGTAGCGTCCCCTCACCAGCGGGAAGCAGAAGGTTTGGACAATGGCCACACCCTTCGAATTCTGGTTTTCTTCCTGGAAAACAGGCCGGAAAAGGGTGGGGTACCGCTGTACGTACTCCCGGATGATATCGGCCGTGCCGTCGGTGGAGGCGTCGTCATGCACCACCACCTCGAAGGAGAAGGTGGTTTGCTGGCGTACGAAGCCTTCCAGCGCATCCCGGATATAGGGTGCTTGGTTATACGCAAGGCAGATGACGGTTACTTTGGGCTCATCCATCGATGAAAGTGTATTGGTCCAGCATGGCGTGCAGCTCATCCCGGGAATGATTCATGATAGCATCCAGCACCGACAGTTTACCGGCTTCGGAGGCCTGGCTGTTCAGGAAGCTCAGACGGATTCCCTGCCGGCGGAAGGCATCGAACCCATACAGCGCCTGCCCGCCGATGGGATTGACAAAATGGGTTGCTCCCAACCGGTGACACATGTCATATACCCGTTGTTCCCTCTTCAAGAGGACATTCCCTTCCAGGGAGGAAGTCCGGCCGATGGGCGTATCAATGCCCAAATAGGCGCACACCTGGAGGATGGAAGCTCCCAGAAAAAGGGCCAGGTTGCGTTCCGGGCAGGAAAAAATGCGCTCTGTCAGGGCGTATCCTTCCTTGAAGAAAGGAGCCTTGTGGTAGGCGGTTTCAACGGTCCGCAGCTTATCGGAGAAAGACAGGGGCTCTGCCAGGAAGGTGTCCCGGATGAGTTTGAAACTGCTGATCTTCTGGAGTTCCACCCGCAGCCAGATGACCCGGGAATCCATCTGGATCCGGTTCCGGTTAATCCACCCGTGCTTAATATAGGCGAAATCGTCGGCCACCAGGAAGCGGTCTGCCGCGTGAATCAGCTGCCAATAAGGGAAGTAGGGCAGGAAATAGGGCTGATTGGAGGCAAGAATCATAGGAGGTCGCATTGGGAGAGAATCTCCGGGTTGTCTGTATAGAGCGGGAAGGCTTTGCGGTCGTCTCCCACATTGGTGACCGGCAGGCTGGAAAAGCGGAAATAGCCTGACTGGAAGTAGCGGTCATTGACACAGAGCATCATGCCGCAAAGGTAATCCTGGAAGGGCGTCTCCTCCCATATGGTAGAAAAGGTTATTTGGCCGATAAAAGGCTGGAACAGGCAGCCCTCAACCCCCTGGTCCAGGCGCCGGTGCCACTGATCCACGCTTACCAGGGGCCCGGCCATAACGCCTTCGCTCTTGCCCAGACGAACCGGTTTGAGGATATAGGCATCCTTGTTGTCATAAGCGTCCTCCGGCATCTGAAGGAAACTCGGGATGGCATGGGCGCGGAGAAAAGCGGCATCCTCCCTATTCAGGCAGGCATCCGTAAAGCGGTCTTCGAACCAAAGGGCGGGGAATCGCTTGTCGTGCACCAGGAAAACATTCCTGAAGTCGCTCACCATTCCGGCTTCGGCCATGGCCTGCAATGTATCCATGGAAAAGCCCAGGATATCCTTTTGGTTCAGGGCACTTACCACAAAAGCGTCCCGGCACCATTCCTTCCGGCAGTCTTCCACCTCCGGGGCCTCCAACACCTCAACCTGGATTCCATGAGACTCGTAAAATCGCTTGTACAGACGGATTTCACCGGTACGGTCGGCGCTTTTGAGCACGTACATCTTACGCTTTCCGCCGGCAAGGGACAGCATATAATCCATCATCGGCCCGAAGTCAGATTGGTACTCCGCCCCGGGGAAACGGGCCGTGAAAGCGCGCCCTGCCTGCTCCCCGAACCAGCTCATGAATATGCCGTGGGCAAAGAAACGGGAGGTTATCTCGCAAAGCAGGATTTCTTTTTCGCAGGACAGGATATAGTCCGGCCGATAGGTGCCTGCGCGAAAAGGCAAGCACGACGCTCTCTCCAGCAATTCCCATTCTTTCTCGCCGAATCCCCAGTCCCGGATATAATGGGCATAATGTCCGGCAAAATATTCAATGGCCGTGTACAGCACCCGGTGCAGGCGGCGTAACTCCTCCTGACGGACCGTGGAGATGCCCACAGGCCGCATATGATACCAATGGAGGTAATAGTCCTGAAGATCCCGGTACATTTTACTGGAACAGTTTGCGTTGATAGCCCAGGCACTGGAAACCGTTGCGGTTCACCAGCGGGATGGTCTCTTCGGAAATGCCCAACTGCATGCGCACCCAGTAGCAGATGCTGGTGCTCATACCTATGGAATCCGTATAGTTCATCATTCTCCGGATATCCTCCAGGCTGCGTTTCCGGTCCGGAGCCGTGCGGCCGCGCTGCTTGCGGTGGTCTGCATTGGAGGGGAGCAGATAATCTTCGTAGAGCTGCCGTTCCAGCTCCTTGTCAAAATGCCCCAGGTACTGCCCCAGGAGGGCCAGGTTCTCCATCCCCACAGTAAGGAATTCGGGCTTGTAGTTGATGATACCGGCTTCTTTGAGGGCATCGAAGAAGCGCCGGATTTCCCCATCCGTGAGACAGGGCGGGAAGATGGGTTGCACCAGGGCCGAATTGGCCGGAATGCCTGCATCCTGGCAAAGTTTGACGGCTGCCAGGCGTTCCTCAATGGGGGCAGCGCAGGGCTCCAACAAATCCCTCAGCGGGTCCGGCATAATGGAAACGCTGGTATTGAACTGCATCTTGTTTCCCAGCTGAGCGAAGAGATCCAGGATGCTCTCTCCCTCAAATTCATAACGGAGATGCCTGGTTCCTGCTTTGGAAGCAATGAACAGGCGGGCCCTGGATTCGGGGTTGCGCCGATAGTGGTCTATGAACTCCCGGAGAATCCGATGGGCGATACCCGTGAACAGGGTAGCCTCCTGGAAAGCTTCCGTCTTGGGCGAAAAATAATAATAGTGCTCCTGATTCTTGCTTCCGGGGCCGTTTTGCCGCTCGAGCAGCTGCCTGACATAGAGCTCATAGTTGTCATGCGCGATGAGCGGCAGTTCATGGACACCGTCTGAAACCAGGCAATAAAGGCATCCTACGCTGCATCCCCTTACGGGATTGATTTCGTAGGTAAGGGTAGGGCATCGGCCCGTATAATTGTGGATCTCCGGCGGTTCCTGTCCGGGCTGGATGGTATCCAGGAAGAAACGCTGCTCCGGGATGAGCCGATGCTCCCTCAAACGGAGTGCAAATACTTCCGACCCTTTTCGGAGGGCTTCCAGGGTATCGGCCGATGGGGTCACGCACACCCCCATCTGCTTCAAGTAGCCGGCATCCACCAGGGCAGGACGGAATCCGTCCAACTGATAGACAGATCCGGAGTGGGGATAGAGGGGTTTGAAGGGAATGGCTTCCATTTGTCAGTTTTGCGTTTGCCGAAGGACAAATTTACGGAAATGTCCGCGAAAAACGTTATATTTGTGAACTCTGAAAGAAAAAAACTCTATATCTATGGCAGAATTCAAATACGCCCCGATGTTCCAGTTGGGCGAAGACACCACTCAGTATTACAAGATTCCCGGGTCCGAGAAACTGGTGAAGACCACCCAGTTGCCGGACGGAAAGACCCTTCTCGAGGTCTCCCCCGAGGCGCTCACGCTGGTGGCCCAGCAGAGCTTCCACGACTGCCAGTTCATGCTCCGCAGGGCGCATAACGAGCAGGTGGCGGCGATCCTGAACGATCCGGAAGCTTCCGAAAATGACAAATATGTGGCGCTTCAGTTCCTTCGCAACGCGGAGACGTCCGTGAAAGGAGTCCTCCCCTTCTGCCAGGATACCGGCACCGCCATCATCCACGGTGAGAAGGGCCAGGGAGTCTGGACCGATTTCGAGGACGAGGAAGCCTTGAGCCTCGGCGTATTCAACACCTACACGCAGGAGAATCTCCGATACAGCCAGAACGCTCCCCTCAACATGTATGACGAGGTCAACACCAAGTGCAACCTTCCCGCCCAGATCGACATCGAGGCCGTCAGAGGCGCCGAGTACCGTTTCATCATGGTGGCCAAGGGCGGCGGGTCGGCCAACAAGACCTATTTCTATCCGATGACGAAGGCCACGATCCAGAATGAAGGGACGCTCCTGCCTTTCCTTGTCGAGAAAATGCGTTCCCTCGGGACGGCGGCCTGCCCGCCCTACCACATCGCTTTCGTAATCGGCGGCACCTCCGCGGAGAAGAACCTGCTGACCGTCAAGCTGGCCAGCATCAAGTATTACGATGCGCTCCCTACGACCGGTGACGAGACCGGTCGCGCATTCCGCGACATCGACCTCGAGCAGAAACTCCTCGTCGAGGCGCAGAAAATCGGCCTGGGAGCCCAGTTCGGAGGCAAGTACCTTGCCCATGACATCCGGGTCATCCGCCTTCCCCGACATGGAGCGAGCTGCCCGATCGGCATGGGCGTCAGCTGCTCGGCCGACCGCAACATCAAGAGCAAGATCAATGCGGACGGCGTCTGGATCGAGCAGATGGACACGAACCCTTCCGAGCTGATCCCGGAGGAGTACCGCCGTCCCGGAGAGGGTCCCAAGGGAATTGTCATCGACCTGGACAAGGGAATCGATTCCGTGCGCGCCGAACTGACCAAGTATCCTGTAGGCACCCGGGTCAACCTGAACGGCACGATCATCGTGGCCCGCGACATCGCGCACGCCAAGCTGAAGGCCCGTCTGGACGCCGGCCAGGAGATGCCCGCCTACTTCAAGGACCATCCCATCCTCTACGCCGGCCCGGCCAAGACGCCGGAAGGCTATCCTTGCGGCAGCATGGGTCCCACCACGGCCAACCGGATGGATCCCTATGTGGATGAGTTCCAGGATCACGGCGCCTCCCTCGTCATGATTGCCAAGGGCAACCGTACGAAGGTCGTCACCGACGCCTGCCTCAAGCATGGAGGTTTCTACCTCGGCACCATCGGCGGCGTGGCCGCCGTCCTCTCCCAGAGCAGCATCCGGAGCATCGAGTGCGTGGAGTACCCCGAGCTGGGCATGGAGGCCATCTGGAAGATCCGGGTCGAGGACTTCCCGGCCTTCATCCTCGTCGATGACAAGGGCAACGATTTCTTCAAGAAACTCGGCCTGTAAAGCCTGGACGCAACAATAAAGCCGGCCTTTCGGGGCCGGCTTTTGTTGTTCTATGGAAGAAGAGGTTACGGGAGTACCACTTCCTTGAGGACCTGGCTGGAGGTCACTTTCCCCTTCTTGTCGTAATTGTCGGTGCGCACGGCGCCGATGCCGCGGGCATACCAAGTCTTCATGCTGCCCGTCGTTTTCATTCCCAGCACCTTGGCATTGAACTTACGTTCCACCACATAACACTCGTAGGTTCCGGCAGGGACGGTCAGGGTCTCCTGGGCCACCACCTGGTGGGATGTGATATCCTGCTTGGACTTGATGCCCAGCATCTCGACGGTCACTTCCCCCTTGGGAAGTTCCATCCCCACTTCCAGATTCTTGGGAAGGATGAATCCGCCTCCTTCGGCAGCTACGGCAATGCCTCCGAAATCAAAGAGGACGTCACCGCCCTTCACGGTGGTGACCGTCTCGATGGGCTTGGTCAGCGCGGCGCCGCCGATGTACAGCTGGGCCTTCTGCTTGATGGTGAAGTCGTCACCCTTGCCAGCAACCTTGACGATTTCCATATCGGTCTGGCTGCTCTCATTGCCTTTGGCATCCGTGGTCACATAGACGAGTTTGGCTCCTTCGGTCGTGCAGATGAAAGGGCCCTGCGCGAAGGCGGCCATGGCCAGGCCGAGGCCGGCGAGGACGAGAAATGCTTTTTTCATTGTATAAAAAAGTTAAGGTTAAACTTAGCAGTACGAATCTTCTCAAAACCCGTGCTAGAAAGTGTCGATTCTTCCGATTTTTTTAATCCAGGTCGTCGTCCACGTCGGTGACGGCGGCGCCGTTGCCCATCAGGAAGGTCTTCATGAATTCATTCAGGTCGCCGTCCAGGACGCCCTGGGTGTCGGCGGTGCTGTAACCCGTGCGAAGGTCCTTCACGAGTTTATAGGGATGGAGGACGTAATTGCGGATCTGGGAGCCCCATTCGATGCGCTTCTTCTGCCCCTCGAGTTCAGCCTGCTTCTCCTGACGCTTCTTGAGTTCGATGTCATAGAGGCGGGACTTGAGGATGAGGAGGGCGCGCTGGCGGTTGTCCTGCTGGGAACGCGTCTCGGTGTTCTCCACCATGATGCCGGACGGGATGTGGCGGACGCGGACGCCCGTTTCCACCTTGTTCACGTTCTGGCCGCCATGGCCGCCGCTACGGAAGGTGTCCCATTCCAGGTCGCCGGGGTTGATCTCGATGTGGATGGAATCGTCGACGAGGGGATAGACGAAGACCGAGGAGAAAGTGGTCTGGCGCTTGCCCTGGGCGTTGAACGGGGAGATGCGGACGAGCCGGTGGACGCCGTTTTCGGCCTTCAGGTAGCCGTAGGCGTAATCACCCTCGACCTCGATGGTGGCGGATTTGATGCCGGCTTCTTCGCCTTCCAGGAGGGAGGTGACCGTCATCTTGTAGCCGTTGCGCTCGCCCCAGCGGAGATACATGCGCATGAGCATCGACGACCAGTCGTTCGCCTCCGTGCCGCCGGCGCCGGAGTTGATGGTGAGGACCGCGCCGAGGTTGTCTCCCTCATTGCCCAGCATATTCTTGAGTTCGAGGGCCTCCACGGCCTCCACGGCCTTAGCGAAGGTGGCGTCCAGCTCGCGGGTTTCCTCGGTCTCGACGGCTTCGTCCTCACTGCCGCTGACGCTGTCCTTGGCGAAATCGTACAACACGTCCAGGTCATCCACGAGGGAGGCGGCCTTCTGGAAGTCAGTCACCCAAGCCTTCACGCCGGAGAGCTTCTTGAGGAAGGCTTCGGCAGCCTTGGGATCGTTCCAGAAATCGGGGGCCAGGCTCTCCTGCGTCTTCTGCTCCACATCTTTCCGTTTGCCGGCGATGTCCAGGCACTTTTCGAGGGTGTCCAGGCGCTCGCGCAGGTCCTTGATTTGTTCGAGGGTCGTCATGCTGCTTTCCGTATAATCGTACAAAAATACGAATAATTTCCCGTATATTTGTCAGCGTATGGCAACCATCGGCATATTCGATTCGGGCTCGGGCGGCCTGTCGGTGTACCGGGAGATCGTGAAACTGCTCCCCTACGAACGCTATGTCTATTACGCGGACAACGCCCATTGCCCGTACGGAGACAAGACGGCCGGATTCATCCAGGACCGCGCCCGCTCCATCACGGACCTCCTCCTGGGCAAGGGGGCGGACATCATCGTCGTCGCCTGCAACACCGCCACGGCGGCCGCTATCGCCACGCTCCGCGAAGAGTATCCGGATGTCCCCTTCGTGGGGATGGAACCGGCCGTGAAGCCTGCCGCCCTGGGCACGGAAACCGGCGTAATCGGCGTCCTTGCCACGGCCGGGACGCTCAAAGGTTCCAAGTACCTGAAGACGAAAGGCCGTTTCGAGGACGATGTCCGCATCGTCGAACACGTGGGTGATGGATTTGTGGAGCTCGTGGAGAACGGTATCCTGGACGGCCCGGTGGCCTATGCCACCGTAAAAGCCTCGCTACAGCCCCTGTTGGAAGCGGGGGCGGACCGCATCGTCCTGGGTTGCACGCACTATCCGTTCCTGCGTCCGGTCATCGAAGCCCTTGCCGGCCCCGGGATCCAGGTCATCGACCCGGCCCCCGCCGTCGCCCGCCAGACCGTCCGCCTGCTGGAAAAGGACTGCGTCCCGCTCGACGAAGGACCGTTCAGCATCGACCTTCTTTCCTCCGGCGCGCCGGATTCCCTGCGGAGGATCTTCGCACAGGTATGACCTGACTTCCAGACACGAAAAAGCCGGCCCCGAAAGGCCGGCTTCGTTCGTGTTACCGGAAGTCTACCGGTAGATGCTGTACTGGTTGTACAGCGAGCCGTACATCTGACCCAGGACCTCGAGATAAGGCTGTCCGTCGAACAGGGTGGTCCGGTAAACCGTGTTGTCCACCATGTAGTACTCGATGCCGTTCAGCACGATGGTCTCGTAGTCATCCGGGAGGGAGCTCACCAGGGCTCCGGCCGGCGGGACGATGGTGGTGTAATTGCCGGAGGCGCTCACACTGTAGAACACACCGTCCTGGTAGAAGTAGTCGGAGTTGGCGTAGGCGTAGCTCTGCACGAGGCCGAGCTTATTGGCCAGCTCGTAGGCGGAGAGGGCGCGGCCGCTGTTCAGGGCGTAACTCGCGTTCTGGGCGGCGATCCGGGCGTTGTTCTGCGCGATGATCAGGTTCTGCTGGGCAATCACGTTGTAATTGTCGAAGACCGTGTTATAGGTCCGGTACGTGTTGCAGTAGTAGGAGAACTTGACCAGGTTGAACAGGGCCCTGTCGATCGCTCTCTCGAGCGGAGTGCCGAAAGGCGGACGGCAGACGATGTACACACCTCCGAACGGACGGTAGTAGATCCCTTCATAGAAGTAGTAATCGATGCCCCAGTGGGTGATCCGGCGGTAGTGCGGAGGCAGTACGTGGATCCGGTAGCCGAAGTAGTGCGGACGGTTGTCCCAGAAGTACCCCGGACGGTCCCACGGCATGAAGTCACGCTCGCGCGGCGGTACCCGGTGCAGGTTGTGGCCGTTATCCAGACGGAAGTCGTCATTGTAGCGGTAGTTGCCTGCGTGGTCGCGCATGGGCTCGGTGTTCTTCACGGAAGCGGAAGCGTTCGCTTCGTTCGCCGCGTTGTAGCCGAGGCCGTTGCGGGTGACGTTGCTGCTGGAGCGGACGGCCGTGCCGTTGTTGCGGTCGGTCGCGTTCGCGGAGCGGCTGGTGGAAGTACCGGAGGTGCTGCGGCTGGTCCGGGTGTTCTGGTCGACAGAACCCGTGGAACGGCTGGTGGCGGTACCGGTGCTGCGGCTGGTCGTGCTGCTGCCCGTGGACCGGCTGGTCCGGTCGGTCTGGGTCGCCGTGCCCGTGGAACGGCTCGTCGTGGAACCGGTGCTGCGGCTGGTCGTGCTGCCCGTGGACCGGTTGGTCCGGTCAGTCTGGGTCGCCGTGCCGGTGGAGCGGCTGGTCGTCGAGCCCGTGCTGCGGGTCGTCGTGCTGCCGGTGGAACGGTTCGTCCGATCGTTCTGAGGAGCCACGGAGCGGCTGGTGGTGGCACCAGTGCTGCGGCTGGTCGTCGCGGCGGAGGAACTGCCGGTGCTCCGGCTGGTCTGCGCGGAAGAAGTGCTTCCGCTGGAGCGGGTCGTGCCGCTCTGGCTGCTGGAGCTGGAGGAGCCGCGGCTGGTCCGGGTGTTCTGGGCCATGGAACTGGCGGAACGGGACGCGGAAGCGCCGCTGGACCGGCTGGGGCTGGTGGAGATATGGGCGGAGCGGTTGGCGGAGGAACCGCCGGACCGGCTCATGGAAGAGGAACCGCGCGAGGTAGTCTGCGAAGAGGACGACCGGGTCGCGGTGGAAGAACCGCCGGAAGAACGGCGGGACTGGGCAAGCGCCTCAGGGGCCGCAATCATCGCTATCGTGATGAAGAGGGCGGCTACGGTGTTGATCATCCTTCTCATGGCTTTGTCGTTTAAAAGTTAACGATATAAGTAATAATTATGGGAGAGTTCCTTGAAAGCGTCCGTATCCTGCATCCATCTGGACTGGATATCTTCGACTTTCAGTCGCTTTCCGAATTCCCTTCTCACATAATCCGTGCCACAAACGATATCGAGCATCCGAGTTTTCTTCAAAACCTTGTAGGGATTGCGTGCAGGGTACATTTCCTGGAGGGCCTGCATCACGTAAAACTGGGTCAGCGTGATGGTCGCGGCCTCGTAATCCGTATAGAAAAACTGGACGCCGTGCTGCATCTGCGGGTTCTGTCCGGAGATGGGCTTGTAGTGGATGGTCCGGAAGGCGGTGCCGGGAATGTCATAGCTGTCCAGGCGTTCCTTCAACTTGTCCGCGTCGATCCAGGGGGCGGCGAAGGTCTGGAACGGGATGGTATAGCCTACGCCGATGTTCAAGTAGCCGTACTCGCCCGCTATGCCGGCGGAGGGATAGCCGATGGCCGAGGCTTCAGACGGGATGTTCGGCGACGGGAGGATCCAGGGCAGTCCGGTGTCCTTGTACAGCATGGACCTTTCCCAGCCGCGCATGGGGATGACCGTCAGGCGGCACTTCAGCGGTTGTTCCTTGCCGTCCACCCCGCAGTTGAGGCCTTCCTCGTTGATGAGGCCGGCCAGCTCGCCGACGGTGAGGCCGTACACATACGGGATGCGGAACTCGCTGACGAAGGAGAAGTAGCCGGGCTCCACGAGGCAGCCCTCGACCTTCAGTCCGCCCAGCGGGTTGGGGCGGTCCAGGACCATCACCTCGATGTCCTGCTCGGCGCAGGCGCGCATCACCAGGCCCAAGGTGGAGATGAAGGTATAGGAACGGGTGCCGACGTCCTGGATGTCATAGACCATCACATCGATCCCCTTCAGCATGTCGGGCGTGGGTTTCCGGGTGGAACCGTACAAGGAGTACACCGGAAGGCCGGTTTTCGGGTCCTTGCTGCTGGCGACGTGGTCGCCGGCATAGACGTCGCCGCGGACGCCGTGCTCCGGGCCGAACAGGGCCACGAGGTTCACCTCGGGCGCTTCGAAGAGGATGTCGATGGTGGTACGGAGGTTCCGGTCCACGCCGGAAGGGTTCGTCACCAGGCCCACCCGCTTGTCGCGGAGTTCCTCGAAACCATACCGTTCCAGCATGTCGATGCCGGTGTACACCTGGGCGGAGAGCGAAAGGCTCGCCAGGGAAAGGATGAATGTCAACAACTTCTTCATGGTCAGTCTTTCTTGACGCGTCCATAGTCGGCCGGGACGCGGCGGCGCGCATACAGGGTCACGGCCACAGTGGCCAGGCAGCAGACCATCACCAGGACGTAGAACCCCACATACCCCAGGCCCTCTTGCAGATATCCTGCCACGGCGCCCGGCAGCAGCATGGACAGGGCCATGAAGCCGGTGCAGATCGCATAGTGCGACGTCTTGAGCGGGCCGTCGGCGAAATGCATCATATACACGGTGTAGGCCGTGAAACCGTAGCCGTAGCCAAACTGGTCGAAGACGACGCTGGCGCCGACCGTCCAGATGGAAGCGGGCTGCGCAAGCGCCAGGAAAAGGTACACGGCGCAGGGGAGGGCCAGGCTCAGGGCCATCGGCAGCAGGCAGCTGCGGAGGCCCCGCCGGGAGATGTGCCAACCGCCCAGGATGCCGCCTGCGAGGAGCGCAATCACGCCGGCGGTGCCGTACACCGTCCCGAACGCCGCCTTGTCCAGGCCCAGGCCTCCGTCGGCCACTGCGTCGCTGAAGAAAGGATACAGGAGCTTGACCGAGAGCGCCTCCGGAAGGCGGTACAGCAGCAGGAAGCACACGAGCAAGCCGACGCCGGGCTTCGTGAAGAAGCTTCCGAAGGCCTGGCCGAATTCACGCAGGATCTCGCGGCCCGTCTTGTCGCTGGCCGTCCGGTCCTCGGCGGGACGCGGCAGGACGAAGGCATGGTAGGCAGTCACGAGGGCCAGGATGGCGGCCGTCGCGAGGAGGGTCCAGGACCAGGCCTTGGAGACGGCCCCGGTCCGCTTTTCCAGCCAGCCGGCCAGGACGACGAGGACCCCTTGGCCGAACACCATCGCGATCCGGTAGAACGTATTGCGGATGCCCACGAAGGCCGACTGCCTCCCCTCGTCCAGCGCCAGCATATAATAGCCGTCTGCGGCGATGTCATGCGAGGCGGAGGCGAAGCCGGTGATGACGAACAGGATGAGCATCCACGTGAAGGTGGAAGCGGCCGGAAGCGTCGCGGCCAGGACGCCAACGGCGACGGCCATCAGCAGCTGCATCGTGACGATCCACCAGCGCTTGCTCTTGAAAATGTCCACGAAGGGGCTCCAGAGCGGCTTCACGAGCCAGGGAAGGCCGATCAGGCTGGTCAGCAGGGCCAGCCGGGCATTGTCCATCCCGAGGTCCTTGAGGATTACCACGGAGATCGTGTTCACGATAAAGTACGGAAGTCCTTCCGCGAAATACAGGGTCGGTACCCAGAGCCAGGGAGTGCGCGGTTTCATCGTTCGAGGGTTGTTCCGGGATAGTAGAAAGCAAGGATTTCTTCAAAGGTTTTTCCGTGGGCGGCCATGACGGCGGCACCGATCTGGCACAAGCCTACGCCATGGCCCCACCCATGGCCGTGGAGGACGACTTCGTCATCGGTCATCTCCACGTCGAACCAGGAACTGTACAGGTGACTTTCAGAGAGGAAACGCCGGATGATCAGTTCCTTGCCTATGGTAAGCGTGGCCTTGGAGCCGACGATGCGGAGTTTCTTGATGCGCCCGGAGCCGCCCCGTTCGAGGGGTTCCAGGGCGACGAGGTCGCCGATGTCCACGCCCGACCGCTTCGCGATGAGGGCGGCGAGCTCCGCGCGCCCGTATCGGACGGTCCAGTCGTGGAAATCTTCCGTTTCCAGGTCGTAATCGTTCAGGACCTGGCCCAGGATTTCCTTGTCATGGGTATCGCACCAAGGGTCGTCGTGGACCGTCAGGTAGGGGTAGTCTTCGTCGGCCCAGGCCGTGGAGAAAAGCTCGGTCCTGCCGCCGCAGCACTTGTAGAAGCGGGCGTCGACCAGTTCTCCGCCCGAGCGGAGCGTAAGGCCCCAGGTCTCGTCGATGGCGGCCCGGACCTTCTCCCCCACCGCCAGGGTCAGCCCCTGGTAGCGCTGGCAATGGTCGTCGGCGCACACGTCGAAATGGTGGTGGTCGTCGTGGTCGAACCATTTGACGATCTCGCCGACGGGCTGGCCCTCTTCGGCCGGCCGGGATGCGTCCAGCCAGGTCACGAGGGAAGGTACGTTGTCGAAGGAATAGGGCGCGGAAGCCTTCTTCCGGGATTTCCGGTGAGCAATCTGCGCCATCACCCAGGAGCGGGAAATGACTGCATGGGCCTTCAGGAATTCCGGCGAGGCGGTCGCCTTCATCTCGGAGGAGATGACGCTGAGGAGGTAGTCCTCGACGCCGATCACATTGACAGCCACCACTTTTCCTTCGTCCACGATGAACTTGAGGGTGCCGGCGAACTGCTGGTCCTGCTGTCGCTGCCAATGGAAGTCCACGCCGATCGTGACCCCGTACAGGATGAACGACGGTTCTGCGAACAGGGTGGAGATGGTGGGCGCCTCGAAGACGAGTTCGTCGTACAGGGTGCCGTTATAGTCGATCTTGCCTTCGCGGTAGGAAACCTTCTGCGGTCCGGCGCCGTCCGAGATGATCTCGAAGGTGATTTCCGGGCCGGAAAGGATGCCGACCTCGATCTTGGGCTGGGTGCGGACGAGGCGCCAAAGGAGGCGCTCCTCCTGCTTCTCGGAGAGGGAGATTTCCTGGAGGATATCCGTCAGGATCTTCGGTGTAAGCCGCTCGTAATCGGACACTTCCGGAATCACGAAGAAACCGGCCATGTCCGCCGCGCCGGGACTCAGGGCGAAGTGGTCCTCCCCTTCCGCATAGAAATGGTGCGGGCGGTGGGCCGCCCTGCAGGTCACGACGGCGCGGTACTCGCCTTCGCTGAAGAAGGTGAGGGCGTTGAAACGGGGCTCGGTCTCCCCTTCCGCGAGGTCGCAGCAATCCAGGAGGCGGTAGAACATCTTCGCCATGGACTTGGACGTCTCCGCGCGGAGCAGGAAGACACCCCGGGTAAAGTGCTTGTAATGGAACAATTGGGCATCCCGGACCGAAGCCACGAAAGAGACATTGGCGGAAAGGCTTTCCGGGACCTGCCCCCCGTTCATCGCGATATTGTGGAGCAGCCGGCCGGCGATCCGTTCCAGGGGCATATACCCTTTGGGGCAGGCCTGGAAATGGGCATGGCCGGGAACGGTGGTGCCGCTGTAGGGACTGTTGTAGAAGATGACGTAGTCCGGGAACTGGACGGCGAGGTCCAGCATGTCCGGATAGCGGTGCCAGATGGTCTGGGGCACGTGCACGTCGCGCGTGATCACGAGGTGGTTCGGGAAGATGGGCGCCCGGTTCACCAGGATGCGGTATTTCCGGCCCTTGCGGCCTTCGAACGGGAGGAAATGCTGATGCTCGAGGTAGTTCTCCTCGCACAGCGGGCAGCCGTGGTCGAAGATGGGCATCCGGCCCGGATTCGACTGGAGGGTGGCGAGGATGCCGCCGATGGTCATCTGGCGGGTCTGGGCGCTCTTGAGGGCCCGGTACTTCGCCGCGACGGCCGGCCAGACCGACAGCTGGTCATGGACGAATTTGTCGATGTCGATTGCCATACTGGGTAAAGATAGGCATTTTTCCGGTGCGAATCGAAAACATTTTCCCAAAAACGATGAAAAAACCGGGAGAATCGCTAAATTTGAGAAATCGCTTACTGATATGAAAAGATTGATGACCAGCCTCCTCGCAGGCCTGCTGCTCCTTCCGGCCGTCCTCGGCCAGCCGCTCCGTCAGAGTGTAATCCGCGCCGACCAGGTGGAAAGTCCCCTGCTCGGGGGTCCTGTCGACATCAACGTGTACCTGCCCGCCGGTTTTGACGCCGCCTCGGACGCCAAGTACCCGGTCGTCTATCTCCTCCACGGCCTGTACGGCACCTATAAGGACTGGGCGACCACGGGCCACATGAAGGACGTGGTCGACGAGCTCATCGCCAGCGGCGAGATCGTGCCGATGGTCATCATCATGCCCAACGCCGGCGATCCCGACATCCACAACAACTGGAACGGCTACTTCAACATGCCCGGCCATCCTTACGAGGATTTCTTCTTCAAGGAGCTGATTCCCACGGTCGAGGCCCGCTACAAGGTCTACGGCGACAAGCAGCACCGCGCCGTGATGGGTCTGTCTATGGGCGGCGGCGGCAGCACCGTCTACGCCCAGCGCCACCCGGACATGTTCTCCAGCTGCTACGCGATGAGCGCATGGCTGGACAGTTCCGTGCGGGAAGACATGGAAAAGGACAAGTTCTACCTGGTGAACAAGGCCGTCCGCGAGCACTCCGCCCTCGATTTCATCGACAACGCCGATGACGCGACGCTGGAGCAGCTCCGCACCGTGAAGTGGTTCTTCGACTGCGGCGACGACGACGGCCTGATGGACCTGTCCGTCGCCCTCTTCCAGAAGATGCGCGCCCGCCGCGTCCGCAGCGAGCTCCGCATCCGCGACGGCTGGCACGGATGGGAATACTGGCACACCGCCCTCCGCCTCTCCCTGCCCTTCGCTTCGCGCAATTTCGCCAAATGATGATTAGAACGAACTGACTTATTATGGACCTGATCAGAACAACCCTCGCCGCCGTGGCGATGACCATCGCGGCCGCCGCCAGCGCACAGACGCTGAAGATGGAGCCGCAAGTGGTCGGCGTGACCACCTATGAGGCCTCCACCGCCGTGAACCTCGTCGTGGTGAAGCCGGAAATCAAGCTGGACAACCTCGACCCTTCCGTTTTCACTGTCAACACGAACGGCACGGACCGGAACGTCCTGTCCGTCTACCCCTCCGACGCCCGGGGCGCGTTCGACCCGGACGGCGCGTACATCGCCCTGGGTCTTGAGAAAGCCGCAGGCCGCGGCCTGGGCCTGGCCAAGGGCGACGGCGTCTGGAGAGACCAGTACAGCATCGAGGTCGGCCTGAAGAAAGGCAAGGTCCTGAAAGTCGGCAAGCAGAAGTTCACCGCCATCGAATGCAAGACGGACAAGGCCCTGAAGGATTTCCTCTCCGAGGCCGACTATTTCAACAAGGGGACCTTCACCGGCAAGAGCACCGGCAAGCCCGGTGAAGAGACGCTCACCTATGCCGCCTACGAGCCCTGGTCGCTCAAGGGCGACGGAAAGGCCAATCCGCTGGTCATCTGGCTCCACGGCGGCGGTGAAGGCGGTGTCGACGTGTCCATCACCCTGCTCGGCAACGAGGTCGTCTCCCTAATCCGCCCCGAGATCCAGTCGCACTTCACGACCGAAGGCGGCGCTGACGGCGCCTATGTCCTCTCCATCCAGTGCCAGACCATGTGGATGGGCACCTCCAAGGGCTTCGGCCATGGGGAATACCCTTCCCTCTATGCCGACGTGCTGAAATCCTGCATCGACGACTATGTGGACAAGCATCCCGACGTGGACCGGAACCGGATCTACCTCGGCGGCTGCTCGAACGGCGGCTATATGACCATGCACATGCTGATCCGCAACCCCAGATACTTCGCGGCGGCCTATCCCACCTGCGAGGCGTATCTGGACGAGAACATCTCGGACAACGAGATCAAGGCCCTCGCGGAGGAGAACATCTGGATCGTCCAATCCTATGACGACACGACCGTCGATCCCAAGACCCACTGCATCCCCACGTTCCAGCGGATGGTGAAAGCCGGCGCCAAGAACGTCTGGATGTCCATGTTCGAAAACGTGCAGGGCATCGACAATCCGGGCCAGCGGCTGATGGGCCACTTCTCCTGGTGCTACCTCTTCAACGACGCGGTGACCAAATCCCAGGAGCAGACCACCGGCGACGTCAAGCCCAGCAACGACGGCGGCGGTTCCGTCGCCCCGCAGGGCCATGCGAACATCTTCGAGTGGATGAACGCCCAGGTGCTCACGGCGCCCGAGGTGCCGCAGCGCCAGAACGGTCCGAGAAGATAAGACTTAACGCTAAACAACTGAGAATATGCAGAATGGATTGAAGAAACTCCTCCGGCTGGTTATCACCGTGGCCGTCATTTTCCTCGCCGTGCGGTGGTGTTCCAGGCAATTCGGGAGCGTGATTACCCTGCCCGGCGGTTCGGGCGAAACGGGCGGTACCATCGGATCTGGGAAGGGAAGCTCGGAGGAATCCGGCGGCTGGTTCAGCCCGAAGAAACAACCCTCCGGAACGACTTCGAACCAGGACCCCGACATCGAGGACCTGGAAAGGGAACTGGGCATCGGGAAATACAAGGGCCAGCAACCTTCCACCCAGACTCAGACCACGCAAACTCCGTCCACGACCACCACGGCGTCGGCGCCCCTCGCCTTCAAGGGCATTCCCATGACCGGATCCCTGTCGGCCTTCGGGGCGGCCCTGGTGAAGGCCGGCTTCAAGAATGCCGGGAACGGCGCCTACACCGGTGATTTCGCCGGTTACAGCGGGTGCAAGGTGACCCCGTCCGGCAATCCGGTGCAAGAGGTCCGGGTCGATTTCCCCGTCATCTCCGACTGGGACGCCCTGGAAAAGGCCTACGACAACCTCCAGGCGGACTTGACCCGTAAATACGGAATCGATCCGGTCGTCAACCGGAACCTCGCCGTCTACAACCTTCCCAACGGGACCATCTCCCTGGATGCCGATGTCTCGAACCAATCCAACTGGCACGTCATCCTGAAGTACACGAACGCCTTCACGACGTCCTCGACCGGCACCCTGGGCAGAAACCCCATCGACGATCTATAGAATCGGACACCTAACTATGAAACGAACCCTTAACCTTCTTTTCTGTCTGACACTCCTGCTGATGCAGGCCTGCCAATCCAAGAACGAACCAGAACCCACGCCGACCCCCACCGTCGATCCGGTCCTGAAAGTCAGTGTGACCAGCCTGTCCTTCCCCCAGGCCGGCGGCTCCCAGACCGTCCAGGTCACCGCAAACAATGACTGGACGGCCAGCGCCGACGGCCAGGGCATCACCGTTTCCCCCACTTCCGGCAAAGGGGATGCTACCGTGACCATTACGGCCGCCGCTGCGAGTTCCGGGAACGAGACGAACGGCTCGGTCACTTTCAAGAGCAAAGGCCTGTCCGCTTCCGTCGCCGTGAAGCAGGAAGCCAAGACCACCATCCAGGTGGGAACCGTGAACAAGATTCCGGCCGAGGGCGGAACCTTTACTGTCGACATCCAATACAACACCGAGTTCACCGTCGAAGTGGAAAGCGGCGCCCAGTCCTGGATCACGTTTGTCAAGACGAGAGCGCTCACGAGCGGGAAACTGGAATTCTCGATCGCCGAAAACAAAGCGACCGAAGCCCGCTCCGGGAAGGTCACCGTCAAGGACAAGGACGGCAAGGTCGATCCCATCGTCCTGACCTTCGAACAAGAAAAACGAAGCAGGAAGAGCGAAGCCCTGGAAATCATGAATCGCGTCTATGAAGCCTGGGGCGCCCAGACATGGACGAATCGTCCCTGGACTCCGGGGGAAGAAGGGCCCGGCTTCTCTTTCAATCCCAATACCGAAACCGTCAAGATCTGGGTCCAAGGGTTCGGAGTCAACCGGGAGGTTCCGGATTGCATCGGGGATTTCGGCGATATGCTTACCGAATTCCACATCGTGGACGAACCGGGCGTGACGGGATCGCTGCCGGATTCGTTCCGCAAGCTGACCGGCCTGGAATGGATAACCCTCGAGAGCACCGGCATGACCTCGCTGCCCGACGTTTTCGGGGACATGAAAAAGTTGAAGCACTTCGAGGTCCATATCAATCCGTCGATGGCCGGCCCCCTGCCCCGGAGCCTCCAGTCCCCGGTCCTGGAGTATCTGAATGTCGGCCACAATCTGTTCTCCGGCAGTATTCCCGACACTTGGGCTCCTTATAGCGGGTTCATGTCCGTGTACAACAACTGCCTGTCCGGAAAAATCTCCCACTTTCTCCACAGTCGGGACGATGTGAAAGCCTTCCTCAAAGAAAGCAACCTATGGCAGAAGCCGGGTTATGGCTTCGACATCTCCGACCTGGATATTCCCGGCTACCATTATTGGTTCGAAGGCCAGCGGCTGGAAAACCTCGACGGCACCACCTTCTCCATTCCGGAAGTGGTCAAGCAGAACAAATACACGGTCTATATCATGTGGGCCCTCTGGTGCCCGTGGTCCAAGGAACTGATGCCCGCCCTGAAACGGTATTACGACAAGTACAAGCAGGACGGCCTGGAAGTCATTGCCACGATCCAGGCCGAGGAAGGTTTCGAGCAACTCTTCTACGATTACCCGGCGCAGAAAGCAGAATGCATCAAAAAAGGCTACGACCAGTGGTACAACTATTATTTCACAAAATACAGTGATTCCTACTTCCGGAAAGTTCCGGTGGCCGAGGTTTATGATCAGGACGGCAATGTCCTGTTCAGCTCCTTCGACGACTATTCGGATCCGGTCCGGAAACGGTATGGAAAGACGGCATCCTCCGACTTGATTCCGTTCCTGGAAACCCTGCTGGGCCCTGCAGAAATCCCCGACACCTACGAATCCACCGACTATTCGAAGGACGGCGAAGTGATGACGCTGCAGAAAGCCTCTGTCGGGAAGGGCATCGACCTGGTGTTCATGGGCGACGCCTACACCGACCGGGATATGGGCAAAGGCGGCCTCTATGAGAAGGTCATGAAGCAGTCCATGGAAGAATTCTTCGCCATCGAGCCGTACAAGTCGTTCCGCAACCGCTTCAACGTGTATGCCGTGAAGGCGGTTTCGAAGAACGCCCGGATCGGCGACGGCTGTCAGACCGCCCTTTCCGTCCGGTTCGGCAACGGATCCTATGTGGAAGGCAACAACGACAAGTGTTACGAATATGCCATGAAGGTACCGGGCATCAAATCCCGGGACAACCTGCTCGTCACCGTCCTGGTCAATTCGCGCCGCCACGCCGGCACGACCTTCATGTATGCCGACGGGCAGACTTGCGTGGCCTACCTTTCGTCCATGGACAACGATCCTTCGGTCTTCGGCTCCACGCTACGCCACGAGGCCGGCGGCCACGGTTTCGCCTTCCTGGCCGACGAGTACAGCCAGTATGCGGGCACCCCGCCGGCCGAGCACATCGCCGACTATAACGATGCGTACAGCAAGTACGGGTGGTACGCCAACGTGGACTTCACGAACGATCCGCAGAAGATCCGCTGGAGCGCCTTCCTGGCCGACGACCGCTACAAGAATGAAGTCGGGATCCATGAAGGCGGCGCCCTCTACGAAAAAGGCGCCTACCGGCCGACGCCGAACAGCATGATGCGCGAAGATCTGGAATACTTCAACGCGCCTTCCCGCTGGGCCATCTACCAGCAGATCATGAAGCGCAGCGGCGAGAACCCCAGCTTCGACGACTTCCTCACCTACGACGCCGTGAACCGCAAGAGCGCATCCCAGTCGGCGAAAAAGGCCGCCGCGAACAGCGCCCGCCAGCCCTTCGTCCCCACCGCTCCGCCGGTGGTCGTCAAGTAAAATCTGACGCCTGAACGGCAGAAAGACGGCGGCTGTGGTCCATCCACGGCCGCCGTTTGTTGGACAACCAGAAAAATGGTGTAACTTTGAGTCTTGATTGATGCCCATGACACAAGTGCCCGAATACGGAAGGACCCGCAATAGCCTGAGAAACAGCGCCACCGCGCTGATTCTCCAGGTGATTGTCATGCTTGTCGGCTTCTTCTCCCGGCGCATTTTCATCCGCATCCTGGGCGTGGAGGTGATGGGCCTGAACACGACCGCCTCCAGCATCCTGGATTTCCTGAACCTGGCTGAACTGGGCATAGAAACCGCGGTGGCCGTCACGCTTTACAAACCGCTTTTCAGCCGGGACGAGCAGTCCATCCGGGAGATTGTCGCCCTGCAGGGACGCCTGTACCGGATCATCGGATCCATCGTCCTGGCAGGAAGCATGGTCGTGTTCTGTTTCATCCCGCGCATCTTCGGGAAATCGCCCCTTCCCCTCTGGTATTCGTACGCCACGTACGGAGTCCTGCTGTACTCTTCCCTGCTTTGGTATTTCTTCAACTACAAGAAGAATGTCCTCTTTGCAGACCAGAAGAATTACAAAGTGCTGCTTTGCACAAAGCTGGTCGCGCTGGTCAAGCTCATCCTCCAGACCCTGGCGGTTTTTTATCTGGAACACGGGTATATCTGGTGGCTGGGCCTGGAGGCCGTTTCCGCCACCATCAGCGCCATTCTGATCGGCATCATCGTCCACAGGAACTATCCCTTCCTCCGGGAAAAAGTCCCGGTCACCAAAGCCCTCAGGCAGAAGTATCCGGACATCATCCAGAAGACCAAGTATATCGCCTTCCATAAGCTGGGCGGATATGCCGTGGCCAAATCCAGCCCGATTTTCATCTACGCATTCACCTCCCTGGCCGTCGTGGGCTATTATGGCAACTATCTGATCCTGACCACCAACCTGACGGCCATCCTCACCGCCCTCTATTCCGGCGTCTCCTCCGGGATCGGCAATATGGTCGTCGAGGGAGACAAGAAGCTGATCATGAAGGTTTTCCGGGAGCTCTTCTCCTCCAGGATGCTGATTGTCGGCGTATGCTGCCTGTGCCTGTGGTTCCTGGTCGATCCCTTCGTCAGCATCTGGCTGGGCCCGGACTATGTGCTGGGACATTCCACGCTCGCCCTGATCATTTTCCAGTTTTACATCAGCAATACGCGCAATGTCGTGGATGACTACCTGACCGCCCACGGCCTGTTCCACGACATTTGGTCTCCGATCGCCGAAGCGGCCCTCAACGTGTTCCTGTCCATCCTCCTGGGCCGTCGTTTCGGCCTGGACGGTGTCCTGGCGGGCGTCATCATCAGCCAGTTGATCATCACCCTTTCCTGGAAGCCCTTCTTCCTGTTCCGGAGCGCCCTGCACGAGCCGCTGTCCTTCTACATCAAGCTCTACGTCCGATGCCTGGTGCCCGGAATCATTGCCTTCGCCGCACTCCACTTCCTCCTCCCCCTGTTGCCCATCGACCCGTCCGCCTCCTTCTGGCTTTTCCTGGTCTATGCCGCCGTCACCGGGCTCGTCGCCTTTGCGGTTTACGGAGGATTGCTGTCCATCTGGGAGGACGGGCTCAAGGACTTCACTTCCCGGATCCTCCATGTTCTCAGGCACCGATAGCGGGAATTCAGCAAATTATACCTACCTTTACGAAATGGAAGGAAGACAGGCGGTCACCCGGGTCCTCGGGATCCTGAAACAGGAAGTGCTGACGACGGAAGAGCGTCAGCTTCTCTCCTTCGCCCTGGCACCTTCCGTATCACAAGAAAACCTGGATGCCTTTCTGAAAGGATGGGATATCGAGGAATCGCCCTTTCCCAGCATTCTCCTCCTCTCCTATCTGATGAAAACCCATCCGGAGCTTTCTTTCCCGGATTCCGTGATGCCCCGGCTCAAAGGGGTCCTGACGTATTGCCGGTTCCAGAACCTGAAGCTCTTCGCCCATTTCTCCAAGATTGCCGCGAAGCTCGCGTCCCTGCAAATACCGATGGTCGTTCTCAAAGGAGGCGCCATGAAAGTGTACCGCCCGGATTTCCCGCGATGGATGGGAGACATCGACATCCTGGTCCGGGAACAGGATTTCCACCAGGCGGCCGAGGCGATAGAGTCCATGGGCTACTGTCCGCTCAAATGCGCGCACAGCTGGGATTTCAGCGTGGGAGAAACCCAGGAGGGCGCCATCGACCTGCACCGATACTTCCAGATGAATACCGGAAAGGAATCTTCCCTGAACGAGGACCTTTTTTCCCGTGCGCGGGAAGTGAGCGTGGCCTCCGGCAAATGCCTGCTCCCCTGTCGGGAGGATATGGTCTTCATCGCGCTGGTCAACCTGTACAAGAACCTGTCCGGCAAGACCAGTTCCGGCAGCGTCCTGAATGCCTTCATCGACCTGAACTACTTCCTGGACCGGCCGGACGGCTTCGACTGGGAGATCGTCCGGGACAATGTCCGCAGGACCGGGACGGAAATCCAGGTTTTCCTTTCTGCCGCCTTTGTATCGACACTCCTGCCCCATGCTTTCCCGGACGATTTCCTGGACGGCCGGATGGACAGCGACCTGGCGGGGCGCCAATGCCTGGAGCTTTTGTACCAGCGGGAGATCATCAGCCCTTTAAGGGCGGAAATCGGTGTCTCCAACCTCGTCAAGGCCTTCAAGACCGTCCGTCCCATCCTGCCTTACATCGGCCGCAGAATCAAGCTGTTCTTCCTGAAAAGGACGGGCTTTCAGACCCGGGTGGCCATACTCAAGAAAAAAGGATACGTATAATACCTGCGAAAGATGGTTCTATCTCTCCATGAGCGACAGAGACAAAACTGTTTCCTCCATCTCAGGAGCCTTCTCGAGCCCCTGATGACCGATGCGGAAGCGTTTTTCATCCAGGTGGGCGGAATCAAGACCGTCCGGGTCCTGTCCTGCTGCCCGGAAGCGGCGCCCATGATCCGGCGCCAGCTTGCCTGGTCCCTGACCGAACCTGTCCCGAACCCGGATGCGACCCTGGTGCTCTGGCGGGAGAAAGTGGACGCATCCTTCCACCAGCGCGTCCTGGGCATCGGCGTGGAAGACGACGGCAGCGGGGACAATCTGATCCTGGCCCTCCGGGAGGGCGACGGCATCCAGCCTTTTGGCGAAGTCAGCTATGAGAACCATACCGCAAACCTGACCGACGGGGACTGTTCGTTCTATTGCGTCGAGAGTTTTGCGGCCGAAGAGTGGATCAAGGAAGGGCACCTGTTTGTCCATTGGCTGTATCGCCTGGCCGACACGCCCACCTCGCATCTGGTGCACGGCGCCTGCATCGGACTGGACGGGAAAGGAATCCTGCTTTGCGCGCGGGGACAGCGCGGCAAATCGACGCTGGCCGTGACCGCGATGCTCCGCGGATTCGAATATGTGTCGGACGATTACCTCATTCTCGAAAAGTCTGCCGAAGCGCTGGCCGCATCGCCCATCTATTCCATCATCACCCTGTCGCCGCGCATGTATACGGCCTTGTACGATGACCTGGACAAAGCCCGGTTCGTCTGCAACAACGCGCGCAAGGACAAGTATGTTTTTGACATATCCGGCTATGGTTCCGCCCTCCGGCGCGCGTATCCGGTCCGGTTATGCATCTTCCCGGAGATTGAACCGTCCCTGACCCAGGCCGTCATAGAACCTTGCTCCGCCGTCCAGAAAGGGCGGGCGATCACCCATCTGGTCCATTCCACGGTACTTCAGATGCAGGCGCAGGGGGATGCCGGCACGGTCCGCAAGCTCATCGCCATGCTGCAGGACCTCCCTTTCTATTCCATGCGGCTTTGCCCGGATATCTACGCCAACGTGGAAACCTTGAGAGAATTCTTACTATCTTGCAGATAAACCAACACTTATGGAATCAAAGAACTATCGGCTGAACGAATCCAAGATGTTCGCGGACATCACGGACGGGATTGCCATCATCATCAACGCGGCTACCGGCATCTATTACGGCATGAACGGTTACGGGACAGGCATCTTCGACAACCTGCTCGCCGGCTCCTCCACGGATGACATCCTGGCGGCCATCCAGGAGATCCCCGGTGCTCCCGCCAACGCGGAGGAATCCTTGTCCGCATTCCTGGAGACCATGCTGGGATTTGAGATCATCCTCTCGGCGGAAGCAAGTTCCCGCAAGGCTTCCCTGGTGGCCAAAGACGCCGTATTCGACCAGTTCATCCCGGTATGCAAAGAGTACAAGGATGTCCAGGAACTGCTTTACGCCGATCCGATCCACGAAGTCAGCGAGGAAGAAGGCTGGAAGCCGGAAAAGTAGGCCCGCGCTATGCCTGCCGTATCAGTCATCGTTCCCGTCTTCAATTCCGAGGCCTTCCTGGACAAATGCCTGGAGAGCCTGGCCTGCCAGACCCTGGCGGACCTGGAGGTGATCTGTGTCGATGACCACTCCACGGACGGCTCCCCGGCCATCTTGAACAGACGGACGGCTGGAGACAGCCGGTTCAAGGTGATCACCTTTGCCGATAACCGAGGCCCTTCCGCGGCGCGCAACGCCGCCCTGGATGCCGCACTTGGGGAGTACGTCGGCTTCGTGGACAGTGACGATTTCATCGCCCCGGATTTCCTGGAGAAACTGTACCAGGCCGCCGTTTCGGGCGATGCCGATGTGGCCAAAGGTACGCTGAAGAACTACGACCCGGTCAAGGGCGTCTCCTACCAGCGGGAGATCTTCAACCTCAATTACCGCATCAAGGAGCACAAGGCCTGGTTTTTCATGACCTATACCAGCGCCATCTACCGCACCCGGATGCTTCGCGAACACGGAATCCGGTTTGACGAGCGGCTCCGTTTCTTCGAGGACCCCCATTTCTCCATCCGGGCGGCTTTCCACTATAACCAAGTGGCCGTCGTGGACGACGCCGTGTACTACTACACGGACAACCCCCATTCCGTCACGCGCGCCTGCAACGACACCCGGCCCATCCAGGACCTGATCGCAGGAGCCCAGGACCTGATGGACCGGATGGACGCCCTTCCGATTGAGGGCCAGCATTACAACATCGTCTTCGCTTTCCTGATCGACCAGTTCGCAGGCTGGTTCCAGAAGTATTATGCCCCCGACGCCGTCACGGAACTGGCCGCCTCCGGTTTCAGCGGAATCGTGGACCGGTGCCGGGATTTCCAAGCCTGTATGTCAACGTATCTTTTCTTCCGGAAAGAGTCTGACCGCAGGAACCTGATCAGACAAATCAAGAAGGACCTGCATGGCTGAGATATCTGTCATCATCCCGGTTTTCAATACGGAACAGTACCTGGACCGGTGCCTGGATTCCGTCCTTGGGCAGGACTTGGAGGACCTGGAAGTCATCTGTGTGGACGATGTGTCCACGGATGGCTCCGCCGCGCTCATCCAGCGCCGGGCCCGGAAAGACAGCCGCTTGCGATACGTCCGCCAGGAGGCCAATGCCGGGCCCGGACAAGCCCGCAACCGCGGCATCGACGCCGCGACGGGCCGCTACGTATACTTCCTGGATTCGGACGATTGGATCGAGCCCGATCTGCTGTCCCGGATGCTGCGGATGGCCGATGAAACGGGACGCGACGTCATCATCAACAGCAGCTTTGTCAAAGAATACGACGGAATAGACAAGAAGGAATACGGCACCCGGTTCGGATTCTTGGAAGAAGATCCCCGCGCCTACGACACGGCCACGGTCCTGCTGCTGTTCCCGCCAGTGCTGTGGGCCCGCCTGTACCGCCGTAGTTACCTGGAAGACAACAACATCCGTTTCCCCGACCTGCGCGGTGGCGGAGAGGACAACTACTTCACCACCCTGGCCGAACTGCCCCTCCCCGACCTGTTCGTTTTCCGTGGGCCCTACTACCATTATTTCCAACGGGACGATTCCCTGGCGCACCTCCGGGAGGCGGGCTATGATTTCATCAAGAGTTTCCAGGCCCTGTATGCCGAACTGCGCGCGCGATCCCTTCCCGTCGACGGCATCCGGCTGTTCTATGCCGGACCGCTAGTCATCGATTCGGAAGAGAAATTCAACGATATCCGCCCGTTCCTCCTGGAGATCCGGGAGCAGGTCCTGGAGCATTCCGAGCGCTACATCGCCCTTGACCTGCATCTGCTGGAGGCGGTGACCTCATGTCAAGATTACGATCACTTCCGAGCCAGCCACAACCCCAACATATCCATCGATTTCATCCGCAGCCGGATGAAGCAATCCCTGAAGAAATGACCCCGCTGATCTCCGTCATCATGCCGGTCCGCAACGGATCGAACTATATCAGGGAGGCTCTTGAGAGCCTTCTGGCCCAGGGCTGCCGCCTGGAAATCCTGGTCGTTGACGACGGCTCCGAAGACAACTCCGCAGCGATCGCCTGCGAGTATGGCTGCACGGTGCTTTCACATGGGACTTCGCAGGGGCCCGTGGCGGCAAAAAACACCGGCCTCCAAGCGGCATCCGGAGAATACGTATTGTTCCTGGACCACGATGACGTGATGCGTCAAGGAGCCTTGAAAGCATTATGCGCCACCCTGGAGGAAGCCCCGGACGCTTCCGCCGTGCAGGCCAAGGTCCAGGACTTCAAGTCTCCGGACTGCCACGATACGAATGTTCTGATCAGGACAGAACCGTATTACGGGCTGTTCACCGGCGCCATGCTGATCCGGCGCCAAGTATTTGACATCATCGGGCCATTCCCGACCGCACAGACAGCCGGAGAGATTATAGACTGGTCTTTCCGCATGCAAGAAAACGGGCTGACAATCAAGAAGATAGATCTCGTTTCAACAGATAGGAGGGTGCACGGAAGCAATTTCGGGCGAACCCGGCGCGGCGAAGAATTCAAGGACTTCGCCGCCATCCTCCGCGCCCGCCTGGCGAAGAAATAAAAAACCAACCACTTTCAGAGGACTGTTTTCATCCTTGCGGATGTCCTGTTGTTGTTTCGGGATTGCAAAGGTACAACCTTCGACGTCTTCCTCAACTACGATGCCGCGAACAGCGCCCGCCAGCCCTTCGTCCCGACCGCTCCGCCGGTGATCGTCAAGTAGGGAGAAGCGCCTGCATGTAGAAAGACGGCAACCGTGGTTCAATCACGGATCCGGCACCAGCCCTTTTTCATACATCTGATATTCAGCGAGTTACATCCTTCCTGGTTCCCAACCTCCCTTTTCAACAAGGGGTTGGGAACCAGTCGTTTGGGAGGCACCTCATTATCAATAACATACAAGAGGACCGGTTCCCACCCTCGATGCTTTCCCATCACAAAAAAGGCCTCTGGAGTAATGACATGAACCCCGAAAGTTAGACAAAAAACTTTCGGGGTTTTGTTATGCGAAAAAAGCACACTTATGCGGACCGCCTTAAGTATGTGAGGCTACTTGA
>ONJB01000031.1 GCA_900318015.1 uncultured Bacteroidales bacterium | reverse complement strand
GCAGGGCTTTCCGGGGGCTTCTTCGCTGTCCCGGCACAGCACCTGCATCCCTACGCAGATGCCCAGCACGGGCTGGCGCAGGGAGCGGATGACGGCCGGGAGCCCGCGTTCTACAAGATTGTCCATCGCGAGCCCGGCGTGACCCACGCCCGGCAGGATGACCTTGTCCGCTTTGCGGATAGTGTCAGGATCGGCCGTCACGCAGTAAGTCGCGCCCAGCCGGTCCAGGGCGTTCTCCAGCGATCGGAGATTGCCCATGTCATAGTCGATGATGGGAGGGCGCCGTCGAACACATTGCGCCGGACGGCTTGGCGCAGGGCCCTGGCGAAGGCCTTGAAAACGGACTCGGCCAGGTGGTGGTTGTTCTCGCCTTCGGCTTCCACGCGGAGGTTGCAGCGGGCCGCCGTGCACAGCGACTTGAAGAAGTGCGGGAACATTTCCGTGGGGGTGTCGCCCACGTATTCGCGGGTGAAATCCACCTTCCATACGAAATCCGCCCTTCCTCCGAAATCAATGAGTACCATTGCCTTGCATTCGTCCATCGGAAGTACGAATCCATATCGCTCGATGCCGCGCTTGTCGCCCAGGGACTGGCCGATGGCCTCGCCCAGGACGATGCCCACGTCTTCCATCGTGTGGTGCTCGTCCACCTCCAGGTCTCCCTGGCAGGAGATCGCGAGGCTAACGCCGCCGTGATGCGGAATCTGCTCCAGCATATGGTCGAAGAAGTGCAGGCCGGTGCTGATGCCGGACGGGCCTTTCCCGTCCAAGTCCAGCGTGAGGGTGATGTCCGTCTCGCGGGTTTTCCGGGCGATGGTCACCTGCCGGGAGCTGCTCCGGATGGTTTCGGCGATCTCCGCCCAGGTCATCGGCCCGACTTGCAGCGCCCGGGCGCCGAGGTTCTCGGCCAGTTTGACGTCCGTCTCCCGGTCGCCGATGACAAAGCTCGCGGCGAGATCGTAGGAACCGTCCATATAGGCTCCGAGCATGCCCGTCCCGGGCTTCCGGGTGGGGGCGTTATCCTGCGGGAAGGTCTTGTCGATCAGGATGTTGTCGAAGACGATGCCTTCGCCCTTCAAGGTATTGAGCATCAGGTTCTGGCAGGGCCAGAAGGTCTCCTCCGGGAAGGAAGGAGTGCCCAGCCCGTCCTGGTTGGAGACGAGGACGAGCTCGTATCCCAGGCCGGTCAGGGCCCGCAGGCCGCTGATGGCGCCGGGAACGAAGGCGAACTTGTCGAGGGCGTCGATCTGCTCGTCGGCAGGCTCCACGAGGATGGTGCCGTCGCGGTCGATGAAGAGGGCTTTTTTCAGGTCGCTCATACGGTATAGCTGTCTAAAGCGTTCAACAGGGATTCGTTCTCGGCGGGCAGGCCTACGGTCAGGCGGAGGCAGCCCGCGCAGCCGGGCACCCGCGTCCGGTTCCGGACGATGATGCCTTTGCCCAGGAGATAATCATAGAGGGCGTTCGCATCGTCCACCCGGACCAGGATGAAGTTCGCGTCGCTTGGGAACACCCGCTGCACGAAGGGGAAACGGGGGAGGATGGAAGCTAATCTCTTCCTTTCATTGACAATCGTATTCACTTCATCGTCAATGGGTTTTTCCAGAAATTGAAAAGCCTTTTCCATCGCCGCCCGGCTCAGGTTGTAGGGGTATTTGACCATGGACATCAGCCGGATGACCTCCTCGCTGGAGATGGCGAGGCCGATCCGCAGGCCGGCCATTGCGCGGGCCTTGGAAAGGGTCTGGAGGACGATGAGATTCTCCCGGACCGTGGCCTCTTTCGCGAGGCTTCCTTTCTCCGAGAAATCCGCATAGGCCTCGTCCACGATGACGACGCCGGGGAAGCGGTCGCAGATGTCCAGCAGCTGCTTCAGTTCGAAGGCGTTGCCCGAAGGGTTGTTCGGCGAGCACAGGAAGATGACCTTGGTGCGTTCATCACATGCGCCAAGGAGCTTCTCGCTGTCCAGGTTGAAATCGGCATCCAGCCGGATGTTCCGGACCTCCACATCATTGATGGCCGCCGCCACGCCGTACATGCCATAGCTGGGTGCCATGATGACGGCATTGTCCTTTCCGGGTTCGCAGAAGATCCTGAATACCAGGTCGATGGCCTCATCGCTGCCGTTCCCGAGGAAGAGGCTCTTCACGGGGATTCCCTTGATGCCGCCGATGCGGGCCTTGAGCTCCGCCTGGTGCGGATCGGGGTAGCGGTTATAACCGTTTTCGTAAGGGCTCTCGTTGGCGTCCAGGAAGATGCCGATGGGGCCGTCGTATTCGTCCCGTGCCGTCGAGTACGGGGTCAGGGCCGCGATGTTGGGCCTGACAAGGGGAGTGATCCGGCTCATTGTCCTTCGATTCTGAGGGTGACGGCGCGCGCGTGGGCGTCCAGCCCTTCGGCCTGCGCCATGTTGACGATGGTGGGAGCGAGGGATTCCAATCCTTCGCGGGAGAGTTCCTGCAGGGTCATCTTCCGCATGAAGCTGTCCATGTTGACCCCGCTGCAAGAGAGGGCCCAGCCGCTGGTGGGCAGGGTGTGGTTCGTGCCGGAGGCGTAGTCGCCGGCGCTCTCGGGGCTCCAGGGGCCGACGAACACGCTGCCCGCGGCCGTGATTTGTCCGGCCACTTCCGCGGCGTTCTTCCAGGCGATGATCAGGTGCTCCGGGGCATAGGCTTCAGCGAAGTCGATGACGTCCTGGAGGCTGGGGAAAACGACGGCGTAGCTGTGTGCTAACGATCCTTCAACCTGCTCATTGCGCGGAAGAAGTTTCTTTTGATTTTCAACTTCTTGCAGGACCTTATCGGCATAATCACTTTCGGTGGTGACGAGCACCGCCGTGCTGTCTTTTCCGTGCTCCGCCTGGGAGAGGAGGTCGGCCGCAGCGAAGGCAGCAGGGGCGCTCCCATCGGCCAGGACCATCACCTCCGACGGGCCGGCGGGCATGTCGATGGCAGTGTTCCGGCCGCTGACGATCTGTTTCGCCAGGGTGACCCACGGATTGCCCGGGCCGAAAATCTTGTCCACCTTCGGAACCGTCTCCGTGCCGAAGGCCATCGCGGCCACGGCCTGGGCGCCGCCGATGCGGAAAATCCGCGTCACGCCGCACTCCCGGGCCGCGAACAGCACCTCGGGGGCGACGGAACCGTCCTTCCGACAGGGCGTGCACAGGATGCGGTCGCGGCAACCGGCCAGGGCGGCCGGGACGGCAAGCATCAGCACGGTGGAGAACAGCGGCGCGCTGCCGCCGGGGATGTACAGGCCCACGCGGCGGATCGGGACCGGCCGCTGGATGCAGGCGACCCCCGGCGCTGTCTCCACGCGAATCTCGCGGGGAAGTTGCGCCCGGTGGAACGCCTCGACATTCCGCTTCGCTGCGCGGATGGCTTCCTGCACCGCTTCCGAAACCTTTGCGCAAGCCGCATCAATCTCGGAATCAGTTACTTCCAGTGGAGCATCGACCTTGTCGATCTCCAGCATCAGCCGCTTCAGGGCGGCGTCGCCTTCGGTTTCCACGGCGCTGAGGATGGTTTCCACCCGCGGGCGGATGCCTTCGTAGTCGACGCCTTGCCGCCGGGTCAGGGTGTCCCACGCCGACCGGGCCGGGTTCTCGATGATTCTCATAAGATGATCTTGTCAACGTCCATGACCAGGATACCTTCGGCGCCGATGGCCTTGAGCTGCCGGACCTTGGTCCAGAGGTCGGCCGCGTCGATGACCGAGTGCAGGGAGCACCAGTCGGGGGAGGCCAGCGGCATCACGGTGGGGCTCCGCATGGCCGGCAGGATCTTGATGGCCTCATCCAGGGATGCCCGCGGGATGTTCATCAGCATGTATTTCTTGCCGCGGCTGACCGTCTCCGAGTCGATGCGGAAGAGGAGGTCGTCGATAATCGCCTGATCCTCAGCCGTCAGCGACTTGTTCGCAATGAGAACGGCCTCGGACTCGAAGACCGTTTCCACCTCGCGGAGGCCGTTCGCAATCAGGGTGCTGCCGGAGGAGACGATGTCGAAGATGGCATCGGCAATACCCACGGCAGGGCCGATTTCCACCGAACCGGTGATGACCTCGATCTTGGCGTCGATTCCTCTGTCGACCAGATACTTGCGGAGGATGTTCGGGTAGGAGGTGGCGATGCGGCGGCCGGAAAACCACTCGATGCCGTCGTAGTCCTCGCTCTTGGGGATGGCGAGGCTGAGCCGGCAGGCGCCGAAGCCGAGCCGCGCGATGACGGATACGTCGGCTCCGCGCTCCTCCACCTCGTTCAGGCCCACGATGCCCAGCGTGGCGGTTCCGCTCTCGACGACATGGGGAATGTCGTCGTCGCGGAGGTACAGGGCTTCGATGGGGAAGGTCTGCGATTTGGAAAGCAGCTTCCGTTTGGGAGCGTCGACCTCGATGCCGATGCTCTGGAGGAGGGCGAGACTCTCTTCGTTGAGCCTGCCTTTGGATTGGATGGCGATTCTAAGCATAGCTATCTGTCAAGTTCTAATCCTTATAAAAAAAGAAAGGCCTGTATCCGGTCAGGACAGGTCTTCATCGAAATTCATGCGGTCATGCATGCAAACGCCAAACGCCCTGTCCTTAAGAGATAGGGTGATGGTGATGCAGGATGACGGTATTCTTCTTCATGCTTTCGCAAAGGTAGCAATTATTCCCGGCAATGCAAGAAAAATCGCTAAAAATTTTTAATAATTGTTTTGAGCGATATTGCAATTCAATATTAACAATAATGTTATAGATATAAACACTATTGTTATATTTATTGAATTACAGTGAGTTATTCAAAAATGGCGATTCCCATGCAGGATGCAACAATCAGGATGATTCCGATGACGATCGGGACGACCGTATAAGAGATGATATGGATGATCGTGCCGGCTTTTTCGCCGTAGAACTCCTTGAACTTGTCCAGTTTCTTCATTCCCTTGGAGCTCTTGAAGAGGCGGAGGAACAGGGTGATCAGGCCCAGGACGAGGAAGAGGATTCCGAAAATCAGATTGAACATGGCTGGTAATTATTTGAAGAATTCTTTGTTTTCCCGGGCATATTGGACCATGAGTTGCGTGAGATTGTCCTTGCTCGCATAGAAGGCGTTGTCGCAGTCGCCAAGCCGCTTCATCTCCTCTTCTTCCTCCAACTGGAGCTCATGGATGGCCAGGGCCTGCTCGCAGATGGCGGCGATGTCGAAGGCTTTGACCGTCTCGGCGGAAAGGACCAGCAGGTCATTGAGGGAGTCGTGGGTATTGAAAAAGAACTGGTCGAAACCGCCGTTGTTCACCTCCGTTTGCAGGTAGGCGAGTGTCAGGAATATCTGCTCCGGCGTACTGTACAGGTCATCGGGCGTTTCCTTGCCGCGGGCGACTCTTTTCTCCGCCCGGGCGCCCCGGTCCAGCAGGCGGTCGAAAATCTGGTCCCAGACGGTCGCATCATCCTTGTTCCACTCGATTTGCTTGTGGAACACGTACCACAGGGCGACAGCCGTGCTGGCGACCGTAGCGATGATTTTGACAATCTTGATAGGGTTCATAGGGCTTTGTGATGATGCAAGTACAAAGGTAAAGAATATTTTAATTATCCATGCTGATTCGTGGCAAGAATGAAAGGGAATTCGGGGAAAATGATTATCTTTGAAAGATGAAACCGGAAATCTTGGTTGCCGATTTTTCGGGCGTCTACGAAGCGGAGGGTTTCCTGCGCTATTTGCAGGAGCAAGACCTGCCTGTGCGGCATGTCAAGCTGGGGAAGATCGAGGGGACGATGTGCTACTGCGACGGGGCTGCCGAAGCGGAAATCCGACGCAGGCTGGCCCCGGTGGCCGATGCAGGGATCCGATGGATCGACAGCGGGGACTACCACTATGGGACGAAGATCCTGGCGTCGTTCCAGCAGGAACCGTTCGTACTAGTGCTCGTGGACAATCATCCGGATGACCAGGAACCGGCTTTCGGAGGCGTGCTCAGTTGCGGCAGTTGGGTGAAGGCGCTCAAGGAGAGTCAGCCGATGCTGGAAGAGGTCTGGACCCTCGGGCCGGATCACCGGATCCGGGGCCCGCAAGTGGACCGCGAACTGGAAGAGGGGATTGACGACCTGCTGGCGGCGGTGGAAGGAAAGCGCGTCTACCTGTCCATCGACAAGGATGTCCTGGGCCGGGAATGGTCCCGGACGGACTGGAGCCAGGGGACCTACTCCCCGGGGCAGCTGAAGGGCTGGCTGGACGGCCTGCTGCGGTTGGACGTGGTGGCCGTTGATATTTGCGGCGAACTGTCTCCCGAGAAGGGGGCGACGCCGGAAGACCTTCGGGTCAATGGTGAATTGAATGTTGAACTGCAGGAGTTTATCCTGGGTTATTTGAAGAGATGAAGAAGATAGTGATGTGGGCGGCCGCCCTCGTGATGGCGGTGTCTTGTGGCGGTGGCGGAGCGGTTTCCGGCCCCGTGGACCTCTCTCCCTGGATGGGGGCGGACAACTTGTATACGTTTACCGTGAAGGACGTTTCCTTCACCCTGGCCCCGATGAAGGCCGGCACATTCGCCATGGGCGAGACCCTGGACATGGGCCGCTTCCGGACACCGGCCGTGCATCAGGTGATCCTGGACGGCTATGCCATCGGTACGGCGGAAGTCTCCCAGGCCCTTTGGAAGGCGGTCATGGGCTCGAATCCCAGCCCGAAGGATGTCCCGACCGCTCCGGTGACCAGCGTGACTTACAACGATGTCCAGAAGTTCCTGAATAAGCTCTCCAAGCTTACAGGTGTTCCCTTCCGTCTCCCGACCGAGGCCGAGTGGGAATATGCCGCCCGGCAGCGGGAAGGGATGGAAGGAGGCGCCTGGGAATGGTGCTCCGACTTCTGGACCGACGATCTGGGTTACCATCTGGCCATTAATCCTCAGGGCCCCGAGACGGGGGACCAGTACGCGCTCCGCGGCGGCAGCGCCCTGGAAAAGGACAACAAGCCCATCACCCGCAAAGGGATGGCCCCGACCAGCAAAGCCAGCGACGTGGGCCTGCGCCTGGCCGTGTCCCTGAATGCGCCTTATCCCCAGGAACTGAAGGATGTCCTCGTCGATAACAAGATTCCCCGCGAGCACTTCGAGGCCGCGGACATGAAACCCGAAACCATCACCGTGAACGGCGTCAAGTTCGATATGATGCCCGTGGAAGGCGGCACCTTCCTGATGGGCGGCGCCATGAAGATATCTACCTCCCGCGATGACGAATTCCCGCCGCACGAAGTGACGCTGGACCATTTCAAGATGGGCAAGTACGAAGTCACCCAGGCGCTCTGGGAGGCCGTCATGGGCAGTGTCCCGTATGGCAACCAGGGGCCGAACTATCCCATCGGCAATGTCTCCTGGTACGATGTGCAGGCCTTCATCCGCCAGCTCAATACGTTGACCGGACGGAAGTTCCGCCTTCCGACGGAGGCCGAGTGGGAGTACGCCGCCCGTGGCGGAAAGAAGAGCCACGGCTATGCCTTTGCGGGTTCACCGTACCCGCAGGGAGTCGCCCAGTACGGCTATGACGATATGCGCACGCGCGAGGTCGCCCGGTATTCCCCGAACGAACTGGGCCTGTACGATATGAGCGGCAACGCGTGGGAATGGTGCCTGGACCGTCCGACCCAGTATACGGAGGAGGCCCAGACCAATCCCGTCGGCCGGGACTTCCAGCCGGGGGAGAACGACCTCCGCATCATGCGCGGCGGCAGCGTGGCCACCACGGCCGACAAATGCCGCGTGACCAACCGCAACGAATTCGAACCCAGCCGGTTCCGCACCACCATCGGCTTCCGTCTCGCCTTGTAAGCAACAACTAACACTCCAAAATAACACTATGTCAGAAAACGTCAATCCGGCCGAGCTCCAGAAAACCTGCCTGTACGACAGGCACGTGGCGCTGCAGGCCAAGATGAGCCCCTTCGCGGGCTTCATGATGCCCATCCAGTACGATTCCATCACCGTGGAGCACAACGCCGTCCGCCAGAAGGTGGGCATGTTCGATGTTTCCCACATGGGCGAGGTCTTCGTCGAAGGCCCCGAGGCCGAGAAATTCGTCAACTGGATCTTCACCAACGAGATCCGTGGCTTCGAGCCCGGCAAGGTCCTGTACGGGATGATGTGCTACCCGGACGGCGGTGTGGTGGACGACCTCCTCGTCTATCGCGAGTTCGCTCCCGAGCACTTCCTCCTGGTGGTGAACGCCGCCAACATCGACAAGGACTTCGCCTGGATCGAGGAGCACGCCAAGGGCTTCGACTGCGTGGTCCGCAACGAATCCCCGGTTTGGGGGCAGATCGCCGTCCAGGGCCCCGAGGCCGAGAAGGTGGTGGTCGAGGTCCTGGGCCTCAAGGAAGCCGCCGGACTGGGCTTCTATACCTTCTATGATACCGAGTATCAGGGCAAGCGCATGATTGTCAGCCGCACGGGTTACACCGGTGAGGACGGCTTCGAGCTGTACACCTCTCCGGAAGGCACCGTGGACCTGTGGGACCGCCTCATCGCGGCCGGCGTCCAGCCTTGCGGCCTGGGCTGCCGCGACACCCTCCGTTTCGAGGCCGGCCTGCCGCTCTACGGCGACGAGCTCAGCGCCGACATCAGTCCGGTCATGGCCGGACTCGGCATGTTCTGCAAGTACGACAAGGATTTCATCGGCAAGGAAGCCCTCCTCGCCCAGAAGGGCGGCGAGATCGTCCGCAAGCTCGTGGGCATCGAGATCGAGGACAAGGCCATCCCGCGTGCCGGTTATCCGGTGGAACTCGAGGACGGGACGGAAGTCGGCATCGTCACGACCGGCTACCACTCCATCTCCCTGGACAAGAGCATCTGCTTCGCCCTCGTGGACAAGGCCTATGCCGCCCTGGACACCCCGCTGTGCATCCGCATCCGCAAGAAGGTATTCCCGGGAAAGGTCGTCAAAAAACGCTTCTATCAAACGAATTACAAGAAATAAACACTTAAAACACAAAACATTATGAGCAAGATTGTCGAAGGACTCAAGTATTCCGAATCCCACGAGTGGGTCAAGGTCGAGGACGGCGTGGCCCTCATCGGCGTTTCCGATTTCGCCCAGAAAGAGATGGGTGACATCACCTATGTGGACATGCCCGACGTGGACGACGAAGTCACCGCCGGCGAAGAGTTCGGCGCCCTGGAGAGCGTGAAGGCCGCGAGCGACCTCATCAGCCCGGTTTCCGGCAAGGTCGTCGCCGTGAACGAAGAACTCGATGACGCCCCGGAGAAGGTCAACGAGGACGCCTACGAGAACTGGATCATCAAGGTGGAAATGTCCGACCCGTCCGAACTGGACGCCCTGATGGACGCGGAAGCCTACAAGGCCCACATCGGAGAGTAGGCATGGCCGGATTCCCGTATTTCCCGCATACGGACGCCGATGTCCAGTCCATGCTGGACCGGATCGGCGTCAAGAAGGTGGAAGACCTCTATGCGGACGTTCCGAAGGAATTCATCAAGAAGGGCGCCTATGCCCTTCCGGATGCGATGTCCGAGCCGGAAGTCCGCGCGTGGCTGAACGGTCTCGCCGGGATGAATGCCAAGATGAAGGTGTTCGCCGGCGCCGGCGCGTATGACCACTACACCCCTTCGGTGATTCCTTACATCACCTCCCGTTCCGAGTTCCTGACGGCCTACACGCCGTATCAGTGCGAGATTTCGCAGGGCACCCTCCGGTACATCTTCGAGTACCAGAGCATGGTGTGCGAGCTCACCGGCATGGACATTTCCAACGCTTCCCTGTATGACGGTCCGACGGCCGCCGCGGAGGCGATGAAGATGACCGTGGCCTGCGCCAAGAAGAAGACGCGCGTGCTTCTGTCCAAGGGCCTTCTGCCGCACGTGGTGAAGGTCGTGGAGACCTATGCGAAGTTCCATGGCGTCGTGATCGGTTACATCCCGGTGGCGGACGGCCAGACCTCCCTGGAGGCCCTGCAGGCCGAACTTGCCGTGGGGGATGTCGCCGGCATCATCGTCCCGGAAATCAACCGTTTCGGCATCGTCGAAAACCACGCCGGTTTTGCCGATGCTGTCCACGCGGTCAAGGCGCTCCTGGTCGAGTACTGCGACCCGTCCACCCTCGCCGTCATCAAGTCGCCGGCGGAGTGGGGGGCCGACATCGCCGTGGGCGACGGCCAGTCCCTGGGCATTCCGCTCTGCTTTGGTGGCCCGTACGTGGGCTTCATGGGCGTGAAGAAGGAGTACATGCGCAAGATGCCGGGCCGTATCGTGGGCCAGACCACGGACAAGGACGGCAAGCGCGCGTTCGTGCTTACCCTTCAGGCCCGCGAGCAGCACATCAAGCGGGAGAAAGCCACGTCCAACATCTGCTCCAACGAGTCCCTGATGGCCCTCTGGGTGACGGTGTACCTGTCCCTGATGGGTCCGGAAGGACTCCGCGAGGTGAACAAGCTCAGCTGCGACGGGGCGCATTACTTGAAGAGCGAACTGCTTGCGACCGGCAAGTTCGAGGATCCGTTCCCGGGCAAGCCGTTCCTGAAGGAATTCGTGCTGAAGCCCAGCAAGCACCCGGGTCTCGTGCAGAACGACCTGGAGAAGGCGGGCTTCTTCGCCGCGCTCGAGACGGAGGAGGGATACGTTTCCTTCTGCGTGACCGAGCAGCGTACCAAGGAAGAGATCGACCAGCTGGTCAAAATCGTGAAGGAGGGCTAGGCCATGAAGTACTACGACAAACTCGTTTTCGAACTTTCGCAGAAGGGCCGTGTCGGTTACTCCCTGCCTGCCAATCGTTTCCCGGCCGCACCGGAACTTCCGGTCGAACTGAAGCGCGAAGCTTCCCTGGACCTCCCCGAGGTCAGTGAGGCCGATGTGGTGCGCCACTACACGAACCTCTCCCAGATGAACTTCGGCGTGGACACCGGTTTCTATCCGCTGGGTTCCTGCACGATGAAGTACAACCCCAAGATCAACGAGGAAGTGGCCGCCCTGCCGGGCTTCACCGGCCTCCATCCGCTGATGCATGCGGGTCTCACGAAGGGAGCCCTCAAGGTGTACCAGGACATGAACAACTTCCTGGCCGCCATCACGGGCCTCTATGCCTTCACCTTCGATCCTTGCGCTGGCGCGCACGGGGAGCTGACCGGCCTGATGGTCATGCGCCAGTACCACATGATGCGCGGCGACCTGAAACGCACCAAAGTCATTGTCCCGGACAGCGCCCACGGCACGAATCCCGCTTCTGCGGCCGTCTGCGGCCTGGAAATCGTGGAAGTGAAGTCCCTGGAGAACGGCCGCGTCGATGTGGAAGCGCTGAAGCCGCTGCTCGACGACACCGTCGCCGGCATGATGATGACGAACCCGAACACCCTGGGCCTCTTCGAGACGCAGATCAAGGAAATCACGGAGCTGGTCCACGGGATCGGCGGCCTGATGTACTACGACGGCGCCAACATGAACCCGCTCATGGGCGTGGTCCGTCCCGGGGACATGGGCTTCGACATCATGCACCTGAACCTGCACAAGACCTTCTCCACGCCGCACGGCGGCGGCGGTCCGGGCTCCGGCCCCGTGGGCGTCGCCGAGCACCTGGTGGACTGCCTGCCCGACCTGCGGGTCTCCGGCTTCCACGGCAACTTCGGCGTGATCCTGCGGGCCTACGCGTACATCCTGATGCTGGGCAAGCAGAATCTCAAGAAGGTGGGCCAGTACTCGGTGCTGAGCGCCAACTACATCAAGGAATGCCTGAAGGACGCGTACAAACTCCCGATCGAGGGCGTGTGCAAGCATGAGTTCGTCTTCGACGGTCTCATCAACGACGGCGCCCACGACGATGTCCACGGCGCCACCACGCTCGACGTGGCGAAGCGCCTGCTGGACTTCGGCTTCCACGCTCCGACCATCTATTTCCCGCTCCTGTTCCACCAGGCGCTGATGATCGAGCCTACGGAAACCGAATCCAAGGAGACCATCGACGCGTTCATCGACGTGATGCACAAGATCGCCGCCGAGGCCGCCGAGGATCCCCGGATCCTGCAGGAAGCCCCGCATGGCGCTCCCATCGGCCGTCCGGACGAAACCGCCGCGGCCCGCAACCCGATCCTCAAGTTCAAGGACGCGCAGTAACCCTCGCATAGCCCCGACATCCCGCCGGGGCTTATGTTTTATTCAGGTTGTCCGGGGACACCCCTGCCCCCTCCCAAATTTCTTTTATTTTTCATCTTAGCGGATGCAAGATTTAGGAATGGAGGGATTTATTGGTTGTATGAAACAGAATTACATGCGATATATACGGTGGGCGGCGATGATGGTCGTCCTGGTATTTCTTTCGGGTTGCATGAAGGATTATGCACCGGATATTTCATCCCTGTTTCCGGAAGGTAGCTATAACAATCCCGGTGGGCAGAAAGGGATGCAGGATGGCCTGGCCATCGGGACGGTCCGCTCCCGGGACGGGGTGCGGTTCATCCGGCTGGACGAGAAGAGCTGCAGCCAGGTGATGAACCCCAAGGAGATTGCGGACATCAAGGACGGTACGCGGGTATTCCTGCAATACAGGTACGTATTGACGTCTTCCATCGCTGATTTCTGCACGGACGCCATCTTGGTGGAATGGGCGACACCCATCGAACAAGGGGGCTTGTCCTTGCTTAATTTCGAGGAGGCTTTCCCCGCCGATGCCATCAAGTCCGCGACATACAAAAGTGACCCCATGGACATCGCTACGGACTGGATGACCAGCCTGGAGGACGGTTTCCTGACGCTGCACTACATGATTCCCACTTCCGGAGAGAAGAAACACCAGTTCGGTCTGTATCAAAGTATGTATGACCACACGCTGTTTTACTTGATTCATCACGCCGACGGGGATACCAAGGGGTCGGTGATGGACGGAATCGTGTGTTTCGATGTGTCCCGCATACTGCCGAAAACGGAAGGGAAGACGGTGAAACTGAGTTTTGCATATATCGATTTGAACCATACGGAGAAACGCCTGACGTTTGACTATTGCTCCCCGAAATAGCCGGTCCGAGGAAGAGCTGGTGCAGCAGGTGCGCCGGCGGGACAAGGCCGCGATGAAGGTACTCTACGATCGGTATGTGGGGTACCTGACTGCGGTTTGCGCCCGCTACATCCCGGATGACGACGAGGTCAAGGACATCCTGCAGGAAGCGTTCATCAAGGTGTTCCAGTCGATGGACCGTTTCTCCTGGCGCGGGGAAGGATCGCTGAAGGCGTGGCTGACGCGGATCGTCGTGAATGATTCGCTCAAGTTCCTCCGGCGGAAGAAGCCGCTGCCGCTGTCGGCGACGATGACGGAGCCGATGGACGAGGAAGAACCCGCGTTCGACGCGGTGCCGCTGGACGTCATCCAGGGGATGATTCGGAAACTTCCGGATGGATACCGGACCGTGTTCAATCTCTTCGTGTTCGAGGACAAGTCCCACAAGGAAATCGCTTCCCTGCTGGGCATCAAGGAAAACAGTTCCGCCAGCCAGCTTTTCCACGCGAAGGCGATGCTGGCCCGGTGGATTAAGGATTATATCAAATTGAAGGACAATGGATAACGAGTGGAAAAACAGTCTGCGGGAACGCTTCTCGGACTATGCTTCCCCGGAGCCGGAAGGGCTCTGGGAGGGCATAGAGCAGGGGATGGCCGGGAAGCCGCGCAGAAAGATGCTCCCCGTCTGGATCGTCTCCGGGCTGGCGGCTGCGGCCGCCGTCGCCCTGGGTGTCTTCCTCCATCCGGAGAAGACGCTGGATACGCCTGACCTGCAGAAGCAGGCCGCCCTGGCCGAATCGGTCCAGGCTGCCCCTGTTGCAGTCGATACGGCTGCAACGACCCCGTCATCTCCGGCTGCGACCGGAGATTTCGAAGCCGCATCCGCTTCCAAGTCCGTTCCCTTCGCCGTCGCCTCCCGCCAAACCCTGCTGGCGGAGGCCGAGCCCGTCGCGTCCGTCCCTGTCTCCGAAGAGACGGTTCCGGACGCTGTCAACGACCTTCCTTCCCGGCTTGACCGGGAATCTGTGGTCAAACAAGAAACGCCTGTGACTGAGAAGAAAGAAGCGGAAGAGATGCCCGATCAGGTCGGGCATGACGATCAGGTCGGGCATGACGATCAGGTTCCTTCCCCGGAAGTGATTCCGGCCAGAAATCGGAAGCGGTTCAGTATCAGTGCTTACGGAAATGGCGGGCAGGCCTCCCAAGAGCAGATGCAGGGTTACGGCATGAACCGGACCGGCGCGTATCTGGGGACGCGTGCTACCGGCAGCAATGTCAAGAATGACGTGAGCGGGTTGATGCGTACGCTGGCTTCGAACCGGGCCTCCACCTTCGAAGCCCATCATGCGGCTCCGCTGCGGGTGGGCGTGACCGCGGCCTGGGAACTGACGCCGCACCTGAATCTCGTGAGCGGCTTGAACTGGACCTATCTGAACAGCGAATTCGAGGAAACCGCCAGTCCCATCCGGACGGTCGTCGGCCAGGATCTCGGCTATCTGGGCGTCCCGCTGCGCCTGGAGGCGGGGTTCAACGTGTGGAAAGGCCTCTGGCTCTATGCCGGCGCAGGCGGGATGGTGGAAAAAGGCCTTCTGAGCTCGTCCTGGACGAATACCTGGGTGAATGGACAGGTGGCGGAAATGGTCAAGAATCCGAAGCCCGACACAGGTGGCCTGCTCTGGTCCGTTGGCGCGACGACTGGCGCGGAATACCGCTTCAGCCCTTCCTTCGGCCTGTATTTCACCCCGGGCATCGAGTATCATTTCGACAATGGCGCGGAGGTCCGGTCGGCCTATACGGAGAAGCCGCTGCACTGGAACGTGAACCTCGGCGTGCGTTTCCATTTCGGGAATTAGTTGTATCTTTGTCACGACAGAGTTTGTGACAATGGCATCCAAAATCGGAAAAATACTGGTCGTCGATGACAACCTGGGCATCCGCCGGGCGTTGGAAATCCTTCTACCCGTGCATTTTGCCGAGGTGAAGACCCTTCCTTCGCCGGCGACGCTAGTCTCTTCCCTGGAGCAGTTCCGGCCGGACGTGGTGCTGCTGGACATGAATTTCAACACCAGCATCAATACCGGCAACGAGGGGCTTTACTGGGCGGGGGAGATCAAAAAACTGGCGCCGGACGTGGAAGTCGTCCTTTTTACGGCCTATGCCGACATCGCCCTGGCGGTGGAAGGCATGAAGCGCGGCGCCTTTGACTTCCTGGTGAAACCCTGGGAGAATGACAAGCTCATCGAGGTCCTCACCGCCGCTCGGGACAAGGCCCGGAAATCGATGGGCCGCGATGCCCGATCTGGGGCGGGCATGACGGGTGCCAACGTCATTCCCGGCTTGACCGGGAATCCCATGTTCTGGGGCACCTCCCAGCCCATGGCCGCCATCCGGAAAACCCTGGACAAAATCGCGCCCACGGACGCCACGGTGCTCATCACCGGTGAAAACGGAACCGGCAAGGACGTGCTGGCGAAGGAAATCCACGCCCACAGCCTCCGGAGTGAAAAACCGATGGTGGCGGTGGATGCCGGCGCCATCACGGAGACGCTCTTCGAGAGCGAACTCTTCGGCCATGTCAAGGGCGCTTTCACCGATGCCCATGCGGACCATACCGGTAAATTCGAACAGGCCGATGGGGGAACGCTGTTCCTCGACGAAATCGGCAATATCCCGTTGCATCTGCAGGCAAAATTGTTGCGCGCCATCCAGAACCGGAGTATCGTCCGGGTGGGGGGAACGGAGGCCAGGCCCATCAACATCCGCCTCATCTGCGCCACGAACATGGACCTGGAAGCGCTTGTGCGTCAGGGCCGTTTCCGTGAGGATCTGTACTATCGCATCAACACGGTCCATATTGCGCTGCCTGCGCTTCGGGACCGGCAGGAGGACATCGTTCCGCTGGCGGAGCTGTTCTTGAAGCGCTTTGCCGAGAAGTACCATCGGCCTTTGACCGGGATTGCGCCGGAGGCCGCCGAACTTTTGAAAACCCAGCGCTGGAGCGGCAACATCCGCGAGCTCCAGAACTGCATCGAGAAGGCGGTCATCCTGTCGGAAGGGACGGTGTTGACGGCGAAGGACCTGCAGATAGATGCCCGATCGGGGTCGGGCATGACGGGTAATGGGTCGGGCATGACGGGTAATGGGTCGGGCATGACGGAAATCGTCACCCCCGGCTTGACCGGGGGTCTTCCACGCGGTGGTGCTGAGGAGGAACGCCTCGTCCGCGAAGCGATGGAACGTTGCAACGGAAACATCTCCGCCGCCGCGAAGCTGCTGGGCGTGAGCCGCCCGACGCTGTATGCGAAACTGAAGAAATACGGCTTGTAATGCCTGTCTGGGCCATCATAGGGATCGCCGTGGCGGCCGCGCTGATCGCGTGGGTGCTGGCATCGGTCCATACCCGCCGGAAGGACATCAAGAAGGTGGCGTATATGATGGATGCGCTGGAGGACGGGGAGTTGAATTTCCGCTTCCAGGACAGGAACAAGTTCAACCGGACGCTAAACCGCATCCGGACCATCTTCGAGAAGCAGCGGCAGGCCCACGAGCAGGATTCCTGGACCAAACTCATCCGGGTGCTGACGCATGAGATCATGAATACGGTGTCGCCAATCGCCTCCCTGTCCGACGCGATGGCGCAGTCCGTCGATGAGAACGGCCACAGCGAGCTGGACATCAAGGCCGGCCTCGAGACCATTTCCGATTCGTCCAAGAACCTCATTGATTTCGTGCAGACCTACCGGCAGCTTTCCGGCGTGGCGAAGCCCATCCGCAAGGCGCTGGACCTGCAGGAACTGATGGACAGTGTCATCGGCCTGAACCGGGAATTCATCGCTTCCAACGGCGCGGAATGCGTGTATAGGCCCGAGGAACCGGATTTGATGATCTATGCCGACGAGGGGCAGATCTCCCAGATTCTCATCAACCTCATCAAGAACGCTCTGCAGGCGGGCGCGAAGCGCATCGACATCAGCGCACGGATGGACAAGGACGACGAGATGGTCGTCCGCGTGGCCAACGACGGCGCGCCCATCCCGGCATCGGCCCAGGAACAGATCTTCATTCCTTTCTATACGACAAAAAAAGAGGGTTCCGGCATCGGCCTCAGCATCTCCCGGCAGATCATGCGGAACCACAACGGTACCATCGAGCTCGTCTGCAGCGACGACTCCCAGACCGTCTTCGAACTCCGGTTCCGGTAGTTCTCCGTAGGAGAAAAAGTGTAAAGTGTAAAGCCGAAAGTGTAAAGAAGTGTAAAGGGCTTTACACTTTTTTCGGCTTGTGTAAAATCTTATTTTATTATTAGTCAATGCGTTAACTGTTTTGGCACGGGGTATGTGAGGGGAAGAGGCGGTTAAACAATATTGACATGAAAAACCTTTTCATTAAGAGTGTAGTTCTGGTTCTGGCGTCCGCCGCGACGGTGCACGCTAGTGCCCAGGCTACCATGTCCCTGCACGACTGCATGGCGTATGCGATTTCCAATTCCACGAAGATGCGGATCCAGCAGGCGGCCGTCGGCGATGCGCAGATCAGCCGCCGCGATGCGGCCCTGGCGCTGTTCACCCCGCAGATCAACGCGAACACCTACGCTTATTACAATTTCGGCCGCAGCATCGACCCGCAGACGAATACGTATTTCAATACGACCTCGTTCCACAACAACTATGGCGTGAGCGCCGGGTATGACCTGTTCGACGGCTTCAAGGCGGTGAACAACTACAAGATATCGAAGACCGGGATGCTGATCGCCGATTCCCAGGAGAAACAGGTCGAGGCGGACATCTGCCTGGCGGTGATGGAGGCGTACTACAACGTCGTCTATTACAAGCGTTTGGTCGATGTGTACGAGGAGCAGGTCTCCGTGGCTGAGCAGGCCTTGGTCAAGGCCCGCCGCCAGGAGGAACTGGGCCAGAAAGGCCACGCCGACGTCATCCAGATGGAAGCCGACCTCGCCGACCGCGAGTACGACCTCATCAACACCCGCAACCAGTACGAGAGCCAGAAAATGACCCTTGCCGACCTGATGTTCTGGCCGGTGGGGGAGGAGCTGGTAATAGATACAGGGATGCCCGATCAGGTCGGGCATGACGACACTTCCGTCATTCCCGGCTTGACCGGGAATCTCTCTGCCGATTCCGTCGTCGCCTTCGCCCTCGACCACAACCCAGCCGTCCAGATCGCTTCCTGGCAGGCGCTCAATGCGAAGCGCGAGCTGAATACGGCCAAGTGGCAGACCCTGCCTTCCATCGGCCTGTATGCCGGATGGAACACCAGTTACTATACCTATCAGGGCTCTGCGACGGCCACTTTCCGCGACCAGTTCCGCAATAACATGGGTGAATATGTGGAGCTTTCGCTGTCCATTCCCATCTGGAACCGCCTGAACAAGCAGTCGACGATTTCCCGCAAGCGCCACGCGCTGGAGAAGGCATCGGCCGAACTGGACCAGAAGCGCCGCGATGTGGAATCCGAAGTGCGCCGGGCTATCCAGGACCGCGACGGCGCCGCCACGGCCTACGAACAGGCCTGCCGCAAGGCCGAAGTGCAGTCCGAGGCTTACACGCTCAACCTCAAGAAGCTGGAGCAGGGCCTCATCTCCCCGCTGGAGTTCCAGACGGCCAACAACAACTACCTCAAGGCCCAGGCCGATGAGATGAACAGCCTGTTCAAGTATCTCATCAAGCATGCGGTAGTGCGGTATTACAATGGTGTCGAATATGTAAATCAGTAAATCATGGATAAGATCATCGAAAAGAAAACCGGATGGCGCGTCGCGTTCACGAAGAAGGCCCTGCCTTGGTGGCTGGGAGCGTTGTTGCTGGCATTTATCGTGTATCTGATCGCACGACCGAACAACAAGACGCTGCGGGTGGACAAGGATACCTTGACCGTCGCCAGCGCCGTGAGAGGGGAGTTTAACGACTATATCCGCATCAGCGGCCGGGTGCAGCCGATGACGACCATCCAGCTGAGCCCGCAGGAAGGCGGCATCGTGGAAAAGATCCTCATCGAGGAAGGCTCGCCGGTGAAAGCAGGGGATGCCATCCTCATCCTCAATAACGACAACCTGGACCTGCAGATCCTGAACTCCGAGGCCGAGTTGGCGGAGAAAGAGAACATCCTCCGCAACACCCAGATCCAGATGGAGCAGCAGAAGCTGGACGTACGTCAGAACGTGCTGGAGTATGGCACCCAGGTGGACCGCCTCAAGCGCGCCTACGAGCAGCAGAAGGCCCTTTATGAGGACAAACTCATCGCCAAGGAAGATTACCTCAAGGCAGAGGAAGACTACAAGCTCGCCCTCCAGAAGTACGACCTTATCCGCGAGCGCTCCAAGCAGGACAGCCTCTACCGCGGCACCCAGATCGACCGGATGGAAGAGTCCCTGGAGAACATGCTCCTGAATATGTCGATGATCCGCAAGCGCAAGGGCAACCTCATCGTGAAGGCGCCCATCGACGGCGAACTGGGCCTGCTGGACGTCGTCCTGGGCCAGAGCATCGCCGCCGGCACCAAGATCGGCCAGATCAACTCCGTGGGCACGTACAAGGTGGAAGCGCAGATCGACGAGCACTATATCGACCGCGTCATCGCGGGCCTGGAGGCCACCTTCGAGCGCCAGGGCGAAACCTATTCGACCGTCATCCGGAAAGTCTATCCGGAAGTCCGCGACGGCAAGTTCAAGGCCGATTTCAAGTTCGACGGCGAGCAGCCCGACAACATCCGCGCCGGCCAGACCTACTACCTCAACCTCCAGCTCGGCCAGCCCGAAGAGGCGGTCATTGTCCCTCGTGGCACCTTCTACCAGAAGACCGGCGGAAAATGGATCTACGTCGTTAACAAAGAAGGCACCAAGGCCGTCAAAAGAGAGATACGAATCGGCAGGCAGAACCCGCAGTACTACGAAGTGCTCGAAGGCCTGGAGCCCGGTGAGAAGGTGATTACCTCCGGGTATGACACCTATGGCGACAGCGATGTATTGGTGTTCTAAGCAATGAAGGTATTCAGAAAGACAGGCGTTTCTACGCTGATCAACATACTTGGGATGAGTGTGGCGTTTGCCGCCGCGATGATCCTGATGGTGCAGGTGCGGTGGGACACGACCTATGACGCCAATTTCGAAGGGCACAAGCAGGTGTTCCGGGTGGAGAACAATTGGATGGACAAGGGGTTGTTCAGCACGTCCTTTTCCCGGCCGATGATAGAAATCGCCAAGACGGCCAGCCCCAATATCGAGGCGGTGGGGACGTACTGGACTATGCCCCATGAAGTTACATTAAAGAAAGATGGTGAACAGACGATACTATCCGTTCCCTCTGCAAGAGTTGACAGTTCCATGTTCTCCGTGTTCCCATTTGAGTGGGTTGAGGGTTCGGCACGGGAATTCGCCGCCGGCGAGACGGCTGTCGTGAGCGAGGAATATGCGAAGACCTTCTTCGGAGACGAGAGTGCCGTCGGCAAGAGCTTTAAGGCCGGGAACGGAATGGAGGTTCGAGTTGTTGGCGTTTTCAAGGATATGCCCAAGAATTACAGTATGCATTACGGCGTTCTTGTCAATCTCGGTGACGATTTTCTTGATGATTCCAATGAGTGGTCCTTCCCCGCTTTTGTAAAGCTGAAAGATCCATCCCTGGCCAAGGAAACCGAAACTCAGATGGTGAGCGCCTTGCTGGAATATGTGGGCGATGATGTGGATGAGGCTCAGGCCAATGAGTTCAGGAAGGGATTCCGTATCAGCCATTTGCACGAAGCACATTTTGAGCGTGACGTGCGGGCCAATATCGCAAGTGCGAACAAGGCGATTACCATTACGCTGGCTGCCATTGCCATTCTGCTAATCCTCATCGCCATTATCAATTTCATCAACTTTGCTTTCGCCGAGATTCCTTTCCGCATCAAGAGCATCAATACCCGGAAAGTGTTGGGCGAAGGACGCGGCTCCCTGGTTGGACGCCAGCTGCTGCACGCCGGGCTTATCGCACTCACTGCATTTGCGATTGCCTGCCTCATCATGCACGTGGTGGCAGGGACATCCTGGGCTTCGTATGTGTCAGACAGCCTGGCGCTGAAGGACAATATCGGAATCCTTGCCCTGATGCTGGGCGTGGCGCTGGTCTCGGCAGTCATCGCGGGCTTTGCTCCGGCCCTGTATTCCACTTCCCAGCCTGCCGCACTGGTTTTGAAAGGCTCTTATGGAACCAGCGTGAAGGGACAAGCCCTTCGCAACATGCTTGTGGGGCTTCAGTTCGTGCTGTCGTTCCTTTTCATCCTGATGGCCTTGTTCGTGAGCGTGCAGACCAAGTTTATGATTGGGAAGGATATGGGCTTTGACGAAGCACGCGTCCTTCAGACCTGGTGCGGATATCCGGCTGGGAACCAGAAAGATGCCCTGAGGAGCCATCTGCTTCAGAATCCTTCCATTGAAGACGTGACCTTCTGCGACAGTCCAATTGTTTCCGAAGGGAAAATGGGTTGGAGCCGTACCGGGGATGACGGTAATCAGGTTTTTATGGAAGTGCTTCCCGTGGACGATAATTTCGTTCAGTTCTTCGGGCTCCAGATTGTGGAAGGCCGTGATTTCCGGGAGTCTGACAACCAGAATGAGGCCGGCAGCATCATTCCCAATGAGACCTTCATGAAGATGTTTCCACAGTTTCACGTTGGAAGTCTGATGTACGGCCACGTAGATAACTGTGAGATTGTCGGTGTGGTGAAGGATTTCAATTTCAAGAGCCTGCAACACGCGATGGGCCCGATAGTGCTTTATAATTGGGGCAAAGAAGGATGGCGGTCTTTCGGAACGATGTACGTTCGGACTGTCCCCGGGGCCGATTTCAAGGATGTTTCAGATTCTATCAAGGATGCTATCTGTAAGTTCGACCCCAGACGGGAACCCGACATGATAACCGTCAGTCATCTGGACAAATGGATTGAGGATATGTACCAGAGCGAGCAGTCGCTTGGAAAACTGATCACCATCGCATCCTTCGTGGCCCTGCTGATTGCCATCATCGGTATCATCGGCCTGGTGTTCTTTGAGACGCAGTTCATCCGCAAGGAGATTGCCGTGCGGCGTGTGAATGGCGCAACTGTGGACAGTATCCTGAAGATGATCAATAAGAAATACCTCGTTATGGCAGGTGCCAGTTTCATGATTGCAGCGCCCGTCGCTTACTGGCTGATGACCGCTTGGCGCAAGGGCTTTGCCTATCAGGCGCCCGTGCCGGTGTGGATCTTCCTTGTGGCGCTGATCGCGGTCGCTGCCATTACCCTGGCCGTCGTCACACTCCAAAGCTGGAGAGCCGCCAATGCCAACCCTGTCGAATCGTTAAAGAATGAATAAACAAATTAAATAACAACCCATTATGATTAAAGTTTCCAACCTTTGCAAAGTCTTCCGCACGGAAGAGATCGAGACCACGGCCCTCAACGGCGTCAAATCCACGCTGCTCAACATCCTCGGCCTGCTGGACAATCCTACCAGCGGTTCCTATGAACTCCTCGGCACCGAGGTCGGCGGCCTCAAGGAGAAGGAACGCACCAAGTTCCGCAAGGGCAACATCGGCTTCGTGTTCCAGAGCTTCAACCTGATCGACGAGCTCAATGTCTATGAGAACATCGAGTTGCCGCTGCGCTATCTGAACATCAGCGCTTCTGAGCGCAAGGCCAAGGTCACGGAGATTATGAAGCGTATGGCCATCAGTCACCGCGCCCAGCATTTCCCGCAGCAACTCTCCGGCGGTCAGCAGCAGCGTGTGGCCATCGCACGTGCCGTTGTGGCAGGTCCGAAGCTGATCCTCGCGGATGAGCCCACCGGTAACCTCGATTCCAAGAACGGCAAGGAGGTGATGGACCTGCTGAAGGAATTGAACCAGGAAGGCACGACCATCGTGATGGTCACGCACTCCCAGAAGGACGCCGCCTGCGCCCAGCGCACCATCGACCTCTTCGACGGTCAGATCGTCTCCGACGTCAAGAACGAGCTTTAATGAAGAAAAACTCAGATATTCTGATCAAAGTCCTGTCCCTGGGTGTGGGTCTGGCAGTGGGCGTGGTGCTCATTGCCAAGGTGTTCTTTGAACTGAGCTACGACAGCTTTTACAAGGACATCGACCGGGTGTATTCCATCTATACCTGGTACTCGCAGAATGGCGATGAGAACGATTATGGGCAGGTGAGCGGCGCCGTGGCTGTGGGCTTCATGGAGGAGGTCCCGGGGGTGGAGGTCGGCACCCGCACGACCTATGTGTTCAATGGAGACACCTATCTGGATGAGGAAGGACACAAGCTGAAGGCTACGCTCGTTTGCGCCGATACCTGTTTCTTCAAGGTCTTTGACCGGCCGATCCTGGCCGGCAATCCGGTCAAGGCACTCGCGAAGTTCGGGTCGGTGATGGTGTCACGCTCGTTCGCCGGGAAGATGGGCGGAGTGCCGGAGTGCATCGGCAAGCAAATCTGCAACAAGGATGTGCCCGATCTGAAGTTTACGATCGAAGGCGTCTTCGAGGATTTCCCAAAGAACGGGACGCTGGATTATGACGTCCTGCTTTCGATGGCATCCTATAGCGAGTGGAGTACCACCAACTGGCTGGGCAACGACCGGTACAGGGGTTATGTGAAGCTGTTCCCGGGCGTGGACCCGAACACGTTGTCCGATGCCATCCGGAAGATGCAGGAGGCTCACCAGCATCTAGATGAGATTGAAGCAATGGGTTTGCAGTTGAGGTACTATCTGAAGCCGTTCAACAAGCTGCATACGAGTCATCCGGAAGTGAAGACACAGGTCATCCTGCTCTCGATTGTCGCCGCGCTGCTGATCTTGATTTCCCTGCTGAACTATATCCTGATCGTCATCTCATCCCTGGTGAAGCGCTCCAAGGAAGTGGGTGTCCGGAAGTGCTATGGCGCAGAAGGAAAGCACATCTATGGATTGCTGTCGAAGGAGGCGCTGCTCCACATCGTGCTGTCATTGGTCCTGGCAGCCCTGATTATTTTCGCCGGCCGGAGCCTGGTGGAGAATCTGCTGGGCGTGCCGTTCCAGACGCTGTTGGTGCCGCAGAGCGTGATGGCCATCGTCGCCGTCATCCTGTTTGTGCTGGCTATTTCGATTGTTGTGCCGGCCGAATTGTTCCAGCGGATTCCTGTCGATGCCGCGCTGAAGAACTACACGGAGAACTCCCGCTACTGGAAACTGGGTCTTTTAGGAGTCCAGGTGCTGGTCAATGTATTCCTGGTGGTGATGATGCTCATCATCGGCAGGCAGTATCAGAAGGTGTCCAACAGCAATCCGGGCTACGACTACAAGAATCTGTACTATTTCGATATCTTCGGCGGAGACTATCAGGACCATGCCCGGGTGGTGCAGATGCTGGAAGGACTTCCAGAGGTGACCGGCGTGGCCACCAGCTATAACCTGCCTTACCGGGGTGCCAGCGGGAATAATGTCCATATTCCGGATGACAGTCGGGAGCTGTTCAACATTGCCGACCAGTATGACAGTTCCGACGGGTTCTTTGAACTGCTGGGCATTCCGTTCGTGGACGGTCGCGCCCCGAGGGGCGACCTCGAGATCGCCGTGGATGAGAAGTTCGTGGCCAGGATGGCCGAATTCACGGACTGGAGTGACGGCGCCGTGGGCAAGCAGGTATTTGTCACCGAGCACGGACCAGTGACGGATGACGAAATCCCTTATTATTTTACCATCACTGGCGTGTATAAGAGTTACCTGATCGGCAACCTGCAAGGGGTCGATCCGCGTCCGAGCGTCATGTTCCATGGTGAGATTGGCACGGACTACATGCCGCATATCCTGTTCAAGGTGAATAATCCGGCGTCATTGCCTGCCGTACGCGCTGCGCTGGAACAGACCCTCGAAGGCCGGGACATCGAGATTGTCTCCTACGAAGAAGCGATGCGCGCGGCTTATGACGACAGCAAGAAAATGCGCAATACGATGGCGCTGGGAGCCGTTTTCTCCCTGCTGATCGCCCTGCTCGGTCTCATCGGCTTCATCAAGGATGAGAGCCTCCGCCGCAGCAAGGAAATGGCCGTCCGCAAGATCAACGGTGCCACCACCCGGGACATCTTGAGCGTATTCGCTAAAGATATCATGATTCTGTCCGCCGTAATGGCCGTAATCGCTTGCATAGCCGCCTTTTTCGTGGCCCACAAGTGGCTGGAGCAGTTTGCCGAAAAGATGTCGCTGAACCCGTTGTATTTCCTGGGCGGAGCCATCCTGGTGCTGCTGATCGTGCTGGGCGTGGTGGTCCTGAACTGCCTGCGCATCGCAAGGGCGAATCCTGTGGAATCGTTGAAAAATGAATAAGAGATGCCCGATCAGGTCGGGCATGACGACCGTATGAAAAGTTACCTCAAATTCCTCTCCCGCAACAAGTTATACACCGCCATCGAGTTCATCGGGCTGGCGGTGAGCCTGGCGTTCGTGATCCTCATCGGGTCGTATGTGCGGCAGCAACAGAAGGCCGCCTACGGCTATCCTGAATGGAAGAAGACCTATCTTGTCGGTACCACCTATGGTTCCGTAGAGATGGGGCCCAGGACCGGTTTGGCAGGGCTGTTGAAGGAGAATGTTCCTGAGATCGATAAAGCTGCTGTCTATTCGTATCTGGGAATCCAGGGAAAGGTGGGAGATGTCCCTATCCATAACGGGATGATCGCTGGAGTCAATGCGGATTTCCTGGATATGTTCCCGATTCAGTGGGTATCCGGAAATCCGGACGAACTCCTGGAGTCGAATACCGTGGCCGTCAAGGAGCGGTTCGCCCGGGAGATGTTCCCTGGAGAAGATGTCATCGGCAAAGTATGGGAGTATGAAGAGGAGGCAAGTACCGTTGTCGCCGTTTTCCGGGACTTCGGATCTCCGATTTTCCGTGATGACGAACTAGTTCTCCTGGAGGTCAGAGAAAATGGCGAGTTGAAACGGGGATATACCGGAGGCACCACCTGCTTCGTCCGGAGCGATGAGTCTGAGGACAAACTCATGGCCGATATCGACGCCGTCCTGGAAAACCATCTCAGGATGACATGGGGGCGCGACGAAACGAGGGCGATGAAGAACGGATCCATCGAGCGGATGGACCGCCTGTATTTCTCGGATTTGAACAGCGGGAACCAAGTATTCATGAAAGGGAACAAGTCTCTTTTGAAGATGCTGTCGGCTGTAGTGCTGCTGCTCCTGTTGTCCGCCATATTCAATTACATCAATCTCAGTTCGGCGTTGGCCGGACGCCGCGTGAAGGAAATGGGCATGCGAACTGTTTTGGGAGCCTCCAGGGGACAGATCGTGTGGAACTACCTCAGGGAGTCCCTCGTCTTCACCGCCGCCTGCACGGTAATGGCGGTCCTTCTGGCCTATGCATTCCGGCCAGTCTTTACGCATTATGTCGATGCCCATGTTCCCTATTCGCCCGTTTCCGTCCCGTTTGCCTGGCATTGGGATTTCGGAACGATCACTATGGTCATCGGCCTTACTCTCCTGATCGGCCTGGTTGCCGGATGGGTTCCCTCCCGCATCGCGTCCCGATTCGACGCCATCCGCGTCATCAAGGGTGATTATCGCACGACCTCCAAACGGATACTGTCCAAGGTTTTCATCGTTTTCCAGACGGGTTTGTCCGTCCTGCTGATCGCCTTCTCGCTGGTCATGGAACGGCAATACAGCCATATGATCCATCGGCCGCTGGGCGCGAATGTCGATGGCCTTTACAATCAGTATCTTGTGCGGGGTACCGGCCATGAAGACGCCTTGAAGGCCTTGCCGTTCGTCTCCGAAATGGACCAGACTAATGGCTACCCAGGAAACCCCTATATGACCATGTCCCTGCAGGATAAAGAGACGGGCGGCACGGTCAGTTTTGCTTTCCTGTACTGCGGTCCGGAGGCATTCAAGATGTACGGTTTCGAGGTCGTGGAGGATTTCCACGCTCCGAATGGAGAAGGATACTGGCTCTCGGAGTCGGCCTTCCGTAAATTCGGAACGGATCCCGCCGAACCCAAGATGCCGGAGATCCTGGGCGAGTGGTACCAGGGGACTGTGGCGGGTGTCGTCAAGGATTTCGCGCTGACGGATGCCGCCCATGTCAACGACGACTTGCTGGGCATCCTCTCCGTATATGACGACCCAGACTCGCCTTATCGGGTTCTTCGTATCGAAGGGGAGCACAAAGAAGCAGAGAAGGAACTCCAGGCGCTTTATAAGCGGTTCAGCATGGAACGGGATGGCTATGAGGGCATCCCTGAACTCAGTGGATTCATGAAGGACCAGTTAGATGCCCAACTCGGCGAGGCGGAGAATTACATGCGCCTAATCGAACTGTTCATGTTCCTTGCGGTCATGGTCGCGCTGTTGGGCTTGCTGGCCATGTCGGCTCTTTACGCGTCCGAGCGCACGCACGACATCGCCGTCCGCAAAGTCTTCGGCAGTACCGTCCGAGGGGAGACCCTCAAATCGGTCGGATCGTATATGGTTCTCGTCGGCCTTTCCTGCCTGATTGCCGTTCCTGTGGCCGTGTGGCTGGCCGGAAAGTATCTGGAGGACTTTAATTACCGGATATCGGGCTATGGATGGATATTCGCCGTGGCGGTCCTCATCACCCTAGCCATCTCCTTCCTTGCCGTCCTGTGGCAGAACCTCAAGGCCGCGAAGACCAATCCGGCCATTGAACTGAAAAAAGAATGAAAAGTTACCTGAAGTTTCTTTCCCGCAACAAGCTGTACACCGCCATCGAATTCATCGGGCTGGCGGTGAGCCTGGCGTTCGTGATCATCATCGGCTCATATGTGTGGCAGCAATATGCCGTGACGCGGGAGAATCCGGACCGGGAGCGGATTTATGTACCTGGATTGCCGATGTTTCCGGCACTTACGTATGGTTTCCCGGATGCCATTGGGGACATTCCGGAGATCGAGTCCGTTTCCAGGATGTGCAATGTCGGAGTTCATCCTGTCATAGAGGGAGCGGAAAGTGCCGGCGTAGAACCTGCGTTTTTTGAGATATGCCCGGAGTTCCGCTTTGTGGAAGGCGCAGCAGATGTCCTTTCCGCTCCTTCCAATGTGATTCTTACCGCCTCCTTTGCGGGCAAGCATGGTCTTTCGGTAGGTGAGACCCTTGAAATCAGCGGGGACAGTTATGTTGTCGGTGCCATTCTGGAGGACCTGAAAGGCACGGTCATCAAGCCTTATGACCTATTCCTCAATGCTGCTGTTTACAAGGACAATTGGCAGCCATTCGATAATTACGGCAGTACGGTTACGCTGGTCAAGGTCCGTCCTGGAACTGACAGGAACGTTCTCTATGAAAAACTGGAAGCCGTTTGCAAGGACGTTT
>ONJB01000040.1 GCA_900318015.1 uncultured Bacteroidales bacterium | reverse complement strand
ACAAGGATTCGTCCGACATGCTCAAGCGCTTCCACCAGCTGCTCCTCGACTATTATGCGGAGAACAAGCAGATGGGCCAGGGGGTCCCGTCTGTCCAATACTGCGCGTCAGGACTGGCATATTCTCCCCGCTATCTGGGCGACTTGATCCACAAGGCTACAGGCGGTACAGCAATCGGCTACATCCATTCTTTCGTAATTGAAAGGGGTAAAAGCCTCCTGATGCATGGGCACAATATCAGCGAAACGGCCCATCTGCTGGGCTTCGGATACACACACCACTTCAACCGGATTTTCAAGAAAGAAACGGGCCTCACCCCTTCGGAATTCCTGGCGAAATAAACACTCATGCCGAATACGAATGGGGTTTTCATAAGATATCAAGTGTTTTGTAACAAAAATTGATATATCAAAAGAGGATATATCGTATGTCGTGATTAAAGGGGAAACACTCTGTCAACGTATTATCAAGATCAAACTTATAATGGTCTTTTCATAAGGTCAATCCGACTAGAGTCAAGAAAGAAAAAAAAGCCAGAAAAAGGTTTTGCCACTGCTAATGCATCGCTATGAAACAGTGGCGACAAAAGAGACCGGTGAATCCTTATGGCTCCTGCAAGTCCCTGTATTTCTTCCGGTAGAAGAAAAAAGATGATCCAGGGAATCTGCCGGTATAGTCCAATCGTGTATTAGATATACCAATCTGACTATACAACCATATTTCCATACACTGATGAGTCACCTTTCTTCTCGAGAAAACAATGAAAACGTAAATACGTATCTGGAATTATTAAAGATTGGAGACGCTCATTTCTCGGGTAAAACTTGTTACATGATCTTGACAAGTCTCAAGGGGGCTGAAAACATGCCTTTTTTCTCTTTTACCCGAGTATTTTTAGTCTCCTCAATGTAGACTCTTCGAGATTGGGTCTGATTCTGTCACAATGATTGTCACAAAAAACGCCGATCCTGTCACAATTGTGACAAATTAATCGCGTAACTCACTGATAATCATACCCCATTAAAACCCTCCGGCAGCCCTTGGAAAGTAAGTAATATTTTGCATCGGCAAGTAAAATCTGCATATAAACAGTATACATCCATCACAAAACCGCTATATCTTTTTGATAGTCAGCAGAAAACCGCAAAATCTATTGTTGGATAGTGATGGTTGTTTTGGGTTATTTTGGTGGGTTTTTGACCATTTTTCTACCACATTTCTACCACGCGTGGTAGAAGGTTTCTCGGTCTGATGCCAAAGTTTGTAGTTTTACAGTTTTTTACATAGATTTACAAACATAGCCCCATTAGACGGGGAAAACGGCATCACGGAGGTTCTGAGAATCGTTCTAGACTGAAAATGTAAAAAGTGTAAACTATTTCCCAAAATCAAACTTATTCCGCAGCTATCGCAGAGGGCAATTATGGCTTAAAGCTATAAGACCTCGGACAGGCATAGACTCGAATTCCTGAGAGAGGATTCTTTCCGGTCGGCTTACGCTGGGTGAGTTTGGTTACTGTGAGCCGGATGTGCCGAATCCGGTTGTCGTACCCTGGTTTCCATGTCCATTCGTCTTTATCGACGGGAACGAGCCGGTTTCCTTCCTGCTGCATGACATTGGTCACGCAAAGAAACAGTCTGTCCCCGGCGGCCTCTTCCCGTTGATACGTCTCAAATAAATGATAAGGGTACACTTCCCCAAACGGTTCTTCCCTTGTTTCCCAAGTGCCGTCACTATGCTGGATTTCCAGTTTGTATTCTTTCGCACGGGCTTCCCGTTCCCAAGCATCGGCATCGTTGGGATTGCCGTTGAAGAAAGAGATATCCGTCACCGGAACGGGCTCGGGGAAAACTAAGTCGATGGTGTTTTCCGTTTGCGTCATTTTATATGCCGATGACGGCAGGCGGAATGACTCGATATTGATCCAGGCCGGGAAAGGCTCTCCTTTCCTGGGAGGGCGTGCCCCGAACCTCAGAGAGATTTCGGGCGCCTGCGCATAGTCAAACGAATCGGCATGGAAAGTCCACTGCCAGTCTTTGACGACAAAATCTAACCCCTCAATTCGGTATTCCGAATCTTTCGGGAGCCGGCTTGCGTCCAAGACGATATCGATTGACCCTGCCTTCCCATCGCCCCAATGCTTCGCTGGAGTCAGATCGTAAGTTACCCGGCCATCACTCGTAAGGAACCGGCTGAGTGGAGATTGGCGGAAGTCGTAGTAACCCGCAGTCTGCTCATGATAGATGGAGTACCGCACTTCCAGGTCGACAGTTGCGCCGGGCGCGATGTCCAGCTGGGTATAGGTCCACATCCTTGACTGGCGAGGAACGTCGATGTACCAGACATCTTCGGGATCATCCTCTTCTTCGGGTTCGAAAGCCGGCTCCTTGTGTTCCTTTTCCACGATTTCACTGGCCGAATGCCACTCCAGGGGCTTCCCGTTCAGGAAAAAGGCGATATCCCGAAGGAACTCCTTCCGCCATCCGGTTTCATAGAGGGACTCCGTGATTTCATCGCCCCGGAACGTAAAGGAGTCGGCGGGTCCTTCAAAGTCAATGGGAAAGCCATAATCAAGATTCTGGATGGCCTTCTCGCTCTGGTTATGGAGGGTATAATGAACCTCGACGATCGTATAAGGAATCCCCGGTTTGAAAGTCAGTTGTTCATGAACAATCCGAACGTCGGCAACCTGCATCGGAATCGGATTCCCGGACCGGGTCACCGATGAGAAGCGGACGACCGGATCTCCATTTGCCCATGAAACGGCCGGCAAAAAGCTTAGGAGAAGGAGGATAATTAGTCTTGTACGCATAATGCAAATCATCTGCAAAAATCGTGGCAGATAACAGATTGGCCTTTTGTGATTATGTATGAGAACTTGGACCAATGATTTGCATTCGCACAGCGTTTCAATTCTATTTGTAAAAAGTCAAGCCCATGGAGGAGAGAAACATAAGTCTGAAGACGGCCTGGTGAAGATGGAAGCGATGGTTGATCCTGTAAACGAAACTATCTGGGCCAGCCAAAAGGCTATTGCAGCACTTTTTGGCTGCACCAAGCAGAATGTTTCCTACCACATGGGGAAGATATTCGCGAGCGGCGAGCTGGAGCGCTCCGCGGGTGTCAAAGAAATTTTGATTACCGCACAGAGTGGCGCCAGAGGCCTATCTGAAGACAAAGTACTCTATTATAATCCGGATGCGATCGCAGAGAGCCATACGGACGAAATGGCCACAATGGTCAAGGTTGTCGTCAGCCTGATAAACCGGAAGAATCAGTGAGTTGAGCTGCTTTATTTGTTGCGAGAGATTGTTCTTAAAAACAACACTGACGCAACACTATTATGCAGATTTGCACGGTGACGCATATTATGCAGATTTGCACGGTGACGCAGAAGTTATTTACGAACGTTGTGTACCACATTTCTACCACGCTTTCTGCAACTAATTGATTATCAATGAATTCAAAATTCTTCATCGGGAAATAGCCTTCCCGCACCAGTCTCATCCTCATTTAGGCCCTTTTTTGAGGATGAAACGGGCAAAATGGAGATCTCGTCCTCAAAACAAAGCGTTTCTGAGGACGAGATGCTCTGAACTCAAAGGTCGAAGACTTCCATCCCGTCGTCTTGAAGGGCGACCAGAGAGCGGGCTATGCTTGATGCATACTTAGTCAGCCCTGAACGACTGTAGCCTTTTCATCCTACGATGTATTTCCCGAATGGGAGTTTTCCGATCAGTCGGGAAATCACAAAACTTAGGCAGTAGGTGACTACAGCTGTGAGGATGATCGTGAGCGGCACCGGCAGCAGTGGGCTCAACAGCCCGAAGACTGCCGGGAGCATCAGCATGTGCATCAGGTACATGCCGTAGCTGGCCTCCGATTTCTTCCTGACGATTTGTTCAATCCTTTCCGGAAGGCTTTCGTACCTTATTTTAATGGATTATCTTTGTGACATGAACTTGAAAAACATCACCATCGCCCTCGCCGCTACGCTGTTTGTAGCCGCCTGCGCCCCTAAGTCCGACATGGACAAGTACATCGCCGACCTGATGTCCCGGATGACCCTGGAACAGAAGATCGGCCAGTTGAACCTGCATTCCGCGCCGGGCTTCATCTCGGCCATCCGCGTGACGGAGGAGGACGAGAATGTCAAACTCCTGCGGGCGGGCCAGCTCGGCGGTCTGTACGGGACCGGCAACACGGAATATATCCGCGACATCCAGCAGATCGCCCTGGAGTCCGGTGCGGGCATTCCGCTCATTATCGGCATGGACGTCATCCACGGCTTCCAGACCGTGTTCCCGGTGCCTTTGGCCCTGTCCACGTCCTGGAACATGGATCTGGTGGAGCAAACTGCCCGCATCGCTGCGACGGAGGCGACGGCCGCCGGCATCAACTGGGTGTTCAGCCCGATGGTGGACATCTGCCGGGACGCGCGCTGGGGACGGATCGTGGAAGGCGGTGGTGAGGACCCGTACTTGGGCGGAGAATTGGCAAAGGCCTATGTCCGTGGCTATCAGGGAACTGACGGAGTCTATGACGACCACGACGTGATGGTGTGTGTCAAGCACTACGCGCTGTATGGCGGCGCCGAGGCCGGCCGAGACTATAATTCCGTGTTCCTGAGCCGCCAGGAGGCCTTGAACGGCTATATGCGGCCGTATCAGCAGGCCGCCTACGCCGGCGCCGCGAGCTATATGTCCTCCTTCAATGAGTTCGAAGGGATTCCTGCGTCGATGAACAAGTATCTGATGGACGACCTCCTCCGCAAGGAATGGGGCTTCGACGGTTTCATCGTTTCCGACGCTACGGCCATCGCCGAGGAAGTGAACCACGGCATCGGCGACCTGCCGGAGGTATCGGCCCGCTCCCTCCAGGCCGGACTGGATATGGACATGAACTCCGACGGCTATGTGGGTACGCTCCAGAAGTCTTTGGCCGAAGGCCGCGTAACCGAGGCCGATATCGACAAGGCCTGCCGCCGAATCCTGGAGGCGAAATACAAGCTGGGCTTGTTCGAGAATCCGTTCAAGTACCTGGATGCAACTCGCTCAGTGAAGGAAATCTATACTCCCGAGCATCTCGCTTTCGCCCGCAAGGCGGCGCAGGAGTCCATGGTGCTCCTCAAGAACAACGGCGTCCTGCCGCTGTCCAAGAACCTGCGCATCGCCGTAGTCGGTCCGCTGGCTCAGAATGCCGCCGCCATGGCGGGTGCCTGGTCCATGTCCGCCCACAATGACGAGTGCGTCACCCCGCTTCAGGGCATCTCCGAAGTGGCCAGGGTAACCAGTGCTGAAGGCAGTTGGCTCTTCAAGGACAAGGAACTGGAAGAATCCGTCCGATACGGCCTATACAAGATCTTCATGCCGGGATACCAGGCCCCGGACATCCATACCGTACCGCAGGAGCGGCTCATCGCCGAGGCCGTCGCCAAGGCCCGGCAGGCCGATGTGGTCGTCGCCTGCGTGGGAGAAATCGAAACCCTGAACGGCGAAGGCGCCTCCCGTACGGACATTTCCATTCCCGATGCCCAGAAAGAGCTCCTGAAGGCCTTAAAAGCCACAGGAAAGCCTATCGTGATGCTCCTTGTCACAGGCCGGCCGCTCACCCTAACCTGGGAAGATACCGAGATGGACGCCATCCTGAATGTCTGGAGCCCCGGCTCCGAAGGCGGTCACGCCATTGCCGACGTCCTCTTCGGCGACGTGAACCCGTCGGCGAAACTCACGACGTCCTTCCCCCGCAACGTGGGCCAGCTGCCGCTCTATTACAACCACAAGAATACCGGCCGCCCGCACCCGGATGACAAGCCGTACCAGAAGTTTGTCAGCTGCTATATCGACGAAATCAACGCCCCGCTCTATCCTTTCGGCTACGGACTCAGTTACACTACCTACTCCTACTCCCCCGTCACGCTGAGTGCGTCCGAAATGCCCATGGATGGTTCTGTAACTGCCTCCGTGACCGTCACCAACACGGGATCCCGTTCCGGTGACGAGATCGTCCAGCTGTACATCCACGACGTCTATGCCACGTCCACCCGCCCGGTCAAGGAACTCAAAGGCTTCCGGAAAGTGCACCTGGAACCCGGCGCATCGACACAGGTGGAGTTCACGCTCACTAAGGAGGAACTTTCCTACTACAACCACGATCTCCAGTGGGTTTGCGAGCCCGGCGACTTCGAGATCATGGTCGGCCCCAACTGCCGGGACACGGAAGGAGCAACCCTCCGTGTTCAATAATGGCGATGATGGACACGTAATAAGGATGCTTTTCGGTGAAAAATGAGTAGATTTGAGCCATGGAATACCTGTCCAAGCAACGATACGACGAGATTGCGGCCGAGTTGAAGCATCTGATCAACGAGGTTTATCCGAAGGTGCAGGACGACCTCGCGGAGGCCAGTGCCCAGGGGGACCGAAGCGATAATGCGGGATACCGTGAAGCGCGGCGGATGCAAGGGAAGACCATCAGCCGGATCCGTTTCCTGCAGAAGATCCTGGAGCATTCCCGCGTAATCGATCCCGACGCCCTTCCCAAGGACAGGGTATGCCTGCTGAGCCGGGTCGAATTCACGAACCTGGCGACAAACACCCGGATGAAATTCGAGATTGTCAGCCCCCACGAAATGGACCTCGAGGCCGGCAAGATTTCGCTGAAATCCCCGATCGGCGCCGCCCTGATGGGCAAGAAGGTGGGCGATATCGCCGAAGCCCAGGTCCCCTCCGGAACCCTGCGCCTGAGAATCGACAGCATCACGTTCGGACAATGAGGGATTTCGCGGCAATCGATTTCGAGACGGCCAACGAATGTCCCAGCAGCGTCTGCAGCGTGGGAATCGTGGTCGTACGCGGCGGGGAGATCGTGGACAGGTTCTACAGCTTGATCCATCCGGAGCCTGATTACTTTCAATGGTTCTGTCGGCGGGTCCATGGCCTGGGCCCGGAGGATACGGAGGAAGCGCCGGTCTTTCCCTATGTATGGGAGAAGATTGAGCCCCTGATCGAGGGGCTTCCCCTGGTCGCCCACAACAGTCCTTTCGATGAAGGCTGTCTCAGGCAGGTGTTCCGCGTGTACCGGATGGACTATCCGGACTATGTATTCCTTGACACGCTGTCAGCATCAAGACGGTTCTATGGCCGGTTGCTTCCCAACCACCAGCTCCAGACCGTCGCGGCCGCCTGCGGCTACGACCTCACCCACCACCACCACGCCCTCGCCGATGCCGAGGCCTGCGCTTACATTGCAATGAAACTGCTTTGATTCCGACGGTTATCGTTTCGGAATCAACGAGACGAAGATTTCGAGAAGTGTGTGTATGGTTGTGAATTGTGCCGATAATTAGTTACCTTTATTCGCAGAAAACAAACGGAGAATGAAAGCATTCGCGTAATAACCCTTTGTTGCACCATAGAGCACAGAATCATGGCAAAGACCGACGTCTATCTGGCATCCAAGCCCCGTTATGAAATCCTGGACGGCCTTCGCGGCGTGGCCGCCCTGATGGTGGTCCTGTTCCACATTTTCGAGACCTATTCCAAAGGCCCTGCCTATCAGATCGTGAATCACGGCTACCTGGCTGTGGATTTCTTCTTCGTGTTGAGCGGCTTTGTCGTGGGCTATGCTTATGATGACCGATGGGACCGGATGTCCACCTGGGGCTTTTTCAAGCGGCGTCTCACGCGGCTGCACCCGATGGTGATTGCGGGCACGCTCGTGGGGGCGGCGTTGTTTTTCTTCGCAGGAACCGCGTTCCCGAAGACCTTGCAGGTAGAGGGCTGGAAATTTGCTCTGTGCCTCGTGATGGGACTCTTCGTGATTCCCTGCGGAAATGGGCTGGATATCCGCGGATGGGGCGAATTGAACTCCTTCAACGGACCGCAGTGGACCTTGACGCTCGAGTATATCGGCAATATCCTGTATGCGTTCATTTTCCGGCACCTGCCCAAGGCCGCGCTCACCGTCCTCTGCATCGTATGCGCGTTCTTTACGCTGGACCTGACCATGGGTTGGAACGTTTTTGGACTGCTGGAGGAGCCCCATTACAATGTGATCGGAGGCTGGGCGCTGACGCCGGACCAGATTTATATCGCCTTCACGCGCCTGCTCTATCCATTCCTGTGCGGTCTGCTCATCTCCCGGATCCTGCCCGCCCATCGGAGCGAAGCCAACCCCAGCGGCTCCCCGATCCACCTGAAAGGCGGCTTCTGGTGGTGCAGCCTGGTCATCATCGTCTTGCTGGCCATGCCGTGCATCGGCGGAAAGCAGGGCGTCCCGGACGGTCTGTACCAGGCGCTCTGCATTCTGGTATTGTTCCCGCTTATCGTCCTGGCGGGGGCCGGTTCAGTCACCAAGGGTGCCCGAAGCACCGCCGTCTGCCGCTGGCTCGGCAATATCTCCTATCCCATATACATCACGCATTACCCGCTGATGTATATGCAGATGAACTGGGTCGCCGAACATCGGGAAGCTCCCCTGTGGCAGCACGTTGCCGTATCTGCCGGCATCGTGTTCATGGCCATCGTCGTGGCCTACGGCCTCTTCAAGGCCTATGACGAGCCTGTCCGCGAGTGGCTCAAGGATCACTGGCTGCACCGGAAGAAGGCTGTCTAAGACACTCGAAGAGCTATTCTACCGTAACAGACTTTGCAAGGTTGCGCGGCTGGTCCACGTCGCGGCCCTTGGCAATGGCGATGTGGTAGGCCAGCAACTGGAGCGGGATGATGGACAGGATGGGCTCGAAGCACTCCTCCGTGTCCGGGATCTCGAAATACCAGTCTGATAGGGCCTTCACGTCCGTATCCCCTTCCGTGATTACGCTGATGATACGGCCCTTGCGGGCTTTGACTTCCTGGATGTTGCTCAGGATCTTCTCGTAATTGCCACGACGCGGAGCAATCACGACCACCGGCATTTCCTCGTCAATCAGGGCAATCGGGCCATGTTTCATCTCTGCGGCGGGATAGCCTTCTGCGTGGATGTAGGAGATTTCCTTCAGTTTAAGCGCACCCTCCAGCGCAACGGGATAATTGTAGCCGCGTCCCAGATAGAGGAAGTTGTGCGAGTAGGTGAAAACTTTCGCGAGGTCAGCTATCTGTGCGTCATGTTCCAGAATCTTGGCAATCTTGTCGGGGATGTCCTGCAGTTCCTGGACAAGAGCGGCCCGGCGTTCGTCGGAGACGGTTCCGAGCTGTTCGGCCAGGCTCAGTGCAAGCAGGAAAAGTGTCGTCACCTGAGCGGTAAAAGCCTTCGTGGAAGCGACACCGATTTCCGGGCCGATGTGCGTATAGCAGCCGGTATCCGTGGCGCGGGCAATAGAGGAACCGACTACATTGCAGATGCCAAACAGGAACGCACCCGCCTTCCGGGCCAGGTTTACGGCAGCCAGCGTGTCGGCGGTCTCGCCGGACTGGGAGATGGCAATCACGACATCCGACGGGAAAATGACTGGATGACGGTACCGGAATTCGGAAGCGTATTCGACTTCGACCGGCTTGCGAGTCAAGTCCTCAATCATGTATTTCCCGATCAGACCGGCATGCCAGGAGGTGCCACAGGCACAGATGACGATGCGTTTTGCGTTCAACAACCGTTCGCGGTTGTCGATGACACCGGATAGCTTGACTTCGCCGAGTTCCGGATGCAGACGGCCCTGCATGGAAGCACGCAGGGTGCGCGGCTGCTCGAAGATCTCCTTCAGCATGAAGTGCGGAAAACCGCCTTTCTCTATCTCGCTCAGACTCATCTCCAACTCGCGCACCTGGGGCGCCTGCTCGACGTTCTTCAGGTCCGTGATGCGGAGATCCTGACCGCGCTGGATGTAGGCGATCTGCTCCTCGCCCAGATAGACCACTTTGTTCGTGTACTCGATGATCGGAGAGGCATCCGATCCCACGAAGTATTCGTTCTCCCCCACGCCGATCAGCAGCGGGCTTCCCTTGCGGGCGGCGATAATCTTGTCCGGCTCACGCTTGTCCATAATCACCAACGCATAGGCGCCGACGACGTTATTCAACGCCAGAGGCACGGCTTCGTCGAAGGAAACACCCAAGGAATCCATCATATACTGGATCAACTGAATCACGACCTCCGTGTCCGTCTGGCTCCGGAAATGATATCCTTTCCGGGTCAGTTCTGTTTTCAGGGCCTGATAATTCTCGATGATACCGTTGTGGATCAGCGCAAGTTCATGGTTCTCGGAATAATGAGGGTGCGAGTTCACATCGCTCGGTTCGCCATGCGTAGCCCAGCGGGTGTGGGCAATGCCCACGGTGCCGGAAACATCCTTGCCTTCAGCCGTCCGCTCCAGGTCCTTGACCTTTCCTTTGGTTTTGTAGACGACCAAATCGCCATTGTCGTTCACCAGCGCCACACCTGCGCTGTCATAACCCCGGTATTCGAGCCGGGTCAGGCCCTTGACCAGGATCGGATAGGCTTGGCGCCCTCCGACATAACCTACGATTCCACACATAATGAATCAAATACACAAATTTCGAAGTGCAAATATAGCAAAAAAACATCTCCTCAATAGGCCTGTTCGTGAACACCGGCCACTGCCCTGCCGCTGGGGTCGTTCCTGTCCTTGAACGCCGCGTCCCATTCGAGGGCGATGGCTGTGGAACAAGCCACACTGGCTTCGCTGGGAACGGCACGGGCGGCACTCTCGCTCGGAAAGAGCTCCGCGAATATTGAACGGTAATAATACTCCTCCTTGCACTGGGGCGGATGGACGGGGAAACGCTCCGCAGCATGCGCCATCTGCTCGTCGGATACCGCCTCTGATGTAATCCGTTTCAGCGTGTCGATCCAGGAATAGCCCACTCCGTCGCTGAACTGCTCTTTTTGCCGCCATACAATCTCATCCGGAAGCAAATCGGAAAAAGCCTCACGGACAAGCCTTTTTTCGATCGTTCTGCCAGGGCACATCTTCGCCTCGGGGTTCAGTCGCATCGCCACATCCAGGAACTCTTTGTCTAGGAAAGGAACGCGACCTTCCACTCCCCAGGCGGCCAGACTCTTGTTGGCCCGCAAACAGTCGTAGAGGTGGAGCTTCGAGAGCTTGCGGACCGTCTCTTCATGGAAAGCGCGCGCATCCGGCGCCTTATGGAAATACAGATATCCCCCGAAAATCTCGTCCGCGCCCTCCCCCGAAAGAACCATCTTGATACCCATCGACTTGATGACCCGGGCGAGCAGGTACATCGGCGTTGAGGCACGGACGGTCGTGACGTCATAGGTCTCCGTATAGTAAATCACATCCCGGAGTGCATCCAGTCCCTCCTGGATGGTGTAGTTGATCTCGTGATGGACGGTGCCGATATGCTCGGCCACCAGCCTCGCTTTCGCCAAATCCGGAGCGCCCTTCAAGCCGACAGCAAAGGAATGCAAGCGCGGCCACCAGGCGCGCGTACGGGAATCATCCTCGATACGCATCGCGCTGTACGTTTCGGCAATGGCCGAAATGACGGAGGAATCCAACCCGCCGGACAGCAGTACCCCGTAGGGCACGTCCGACATCAGCTGGCGTTTCACGGCATCCATCAGGGCTTCCCGCACGGACAGGACACTGGCCGCATTGTATCTCACGGCATCGAACTGCATCCAATCACGCGTATACCAGCGCTTCATGCCTGGCTCACGGCTCCAATACAAATGCCCGGGCAGGAAAGGTTCGTAGCGCTCGCACTGGCCTTCCAGGGCCTTCAGTTCACTGGCCACATACACTTTGCCGTCAGCATCGTCGAAGCCAATGTACAGCGGGATGACCCCGACAGGATCCCGCGCAATCAGGAAGGCATCCTTCTCCGCGTCGTAGAGCGCGAAAGCAAAGATGCCACTGAGTTCCTCCAGGAAATCCGGACCCTTGTCCCGGTAAAGAGCCAGGATGACCTCGCAGTCGCTGCCCGTCTGGAAATCATATTTCCCGGCGTAGCGCCGGCGGATTTCCTGATGGTTGTAGATCTCGCCATTCACGGCCAGCACCTGCTTCCCGTCCGGGGAGACAAGCGGCTGTCCCCCCGATTCCGGATCGACGATGCTCAGGCGTTCATGGGCCAGTATCGCGCTTCCGCCACACCAGATGCCGCTCCAGTCCGGACCGCGATGGCGGATTCTGCGACTCATTTCCAGGGCTTTCCGGCGCAGTGCCTCAGACTGCTCCCGGACATTGAATATTCCGACTATTCCACACATGGCCTCATTCTTTTATGCGTTGTAGCAGCTTTCACCGTGTTCATAAATATCCAGGCCTTCTTCCTCTACCCGTTTGCCGACTCGCAGGCCATGGAACTTCTTGATGCCGAAGAAGAGCAGGAAACCGGTCGATGCCGCCCAGAGGTCGATGGCCAGAATACCCAGACACTGGACGCCGAAGAAGTGCCAGCCACCCCCGTAGAAGACGCCACCGTCCGTTGCCAGCAGGCCCGTCAGGAGCGTGCCCAGGATACCGCAGACACCATGGACACTGGAAGCGCCGACCGGATCGTCGATATGCAGTTTACGGTCAATGAACTCGATGGCGAAAACCAGCACGACACCGCAAATCAGGCCGATGACGACCGCGCCGAGCGGGGAGACGAGATCGCAGCCCGCCGTAATGCCGACCAACCCGGCCAGGATACCGTTCAGGGTCAACGACAGCGACGGTTTGCCGTATTTCCACCAGGTGATGAACATAGTCGCCACTCCCCCGGCCGCAGCCGCAAGGTTGGTGGTCAGGAAGACATGGGAAATCGCCGTGCGGTTCACCGCGCCGGAGGCCGCCAGCTGCGAACCGGGGTTGAAGCCGAACCAGCCCATCCAAAGGATGAACACGCCGAGCGCGGCCATCGTCAGGTTGTGGCCGGGAATGGCCCGGCTCTTGCCGTCGGCGGTATACTTGCCGATACGCGGACCAAGCGCAATCGCGCCGATCAGCGCCAGCACGCCGCCCACGCTGTGGACGATCGCTGAACCGGCGAAATCGTGGAAACCGAGGTCCGTGAGCCAGCCGCCACCCCAAGTCCAATGTCCTTCGATGGGATAGATGAACAAGGAGATGATGGCGCTGTAAACCAGGTACATGGAAAACTTCGTCCGTTCTGCCATCGCGCCGCTCACGATGGTGGCGGAGGTGGCGCAGAAGACCGTCTGAAAAATCAGGAAGCCCTCCACGGGCAGGTCGCTCTTGTAGAAAGACAGGTCGCCCCAGTTGGGCATGCCGATGAAACCAGCGCCGTCGCTGCCGAACATGAAGCCGAAACCGACAAACCAGAAAAGCAGGGAGCCGAACATGAAGTCCACGAAGTTCTTCATCAGGATGTTCGCCGTGTTCTTGCTGCGGGTGAAGCCCGCTTCGCACAGCGCAAAGCCCGGTTGCATAAAGAAAACCAGCATCGCGGCCAGCAGCATCCAGACCGTATCGAGGGAAATGGAGATATCGTTCATTTTACAAACGTTTTAAAGGGTTCTACTTTTTGTCCCGGAGCACCGTGTCGCCGTGCTCTCCCGTGCGGATGGACCAGGTGTCGATGACGTCGCTGATGAAGATGCGGCCGTCCCCGATCTCTCCGGTCGAGGCAGTCTTGAGGATTACCTCGACGGTCGGATCGACAAACTGGTCGCGGCAGACGATGGTCAGCGCCACGCGCTCGATCACGTCCGTGGAATACTGTACGCCACGATAGATGCGTTCCTGGCGGCTTTGGCCGATGCCATGCACGTTGTGGTACTCGAACCAGTTGATGTCTGCAGCGAGCAAGGCCTCCTTGACCTCCTCGAACTTCGTCTTGCGGACGATGGCTTCAATCTTTTTCATACACTACTACTGTTTTTGATATGGACTTCCGTTCGTCAGGGCATAGAATCCCCCTGGCAAGCGAATTTACCGATTTCGCAAGTTATTAATATTCAATATTTTAGAGAGTACTTCCTATTAGAATTGCAATTGGAATCCCATTACATTCTCGACATAATTCACAAAGGCCCCGTTACAAAGTCGGACGCCGCCGGGCGTGGGATACTCCCCGGTGAAATACCAATCGCCGGGGTGGTCAGGACAAGCGCGGTGCAGCCCCTCGACACTCTGGAAAACCAGTTCGACCGGCGTTTGCATCCCCTCCGGCCGGAGCATCTCTACAATTTTTCTGTCGATCTGCTCCGTCGTGAACGGCGCGTAAATCTTCTGCACATGGTTCGCGGACAGGGGATCCTCCTTGCAGGCGCGGTACACATCGGCAATAAGCTGCTGTCTCCCATGGTCGCGAATCAAGGCGATGGCCGCCCGGAAGGCGCAGAGCTCCTCCAGATGCGACATGTCGATGCCGTAGTAGTCCGGATAGCGAATCTGGGGTGAACTGGACACCATCACGATCTTCTTGGGATGCAGACGGTCCAGGATCTTGAAGATGCTCTCCCGCAGGGTGGTTCCACGCACGATGGAATCGTCGATGACGACGAGATTGTCTTCGTACGGGACCAGGGAACCGTAAGTGACATCATACACGTGGGCGGCAAGGTCGTTCCGCGCAGCGTCTTCCGTGATGAACGTACGGAGTTTGATGTCCTTCCACACCACCTTCTCGATGCGCACGTCGTGATCGAGCCGGCGTACTCCGTCCGTCATTCCGTGGAACGCAACTTCTGCGGTATTGGGGATATAGGAGAAAACCGTATGGGCCACATCGCCTTCGACAGCCGTCAGGATGGATTCCGTCAACTGCTCCCCCAGCCGCTTGCGCTCCTGATAGACGTCCCGGTCCGAGCCGCGGCTGAAGTAGATACGTTCAAATGAACAGGCGCTCAACCGCTGGGCAGGCAGGACCTGCTCCAGCAGACTCTCCCCACTCTTCCGCACGATCAAGGCCTGTCCGGGAAGGAGTTCACAGATATCCGAGGCGTCCAGGTTGAAGGTCGTCTGGAGAACGGGCCGCTCGCTGGCCAGAGCAACGATTTCCTCATCGCGATAATAGAACGCGGGACGAATCCCCCAGGGATCGCGCACGGCAAACATTTCGCCGCTGCCGGTCAGTCCGCACATCACATAGCCTCCGTCGTAGTGTGACATCGTCGTCTTCAGCACGTTGGCCATGCAGATATGGTCGTCGATATAGCGCGTGCGGTCGAGCCCTTCCAGCCCCTTGTCCGTCGCCTCGTCGAAGAGCCGTTCCACCTCCCGGTCCAACCGGTGCCCCATCAGTTCCAGCGTAATATACGCGTCGCCGCGCAGCCTCGGCGACTGACCTTGCGCGGTCAGGAACTCGAAGACCTCGTCGATGTTGGTCATATTGAAATTGCCGCACAGGCAGAGGTTCTTCGCCCGCCAATTGTTGCGGCGCAGGTAAGGGTGGACATAGGTCAGCCCGCTCTTCCCAGTGGTGGAATAACGGAGGTGGCCCATGTACAGCTGCGCGTGAGCCGGCGCTTCCACCCGCTTGAAGATCTCCGTGATGGCATCCGGACCTTCCGCCCGCTCCCGGAACATATATTCCGTGCCCACTTCCGCTTCCAGGTCCACATAGGCCAGTCCGGCCCCCTCCTGCCCGCGGTTGTGCTGCTTCTCCATCATCAGATAGAGTTTCTCCAGGCCATAGCGGGTTGTCCCGTACTTCCGCTCGTAATATGAGAGCGGTTTCAGCAGACGGATCAGCGCGACGCCGCAATTATGCTTCAGGGGTTCCATCGATACAGGCTTTAATGAACGAGACAAACAGCGGATGCGGATGCAGCACCGTCGAGGCATACTCGGGGTGGAACTGGGTGCCGAGGTACCAGTGCAGCGAAGGAATCTCCACGATCTCCACCAGGTCGGCGTCGGGATTCACGCCCACGCACTGCATCCCGGCCTTCTCGTACTCCTCCCGATAACGGTTGTTGAACTCGTAGCGGTGACGGTGGCGCTCGGCGACGGTTTCTTTTCCGCCATACGCTTCATAGGCGAGGCTGCCAGGACGGAGCTTGCACGGATATTCCCCGAGGCGCATCGTACCACCCATCTGTGTGATATTCTTCTGTTCCTCCATCATGTCGATGACATTGTGCGGCGTGTCGGCCCGCATCTCGCTGCTGTCGGCATCGGCATAGCCGAGCACATCGCGGGCAAACTCAATCACCATCATCTGCATGCCGAGGCAGATGCCGAAACACGGAACATCTTTGATGCGGGCATATTCCGCGGAGTAGATCTTTCCCGGAATCCCCCGCTGACCGAAGCCCGGGCAGATGACGATACCGGCCATACCGGACAGTTTCTCCGCCACGTTCTCGCGCGTGATTTCCTGGCTTCCGACGAAATGGATCTTCACCTTCACGTCGTCGTAAATGCCTGCGAGGTTCAGACTTTCCCGGATACTCTTGTAGGCGTCTTGAAGATCATATTTGCCTACCAGGGCTACATGGATTTCCCGTCTTGCGTTCCTTTGCTTTTGCAGGAAGTCGTGCCAGGATTTCATCGCCGGCGTCTCGCCCACGGGAATGCCAGTCTTCCGGAGGATGGCGGCGTCGAGCCCTTGACGCTGCATGTTCACGGGGACATCGTAGATGCTGGGCAGGTCTTCGCTTTGGACTACGCATTCCAGGTCCACATTGCAGAAGGAGGCCACCTTCATGCGCAGGGCGTCGTCGAGATGACGCTCGGTGCGCAGGACGATGATATCGGGCTGGATTCCCATCCCTTGCAGTTCCTTGACGGAGTGCTGCGTGGGCTTGGTCTTCAACTCTTCGGCTGCCTTCAGGTAGGGCACATAGGTCAGGTGGATGTTCACGGCGTCCCGGCCCAACTGCCAGCGCAACTGACGGATCGCCTCCATGAACGGGGCGCTCTCGATATCGCCGATGGTGCCGCCTACTTCCGTAATCACGAAATCCAGGTTCTCCCCGGCCACATCCTTGCGCAGCATGCGGCGCTTGATTTCATCGGTGATATGCGGCACCACCTGGATGGTCTTGCCGAGATAGTCGCCCCGGCGCTCCCGGTCGATGACGGTCTTATAGATGCGTCCGGTGGTAATGGAATTCTCCCGCGAAGTGCGGATCCCCGTGAAACGCTCATAATGGCCCAGGTCCAGGTCGGTTTCCATTCCGTCGGCAGTGACATAGCATTCACCGTGCTCGTAGGGGTTCAGCGTACCCGGATCGATGTTGATGTACGGGTCGAACTTCTGGATGGTGACCTTGAATCCGCGCGCCTGGAGCAGTTTTCCCAGGCTGGCCGAAATGATCCCTTTTCCCAGCGACGAAACCACGCCGCCCGTGATGAATATGTACTTGGCTTCCATTATTTAGTGGTTTTATTGAAATATGCATCTACAGAACCGGCGGCGGCATGGCCGGAGGCCATCGCGCGCACCACCAGGGAAGCGCCGCTCTGGACATCGCCCGCGAAAAAGACATTCTCCCCCACTTCCGGCAGCTGCGGCTTCAGGAAACCCATGGCCAGCAGGACGATATCCGCCTTGACCACTTCCGGGTCCCCGGCGGGAACCATCTTCGGGCGTCCGCCCTCCGGATTCGGTTCCCAGTCAATCGGTTGGATCTCGGCACCGGTCAGACGGCCGTTCTCTCCGAGAAAACGGAGCGTGTTGATGTTCCAGCGGCGCACGCAACCCTCTTCATGCGAGGAAGAAGTCTTCAGCGTGCGCGGCCAGTTCGGCCAGGGATTGGCCGGGTCGTCCGGACCCACAGGCGGTTTGGGCATAATCTCGATCTGCATCACGGACTTGCAACCCTGACGGTGCGCCGTGCCGATGCAGTCGGAACCGGTATCACCGCCGCCGATGACGAGCACGTCCTTGCCCTTGCAAGTCACGCGGTGTGCGGCATCCACTTCGGCACCGTACAGGACACGGTTCTGCTGGGCCAGCAACTCAAGAGCGAAATGGACGCCCTTCAATTCCCGCCCGGGCACGGGCAGGTCACGCGCCGTCGGGGTGCCCGTCGCGATGACGTAGGCGTCAAATCCCTTCGGCAGCGTTTCCGGCGCCACTTCATCTCCGTAACGGAAACGGATTCCTTCCTGTTCCATCAGCGCGATACGCCGGTCGATGACGGTCTTGTTCAACTTGAAATTCGGAATGCCGAAGCGAAGCAGACCGCCGGCTTTCTCGTTCTTCTCGAAGACCGTCACTTCATAGCCCTTGCGGTTCAGCTGATTGGCCGCGGCCAGACCGGCAGGGCCGGCTCCGATCACGGCCACCTTGCGACCGTTCCGTACCGGCGAAACGGGCCGTACATAATTCTCCCGCCAGGCAATTTCGGTAATGGCGGCCTCATTCTCCCGGTTGGTCGTAGGCTCGTGCATCGTCAGATTCAACACACACGCCTTCTCGCAGAGAGCCGGGCAAACGCGTCCGGTGAACTCCGGGAAATCGTTGGTGGCATTGAGCAGGCGGTAGGCCAGCTCGAAATCCCCTTTATAGACCGCGTCGTTCCACTCCGGAGGACGGTTGCCCAGCGGGCATGCCCAGTTGCAGAACGGGACGCCGCAGTCCATGCAGCGCGACGCCTGCTGGCGGCGGTCCCCCTCGTTGAGGGTCTGCTCCACTTCCCCGAAATCCTGGATCCGGTCATGAACAGGCCGGTAACCGGCTTCCTTGCGGGGTATGGTCAAAAATGCTTTGTAGTCTCCCATAAGGCGTCAATACTGGATTTGGAGGTTCTGTACTTTTTCGGCCAGGGCGCGCAGACGTTCCTGCTCGAGGACATGCTTGTATTCGATCGGAATGACCTTGACGAAATCGTCGAGGGACCGGTTCCAGTTGTCGAGGAGCGTCCGCGCCTGATTCGAACCGGTGTAAAGATAATGCTGGCGGACCAGCTCGTGCAATTCCTTCCGGTCGAGTTTGTCATCGACCAGGGAAATCTCGACCATGTCGAGGTTGCAGTAGTAATCGAACACGTGACCGGGATCATAGATGTAGGCGACGCCTCCGGACATGCCGGCGGCAAAGTTGCGGCCCACAGGCCCCAGGACGACTACGCGGCCGCCCGTCATGTATTCGCAACAATGGTCGCCCGCCCCTTCCACGACGGCCTTGGCGCCAGAATTGCGGACCGCAAAGCGCTGGCCGACCCGGCCGGCGACATACATTTCGCCGCCCGTGGCACCGTAGAGACAAGTGTTACCGGCAATGGTGTTCTCTTCCGCCTTGAAGTTTGCGCGCGTGGACGGCCGGATGGCCACCCGGCCGCCACTCAGGCCTTTGCCGACATAGTCGTTGGCCTCCCCCTCCAGGCGAACGTTGATGCCGCCGGCGAGGAACGCGCAGAAGCTCTGGCCGGCGGAGCCCTTGAACTTGATGTTCACGGTCGAATCTGGCAGACCCTCGGCGCCGTACTTGGCGGCAATCCGTCCGCTGAGCATCGTACAGACGGCCCGGTCGGTATTGGCAATCGGGTATTCGAGGCTGATTTCCTCTTTCCAGTCGATGGCCGGCTGCGCGGCCTTGATGATTTCCTGATCGCGCACGGCGGGCAGTTCGTGCAACGGACCGCCGACCCAGCAACTGGCCCCCTCTTCGCGGAAGAGCAGACGGGACAAGTCAATGAATGAAGCCTTGGAGGCTGTAACACCGGGCTTGCGGACCAGCAGTTCCGTGCGGCCGATGATATCGGACAATTTCGTAAAGCCCATTTCGGCCAGGTATTCCCGAACTTCCCGGGCCAGGAAAGTAAAGTAATTGACCAGGTAATCCGCCTTGCCGAGGAAATGCTTGCGCAGTTCCGGATCCTGCGTAGCCACGCCCGTGGGGCAGGTGTTCAGACTGCACTTGCGCATCATCACGCAGCCGAGCACAATCAGAGGCAAGGTGCCGAAACCGAACTCGTCCGCGCCCAACAGCGACAGCAGGATGACATCCCGGCCGGTCTTCAGCTGGCCGTCAACCTGGAGGCGCACCTGACTGCGAAGGCCATTGCGGACCAGCGTCTGCTGCGCCTCGGAGAGGCCAATCTCGGGACTGATGCCGGCGAAGCGCATCGAGGAAGCCGGGGCGGCTCCGGTTCCGCCTTCGGCGCCGGACACGACGATCAGGTCGGCTTTTGCCTTGGCCACACCGGCGGCAATGGTACCCACGCCGCTTTCGGCCACCAGTTTCACGCTGATTGCGGCGGCCGGATTGACATTCTTCAGGTCGAAGATGAGTTGGGAAAGGTCTTCGATGGAGTAGATGTCATGGTGCGGCGGCGGGGAAATCAGCGAGATGCCCGGAATGGAGTTCCGGGTCTTTGCGATGATGGTGTTGACCTTGAACCCCGGAAGCTGGCCTCCCTCACCGGGTTTCGCGCCCTGGGCGACCTTGATCTGGATCTCCTCCGCGTTGACCAGGTATTCCGCCGTGACGCCGAAGCGTCCGGAAGCGACCTGCTTGGTCTTGCTGGAAAGCGAAACGCCCTCGACATCCATGTGATAGCGTTCGTTGTCCTCACCGCCCTCGCCCGTATTGGAACGCGAGCCCAGCCGGTTCATCGCCAGGGCAATCGCCTCGTGGGCCTCGATGCTCAGGGCGCCGAAACTCATGGCGCTGACCACGAAACGCTTCACGATAGCTTCTACTGGCTCCACTTCGTCGATAGAGACCGGAGTTCCTCGCTTGAAATCAAGCAGGTCGCGCAGGAAAATCGGCTCGGCCTTCTCATCGACAGCGACAGTGAAGTCCTTGAATTTCTGATAGCTTCCCAAGCGCGTGGAAATCTGCAGCGAGGATATCGTCTCGGGATTCCATGCGTGCCGGATCCCGTCCTTGCGGTAATGGAAGAGGCCGGTGTAAGGCAGGAATCCGGGAGAGGAAGCCTCATCATACGCCTGCGCATGGATCCACATCGCGTCCCGGGCGATGGTCTCCAGGCCGATGCCGCCGATGGTCGAACGGTCCGTGCCGAAATACTCGCGCAGCAGGCCTTCATCCAGGCCGACGCTCTCGAATATCCGGGCGCCCCGATAGGAACGGATGGTGGAAATACCCATCTTGGCCATGATTTTCAGCAGGCCTTTCTTCATCGCCTCGATATAATTGGCGCGCGCCGTGGCATAGTTCAGCTGCATCTTGCCGCCGTGTGTCAGGCTCGAGATAATTGCGAAGGAAAGATATGGGTTGATGGCGGAGGCGCCGTAGCCGAGCAGCAGCGCGGCATGCATCGTCTCACGAATCTCCCCGCTCTCGACGATCAGCGCCGTCTGGACCCGCTTGCCGGTGGCAATCAGGTGATGGTGCACGGCACTCACAGCCAGCAGCGAAGGGATGGGCGCATGGGCCTTGTCCACGTCGCGATCCGACAGAATGATGTAGTTCACCCCGTCATCGACGCATTTCTCCGCCTTGCGGCAGAGGTCGGACAGGGCCCGGCGCAGGTTGGACGCCGCCGCGGCGGTACTTTCCGCGCATTCGAACAGGATCGGCAGCTTGACGGTGTTGAAGCCCTTGTAACGGATGTTGCAGAGCAGGTCGAGCTGCGTGTTGGTCAGGATCGGATGCGGCAGGCGCACCATCTTGCAGTTGTCCTCATCAGGCGTCAGGATGCCCGTGCCGACCCGTCCGATATACTCGAAGAGGGACATCACCATCTGCTCGCGGATGGAGTCGATGGGCGGGTTAGTCACCTGGGCGAACTGCTGGCGGAAATAGTTGAAGAAAGGCTGCGGACGTTCTGTCAGAATAGCCAGCGGCGTGTCATTTCCCATTGAGGAGGTGGCTTCGATACCGTGTTCGCACATGGGCCGGATGGTGTTTTCGACATCTTCCGCCGTACAGCCGAACAGCAGTTCCTTATGCAGGAGGTCGGCTTCATTGTGCTCGATCTTGCGGCCGCTGTGCAGGTCTTCCAGCTGGATACGTCCGGCGGAGAGCCATTTGCGGTAAGGATGTTCCGACGCCAATTTCTCCTTGATTTCGCTGTCGTACCAGATCTTTCCCTCCTTCGTGTCCACGAGCAGCATCTTTCCGGGTTCAAGACGACCCTTGCATTCAATTTCCGTCGGGTCGAAGTCGAGGACGCCCACCTCGCTTGCCACGACCAGAATACCGCGTTTGGTGATGGTATAGCGCCCGGGACGCAGTCCGTTGCGATCCTGAATGCCGCCGGCGTAGCGGCCGTCGCTGAACAGCAGCGTAGCCGGTCCGTCCCAGGGTTCCATCAGGATGGAGTGATACTCGTAGAAAGCGCGCAGGTCCTCCGAGATGGGGTTCGTTCCGTCGAAGCTCTCCGGCATCAGCACGGAAACGGCCTGCGGGAGGCTGAGTCCGCTCATGGTCAGGAATTCCAGGACGTTGTCCAGGCTGGCCGAGTCGCTCATGTCGGGCTGGACGATAGGCGTAATGTCACCGATGTCACCCAACCGTCCGGAGTTAAGCACGCTCTGGCGGGCCTGCATCCAGCTGCGGTTGCCGCGGATGGTATTGATCTCGCCATTGTGGCAGAGCATCCGGAAGGGCTGTGCCAGACTCCACTGCGGAAACGTGTTTGTCGAGAAGCGGGAATGGACGATTGCCATCGCGCTGGTGAACCACTGGCTCGTCAAGTCCGTGTAATACTCGCGGAGCTGTCGACTGGTGAGCATGCCCTTGTACACGATATTCCGGTTGGACAGGGAGCAGATATAGCAATCCTCCCCCAGCCGCTCGATGTGCTTCCGGATGCGGTAGAGCTTGCGTTCGAAATCCGCGTCCTCGATGAACTCGGCGCTGGTCACGAAAATCTGCACCGTGTAAGGCTCTCCTTTCGCAGCATCCTTGCCCAGGCAGGCGGAGTTGACCGGTACTTCCCGGATATGGCTCAGAATGCAGCCATCGTGCTCGACCTCCGCGCGCACGGATTCAAGGATCCGTTTGCGCTTGACTTCGTCTTTGGGCAAGAACATCAG
>ONJB01000050.1 GCA_900318015.1 uncultured Bacteroidales bacterium | reverse complement strand
TTCGAGGACCTGACGAAGGCCCACAGCTACGTGGAGAAGAAGTACGGCGCGGACCACGTGTCCCGCGTCATCACCTTCGGCACGATGGCCGCGAAGAGCGCCATCAAGGACGTCGCCCGCATCAGCCGCGTGTCCATCGACGAGTCCAACCGGCTCTCGAAGATGGTCCCGGACCGCCTGAGCGAGAAGAAGGAGAAGGAATATCCCTTCAACCCCAAGCTGGACGAGCTGAAGCCGGGCTTCAAGGTCGTGGAGAAGGAAGTCGAGGAGGAGGTGGACGGCCAGAAGGTGCTGGTGAAGAAGACCTTCCAGCGGGGTATGGAGGACGTGGACGTGAAGATTACCCTCAAGAACTGCTACCGCCTGGTGCCCGAGTTCATCGAGGAGCTCAAGAACGGACCGGAACTGAACAAGGAGGTCCTCAAGTACGCCCAGGCCCTGGAGGGCTGCGTCCGCCAGGTGGGCATGCACGCCTGCGCCACCATCATCGGCCGGGGCGACCTGACGAATTATCTGCCCATGACCCTGTCCAAGGATAAGGATACGGGCGAGTATGTCCGCACGTCCCAATACGACGGCCACTATATCGAGGACGTGGGCATGCTCAAGATGGACTTCCTCGGGCTCATCACCCTGTCCATCATCCACAACTGCCTGAACCTCATCAAGGAACGCTTCGGCGAGGACATCGACATCGAGGCCATCCCCATCGACGACAAGCCCACCTACGAACTCTACGGCCGCGGCGACACCGTGAGCGTGTTCCAGTTCGAATCCGAGGGCATGCAGACGTGGCTGCAGAAGCTCCGTCCCACCCGCTTCGAGGACCTCATCGCCATGAACGCCCTCTATCGGCCGGGTCCGATGGACTACATCCCGGACTTCGTCGCCCGCAAGCAGGGCGAGCAGGCCATTGAGTATGACCTCCCGGAAATGGCTGAGTACTTGGAGGATACCTATGGCGTCACGGTGTACCAGGAGCAGGTGATGCTGCTGTCCCAGAAACTCGCCGGCTTCACCAAGGGCGAGGCGGACAAGCTCCGCAAGGCGATGGGCAAGAAACAGATCGACATCCTGAACTCCCTCAAGGGCAAGTTCATGGAGGGCGGTATGAAGAACGGCCACCCGGAGAAAGTCCTGGACAAGATCTGGAAAGACTGGGAGAAGTTCGCCCAGTACGCGTTCAACAAGTCCCACGCCACCTGCTACGCCTGGGTCAGCTACCAGACGGGCTGGCTCAAGTGCCACTATCCCTCCGAATTCTTCGCCTCCTGCCTTACCTGGGCGAAGAGCATGGAGGAAATCAAGAAGATCATGGACGACGCCCGCGGCCACGGCATCCGGATCCTGAGCCCGGACGTGAACGAGAGCTCCGCCACCTACACGGTGAACAAGGACGGCGACGTGCGCTTCTCCTTGGGCGGTATGAAGGGCTTCGGGGCCAACATCGTGGACCTGATCCTGAAAGACCGTGATGAGAACGGGCTGTACACGGACATCTATGATTTCGTGGAACGGATGGGCGGCGTGATCAACCGCAAGGCGTTCGAGACGCTCCTGTACGCCGGCGCACTGGACGGCTTCGGCATCAAGCGCCGCCAGTACGAGCTCCCGGGCCGCAGCGGACAGCCATTCATCGACGAGATCGTCCGGTACGGCGAACTGTACCGGAACGACACGGTCGATGCGGCCGCCTCCCTGTTCGGCGACATCGAGGAAATGAAGCCCGAACGGCCCACGGTGCCGGAAATGACGGGCGAGGAAGACTACCTGGGCTTCCTGCAGAAGGAAAAGGAGCTCGTGGGCATGTACCTGTCGTCGCATCCGCTGGACAAGTACCGGTTCGAGATGGACAACTTCACCACCTGCGAACTGGCGAACCTGGCGAACTTCATTTCGGAGTGCGAACTGGCCAAGAAGTCGGCGAAGGTGTGCGTCGCCGGCCTGGTGACGGACTACAAGCAGCTTCTCACGAAGAAGGGCGCCCCGTATTCCCGGACCATGCTGGAGGACTACTCCGGCAGTTATGAGCTGACACTCTTTACCAAGGAGCACGAGCAGTTCTTCAAGTACATGGTCCCGCACGATGCGCTGTTCCTGGAGGGCGTGATCGAGGAGCGTTACTTCCTGCGTCCGGAAGAGAAGGCGCAGGGGAAGACGGTTCCGTACACATTCAAGCTCCAGAGCGTGACCCTGCTGGGCAATGTCGCCGAGAGCCGGATCAAGGCGTTCGGCATCAACATCGAAACGCCGATGCTTACCCCCGCCTTCCGGGAGGGCCTGGTAAAAGTGATCCGGAAGCACAAGGGGAGTATCCCGCTGGAGGTCTTTTTCTTCGACCCGGACACGCGCTACCGGATCCAGCTGAAATCCAACAAGTACCAGGTCGCCGTTTCGGAGGAGCTCCTGACGGACCTCCGGCACCTGGGCGTGGACCAGTTCGAGGTGGTGAAGAAATAGGAGGTGCGGTTTTTGCATGTCTTGGCTCCGATGAAATTCCGGCTCGCATACCTGCTGCTGCTCTTTTTCGCGTTTTCTTGCGGAAGGGGGAACCCTGCCCTGCGCCAGGCGGAGCGGGTGATCGAGGACCATCCGGACAGCGCCCTGTATATCCTGGACGGGATTTCCCGGGTCGATCTGGCCAGCGAGCGGGAGAAGGCGGAGTACGATTTCCTGTCCGCCGAAGCGTTTTACCGCACGTATTATTTCCTGGACGATGCCTCCGAAGCCGCGCTGGAGCGCGCCTGCCTGTATTTCGAGGCGAACGGTCCGGCCGTGGAGCGGATGCGGGCGTGGGAGCTCATGGGCACGATCCAGACCGCGGTAGGCCGATACGGCAGCGGAATGGTGTCGTTCCGCAAGGCCGGCGCCGTCGCGCGCGACATCGAGCGCTCGCGCAGCCGCCTCGGCATGCTCGCGCTCCTCGTCGCGGGCGTCCTGGCGACGCTGGTGCTCTATTTCTGGGCCCGGAAAATCCAGACGGAACGGCTCCTGGCGGAGAAGCAGGCCGAGAACGAACGTTACCTGTCCGCCGCGGAGGACCTGCAGTCCAAACTCTCCGCCCTCAAGGCGGACCGCCCGCGGATGGGCGGGATCGACACCCTGGACCGCCTGTGCGAGCAGTACTATGTCTTTGAGGGAACGTCCAACCTGCAGCCGCGCATCCTGAACGAGGTGAAGGCCATCGTGGAGGGTCTCCGCAGCGATACGAAGACGCAGAAGAACCTGGAGCAGGCCCTGGACGAGCGCTCCGGCGGCGTCATGAAGCGCCTCCGCGCCGCCTTCCCCAAGTGGAAGGACGAGGACTTCCTCCTGTACCTCTTCACCGCCTCCGGCTTCTCCGCCACCACCATTTCCACCCTCCTGGAGAAAGACAAACCCTACGTCTACAACCGCCTCTACCGCCTCAAGGAGCGCATCAAGGCCTCCTCCTCGCCCGACAGCGAGGATTTCCTGGCGTGCTTGGAAAAATAAAAAAAGCGAGACCCTCAGGCCTCGCTTTCGTCTTTCCACCCTTGCGCCTTTACCGGGAACTCGACCCCTTCGGGGGTGACGAGGACAGTGCCCGCGTCGGGCCGGGCAAGGTGGCCGATGATGTCGAAGGTTTGGAAATCCCGGCGGAACTTCTCCGCATGCAGGATCGGGACCGTGAAGAGGAGCCGCATGTCGTCGCCGCCGTTGAAGGCGGCCGAGACCGGGTCGATGTCCAGCTGCTTGCCGAGCTGGAAGGTGTTGCCTTCGAAGGGGATGTGGTCCGCATAGACCTTGGCGCCGAGGCCGCTGTCGCGCTGCAGGCGCTTCAGGGCGTCGCCGAGGCCCTTCGTGACGAAGTAGCCGTAGGACGGGTAGATTTCCGCGTCCTCCAGCTTCGAGACGATGGCGGCGTCCAGTTCCGGGCGCAGGTAATCGCCCACGAACATCCGCCAGGGGGCCATATCCGGCTGCTGGCCTGTTTTCTCGAACTCTTTCCGCCCCTTCTCCAGCACCTGCATGCCCAGGTAGGCCGCACCCAGGCGGCCGGAGATGCAAAGCAGGTCCTTGGACTTGGCGGCCATGCGCCGCTTGTCGGTGAGGAGGGAGGTCTCTCCCGTCGCCGCGAGGCTTATGAACAGTCCGTTGTTGGAGGGCTGCAGGTCCAGGTTCACGGCCTCGAAACCGTGTTCCTTCGCCGCAACCGTAATGCCCATCCAGAGCTCCTTCACATGGTCGAAGTCCAGTTTGGAGGAGAGCCCCAGGATTACATTCAGGAGTTTCGGGTGCGCGAGGGCGGCATACAGCTCGCCGACGGTCCCGACCACGCACTTGTAGCCCAGATGCTTGAGCGGGAAATACACGAGGTTGAAGTCGATCCCTTCGAGGAACATCCGCGCGGCGGTATGGACCTTGCCCCCGTTCCCGGCGGTGAAGGTCAATCCCGGGACGGGATGATAAGCAGAGAGGCGATAGAGCTGGTCTATCGCCTCTACTTTTCCGATGTCCGAAAAGCTTTCGGCCATATTAGCGGAGCTGGAAGATCACCGGGAAGGTGTAGGTGACCTTGACGGCGCGGTCACGCTGCTTGCCGGGCTTCCACTTCGGGGAGCTGGAGACAACGCGGACGGCTTCCTTGTCCAGGGATTCGTCGACGCCACGCAGGACCTTCACGTTGGTCACGCGGCCGTCGGCCTCCACGGTGAACTGGAGGGTCACACGACCCTGCACGCCGTTCTCCTTCGCGATTTCCGGATAGACGAGCTTGGAATTCACCCACTTCGAGAACTCGTTCGCATCGCCGCCGTTGAAGGACGGCTTCTGTTCCACGAGCTGGAACGGGATGGCCTCTTCCTCGACTTCCTCTTCCACGACCTCGGCTTCCTTGTAGTCCATGATCTCGACACCGGTGTTGTCGTCTTCGAGGTTCATGAACATGTCGTCATCGAGCTTGATGTCATCGTCCACGATGTCGATCTGGTCGGAAAGGACGGGGATGTTCGGGGCCTCGGGGGGCGGCGGAGGGGTATCATTCTGGATGGCGACCATTTCCTCTTCGACGAGGACCTGGGTGGTGTCCTCGAGGACAGCCACCTGCGCGTCCTTGGAAGAATGCTCGAAAGCTGCCCACACGATACCGAGCGCGACCACGAGGCCGATCTCCGTGAAGAGCAGTTTCTTGTTCTCCAAGCTGGCTTTTTCGGATTTCTTGATTTCCATATCTATTGTTTTTTGTGGTTTTTCACTGATGCAAAGGTCGGCATTCCCTTCCAAGGGTGCAAACAATTCCGGAAAAACCTTCTCGCAGACGCGCAAGTAATATATATTGATAATCAAGCAGTTACGAGAATCCCGATTTTTGGGTTTCTCGCAACTGCACTAAAACCTGCTGTTAACCACCGAAATTCGGTCGTTTACTAACGCAGCCGATAGATGACCGGGAAAGTGTAAGAGACCTTGACGGCGCGGTCGCGCTGGCGGCCCGGCTCCCACTTCGGGGAGGAAGATACGACTCGGACGGCTTCCTGGGCCAGGGACTCGTCCGGGGAATTCAGCACCTTCACGTCCTGGAGCCGGCCGTCTTTCCCGATGGTGAACTGGAGAGTGACACGGCCCTCTATGCCGTTATCCTTGGCAATCTCCGGATAGACGAGCTTGGAATTCACCCACTTCGCGAATCCGTTCGCATCCCCGCCGTTGAAGGTCGGCTTTTGCTCGACCGTGACGAACGGGATGGGATCGTCCTCCACTTCCTCTTCAACGACATCCTGGCGGACATATTCCTGGATGTCCACGGGGACATCGGTATCGTCCAGGCTCTGGAAGTCCAGGTCTACGGTGACGTCGTCATCGACAATCTGAAGTTCGTCCGACAGCATCGGCAGGGCCGGAGCTTCCGGTGCGGGCGGAGGCGTATCCAGCGGGATAACCATGATGTCGTCCTCATCATCGATCTTGGTATTTCCCTGCAGGAGGGCGACTTCTTTCGCGCGGGTGGAGCTTTCAAAACCCGCGAAGACCACGAGGAGGGCCGCGATGAGCCCCAGCTCGGCAAAGATCAGCCGCTTGTTCTCGAGGCTGGCCTTTTCAGTTTTCTTGATTTCCATGGCGCAATGTTTTAAGGGTTTGACTTGGTGCAAAGTTACCCCCAGAAATGCGCGAAATCAATGACAAAAGCCCGCTGCGAACTCGCGGCACATAATCGCAACGAGCTGAAAATCAGTTATATAAAAAGTGAGAGGTGCACAAAATAGTGCACCTCTCCCGTGTTATCTCGCAGAGCGCCAGTCACTTACCTCCCGTACCGGGCCTTGAAGGCCTGCCAGTCGTAATACGGCCAGTTGCCCGTCTCCAGGGGGAGGCGGGCTTCTTCGCCGTTGAGGAGCACCTTGAAGAGGATTTCCGGCTTGCGGGCGGAGCGGTAGAAGACGAACTGGAGGTTGGCGCCCATGGGGACGTTGTAGGTCTGGCTCCAATAGGCGATCTCGTCGGCGGAGAGGTTGTCGTGGCCCATCCCGTTCACGTCCAGGATCTGCATCAGGGGGAGGATCGTGTAGTCGTGGCCGAAGCGGAGGTCGGCGCCGATGCGGCCTTCGGCGATGCGGTCGTCGGCCTTGGCGATGATGTCGTCCACGATGGGCTGGTAGCCCTTGTGCGTGGGCCAGATCTCGGTGTAGAACTGGAAGTTGTCGATCTTCCAGAGGTCGACCAGTTCCTCATCGGTGAACAAGTCATTGAAATCCAGGTCCGTGTCCAGGCTGTTCATGCCCTGCGCGTAGAACCAGAGGTAGGAGAGGAAGTCCCACTGCTTTTCCGGCTTGACGGCTTTGTCGACCTGCTTGAAGAGGCGGCCGAGGATGCCCTTGGTGTCGATGGTGCGGTCGATGAACTGCCGCCAGGTCTCGGGGACCTTCGCCGGCGTCTGCTCGAAATTCTTGTCCCGGAAGGGGTTGCCGCTATCCTGCGGAAGGATGGCCGGTAGGAACACCTTGCCGAAGTTCTCGTACAGGTCGATCTTCGGATTCATTCCCTTCAATCCCTGGCAGAAGGCGGACATCGTCATGACGCAGCGGGTGGAGGTCGATGTCCACGCGCGGACCTCGGCCCCGTCGGGGAACACCTTCGGGAAATTCTTGTACATCCGCTCCGCGAGCGCTTCCTGCTGCTTCCAGCCCTTGCGGGAGAGGTCACCCACGCGGTAGCGGACCTCCGGGTACAGGCTGTCGAAGCGGCGCTTGTAGTCCAGGCCGTACTCCGTGAGGTTGCCCGCCTCCGCGGCCTCGGAGAGGGTGCTATTCATCCATTCGTAGATGTCGCTCTGCCAGGCGTAGCGGGCGCCGTGGCGTCCGTAGTGGCTGATATAGAAGACCTTGTAGCCCTTCGGCGCCTTGGTGAGCGCCGCCGGGCCGGTCGGACAAAGGTAGTCCGTGCCCGCAAGGAGCTCGGGATGGGCCTTGAGGTGCGCTTCGATGTCCGGCTGCTGGGCCGATGCGACGAGGGTGGCCGCGGCGAGGCAGGCGGCCAGGAAAAACCGTTTCATCATGACTGTTTCTTGCGTTTATGCTCTCTCCATTCCACCGGCGTGCAGCCGTACAGCTGCTTGAACCGGCGGGAAATGCTCTTGGTATCGTTCTCGCCCATGGACAGGGCGATGTTGATTACCTGCTCGTCCGTCTCCTCCAGCTGCTCGGCGAAGTGCTTGAGCTTCTGGTCGGTGATGTACTCGTAGAGCGTCTTGCCGGTGACGCTCTTGAAGCGTCGCTCGAGAAGGCGCCGCGACAGGGCCGCCTCCGCCATCACGTCGCTCACGGAGATCTTCTTCAGTGCGTTCTTGTGGATGTACAGGATGGCTTTCAGGATCTGCTGGTCGTCCGTGGCGAAGGCGGCCGTGGACATCCGGCTCACGATCTTGACGGGCTTCAGCACGACATCCTCCACCGGGGCGGACGGGTCCGTGACCAGTCGTTCCACGAGGGCTGCGGCCTTCCGGCCTCCTTCCTCGATGTCGATCTGGATGCTGGAAAGGGTGGCGCTTCCCAGGTTGCACAGGGACTCATCATTGTCTACGCCCATCACGGACACCTCCGACGGAATCTTGATGCCCAGGCCGTGGCAGGCCTCGATGAGGTTGGACCCCTGGTTGTCGTCGCAGGCCATGATGGCGATGGGCTTCGGGAGGCTCAGGAGCCATTCGTTCAGCCGGTTGCGCTGGTAATGCCAGACCATGGCGATCTCCTGCATCCGGTAGGCGTAGAAGGATCCGCCGAAGCCGGCGGCTTCCACTTCCCGCCGGAAGCCTTCGCACCGTTCGTCCGACCAGCACACGTCATTGAAACCGAAGAACCCGAAATTCCGGAAGCCCCTGTCCAGGAAGAACTTGGCGGCCATCCGACCGGTGCCGATGTAGTCGGCGGTGATGTTCGGAATCGTGGTGAATCTCTTCTTGTAGTCCTGGGCGACGGCGACGATCCCGTTCTCGGCGAACAGACTCACGTCATCGGTGGGTTCGAACTGGCCGATCACCGCATCGATCTCCCATTCTTTCGCCACGTGGATGACGCCCGGGATGCCGATCTTCCGCTTGTACTCCGGCGGCATCCGGCGGATGATCCACTGCTCCTTGCGGCGGGAATAGTCCACGAGGCCGGCGAGGAGCTTGTGGGAGAAGGATTCCGTAAAATCCGTGATGAGGAGGACCTGGATCATCCGGAGGTCAATGCCTGTGCCAGGAAATGCCGAGGCTTTCGTAATAGGGGTACTCCCGTTCCACGATGGTCGTGAAGAAGCGGTCGAAGTCCTCGACGAAGGCCGGATCGTCGGGCTGGGTGGTCTCCGCCCATGCGGGCGAGGCATTCCAGCCGCGCTCGAACAGGCCGAGCGCCTTCGGGAACAGATAATAGGTCACGTGGTCGAAATTGCGGAGCGTTTCCGACCACAGTTGTCCCTGCACGCCCAGGATGTACGGCTTGCCCTCCGGGGTCAGGGCCGGTTTCCCCTCACTGGCCGAAGCCAGGTCCTTCGGGAGACCCTTGTCGTCCCAGCGGACGGACTTGTACAGGTCGTACGGCAGGAAGGAGAATGAGCGCCGCTCGTCGATGAATCCCGCCCAGGAGTGCCCCCGCTCAGTCTTGGACCAGTTGTAGGCGAGGTCGAAATAGGCGTTGGAGGAGTTTGAGAGGACCACGGGGATCCCGTCGTTGGCAAAGGTGTAACCGATCTTTTCCCGGTCGCGGGAAACGGCCCAGAAGTTCGTGAAACCGAGGTTCCGCTTGATCCGCTCGTAGGTGGCGGGCTTCAAATGCTGCGCGACCTCCTGCCAGCCGGCGATCTTGACGCCGCGGGCTTCTGCGATGTCCAGCACGCGGTTCGTGAAGTAGTCCTTGAGCCAGGCGACGTCCGTCACGCCGTTCGCCGCCATCAGCGCCTGACAGGAAGGAGAGCCCTCCCAGGAGCCGTCCGGCACCTCGTCACCGCCGATGTGGATGGCTTCCAGCGGGACGCCGGCCTCCTTGTGAAGGGCGATGAGGTTGTCGAACACCTTCTCGATGAAGGCGTAGGTGGAGGGCAGGGAAACGTCGATCACGTTGTCGCAGTAGTCCTGCGCGGAATTGTACTTGGACGTGTCCGCCGGGTCGAAGAGCCGGTAGGTGGCGTCCCCGGTCGTGCGGAAGCGGTATTCCATGGACTTCACCGCGGCGCGGGAATGGCCCGGGATGTCGAACTCGGGGACGACGAGCATGTGGTGGGCTTCCGCATACTTGAGGATCTGGATGTAATCGGCTTTGGTGTAGAAACCGTTGCCGGTGGTCTTGGTGTCGTTCCGGTCGGGGGTTACGCAGTAGGAGTAGAACAGGGCGTCGGGCTCCGAAATCGTTCCGTCCTCGTTCAGGGTCGGAATGCTGCGGTAGGCGCCGTAGGAAGTAAGTTCCGGGAGACCGTCCATCTCCACTCGCCAGCCTTCGTCGTCACCGAAGTGCAGGTGCAGGCGGTTCACCTTGTAATGGGCCAGGATGTCGATGAGTTTCAGGAGGTCGTCCTTGCCCGTAAAGTTCCGGCTCACGTCCAGCATGATGCCGCGGTAGGGGAGGTCCGGCCAGTCTTCGATGACGGCGGACGGGACCGTGCCGTCCTTCGCGTTCCGTTTGAGGTTGGCGAGCGTGACGGAGGCGTAATAGGCGCCGTCGTCGTCGTTGAACTCGATGCGGATCGACCCGTCCAGCCGGATCCGGTACCAGCCGTGCGGCTTGCCCTCGGCCGGGAACACGGGGATGTCGTCGTCATCGAACGTGGTCGTGCCCTCGAGCGGCTCGACTTTCTTCAGCCGGGGAATCATGTCGTAGGCGGTGAGGTCGGCGGGCTTATAGTCGAAAGTATGCACCGGCTCCGCCGGGAGAAAAACGTATTCCACCTCCACAGGAACGGGTTTCTTGCCTTTGACCTGGAGATGGAAGCCTTCCGGGGCGCGGCACTGGTTCACCAGGGCGCGGGCCTCGTAGCGGAGGACCATGTCCTCCCCGCCGGCGTCCGCCGTGGGGGCGACGCGGTACAGGGTGCCGCCGTGGTGGAGGATCTCCGCCTTGGCCCCTTCCTGCATCGTGACGGGCGTGCGGAACTGGGAGAACCAGAGGGTCCAGTCCGTCCCGGCGGGCGGGTTCTGGATGGTCATCGTATGGAGGGTCTTTCCGGTTTCCGGGTCGGTGGGACCTTCGGTCCAGACGACCCGGCAGGGTTTCGCGCAGGCGGTGGCGAGGAGGCATACGGCGAGGGAAAGGAGCGTTTTGGTGTTCATGGTCAGGCGTTTTGGTTTTCCGAAGCCAAAGATGGCGAAAAAAAAGCAGGGTGCAAATAGATTGACGCATTTTGTGTGTTCAAATACGCAAATATTCGTTTATCCTTGGTTCTTTGTGTCTAATTTTGCAAATATCAAGGTGCGTACAGGTTTTAATTTTAAAAATTTTAACAAACGTGCCGGAAAAAGGAACACTAGAACTTTAATAATATATAGTATGGCCACATTAGGAATTGATATCGGGGGCACCAACCTGAGCCTCGGCCTCGTCGAAAACGGAAAGATCATCCAGGAGATCCACACCCCTTCTTTCCGCCCGGAGATGACGCTCGATGAGACCCTGGACTACCTCGCCGCCCAGATCGAGAAGGTTTTCCGCGCCGGAACGGAAAAGATCGGCATCGGCGTCCCTTCGGTCGTGGACGTCAAGCAGGGAATCGTGTATGACACGCAGAACATCCCTTCCTGGACGGTCGTTCCGCTGAAGGAGCGGCTGGAGAAGCGCTTCGGCGTCCCCGTGGCCGTGAACAACGACGCGAACTGCTTCGCGATGGGCGTTTACGGCACCTACCCGGCCGATGCGAAGCCCGAGTCCCTCGTGGTCGTCACCCTGGGCACCGGCGTGGGGATGGGCATCGTCCTGGACGGGCAACTGTTCTGCGGGGCCAACTGCGGCGCCGGCGAACTGGGCTGCCTGCCCTACAAGGACGGCATCCTGGAAGACTACTGCGGCAAGAAGTTCTTCACCAGCGCAGGCTGGGACAGTCGTGACGCCGCGACGAAGGCCAAAGAGGGGGATCCCGACGCCCTCCTCCTGTTCGACGAGTTCGGTCAGCATCTCGGCGCCCTGGTGTGCACCGTGATGTATGCCTACGACCCTACGCACATCGTCCTGGCCGGCGGCATCGCGAACAACTACCCCTTCTTCCGCCAGGCCATGGAAGAATACATTCGCGAGAGCTTCCCCTACGGGAAGGCCGTCGAGCGGCTCACCCTCGACATCTGTACCGACGATAACATTCCGGTCCTCGGAGCATCTTTGATTTAGATTTCTCGACAAGCTCGAAATGACAACGATGAAAAGAACAATTATCATTACTCTGGCCGTGGCCATGACAGCGTGCAGCCCGAAAAATGCGGTTCCGGCCGGGAACCGCCACGTTCTCGCCGAGGGATGGACCCTCTCCCGCGAGGGCGCGTCCGAAACGTTCGCCGCCCAGGCGCCCTCCACGGTGGCCGGCACCCTGGCCGACGCCGGATACTTCGGCGAAGGTCTGCTGGAGGCGCGGAATTACGAGAAAGTGGACAAAACCATCTTTGATGATACCTGGACCTATACCACCGTTTTTTCCGGGAAGCCGGGCAAGGGCCAGCACGCCGAACTCGTGTTCGACGGCCTGGACTACTATGCCGACATCTTCCTGAACGGGGCACAGCTCGCTTCTGCGGACACGACCTTCGGCGTGTTCATCCGCCGCGCCTATGACGTGACGGACCTGCTGAAGGGAAGCAACAGGCTGGAAGTCAAGCTGCGCCGCGCGCAGAAGGGCGACCTGAACATCGGCTTCGTGGACTGGAACCCCCGCCCGCTGGACGAGTCGATGGGCATCACCCGCCCGGTCACCCTGCACACCACCGGTGCCGTGTCCATCGAGGACGTGTATGTCGTCCCCGACCTGGACGTGGAAAGCTTCAAGACGGCCGACCTCTGCGTGCGCGTGCGACTGCAGAACAAGGAGAGCCGTCCCGTCAACGCGGAAATCGTCCTTAATCTGGGGAACGGCCCGGTCCGTGTGCCGGTTTCCCTCGCGGCCGGCGACCTGAAAGAGTTCGTCCTGACCCCGGCCGAGGCCGATATCCTGCATGTCGACAATCCCCGCATGTGGTGGAGCTGGGACCTCGGCAAGCCTGAGCTGTACACGCTCGCGGTCGCCGTGGAGGAAGCCGGCGCGGTCTCCGACTGCAACGAGACCACCTTCGGCATCCGCAAGATCGAGAGCCGCCTCACGGAGGACGGTTACCGGCAGATGACCCTGAACGGCAAGGACATCCTCATCAAGGGCGCCGGCTGGACGGACGACCTCTTCCTCCGCGACACGCCCGAGAGCATCGAGCGGCAGGTCCGCTACGTGATGGACATGAACATGAACCTCATCCGCTTCGAGAACATCTGGGGCAAGGACGATACCGTCTACAACCTCTGCGACAAGCTGGGCGTGATGGCCCTCGTCGGCTTCAGCTGCCAGTGGGAGTGGGAGGATTACTGCGGCCTGCCCGAGGTCAAGAACTGGGGCTGCATCAACGGCAAGGAGGTCGAGGACCTCGCCTTCGCGTACTTCCGCGACCAGGTCACCCGCCTGCACAACCATCCGGCCGTGATTGCCTGGATGACCGGCAGCGACCGCATCCCGAATCCGGACCTGGAGCAGCGGTATCTTGCCGTGTATGAGCGTGAAGACTACCGCCCGTACATCTGCTCCGCGAAGAGCCAGGAGAGCCTTGCGGGCTGGTCCGGCACCAAGATGGAAGGCCCGTACGAGTACGTGGGCGCCGACTATTGGTACAAGGACACCGAGGCCGGCGGCGCCTTCGGCTGGAACACGGAAACCGGCATCGGCGCGAACCTGCCGCAGCTGGAATCCCTGAAGAAGATGATCCCGGAGGAGTCCCTCTGGCCGCTCTCCGACGTATGGGACTACCACTGCACGGCTTCCTCCTCCGCGATGAACACGACCAAGGTCCTGCAGGAAACGATCAACGGCCTGTACGGCGGCTTCGACGGCCTGAACGACTTCGTCCGGAAGGCCCATGCCGTGGACTACGACGGCACCCGCGCGATGTTCGAGGCGTTCCGCGTCCGCGTCCCCAAGACCACCGGCATCGTCCAGTGGATGCTGAATTCCGCCTGGCCGTCCCTGTACTGGCAGCAATACGACTGGTACGGCGTTCCGACCGCCGCCTACTACGGCACCAAGAAGGCCTGCGAGCCCGTCCAGCTCCTGTTCGACTACGCCACCCGCAAGGTGTAT
>ONJB01000044.1 GCA_900318015.1 uncultured Bacteroidales bacterium | reverse complement strand
AGTTCGGGAAGAACCCCAAGGGTGACAAGGCTGTCGACTTCGAGATCAACCCGTCTCTCCGAAAAGACAAAAAATCCGAATAATTCTTCCTAAACCACGTTTTATGTCCACCAAACACCTTTTTGCTGCCGTCGCAGCATTGGCACTGGGCGTAACCGTCCATGCGCAGACCAATTTCCAGACCTTCTACGACTTCGGCCGTAAGCACTTCACCACCACCCTGGAAGGCTTCCATCAGGACAACTGGGGCAACACGTTCTTCTTCATCGACTACGACTACAACAACAAGGACGGGAACAAGATCATTTCTCCGAGCAACACCTATTTCGAGATTGCCCGTTGCCTGAATTTCTGGGGTGACACCGCCCTGGCTCCGCTGAGCCTCCAGGTCGAGTACAACGGCGGCTTTGGCATGGCGACCAACACCCCCGCCTACGGCATGGGTACGGCCTTCCCCGTGAACAGCGCTTTCCTCTTCGGCGTGGACTGGTTCCTGCACAGCGGGGATTTCAACAACACGCTGAACCTGAAGGTCCTGTACAAGCATTTCGTAGGTCTGCCGTCCAAGATTCCCATGCAGTTCACCGCCGTCTGGGGCTGCCAGGACCTGTTCGGCCTCGGCGGTCTCCGCTTCTCCGGCTTCGTGGATTTCTGGTGCGAGTATGACAACCTCGTGATCCTCTCCGAACCGCAGCTCTGGTTCCAGCTCTTCGACCACTTCAACATCGGCGGCGAGGTGGAACTCAGCTACAATTTCGCCGGCATGCAAGGCTTCCATGTGATGCCCTGCATCGGTACCAAGTGGGTTTTCTAATCGCTGACATATGAGCAAGTTCCTGGGAAAGGCTTTCGGCTTTGATGCCGAAAAGCACAATGTCCGGACAGAGATTGTCGCGGGCATCACCACGTTCCTGACGATGGCCTACATCCTGGCCGTCAACCCGAGCATCTTCAGCGCCCTCGACATGCCCAAGGGCGCCGTCTTCACCGCCACCGCCCTCGCGGCCCTCATCGGTACGCTCGTGATGGCGTTCTATGCCAAGAAACCGTTCGCCCTCGCCCCGGGCATGGGCCTGAACGCCTTCTTCGTGTTCACGGTGTGCCTCACGATGGGCCACTCCTGGCAGTTCGCCCTGACGGCCGTGTTCCTGGAGGGTCTGTTGTTCATCATCCTCACCCTCACGAAGGTGCGCTCCTGGATCCTAAACGCGATTCCGCTCTCGCTCAAGCATGCCATCGGCGCGGGTATCGGCCTGTTCATCGCCTTCATCGGCCTGCAGAACGCCGGCATCATCGCCAACAACGACTCCACCCTCGTCGCCCTCGGTGACATCACCCACGGCGCCGCCCTCCTCGGCATCATCGGCATCGTCATCACCGGCGCCCTCGTCATCCTGAAGGTCAAGGGCAGCATCCTGATCGGCATCCTCGTGACCGCCATCATCGGCCTGTTCATCAAGGATCCCGCCTCGGGAGAGGCCCTCACGAAGTTCTCCGGCGTCATTTCCGCCCCGGACAGCGTCGCGCCCATCTTCATGAAGTTCGAGTGGACCCAGATCCTGAGCTGGGACATGCTCGCCGTCGTCTTCACCTTCCTGTTCATCGACATGTTCGACACGATGGGCACCATCATCGGTGTCTCCCAGAAGGCCGGCATGGTGGATGAGAAGGGCAATGTGGACGGCATCGACAAGATGTTCATGGCCGACTCCATCGCCACCGTCTGCGGCGCCTGCCTCGGCACCTCCACCACCACGACCTATGTCGAGAGCGCTTCCGGCGTGGGCGAGGGCGGACGTACCGGCCTCACCTCCTTCACGGTCGCGATCCTCTTCGCCCTGGCCCTCCTCTTCTCCCCGATCTTCCTCGCCATCCCCGGCGCCGCCACGGCTCCGGCCCTGGTGATCGTCGGTGTGATGATGATGAGCCCGGTCGCGAAGATCGACTGGGAGAACTACTCAGAGAGCATCCCGGCGTTCATCACCATCCTGATGATGCCCGTCGCCTACTCCATCTCCGACGGTATCCTCCTCGGCGTGATCTCCTATGTGCTCCTGAATGCCTGCGCGGGCAAGTTCAAGAAGATTTCCCCGACGATGTGGGTGCTCGCCGCGCTGTTCATCTGCAAGTACATCTTCATCTAGGATGAGCGTCTACAGAACGCTTGACGAACGGGAATTCCGGGACCTCGCGTCCCGGATTCTCTTTGAAGACAACCACCTGCTCGTTTTCTCGAAACGGGCAGGTGAGATTGTCCAGGGGGACAAGACAGGCGACGAGCCGCTGAGCGAGACGCTCAAGGCCTTCATCGCCCAGCGTGACGCCAAGCCCGGCCAGGTGTTCATGGGCGTCCCGCACCGCCTGGACCGCCCCGTGAGCGGCATCTGCCTGTTCGCGAAGACGTCCAAGGCCCTGGAGCGGCTGAATGCCATGTTCCGGGAAGGCGAGGTCCACAAGACCTACTGGGCGCTGTGCTGTGGCAAACCGTCGCCGGAGACGGCGCTGCTCACCGACTGGATGACCCGCAACGAGAAACTGAACAAGTCCTTCATCGCCAAGGGCCCCGGGGGAGAGGCGAAAGAGGCGAAGCTCAAGTACACCTATTTGAAGAGCACCGAGCGGTACCACCTGGTGGAAGTGGAACTCCTCACCGGCCGCCACCACCAGATCCGCTGCCAGCTCGCCCACATCGGCTGTCCCATCAAGGGCGACCTCAAGTACGGCGCCCCGCGCTCCAACCCCGATGGCGGCATCTCCCTCCACGCCCGCTCCATCCGCTTCATCCACCCGGTGAAGAAAACGGAACTCTTCCTCGAAGCGCCCGTCCCGGCCTCCTGGAAGGGGGTGTGATTCGGAGTTCGTACGGCTCGTTTGGCGGGTCTGCTGACCCGTGCTTGGGAACCGTTTGCTAGACAATCAGTTATAAACGAAGAATCCGCAGACCCTCTGTTATTTCAGTGGGCCTGCGGATTCTTATTTCGTAAAGTGTTTAAAATCAGGAATTTCTGTCAGGCCTTCCCGCAGCCCCCTGTCCCAGTGCTCGTACAGGTCCCGACATTGGACCGGTACGGGCATTTTCGGCCGTTTTCGCTTGTATAGGTCCCGTCGATGGACCTGTACGAGCACTGGTTTATTGGTGTACAAGCGAGACTTGAACATTGCTTCATCGACAGCGCCGGACAGATTCATTGGAATAGACAAAACCTTTTGAATCATGAAGATTCGTTGATATCTTTGAATGGTAACGCAGTATTTCATCATAGCGGGAGTTATTATTGTTGATGGTGGAGCAGGAGCTGGCGACTCGATGCGCCCATGGAGACAATGAGGCGCGAAGGGAGCTGTACGAGCAGTACAGTTCCCGGATTCTGTCGTTGTGCCGACGGTATGCTTCCGGTCCTGCCGAGGCGGAAGACTTGATGCAGGATGCCTTCGTCAAGATATTCCGCGTCATCGGCAGGTTCCGCTGGAACGGCCCCGGTTCGCTGTATTCCTGGATGTCCCGGGTGGCGCTGAATCTGGCGTTTGATTCGACCAAGCGCCGGCGACGCCTGCCCCGGCAGCTTCTGGACGTGGAGGAAGTGGGGGATGTGATTCCGGAGGAGCCGGGTTATGAAGAAGCGGCCTTGATCCCGCCGGAGGTTCTTATGTCGATGATCGAAGCGCTTCCGGAAGGATACCGGACCGTATTCCGGTTGTATTGTATCGACGGGCTTTCCCATCGGGATATCGCCCATCTTCTTGGAATCAAAGAGAAAAGCTCTTCCGCCAATCTTTCCCGGGCGCGGGCGCTGCTTATTGCCGATATCCGCCAGTACCAGAAAGATCATGCGGAGGGAAATGACGCAGTAAAATGGACAAGGAAATGAATAAAGATTGGATGGATGCCGTCCGGGAGCGCTGCCTCTCGGATGAGACCGTCCCGTCCCCTGACGGCTGGTCGCAGATCGGCCGAAAGATGCGACAGGCGGCAATCAGGCGCCGCAGCGTGCTTGCGGCCACCCTTCTTATCCCCATAACCGCCATCCTTCTCTGGTCGCCTTGGAACCTGACGGTCATTCCTGACGTTCCCGGAAACATCCCTCTTGCCGAGAACGTCATCCCTTCCGGGTCGGATGATTCATTCGTCGCGCCCGAGGAAGAGCCTATCGGCACAAAAAGAGTCGCATCTTCCAACACCCATTCGGAGGAAGATGACGTCCAGAACACCCCCTCTGTCAATCCGAAGACCTCCGCCGAAACTGATGGGCCCGACAAAACCGACCAACCTGCCGAACCGGATAAGCCCCGTAAAGATTCTCCCAAGGTTTCCATAGACCCCTTCGAGGCTTTTCCCGAGTCCGTCCGACGGCATCGTCCCCTACTATCCATCGGTGTCAACGCCGGCTCCGGGACGACGTCCCGAAAGACGGATGTGACGCTCCGGTCGACTCCCTATATCGCGGCCTTGACTTACATGAATGCGATTGAATTGCCTGCTGAAACAAGGGGAATCAGATCGAACTATTCCAACACGGTCGGTTTCGGCGTAGCCGCGAATCAGTTCTTCCCGGCCTCCTCGACCAATCATTATCACCATGATCTGCCTCTGTCGCTGGGTGTCACGGCCCGGATGGCTTTTGCTTCCCGATGGGGAGTGGAAAGCGGGCTCGAATACACCTACCTTCACTCCGGGGTCGAATCCGCCATCGGAAGGTTGGACCAGCGGCTCCATTTCATCGGCATTCCAGTACGTATGGACGCCCGGTTGCTTTCCCGCGGCGGCTTTGACCTGTATGCCGGCGTGGGGGCCAAGGCCGAGAAATGCCTGGCAGCATCGTTAGGCCAGGTCCGGTGCGAAGAGAATCGCATTCAATGGTCGGCCGAGGCCTTTGCCGGTGTCCAATACGGGATTGGAAACCGCGCGTATCTTTTCTTCCAGCCGGAGGCCTCATACTATCTGACGAAAACGGACCTTGTCACCATCCGCACCGAAAAACCCGTATCGTTTACCCTTCACGCCGGATTGCGATTTGATTTATAGCCGGAAACGCAGTATTTTTGCTTCCCGGGAGTTATAAGAGCAGAATTGTTAATAATCACCGTCATGAAACACTTATTCACCATGCTTGCTTCCTTTGCCGCGCTGTTTTCGTTGGTTTCCTGCAGCAAAGACTACATTTCCCCCGAGGAATTTTTCAAGGGCGGCTACAAAGTCGCAAAAACCGCGATACATACCAGAGGCGACGAGTACGAAGACACGGAAACCTCATTCCAACGCATAGCCGTATATAGGAAGAGCGACATGGATGGCCAGTCCTGGTTCGTCGCTTCCAGCGGTGGGAAGATGGTATACGATATGTTCATGATGAGCATCTACTTTGACAGCATTGACAGGATGAAAGTCGGGGAGACCCTTAAGCCAAGCCGCTTCATGTTTTCTTTCTTTGCCTCAAGTACCTTTGAAGCTACGACCCATACCTATTGGGGAAAGATAACGCTCACCGACAAAGGAGACGATTATGTCATCCTCCATTTCGACAAAGTCAGTGTCAGCTGTTCATTCGGCGATTATGTGACGGATGGATACTTGTATTGCCCGCTTTTCGATGAATATGAAGTAGAGAGTGGCGCTTCTCCGGCTTCAGGGGCCGGAGGGGAATAAATGAAAAAACAGGCTTCGGAATTCCCGAAGCCTGTTTCAGTTTCTGATGTAGGTCGATCGACTACCAGCGGTCCTCGTCGGAGACGGTGAGCTTCTTGCGGCAGTGACGACGACGGGCGGAGAGCACGCGGCGGCCGTTGGCGGAGGCCATGCGGGCGCGGAAGCCGTGCTTGTTCACGCGCTTGCGGTTGGAGGGTTGAAATGTTCTTTTCATCGTATTTATCTTTTATATTTTTGCTGATTTGGAGCCGTTTTCACGGACGGACTGCAAAGGTAGCAATTTCGGGGGAAACCGCCAAATTTATTTTTCAATAAAAATCACCAGCTTTCCGTCGTAGTACTCGTCGTGAAGCCAGGCGGAGACGGGCCAGGTGTGGACGGAGCCGCGACGGAGGCGGTGGCGGGCCATCACTTCCGCGATCTCCTCGACGACGTCGCCGCCCTTGAGGTAGAGGATGCCATCGGTGAACTTGCCCTTCACCCAGGGGTAGAAGTCCGGCAGTGAGGCGACGGCGCGGGAGACGACGAAATGGAACGGCTTCGGCAGGGATTCCGCCCGGGCATTGACCACTTCCACGTTCTTGAGTCCCAGGGCCTCGGCGACGGCCTTGGCGACGATGGTTTTCTTGCCCACGGAATCGCACAGCGTGAACTTGGCCTCCGGGAACAGGATGGCCAGCGGGATGCCCGGGAAGCCGCCGCCGGTGCCGAGGTCCAGGACCTCGGCCGTGCGGAACTTCTCCAGGGTTTCCGGCTGCGTGAGCAGGTAGCGGGCGATGGCGAGGGAGTGGAGGACGTGATGGTCGTACAGACCGTCGATGTCCTTCCGCGAGATCACGTTGATCTTCGCGTTCCAGTCGCGGTACAGGGCGTCGCAGGCGAGGAACTGTTCCTCCTGCGCGGGTGTCAGGTCGAAATCGGCCTGGACAAAGTCGATGAATTCCTGCGGTGTCATTCGATTTCTCCTCGGAGCATCATCTCCGCCAGCTGCTGCTTGCCGCGGCGGATGCGGGTGCGGACCGTGTTCAGCTCCAGTTTCAGTTCCTTGGCAATCTCCTCGTATTCCAGCTCCTCGATCATGTACTTGATCATCACTTCCTTGTACAGGGGGGACAGTTCCTCGATGAAGGCCATCAGCCGCTCGTGGTTCTCCCCGTTGATGATTTCTTCCTCCGGGTCCACGTCCGTGATCGGGCCCTGTCCCTCGGAGCTCTCGCCGGAAGCCGTGAGCTTGATGCCTTCCTTCTTCTGGTCCTCGCGTTTGATGCTGGCCAGATGGTCCAGGGCGGTGCGGGTGGCGATGGTGGACAGCCACGGCCGGAGCTCCCGTTCCGTGTCGAAGTGCGGCAGGTTCACGAAGGCTTTCTGGAAGCTTTCGGACACGACGTCGTCCACGTCGGCCTTCCACTTGAAATAGCCGCTCACCCGGCCGCGGATGGCTTTCTCATGCAGCTGGTAGATGGCGCGGTAGGCCATCTGGTCGCCGGCGACGGCACGGCGCACCAGCTCTTTCTCAGGCATATCCAGGTATCCCATCTCAGTGCGCCTCCAGCCAGTTTTTGCCGTCCGAACACTCCACCGTGAGCGGGACGGACAGTTTCAATACATTCTCCATGACATCGACGACGATTCTCTTCAACGCAGGAACTTCCTCCGGGACGGCGTCGAACATCAGTTCGTCGTGGATCTGCAGGACCATCCGGCTCTTCAGCCCGGCCTCCGTGAGACGTTTGTCCACGCCGATCATCGCGAGCTTGATGATGTCCGCCGCGGTGCCCTGGATGGGCGCGTTCACGGCGTTCCGTTCGGCCAGGGAGCGAACGGTGGCGTTCTTCGCGTTGATGTCCGGGAGGTAGCGGCGGCGGCCGAAGAGCGTCTCCACGTACCCGTTCTCGCGGGCGAAGCCGATGCTGTCATCGATGAACGACCGGATGGCCGGGAACGAGGCGAAGTAGCCGTCGATCAGGTCCTTGGCTTCCTTCCGGCCCAGGTGCAGCCGCTGCGCGAGGCCGAAGGAGGAGATGCCGTACATGATGCCGAAGTTCGCCGTCTTGGCGCGGCCGCGCTGCTCGCGCGTCACCTCGGACAGGGGAATGCCGTAGATCTTCGCCGCCGTGGCGGCATGGACGTCGTCCCCGTCGCGGAACGCCTTCACGAGGTGTCCGTCCTGGCTGAGGTGCGCCATGATGCGGAGCTCGATCTGCGAGTAGTCCGCGGACACGATCACGCCCTCCGGCGTACCCGGGATGAAGGCCTTGCGGATCTCCTTGCCGCGTTCGGTGCGGATGGGGATGTTCTGCAGGTTCGGGTTGGAGCTGGACAGGCGGCCGGTAGCCGTCAGCGCCTGATTGAACGTCGTATGGACCCGACCGTCCACCGGCGAGACATAGGCCGGGAACGGCTCGATATAGGTCGATAACAGCTTCTTGACGGCCCGGAACTCCAGGATTTCGTCCACGACCGGATGCCGGTCCGCGATGGCGAGGAGGGTGGCCTCGTCCGTGGAATACTGGCCCCGGGCGCTCTTCTTGGCCTTCGGGTCCAGCTTCAGCTTGTCGAACAGGATGTCGCCCACCTGCTTGGGGGAGGAGATGTTCAGGTCGGGTTCGCCGACCATCTCCCGGATGTGCGCCTGCCGCTCCTCGAGCTCCTTCCGGAGCCCTTGGGCAAACTGGTCCAGCTGCCGCAGGTCCACTTTCACGCCGGCGCGCTCCATCTTCGCGAGCACCTTGGACAGCGGCTCCTCCATGTCGTCGTAGAGATGCTTCCGGTCGGCGAGCTCGTCGAGGACCTTGCCGCCGAGGAGGACGAGGGCGGCCGCTTCGCGGGAGCGGGAGGCCGCGGTCTCCTCGGGCGCCTCGTCGAACAGCGAGCCCGTCCCGGCCTCCGCCGGGGCCTCCTCCAGTTCGACGTTGAGGTAACTCCGCGCGAGGATGTCCACGGCGTGGCTCTTCTCCGGGTCGATGAGGTAGTGCATCAGCGGAATGTCGAACCAGCGGCCCTCGAGGGTGATGCCCGCGTGGGCGAGGAGGTTCGCCTGCAGTTTGAGGTCGTAGCCGTATTTGTCGATGGACGCGTCCTCCAGGACGGCCCGGACAGCGTCCAGCCGGTCTCCGGAGACGGTGCAGGCCTTGTCTTCACAGCCAAGGACAAGCCGCTTGATGGGAGCGAAGATGCCTTCGGAATATGCCTCGGTAATGAGGCCGCAGCAGCCGGCCTTCTTCACGGCCTGGACCATCTCGTCCGGCGTGATATCATTGACAATGAATTCCTTTCTCTCCTGCGAGGCCGCCGAAGGGCCCACGTGCGCGATGAAGCGCTTCAGGGAGTTGAACTCGTATTTCTCGAACAGGTCCGCGATGGCGGGGGAGAAGTTCATGTCCATCCGCATGTCCTCCGCCGTCGTCTCCAGCGGGATGTCGGTCTTGATGGTCACGAGCTCCTTGGACAGGCCGATGTAGCTGCGCGCCTCCTCGAACTGCGCCTGCTGGCGCGGGGAGAGTTCGGACAGATGGGCATAGATGTTCTCGATGCTGCCGTACTTGGAAATCAGCTTCCCGGCGCCCACCTCGCCGACACCCTTGACGCCCGGCACGTTGTCGGCCGAGTCGCCGCAGATGGCGAGCATGTCGATGATCTGGACCGGGTCCAGGATGCCCCATTTCTCGCAGATGGCCGTGCGGTCGACAATCTCGTCGTCGCCGCCGGACTTCCCGGGCTTGTACTGGAAAACGTGCTCTGAAATGAGTTGGCCGTAGTCCTTGTCGGGCGTGACCATGTACACGTCCATCCCTTCCCGCGCGCTGCGGAGGGCCATCGAGCCGATGACGTCGTCGGCCTCGAACCCCTTGATCATCAGCACGGGGATGTTCATCGCCTGCACCAGCTCCGTAAGGGGTTCCAGCGCGTCGATGATGAGCTGCGGGGTCGGCGGGCGCGTACCCTTGTATTCGGGGTACAGCTCGTTGCGGAAGGTTCCGCCCGGCGGGTCGAAGGCCACCGCCAGGTGCGTGGGCTTCTCCCGCTCCACCATCTCCAGCAGATACTTCGTAAAGCCGTACAGGATGGACATGTCCGCCCCCTTCGAGTTGATCATCGGCCTCCGCAGGAAGGCGTAGTACATCTTGAAGACGAGCGCGTGTCCGTCAATGAGAAACAGTTTGTCCATATCTAACAAAGATAGGCAAAAAACTTGATTATTCCACCTTTACCCCCGGGATGTCGGACCACAGGGTGGTGTAGTGGGGGGATTGGTGCTCCCGGGCGTTGCGGATGGTGCCGTCGCCCTGGGCGCCGAAGAGGACGGCGCCGGGCCCGAAGGTGCGGGTGATCGAGTCCAGGGTCTCGGACAGTCGGGCCTCCTTGCCGGCCGCGGCCACGTCCTCGAAGAGGGAGCGGGTATGGTCCGCGGCCTGGACGATCCGCGTGAACACGACACCGGCTTTCTTGTAGCCGAAGCCCGGGCGGAAGAGGCGGCGGCAGCCTTCCACCGCCGCGAGGACCACCGTGCGGTGGTCCGCCGTGGCGTCGGGGAAGGGCACGCACACGCCGCCGGACGTTTGCGGTGCGTCGTCCTTGAAGCGGTTCGTCATGGCGAAGACGGTCAGTTCCTGGGCCAGGGAGCCCTGCTTCCGAAGCTTCGCGACGGCGCTCACGGCGAAGGTCGCCACCTGCTCTGTCAGTTCCGGCAAGGTGGTGATCTCATGGGCGAAAGAGCGCGAAACGCAGATGCTCTGCTTGGGTTCGACCATGTCCTCGAACTCCACGCAGGGGACGCCCTTGAGCTCCTTCCAGGTGCGGAACCCGGGGAGCGCGAAGAGCTTCCGGACGGTCGTTTCGGGGAGCTGCGTGTAGTCCCAGGCCGTTTTCACACCCATCGACTCGAGCTTTTTCACCGACCGGCGGCCGATGCCCCAGACATCCTTCGCTGGGAATTTTCGGAGCACTTTTTCAATGTCCTGCGGGCGGTACATGTAGCACCCGCCCTGAAGCTTGGGGTACTGCTTGCACAGTTTCGAGGCGATCTTCGCGAGCGTCTTTGTCGGGGCGACGCCCACGGAAACCGGGATGGACGTGTACTTCCAGCAAGCGCGGGAAACCTCCCGGGCGAAGGCGGCGAAATCGACATTTTCCATCCCCGTCAGGTCCAGGAAGGCTTCGTCGATGGAATACTGCTCCACGGCCGGAGCGAAGCTGCGGAGCACTTCCTGCACCCGGCGCGACATATCGCCGTAGAGCGCGAAATTGGACGAGAACACGGCGACGTGGTTCCGTTCGATGATGTCCCGGATCTTGAAATAGGGATCGCCCATCTTGATGCCGAGCGCTTTCGCCTCGTTGGATCGGGCCACCGCGCAGCCGTCATTGTTGCTGAGCACGATGACCGGTTTCCCGTTCAGGTCCGGACGGAAAACCCGTTCGCACGAAGCGAAGAAATTGTTGCAGTCGGCAAGGGCGTACATGGGCGCTCGGTCAGGCCTTCTTGATGACCCAGGTCACCACGCCCCAGATGAGGAACTGGTTGTCCGGGCCCACCGGGATGGGTTTGTACTTGGGATTGTGCTCGTTGCAGGGCAGCAGGAGGGCGCCGTCCTCATGGATTTCCACCCGCTTGACGGTATATTCCCCGTCGATGAAACAGACCGCCTTGCAGTCGTTGTACGGCTCCACGGCGCGGTCCACGATGAGGATGTCCCCTTCGTCCATGTCGGCGTCCACCATGGACACACCGTCCACGCGGAAGAAGAAGGTCGATGCGCTGTGGCGCACCAGGAGTTTCACGAGGTCCAGCTTTTCCCGGACGTCTTCGGCCGGGGAGGGGAATCCCGCTTTGATCTCGCCCATGAAGGCGAATTCGAGGGAAGTATCGGTGATAGGATGCGGTTCCATGGGCTATCGGTGGTTAGGGCCGGCGATCCATTTCAGGCCCAGGCGGTCGATGAGACGGGCGGGCAGGATTGCGATGAGGGGTGGCAGGAGGAAGTTCGTCAGGCCCGGACTGAAGGTCCTTCGGCCGCGGAACAGGGCTTTCAGCGAGCGGCGCACGAGCCACTCGGGGGAACGGATGAGGCCGATGCGGCGGAGGAACCCGCGCAGGCGCTCGGGGAGGGGATAGAGGCCCGTGTCCACGGCGGAGGGACACACAGTGGTCACCTGCACGCCGAAAGGCCGGAGTTCGTAGGACAGGCTCTTCCCGAAAACCTTCAGGTAAGCCTTCGTGGACGAATAGATGGCGATGCCCGGCGCCGGGATGCGCGCGGTCATCGACGAGATGTTCAGGATGTGCCCGCCGCCCTTCTCCTTCATCCGAGAGCCCGCCAGGATGGACAGTTCCGTGACCACATTCATGTGGAGCGCCATCATCGCCCGCACCTTCCCGAGGTTCTCCGGCGAGAGATACTCCATGAAGAATATCCCGGCATTATTGACAAGCACGTCCGGCTCCGGGCACCACGCAAGCACTTCCTCGGCCGCTCCCGGCTTGGTCAGGTCGATGCAGAGCGTCTGCACGGGCACGCCGTGCTCCGCACGCAGGCCCTCGGCCGCATCGGCAAGTTCCTGCTCCCGGTTGCTCACAAGGGCCAGCGCATACCCTTTCCGCGCGAGCTGTCGCGCGAACTCGAGGCCGATTCCGGAGCTCGCTCCGGTAACAAGGGCGGTTTTCTGAAGGTGAGGCATCAGATCGAGGGGTTATCCATACAAATATAGAAAAAAACCGTATCTTTGAAAAAAGACACTGCGTATGAAACACATCCTTTTTCTGGCCTCTTTCCTGCTTGCTTTGGGCGCCCATGCGCAGAACTTGGCCGTCCGTCATCTGAGCGATACGCATACGATGGTCCGGGTAAGCGGGAATGACCGCTACGTGCTGTTGCCGGTGCAGGAAACGGCGCCATCTGCGCGTGTGAGAGTGCTGTCGGACGGCGTTGAGGTACTTTCCGCCAATGTTTCCCTGGCCGTTGAAAAGACCGATTACCAGGTCCCGTTGGATCTCGGTGCCTGGAGCGGCCGGGACATCCTGCTGGACATCCGGACGAACCGGGGCCGCGGCGTGCAGCGGAATCCTTCCGGCGATGTCTGCTGGAAGGAGATGACCACCGCTCCTGTCTTTGACCGGACCAACCGGGAGAAGGCGTATCGGCCTTTCTACCATTTCACCCCGGAATACGGCTGGATGAACGACCCCAACGGCCTGGTGTACCAGGACGGGGAATGGCATCTTTTCTACCAGTATAACCCCTACGGAAGCCTCTGGGGCAACATGCACTGGGGACACGCCGTCTCCCGCGACCTGGTGAACTGGGAGCATCTCGGCATCGCCATCGCTCCGGACGCGCTGGGCTCCATCTTCAGTGGCAGCGCCGTCGTGGACAAGGAGAACACGGCCGGTTTCGGTCGGGATGCCATTGTGGCGATGTACACCTCGGCCGGGGACAACCAGACGCAGAGCATCGCCTACAGCAACGACGGCGGCCGCACGTTTGCCAAATACCCCGGCAATCCGGTGATTGTGGCCGAGAACAAGCCGGATTTCCGGGATCCCAAGGTGTTCTGGGACGACCAGACCCGTCAGTGGAAGGTGGTTCTCGCCGCCGGCCAGGAGGTGCAATTCTATAGCTCCGACAACCTGAAAGACTGGAAATACGAGAGCAGCTTCGGCCAGGGCTATGGCTCGCATGACGGCGTCTGGGAGTGTCCCGACCTCATCCGGCTTCCCTTCGAGGGAAAGGACAAGTGGGTGCTCCTCCTGAACATCAATCCGGGCGGTCCCTTCGGCGGCAGCGCCACGCAGTATTTCGTGGGCAGCTTCGACGGGAAGACCTTCCAGTGCGACGACCTTCCCACCGTTACCCGCTGGATGGATTACGGCAAGGACCATTATGCCACGGTTACCTGGAGCAACGCGCCCCAGGGCCGTTCGGTAGCCCTGGCGTGGATGAGCAACTGGCAGTATGCCAATTCCGTTCCGACGCAGCAATTCCGCAGCTCCAACTCCGTACCCCGCGACCTGTCCCTCATCCGGAAGGGGAAAGAGGTGATCCTGAAGAGCATGCCTTCTCCGGAGGTGGAAGCCCTTCGCGGCCGGCCGGTGAGGTACAAGTTGTCTACCGCGCCCGTGAAGCTTTTCGAGAACCCGCATTGCGCATACGAACTTGTGGTCCGTCTCACCCTTCCCAAGAAGAAAAGCGCTGCGTTCGCGCTTTCCAACGAACTGGGCGAACAGGTGGTTTTCACCTGCGACCCGGAGACCCAGACTTTCTCGATGGACCGCCGGGGGAGCGGCAACGTCCAGTTCAGCGAGGCCTTTGTCTCGGTCACCACCGCGCCTGCCCAGGTGGGCGGCAAGATGGAGCTCCGCCTGCTGGTGGACAGCGCCAGTATCGAGGCCTTCGGCGAAGACTTCTGCATGACGAACCTCGTTTTCCCGTCTTCTCCTTATAACACCCTGAAACTCTACGGCAACCTCAAGGCCGACGTAACCCTTTATCCGATAGCCAAATGAACAAAAAGATACAACTCATCCCGGTGATGCTCTGTTTCTTTGCCATGGGGTTCGTGGACCTCGTAGGCATCGCCTCCAACTATGTCCAGTCCGACCTGGGCCTGAGCGACTCCGCCGCCAACATCTTTCCTTCCCTGGTCTTTTTCTGGTTCCTGATCTTCTCCGTCCCGACGGGAATGCTGATGAACAAGATCGGCCGGAAGAACACGGTGCTGCTGAGCCTCGTGGTGACGGTCGTCTCCCTGCTCCTTCCCATCTTCGGCGAAAGCTACGGGCTCATGCTCGTCTCCTTCTCGCTGCTAGGCATCGGCAATGCGCTGATGCAGACCTCCCTGAACCCGCTCATCACCAACATCATCAAGGGCGACCGTCTGGCCAGCACGATGACCTTCGGGCAGTTCGTGAAAGCCATCGCCTCCTTCATGGCTCCGTATATAGCCATGTGGGGCGCCACGGCAGCCATGCCTACCTTCGGCCTCGGCTGGCGGGCCCTCTTCCCGGTATACATGGCCATCGGCATCCTGGCCTCCCTCCTGCTCCTCCTCTCTCCGATTGAGCGCGAGGCGGCCCCGGACAAGGCTTCTTCCTTTGCGGACTGCTTCAAACTCCTGGGCAAGCCCATCGTGCTGCTGTCCTTCCTGGGCATCATGTGCCATGTGGGCATCGACGTGGGAACGAACACCACGGCGCCGAAGCTCCTGATGGAGCGTGTGGGCATGACGCTTACCGAGGCCGGCTTCGCGACCAGCCTGTATTTCATTTTCCGTACGGTAGGCTGCCTTTCCGGGTCGTTCATCCTGGCGAAGTTCAGCCACAGGAAGTTCTTCCTGGTGAGCGTCGTGATGATGGCCCTGGCGATGGTGGGCATGTTCTTCGGAGCAAGCAAGGCCATCCTGTACGTGGCCATCGCCCTGGTGGGCTTCGGCAACTCCAACATCTTCTCCATCGTGTTCTCCCAGGCCATCCTGGCGGTTCCCGAGAAGCAGAACGAGGTGTCGGGCCTGATGATCATGGGCCTGTTCGGCGGTACGGTGTTCCCGCTCCTGATGGGATTCGCCTCCGACGCGGTGGGCCAGGCTGGCGCCGTGGCGGTGATGGCCGTAGGCGTCGCGTATCTGTTGTATTATATGACTACCATGCACAAATAATATGGGAAAGTACGTTATCGGTATCGGTGAAGCGCTGTGGGATGTGCTTCCCGAGGGAAAGAAACTGGGCGGCGCGCCCGCCAATTTCGCCTATCATGCCCGGCAGTTCGGCCTGGAAGGCATCGCCGTGAGCGCCATCGGGCACGATGCGCTGGGCGAGGAAATCGTCGAGGCTTTCGAAGAGCACCGGCTCCCGTATCACCTGGCCCGGGTGGAGTATCCCACCGGAACCGTCCAGGTTACCCTGGATGCGCAGGGGGTGCCTCAGTATGAGATCAAGACGGATGTCGCCTGGGACAATATCCCGTTCGACGAGGAACTGGCCGCCCTGGCCGCTGATTGCAAGGCGGTTTGCTTCGGCTCCCTGGCGCAGCGGAGCGAGGTTTCCCGCAACACCATCGGCGCGTTCCTGGATGCCGTTCCTGCGGACTGCTTGAAGGTATTCGACATCAACCTCCGTCAGAGTTTCTACACGAAGGAGGTGCTGGAGGCATCTTTCCAGCGCTGCGACATCCTGAAGATCAATGATGAGGAACTGGTGACCATTTCCCGCCTGTATGATATTCCTGGCCTGAGCCTGGAGGAAAAGTGCTGGCACATCTTCGACCAGTATGGCCTGAAGATGCTCATCCTGACCTGCGGCACCAACGGAAGTTATGTCTTCCACGCGGGCGGCATGTCCTATCAGGTGACTCCGAAGGTGGAGGTGGCCGATACCGTCGGCGCCGGCGATTCCTTCACCGGCTCCTTCATCGGCTCCATCCTCCAAGGCAAGTCGGTGGCGGTCGCCCATGAGACGGCGGTGAAAGTGTCCGCCTATGTCTGTACCCAG
>ONJB01000034.1 GCA_900318015.1 uncultured Bacteroidales bacterium | reverse complement strand
CCCGCGGGATACAAGGCGCGCCCGACCACGGACTTCGCCCGCGAGGGCCTGTTCAACGTCCTGGACAACGAATACGAATTCGAGGACCTCAAGGTGCTGGACCTCTTCGGAGGAACCGGCGCCATTTCCTTTGAGTTCGCCTCCCGGGGCGCCGCCCGCGTGTACTGCGTGGAGATGGCGCGCGAGAACGCCTCGTTCATCAAGGCCGAGGCGCAGCGCCTCGGCCTCACGAACGTGACGATGGTCCGGGACAACGTCTTCGACTTCCTCCCCATCTGCCGCGAGAAGTTCGACATCATCTTCGCGGATCCGCCCTACGCCCTGGAAAACCTGGAAACCCTTCCGGACCAGGTCTTCGCGCAGGATATCCTCCATCCCGGCTGCTACTTCATCCTGGAGCACGGCGGGGAGCACTCCTTCCGGGAGCACCCCCGCTTCAAGAAGGAGAAGGTGTACGGCCGGGTACATTTCTCGTTTTTCGAACAATTGGAAGCTTAGCACAGCCTATGTTCTCATTCCTCATCAGCGTGGCCGCGCTCGTCGTCGGCTATCTTCTGTACGGATCCTTCGTGGACCGGGTCTTCGGGCCCAATCCGAATCTGGTGACGCCGGCCGTCTCCAAGGCCGACAACGTGGACTTCATCGCGATGCCCGCGTGGAAAGTGTACATGATCCAGTTCCTGAACATCGCCGGGACCGGACCCATCTTCGGCGCCATCATGGGCGCGAAGTTCGGCCCGTCGGCCTACCTGTGGATCGTTTTCGGCTGCATTTTCGCAGGCGCCGTCCATGACTACCTGTCCGGCATGCTCTCCGTCCGCCACGGCGGGGCGGGTTATCCCGTCCTGGTCGGCCGCTACCTGGGCGAGACGACCAAGAAAGTCATGCTCGTCTTCTCCGTCCTCCTCCTGCTGATGGTGGGCGCCGTGTTCGTGTACAGCCCGGCCGTCATCCTGGGCGGCATGGTGGGCGACGGCGGCCAGTGGTCGGTCATGACCTGGGTGTTCGTCGTCTTCGCCTACTACATCGTCGCGACGCTGCTCCCGATCGACAAGATCATCGGCCGGATCTATCCGGTGTTCGCGGCGGCCCTGCTGTTCATGGCGGTGGCCCTGATGGTGTGCCTTCTCATCAAGTGGCCTTCCCTGCCCGAATTCTGGCAGGGTCTGCAGAACCGCGGCCCTTCCGTGGGCCTCGAGGGACAGCCCATCTTCCCCTGCCTGTTCATCACTATCGCCTGCGGCGCCGTGAGCGGCTTCCACGCCACCCAGAGCCCGCTGATGGCCCGCTGCATCACGAACGAGAAACTCGGCCGTCCCATCTTCTACGGCGCGATGGTCACGGAAGGCCTGGTCGCTCTGATCTGGGCGGCGGTCTCCTCCTATTTCTTCTTCGACGGCGGCGCGGCCGAGGTCGGTTCCGACCTCACGGCGGCGGCCCCCGTGGTCGTGACGAAGGTCTCGCAGAGCTGGCTCGGCGTGCTGGGCGGCATCCTCGCCCTGCTCGGCGTCGTCGCGGCGCCCATCACCAGCGGCGATACGGCTTTCCGCAGCGCCCGCCTGATCATCGCGGACTTCCTCCATCTGGACCAGGGTCCGATGCGGAAGCGCCTGTACATCGCCGTCCCGCTGTTCGTCCTGTCGGGCCTTCTCCTGTGGTACAACATCGCCGATGCCAACGGCTTCAACGTCATCTGGCGTTACTTCGGCTGGGCCAACCAGACGCTTTCCGTGTTCATGTTCTGGACCGCGACCGTCTACCTGGTCCGCAACAAGCCCGGCCTATACTACCTGATCGCGCTGCTCCCGGCGCTGTTCATGACGTCGGTCTGCACGACCTTCATCCTCGTGGACAAGATCGGCCTGGGCCTTCCCGTGTCCACGATTCCGTGGATCGCCCTCGGAACATTTGCCATTTCGGCAATTCTTTTCTATCTTTGGAAATATCGTAAAAACAGACAGACATGCTAGATAAAGAACGCGGGCTGTACGTAGCCCACTCTGCCAACGGCCCCATCTCCATCGTCGGCAAGATGGCGAACCGCCACGGGCTCATCGCCGGCGCCACCGGTACCGGCAAGACCGTCACCCTGCAGGTGTTGGCCGAAACCTTCTGCCAGGCCGGCGTGCCCTGCTTCATGGCCGACATGAAGGGCGACCTTTCCGGCATCAGCCAGGCGGGCAAGCTCTCCGGTTTCATCCAGAAGCGCCTGCCGGAGTTCGGCATCGAAGACCCGCAGTTCCAGAGCTGCCCTGTCCGTTTCTTCGACGTGTACGGCGAGCAGGGACACCCCATGCGCGCCACCATTTCCGACATGGGCCCGGACCTGCTGGGCCGCCTGATGGAGCTCAACGAGACGCAGACCGGCGTCCTGAACATCGTCTTCAAGATCGCCGACGACAACGGCCTCCTGCTCGATGACCTGAAGGACCTCCGCGCCATGCTCAATTTCGTGGGCCAGAATGCGGCGGAATTCACCACCCAGTACGGCAACGTCTCGGCCGCCTCCATCGGCGCCATCCAGCGCGCTCTCCTGGGTCTGGAGAACCAGGGCGCCGACCTGTTCTTCGGCCGGCCGGCCTTTGACATCTTCGACCTCCTCCAGTGCGAGGGCGGGAAGGGCGTGATGAACGTCCTGGCCGCCGACAAGCTCATGCTCAAGCCGAAGCTCTATTCCACCTTCCTCCTCTGGCTGCTCTCCGAGCTGTACAGCACGCTTCCGGAGGTCGGTGACATGGACCTTCCCAAACTCGTCTTCTTCTTCGACGAGGCCCATATGCTCTTCGAGGATACCTCCAAGGCCCTGACCTCCAAGATCGAGCAGGTCATCCGCCTCATCCGCTCCAAGGGCGTCGGCATCTACTTCGTCACCCAGAGTCCGACCGACATCCCCGAGAACATCCTCGGCCAGCTCGGCAACCGGGTCCAGCACGCCCTTCGTGCCTATACCCCGAAAGACCAGAAGGCCGTCAAGGTGGCCGCGGAGACCTTCCGCGCGAATCCGGCCTTCGACACCTACGAAGCCATCCTCCAGCTGGAGACCGGCGAGGCCCTCGTCTCCTTCCTGGACGAGAAGGGCGCGCCTTCCGTGGTCGAGCGGGCGAAGATCCTCTTCCCGCTGAGCCAGATCGGCGCCATCACCGAGGACCAGCGCGCCACGATCATCAAGCAGTCCCGCCTCTGGGGCCGTTACGACAAGGTCGACGACCGCGAGAGCGCCTACGAGATCCTCGTCGCCGCCACGGCCGAGGCCGAGCGCCAGAAGGCCGAACTCCAGGCGCAGAAGGAGGCCGAGAAGCAGGCCGCCATCGAGGCCAAGGAACAGGCCAAGCTCGAGAAGGAGCAGGCGAAAGTAGAGAAGGAACAGGCCAAGAAAAAGAAGAACAGCATCGCCTCCAAGGTCTTGAAGTCCGTGATTACCGCCGTCACCGGCGTCGTCGCCGCCTCCGTGGCCGACTCCGTGACCGGAACCAAGAAGAAGAGCGGCACCTCCACCACCAAGAAGGCGGTCCAGAAGGCTACCAAATCCGCGACGAACACCATAACCCGGGAACTCACCCGGAGCATCCTGGGGAACCTCATCAAATAGAGGTTCCCCCTTTCCCAAATTGTACTGAAACCCGAATCCTAACATGACTTTGAAAATCGTTGTCCTGGCCAAACAAGTCCCGGACACCCGCAACGTGGGCAAAGACGCCATGACGGCCGAAGGGACCGTGAACCGCGCCGCCCTGCCCGCCATCTTCAATCCCGACGACCTGAACGCCCTGGAGCAGGCCCTCCGCCTGAAAGAACAGAATCCGGGCTCGACCGTAGCCATCCTGACCATGGGCCCGCCCCGTGCGGGGGAGATCATCCGCCAGGGCCTCTACCGCGGGGCCGATACCGGCTACCTCCTCACCGACCGGCTTTTCGCCGGTGCCGACACCCTCGCCACTTCCTATGCCCTCGCGACTGCGATCCGCAAGATCGGCGGCGTGGACCTCGTCATCGGCGGCCGTCAGGCCATCGACGGCGACACGGCCCAGGTGGGCCCCCAGGTGGCCGAGAAGCTGGGCATGACGCAAGTCACCTATGCCCAGGAGATCCTGTCCGTGAAGGACGGCAAGGCGACCATCCTCCGTTCCATCGACGGCGGCGTCGAGACCGTCGAAGCGCCGCTTCCCCTCGTGGTGACCGTCAATGGTACCGCGGCTCCCTGCCGCCCGCAGAACGTGCGGCTCGTGATGAAATACAAATGGGCGACCTGCCCTTCCGAGCGTCCCGAAAACGACCCCCATGCCGCCCTGTATGCGGAGCGGCCGTATCTGACCCTCACCCAGTGGACGGTGGCCGATGTGGACGGGGACCCGTCCCAGTGCGGCTTCGCCGGCTCTCCGACCCGCGTGAAGACGGTGCAGAACATCGTGTTCCAGGCCAAGGAAAGCAAGACCCTCACCGCCTCCGACGCGGATGTCGAAGGCCTGGTGCAGGAACTCATCAGTGACAAGATCATCGGCTAAGACTATGGATAACGTATTCGTATATTGTGAGATCGAGGGCACGGTCGTGGCCGAGGTCTCCCAGGAACTCCTGACCAAGGGCCGCAAGCTTGCGGACGAACTGGGCGTGGAACTGCACGCCGTCGTGGCCGGTACCGGCATCAAAGGGTCCGTGGAGTCCCAGATCCTCCCGTACGGGGTGGACAAGCTGTTTGTTTTCGACGGGAAGGACCTGTTTCCCTACACGTCCGCGCCCCACACCGATATTCTCGTGAACCTCTTCAAGGAGGAGAAACCGCAGATCTGCCTGATGGGCGCGACCGTCATCGGCCGGGACCTGGGCCCGCGCGTGTCCTCTTCCCTGACCAGCGGCCTTACCGCCGACTGCACCCAGCTCGAGATCGGTGACTTCGACGACGTCAAGACCGGGAAGTCCTACAAGAACCTTCTGTACCAGATCCGTCCCGCCTTCGGCGGCAACATCGTGGCGACCATCGTGAATCCGGACCACCGCCCGCAGATGGCGACCGTCCGTTCCGGCGTCATGCAGAAGGCCCTGTACGCGGGGAAGGCCCGCGGGGAAGTGGTCTATCCCGACGTGGACCGGTATGTGAGCCCGGAGGCCTATGTCGTGAAGGTCCTGGACCATCACGTGGAGGCCGCCAAACATAACCTCAAGGGCGCTTCCCTCGTCGTTTCCGGCGGTTACGGCATGGGTTCCAAGGAGGGGTTCCAGATGCTGTTCGACCTGGCGAAGGTCCTCCACGCGGAGGTGGGCGCGAGCCGCGCCGCGGTGGACGCCGGCTTCTGCGACGCCGACCGCCAGATCGGCCAGACCGGCGTGACCGTCCATCCGAAGGTGTACATCGCCTGCGGCATCAGCGGCCAGATCCAGCACATCGCCGGCATGCAGGACAGCAACATCATCATCAGCGTGAATTCGGACCCCGACGCCCCCATCAACAGGATCGCGGACTACGTGATCGTGGGCACCGTGGAGGAAGTGATCCCGAAGCTTATCAAGTATTACAAGAAAAACAGCAAGTAAGCCATGGCCAACTACTATACCGACCATCCCGAAATCGCCTTCTACTTCCAGCATCCCCTGATGCGCCGGATCGTGGAGCTTCGGGAAAAGGGATTCGCCGACAAGGACCTGTATCCGGAGGCGCCCGTAGACTATGAAGACTGCATCGAGAACTACAAGCGCCTGCTGGAAGTTGTCGGTGACATCACCGCCAACATCATCGCCCCGAACTCCGAGAGCGTGGACCTGGAAGGTCCGCACCTCGAGAACGGGCGGATGATCTACGCCTCCAAGACCGTCGAGAACATGGAGGCGATGCGCAAGGCCGGCCTCACCGGCGTCGCGCAGCCGCGCCGGTACGGCGGCCTGAACCTGCCGAACGTCGTGTTCAGCATGTGCTCCGAGCTGGTGAGCGCCGCCGACGCCTCGTTCCAGAACATCTGGAGCCTGCAGAGCTGCGCCGACACCCTATACGAGTTCGGTTCCGAAGAGCAGCGGCAGAAGTTCCTCCCGCGCATCTGCGCCGGCGAAACCATGTCCATGGACCTGACCGAGCCCGATGCCGGTTCGGACCTCCAGCGCGTGATGCTCAAGGCGACGTGGAGCGAGGAGCAGGGCTGCTGGCTCCTGAACGGCGTGAAGCGGTTCATCACCAATGGCGACTCCGACATCCACCTCGTCCTCGCCCGCAGCGAGGAAGGGACCCGCGACGGCCGAGGCCTGTCGATGTTCATCTACGACAAGCGGCAGGGCGGCGTGGACGTGCGCCACATCGAGCACAAGCTGGGCATCCATGGCTCGCCGACGTGCGAACTTACCTATAAGAACGCCCGCGCCGAGCTTTGCGGCAGCACCCGGATGGGCCTGATCAAGTATGTGATGGCTCTGATGAACGGCGCCCGCCTCGGCATCGGCGCCCAGTCCACCGGCCTGAGCCAGGAGGCCTATAACGAGGCGTCCCGGTACGCCTCCGAGCGCGCCCAGTTCGGCCAGACCATCGACCATTTCCCGGGTGTGTACGACATGCTCAGCCGGATGAAGGCGAAGCTGGATGCCAGCCGCACCCTGCTCTATCACACCGCCGCGCACGTGGACGTGTACAAGTGCCTGGAGGATATCCAGCGCGACCGTCCGCTGACGGGGGAGGAACGCGCCGAAATGAAGAAATACAGCCGCCTGGCCGACGCCTTCACGCCCCTGTGCAAGGGCATGAGCTCCGAATATGCGAACCAGAACGCCTTCGACTGCGTTTCCGTCCACGGCGGTTCCGGTTTCATCATGGAGTACAAGTGCCAGCGCCTGATGCGCGACGCGCGCATCTTCAATATCTATGAAGGAACGACCCAGCTTCAGGTCGTGGCAGCGATCCGCTACATCACGAACGGTTCCTACTCGGAGATCATCCGGGGGCTGCTCGCCGAGCCCGTCTCGGCCGAGATGGAACCCCTCCGCGCCCGGGTCGCAGCCCTCGCCGACATCTACGACGCGAGCATCGCGGCCGTCAAGGCGTTCGAGGACCAGGAGGTCCTGGACTTCCTGGCCCGGCGCCTGTATGACATGACCGGTGAGATCGTGATGGCCCTGCTGCTGCAGCGGGATGCCACCCTCGCGCCGGAACTCTTCGCGAAGTCCGCCCGCGTGATGACGCAGATGGCCGAGGAAACCGTGAATGGAAAGAGCGCTTACATCCGCGCTTTCAAAGCCTCCGACCTCGCCGCTTTCCGCGTCGTGGAGGCCTAAAGACTTCTTTTAATACTTCCAGTGGGGACCGAACCGTTCGAAGGCGGCTCGGTCCAACTGTTCTCTGTCGTCCGGATGGGCGATGGAGATCAGCAGGCGGGCGCGCTCCTGCAGGGACTTGCCGTACAGGTTCACGGCGCCCCACTCGGTGACGACCCACTGCACGTCCGCGCGGGGCGTGACCACGCCGGCGCCGGGCTTCAGGGTGGGGACGATCTTCGGGGTGAGTTTCGCAGTGCGGGAGGCGAGGGCGATGACGGCCTTGCCGCCGGGGGACATCTTGGCGCCGCGGACGAAGTCCAGTTGGCCGCCGGTGCCGGAGTAGATGCGCGTGCCGATGGAGTCGGCGCACACCTGGCCGGTAAGGTCGATCTCCGTCGCGGAGTTGATGGATACGACGTTCGGGTTCTTCGCGATGATCCAGGGGTCGTTCGTGTAAGCGATTTCCCGCATCTGGACGGCCGGGTTCCGGTCGATGAAATCGTACACCGACTGCGAGCCCAGGAGGAAGGAGGCGACGACCTTGCCGGTGTCGATCTTCTTCGCGGCGCCGTCGATGACGCCTTTCCGGATGAGATCCAGGGCGCCGTCGGCGAACATTTCCGTGTGGAGGCCGAGGTGCTGATGGTTCGTGAGTTCGGAGCACACCGCATTCGGCAGCGAGCCGATGCCCATCTGCAGGCAGGCCCCGTCCGGCACGAGTTCCGAGCAGTTCCGGCCGATCATCCGGTCGATTTCCGTAGGCTGCACGTAGTCCTTGGTGATCAGCGGCGTCTCATCCCAGACGAAGGCGTCGAACCGGTCCACGGGGATGGGTTCTCCATAGGAGAAGGGAACGTTCGGATTGACGACGGCGATTTTCAGGCGGGCCACCTCCAGGGCTGCGACCGAGCAATCCACGGAGGTGCCGAGGGAGACGATCCCGTCCACAGGCTCGGATACCTGCACCATCGCGACATCGCACGGGAGCGCGCCGCTGCGGTACATCGCCTGCGACTCGAACAGGTGCGTGGGGATATAGTCGGCATAGCCTTCCTGGACGCTTTTCCGTACGTTCGGGCCCACGAAGAAACCCTGGTCGAAAAAGATGCCTTCGTACTCCTTGGAACCGTACGGCGCAGGTCCTTCGGTATGGAAATGATGGAAATGCAGGTCACGCAGTTCACCGGCCCTGCGGCACAGGGCGTCGATGAGGACGTGGGGGACGCTGGCGATCGGGGAGAGGTGGATGTGATCCCCGCTCCGGACGCCGCGGACGGCTTCGTCCGCCGATATGAATGTCAAGGGCTTCATACGCAAACCGGGCAAATATACGCAGATTCTTTGTATATTTGTAAAAATTTTACGAATAAAATGCATACCAGGGAAGAAAAGGTGGCCGCTTTCGGCCGATTGCTCGATATCATGGACCTCCTCCGGGAAAAGTGCCCGTGGAATGCGGCGCAGACCATCGACACCATCCGCCCGATGACGGAGGAAGAGGTGTATGAGCTCAGCGACACCATCCTCAAGGGGGACCGGAAAGGCACGGCGAAGGAAATCGGCGACCTGCTCTACCACATGGTCTTCTATGCCCGCATCGCCCAGGAGGAAGGCTCCTTCGACATCGCGGACTCCCTGAACAAGGTCTGCGACAAGATGGTCTTCCGCCACCCGCACGTGTTCGGGCCCGAGGCAGGCAAGCCCACCACTGCGAAGGAGATCGCCGATACCTGGGAACTTGTGAAGGCGAAGGAGAAGGACGGCAACAAGCGCGTCATGGCCGGCATTCCCGATGCCATGCCCGCCATCCTCAAGGCCCTGTCCATGCAGGAGAAGGCCCGCGGCTGCGGCTTCGACTGGGAACAGAAGGAGGACGTCTGGCCCAAGGTGCAGGAGGAGATGGGGGAGGCGAAGGACGCCTGCGCCGAGAACGACCCGAAGCATATGCAGGAGGAGTTCGGCGACCTGCTGTTCGCCGTCATCAACGCTTCCCGCCTGTACGGCATCGATCCGGAAGCTGCCCTGAGCGGCGCCTGCGACAAGTTCCGCCGCCGTTTCTCCTACATGGAGGAGGAAACCATCCGCCGCGGTCTCCGGCTCGCGGACATGACCCTCGCCGAGATGGACGCCATCTGGGACGAGGGGAAGGCAAAAGGGCTCTGATATGGTAATTCGGAGTTTTTTCCGTATCTTTGCAGACTAATTCAAAACCCGCCCCCATGGCAGAGAACACATTGCTGGAGAAGGTGCTGAGCCTTCAGGACAAATACCGGAAACTGGAAGAGTCGCTCGCCGACCCGGCCGTCATCGCCGACATGAAGAAGTTCGTGCAGCTGAACAAGGACTACAAGGAGCTGCAGCCGATCATCCAGGCCGGCCTCGAGTACAAGCGCATGCTGGATGAGCTCGCGCAGGCGAAGGACATCCTCATGAACGAGAAGGACGAGGACCTGCGGGAGATGGCCCGTGACGAGGTTGCCGAGATCGAACCCAAGCTCCCCGAGATGGAGCAGAACATCAAGCTCCTCCTCATCCCGGCCGATCCGGATGACTCCAAGAACGCTATGGTCGAAATCCGCGGCGGCACCGGCGGTGACGAAGCGGCCATTTTCGCGGGCGACCTGTTCCGCATGTACCAGCACTTCGCCGAGCGCCGGGGCTGGAAACTGGAGGTCACCGACCAGGCTCCCGGCACGGCCGGCGGCTTCAAGCAGATCGTGTTCAAGCTCTCCTCCAGCCAGGACGGCGTGTACGGCGTGATGAAATACGAATCCGGCGTGCACCGCGTCCAGCGCGTCCCGCAGACGGAAACCCAGGGCCGCATCCAGACGTCGGCCGCCTCCGTGGCCGTGTTCCCGGAAGCCGGCGAGTTCGACGTGGAGCTCAATCCGGCCGATATCCGCAAGGACCTCTTCTGCGCCTCGGGCCCGGGCGGACAGGGCGTGAACACCACCTATTCCGCCGTGCGCCTGACCCACATCCCGTCCGGCCTCGTGGTCCAGTGCCAGGAAGAGCGCTCCCAGCTCAAGAACCTGGACCGGGCGATGGAGGAACTCCGCACCCGCCTGTACAACCTTGAACACCAGAAATACCTGGACGGCATCGCCGCGAAGCGCAAGACCATGGTCTCCACCGGCGACCGTTCCGCGAAGATCCGTACCTACAACTATCCCCAGGGCCGCGTGACGGACCACCGCATCGGCTGGAGCATGTACAACCTGCCCGTCTTCATGGACGGGGACATCCAGGAATGCATCGACCAGCTCCAGATCGCGGAGAACGCCGAGCGCCTGAAGGAAGCCGGAGAGGAGGCATAAGATGGCACGCAATCCCGAATCCCTCAAGAGCCTGGGCCACAAGACGTCCTACAGCCAGAACCTTCGAGAACCAGCATCCCGGCAACGACTACTGGGTCCGTTTCAACTGCCCGGAGTTCACCACCCTGTGCCCCATCACCGGCCAGCCCGACTTCGCGGAGATCCGCATCAGCTACGTGCCCGACGTCCGGATGGTGGAATCCAAGAGCCTCAAGCTGTACCTGTTCAGCTTCCGCAGCCACGGCGATTTCCACGAGGATGTCGTGAATACGATCATGAAGGACCTCGTCAAGCTGATGGATCCCAAGTATATCGAGGTTACGGGTTTCTTCACCCCGCGCGGCGGTATCTCCATCTTCCCGTACGCCAACTACGGCCGCCCCGGCACCAAGTGGGAGCAGCTCGCGGAGCAGCGTTTCGCTACGCACGAGTAGTTTATTCCTTCGTCCCACATGTTATCGGATGAAGGTTGGTATACCAGACTTGTTAATAAGATAATAATCTATAACGAGAATCTCAATCCAACCCCTAACGAGAGCATTAAAGGATTATCGACGCGGGATGTTTGAAGGATGATGGCAGATGGTTTGAAATAGTATGATATCTCCGGTTGGAAATACAATCCGATACCGGGATATAGTTCGTACTGAATGCCGATGTTTCCTGAAACAGACCAGTGAAAAGACGGGTCTGTTTTTCGTTCAGTACCCAATCGCCCATAGACGAGCCGGTCCACTTTTCCACCGAATCCGATCCATGAAGATAGTGGGCCTGTCTGCCAGAAGTAATAATCCATTCTCAGGGGTATGCCGAGGTAATAAGCCTTCAGGTCGATGTTTTCTGTCTTGTCATGAAAGGAAAAAACAGAATGATAATCGCTTACTTCCAGCCCGGTGGTCAAAGATAGATTAGAACGAAGGAGAACACTTGCATCAAGACCGAATGTCAACGGTATGGAATGATGAATAGCGGATGTGTTGGCACCCGGCTTTTCGGTGATATCAAGCTGGAAGTTACTATCTTGAGAAACTATCTTGAACCCTTTGAAGTACGGAGAAACAGCAATCCGGACGTGGGATTGTGATTCCCCGGAATCTATCATGAAGATAATAGGGGGATCCTCCTTTTTTTGTTCGGCGATATCTTGTGATTCGATTTGTCTGGCAGGTGTTTCGTCAGTATGTTCATTGGTGCCTTTTGAATTAGGTTGTGTGACAGGAGTAGAAGGCTCAGCAGTTTGCTCGTTATCGGCCGGAAGTGCAGCAGACCTGACGGTTTGATCAGGGACTGAATGGATAGGGATTGTTTCAATATCCGGAGGATTATTAAAAACTCTCTCCGATACAATCCCCGCCTCTTCTCGAGTATTCGGATATAATGTGTCTCTTTCGGGATTCACATGGTGGGAAGACCGGCTCAGAAATATGGCCAGGATAACCGCTGCTGCAGCGGGGATAGCAGAAAAGAAGAATAGCCTCCTGGACTTTTCCGCTCTCTTATGGGCAAGATATTTCTCCTTTAATATACCCAGATCATTTGGAGGAAGCTGAAACTCGGCTTCCTTTAAGCGCTTCCTGCATATTTCAATCCACTCCTCCATACCTAAGCATTTCTATTGTAATAATCGTTTATCATCTTCGAAAGCATTCGTTTCGCTTTCGATAAAACCGAGGACGATGCTTTTTCAGAAATGCCGAGTCGTTGAGCAATCTCTTTGTGCGAATAACCTTCAATGCAATACATGTTGAACACGACTCTTTTTGAATCCGGAAGGGACTGGATCATTAGTTGTAGTTCATCGATTGGGATACTATTACATGCTTCAGACGGATCGAAACCGTCAGGATCAGGAAAGGTTTCTTTGACGTCTACCATTTCCATCCGAATTCCCTTTCGCAGGCGGTCTATCGCCAGATTGACTGCAACTCTGGAAAGCCAGGCATACAATGACCCTTTGCCGACATAACGATACTGTTTGATTCGCTCGAAGGCTTTCAACATAGTATCATGCATCAGATCGTTTCCTTCTGATGGATTGGATACATATCGGGAACAGAGTGAATAAAGCTTAGTTGCATATCTGTTATACAACTCCGTCAAGGCTTCAGGGTCTCCATGTGAGCACCGATATGCCAGTTCTTTTTCGTCTATGTTCGCCTTGTTGTCCAACTCAATTATAATAAACGCAGAATCCATTCAAATACGTCCCCCATAATTATTTTTTTAATTCAGGCGAACGTATTTCATAAGAGGATGCGTTTATAATAACAAAAAAGCCAGAGATATGAAAGCATTATTTAAAACAGGGACTCTTCAAGTACACATTAGTATTCTGCTGATTTGCATTGTTTCTATTTCGTCATGTTCTAAAAAGACGGACTTCATAAAGGGTGAACTGTATGAAAGGGAATCATTTGAAGGGGAGATAAGCGAGGTGGAAATTAATCAGATGAGGTCAATGATGAACTCGGCGTGGGGATGGAAATCCTATTTCCCCCGTATTATCACATGTTGGGATCCGACATCTATTCGTGTTTCTGTCTACGATCTCGCCTCTTTTCCCCAGTTATCATACGACGGGACGGTGACAGGTCTGTCCTCTCTTCAATTATCAGTAATTGTTCAAGGATCTAGTGAAGGTTATTTTGTCGGTGGGACAGAATCCGTGCCCGAAGAGGCTGCTTCTTTATGGGATTCTTTTTGTGCCGAAATGGAGCAGGCGATTGATAATCAAGTAAATAATGCTGTTGCAGATGGCTCCTTTTGGGAACTATACAAAGAAGTCTCCTCGTATCTCAAGAAAAGGAAGGAATTCTATATGACAATCTTGGGAGAGAATATCTTTGAATCGAATTATACTCTTCGTATCATTCAATCTATCCGGATTACCAGTTCTTCTGATTTATTTGGAGTCAAAGCGGGAGAGGATATCGGTTCGCACTTCGTATTATCGGGAAGAGTTGATTATCGCTCCCACGTTTGGAATACGTTGGACGGCCAGTTTGAGCGAATCGACAAACCTCTTGATGGAATGTCCTTTGAAGAATTTCTGGAATACCGCCCCTACATGCGGCGACTCGAAATCAAACTGAAGGATCTTCCTGAAGAGACTCCGGAAAACCTGACATTCACGATCAGCATCAGCTACGAGGATGGAGACGAAGTGACCGCTGCAGCATCCGTCACAATTGTGTAATCAAACAAAACCCTGATCGGAAACTGATGATGTGGGAGCTCCGGGCCTCGGAACTGGTTGCGCATTCCCTCGAGGCGATGAGATGAGCTAATCCTTTTCCTTGAACCTTTCCAGAACCGCCTCGATATAGGTCTTCGTGACCGGTATCGGGGCGATGGCTTCGTTGTCGAGGGTGATCTCGTAGGTCGCGCCCACCTTCTGGAGCACCTTGACCTTGCCCATGTTCACGATGAACTTCCGGTGGCAGCGGAGGAGGTCCGAGCCCGCAAAGCTTTCTTCCACCGTCTTCAGCCGGCAGCGGAGCATGTAGGTCTGCAGGTCGCCCTTGTTGTCGGAGTACCACACCTTGATGTAGTTGTCGTCCGATTCCACGTAGTAGAGGTTCGCGCTGGAGACGGAGAGCTTAAGGACGCCGTTGTTGTCGAACAGGGTGAATTTCTGGTCGGCGGCGCCTTCGGCGGGGGTTTCTTCCGTCACGACGTCGTGCATGTTCATCAGCCGGATGGTCCGGTTCTGGTCGATGATGGTGAAGAACATGCCCGCGATGAGGAACGGGACGCCCAGGCACACGAAGGCGTACACAAGGGCGTGCAGGAAGATGATGATTCCGCTCTGGTCCTCCGGCTGGGCGATGGTTACCGTGAAGACGGTGTAAAGGGTGGTGATCAGGAGGATTTCCGCGATGCACCAGGCCGCATAGCCCCAGTAGGTCATCGGCAGGTGGTTCCGGGTCTTGTACATGACCACGCGGCTGATGATGAGGATGGCCAGGGACAGGAAGGCGAAGATGGCGGTGAATCCGAAGAAAGTGCTGTTCCCCAGGCGGAACCAGGCGTTGTTGGAGAAGGGGATGCTTACCAGCAGGAAGACCACCGAGAACAGGGCGGCGAAAGTGACCGTGCCCAGCAGCTGGTAGCGTTCCCGCAGGTAGCCGGGAATGTATTTTTTCTTACCTTCTTCCATCGCATGGAATACAAAAATACGCAAAAAAACCGAGATTTCGCCCCTTTTTGCGCGATTTCGCCCCTGATGCGCCCGCGCAGGGCCGTTTTCACCACTTTTATTTCCGAATTCGGTTCCGCCTGCCTACTTTTGTGTCCGTTACTAAAACCTGTTCATTTATGAAGATCATCGGTACCGGAAGCGCGCTGCCGAAGAAAGTGGTCACCAACGGTGACCTGGAGAGTTTCCTGGACACGACTGACGACTGGATCGTGACCCGGACGGGGATCCATTCCCGCCACGTCATTTCCGACGAGCGGCTGGAGGACCTCGGCCGCGATGCGGCGCTGAAGGCCCTGGCCGACGCCGGCAAGAAGCCCGAGGACATCGACCTCCTGCTCTGTTCCAACGTGGTCAACGAGTACATGACCCCGGGCCTGGGCTGCATCATCGCCGCGGCCGTGGGCCTGCACTGCCCGTGCATCGACATCAACTGCGCCTGTCCGGGCTTCATCTACGCCCTGGACATCGCCGACTCCTACTTCAAGGTCGGGAAGGTGAAGAACGTCCTCATCGTCTGCGCCGAGGAACCGACCCGGATGACCTCGTGGCAGGACCGCGCCACCTGCGTCCTCTTCGGGGACGGCGCCGGGGCGGTCGTCCTGTCGGAAGGGGACGGCGTCCGGGCCGTCCGCATCGGCGCCCGGCCCGATCCGGACAAGATCTGGCAGTTCCGCCCGCTGGAGCCCACGCCGTTCGTTACCAAGAGCGAGACCGGCGTTCCCCTGCAGATGCAGGGGCGGGAAGTGTTCCGCTTCGCCGTCACTGCCTCCGTGGAGGATATCAAGGGAGTCCTGGCGGATGCCGGCCTGGGCGTGGAGGACGTGGACTATTTCATGATCCACCAGGCGAACCTCCGCATCGTGGAAGGAATCCGGAACCGGCTCGGCGCCCCGGAGTCGAAGTTCCCGACCAACATCGGGGACCACGGGAATTCCTCGTCCGCTTCCTGCCCGATCCTGTTGGACGAGTGCAAACGGAAGGGCCTTTTCAAGAAAGGTGACAAATTGATTTTCAGCGCATTCGGCGCGGGGCTCCTGACGGCGGCCGCCCTGGTGGAGTGGTAATTGCGGAATAATTCGTATATTTGCAGTCTGTTGTACTGAAATTATGGAACCTAAAAGAGTTGTTATCACCGGTATGGGCATCATTTCCTCCGTGGGAAATGACCTCGATACCTATTGGAAGAACCTCGTGGACGGCGTTTGCGGCATCGACTACGTCGAGGACTTCAAGGACATGCCCGTCACGATCGCCGGCAAAGTGAAGGACTTCGATCCGGAGCAATACGATATGGACAAGGCCTTCGTCCGCAAGCAGGACAAGTTCACCCAGTTCGCCATGGCGGCGGCCTGGCAGGCCATGGAGGCTTCCGGCCTGAAGACTGAAGGCGAGGAGATGAACATCGACCCGTTCCGCCTGGGCGTCTATGTGGGCTCCGGCATCGGCGGCTTCGAGATCCAGTACCGGGAGACGGCCAAGATGGTCGAGGATCCCACCGGCAAGTGGGTCTCCCCGCTGTTCATCCCGACGATGATCTCCAACATCGCGGCGGGCCACATCGCCATCAAGCACCAGGCCAAGGGCCCGTGCCTGGACATCGTCACGGCCTGCGCCACTTCCTCGCACTGCCTCGGCGAGGCGTTCCGCGCCGTCCGGCACGGCTATGCCGACGCGATCATCGCCGGCGGTTCCGAGCATGCCTCCATTCCGATCGGCGTGGCCGGCTTCGCCAACGCGAAGGCCCTTTCCCGCGCCACGGATCCCAAATACGCTTCCCTCCCGTTCAACGCGAACCGTCAGGGCTTCGTGATGGGTGACGGCGCCGCCGTCCTCATCCTCGAGTCCCTGGACCACGCCCTCGCGCGCGATGCCAGGATTTACGGCGAAATGGTCGGCTACGGCAACACCTGCGACGCCTACCATGCCACCGCCCCGCGTCCGGACGGAAGCACCCAGGCCCGGGCCATCCAGCTTGCCCTGGAGGAAGCCGGTTTCGATCCGGAGAAGGACAACCTCTACATCAATGCCCACGGCACGGGCACGCACCTGAACGACATCGCCGAAACCATCGCCTACAAGGTGGCCCTCGGCGACTATGCCTACAAGGCCCATATCAGTTCCATCAAGTCCATGACCGGCCACATGTTCGGCGCCGCCGGCGCCGCGGAGGCCATCGCCACCATCATGGCCCTGCGGGACGGGATCATCCCGCCCACCATCAACCTGGACTGCCCGGATCCGGAATGCGACCTGGACTACACGCCGAACGTCGCCGTGAAGAGCGACATCACCATCGGCATTTCCGATTCCCTCGGCTTCGGCGGACACGACGCCTGCGTCGCCTTCCGCAAGTACTCCGAATAAGATGAACAGAGAAGAGATCATGCAGCATATTCCCCACCGGGAACCCATGCTCCTCATCGACGAGGTGTGGCAGGACCCGGATGGGACCGGACACGGCCAGTACCGCATCCGGGACGACGAATTCTTCTGCCGGGGCCATTTCCCCGGAAACCCGATGGTTCCGGGCGTCATCCTCTGCGAAATCATGGCCCAGAGCTGCACCCGCCTCATGCTCGAGGTACTGCCGGGCAACCTGGCCGTCTACCGCGGCATCGACGACGTCAAGTTCAAGAACACCGTCCGCCCGGGCGACCTGTGTGAAGTCACCTGCCATCTGGATGACACCAAGGCGGGCATCTTCCACTGCTCGGCCAAGTTGGAAGTGGACGGCAAGCTGTGCTGCCGCGGAAAGCTTACGTTCGCGGTGATTCCCGATCCGATGAAAGCTGAAAAGAAGTAAACCGAGTCTGGTTTACTTCTTTTTTTTGCGGTCCCGCTTCCGCGATTCGCGGATGCGGTAGGCGCTCTCGACCATCAGCTGGTCCTGGAAGCAGCCGCGCGCGGCGAGGAAGTCGCAGATGGCGGCGATGAGCGGGAAGATGGCGGTCCAGTGGAAAACGACGACATCCTTCGGCATCTTGAAATAGAAATAAGCCAGCCATCCCGTCATGCCCAGGGCGACGAGGCCCGCAAGGGTGGCGAGACGCATCTGCAGGATGCGGACTTTGAAGGTGACGAGCGCGAGGACGGTCATCGCGAACAGGATGCCCAGCAGGATGCCGAAATACGGCTTATTGAATCCGAGATAGGTCACATGATGCAGACCGTCAGGCGCCGTGACAGAAAGGGCGTCACTGAAAAAGAGGATGAACAGGAGGGCGGTGGAGACCGCCAGATATAGGGTTTGGATCCGTTGCCACATAGGTCAATTATTTGTACAAATATAGGATAAATCGGCGGAAAAAACTATATTTGTCCTCCATCACATAATTGATCAGCCATGAGAATCCCTGAATCCGAACTCATCATCAACGGCGACGGCTCCGTGTTCCACATCCACCTCAAGCCGGAAGAACTGGCCGACAACGTCATCCTCGTGGGCGACCCCGGCCGAGTCGACATGATTGCCGAACTGCTGGAAGACATCGAATTCCGGCACGCCTCCCGCGAGTTCGTCTCCATCACGGGCCGGCGGAACGGCAAGCGGATCACGGTCCTTTCCCATGGCATCGGCCCCGACAACATCGACATCGTGATGACCGAGCTGGACGCCCTGGCCAACGTCGATTTCGCCACCCGCGAAGTCAAACCCGTGCACAAGGCCCTGAACATCCTGCGCATCGGCACCTCCGGCGCCCTGCACGCGGACATTCCCCTCGGCTCCTATATCCTCTCGCACTATTCCGTCGGCTTCGACGGCGTGATGAACTGGTACGCGCACCGCGAACAGGTCACCATCCCCGAGGTCGAGGAGGCTTTCAAGGCCCATATGAACTGGGAAAAGACCCTGCAGTCGCCCTATTTCGTGAAGGCGTCGGACAAGATCGTCGACCTGATGAAGGATGTGACCGTCCCGGGCGTCACGATTTCCGCCCCGGGCTTCTACGGCCCCCAGGGCCGCGTAGTCCGCATCCCGCTCGCCATGCCCGACATGCTGGAGCGGATCGAGACCTTCCGGTTCGAAGCCGGCGGCATGGAGCGCCGCATCACGAACTTCGAGATGGAGAGCGCCCCGCTGGCGGGCCTCTGCACCCTGCTCGGCCACAACGCCTGCACCGTGTGCTGCGCCATCGCGAACCGCTATCTCCAGAGTTCCAATCCGGACTACAAGCCGTTCATCCGCAAGCTCGCGGAGATCGCGGTGGACCGGATGTCCACGCTCTAGCGCCTATCGGAGGATCAGCGCCTCCAGCGCCGCCGGCGTGTCCACCAGCGCGGTGGGCCGGAAGGCGGCGAGCTCTTCCCGTGAACGGAAACCCCAGGTGACGCCGACGGTATCGACCCCGGCGCCGAGACCTGTCTGCATGTCCACGTTGGAGTCACCCACGTACAGGACCTCATCTTTCGTGACCCCGGCGGCTTGCAGGCACAGTTCCACGATGCCCGGATCGGGCTTGATGGGAAAGCCCTCCCGTTGGCCCAGGACGGTGGTCCAGGGGAATTTCCCGAAGAAATGGCCGATGACCGTCTCCGCCCCTTCCTGGTACTTGTTGGACGCCACGGCGATCCGGACGCCGCGGGCGGTGATGTGTTCCAGGAGGTCCAGGATGCCGGGGTAGGGATGCGTGCGGTCGCACAGATGGACGCCGTAATGGGCCAGGAACAGTTCCCGCATCCGGTCGATGGTTTCCGGGGTGTCGCAACCCGCCGGCACCGCCCCCTTGAACAGGTTCGTGATGCCGCGGCCGACCAGCTGGTAATATTCGTCCTGCCGCCGCTCGGGGAAGCCGAGGGTGCGCAGGGCATAGTTCGTGGCGTTCCCCAGGTCCTCGATCGTGTCGAGCAGGGTCCCGTCCAGGTCAAAAATCACTAATTTTTTCATCGTGTACCGTTCTTTGGCACAAGGTGGCCGTACCTTTGCATCAGAAAACAAAACGGTACTGCCATGAGAAACACAGATTACAACATCGACGCCCTCGGTTCCTTCCTCTCCTCCGACGTTTCCTTCCAGGCCCTCAAGGACCTCATCGACGACCTCGGCCTCGAGGTGGAAGGCGTCACGGAGTTTTAAGCGAGACGGCAATGGACTCCTTGTCCGCCGAGAGCCCGACCTTGATCTCCCGTACGTCCGCCAGCTCCTCCTTGGCGTGGGAAACCTGGATGCGGTCGGTGATGATGAATTCGGCGACGGGGTCCTCGATATACTTCGTGATGGCCCGCTTCAGCGGCCTGGCCCCGTAGGCGGGGTCATAGCCCGCCTCGGCCACGAAACGCTTCGCCGACGGGGTGACCGTGATCCGGTAACCCGCCTCCAGCGAACGCTTCTTGAGTCCCTTCAGTTCGATGTCGATGATGCGCTCGATATCCTCCCGGGACAGGGAATTGAAATAGACCTGCTCGTCCACCCGGTTGATGAACTCCGGCGGAAACGCCTTCTTGACGGCTTTGGCGACCACATTCTTCCGGTCGTCCTCCAGCTTCCTTCCGGCCGTCGCAAAACCGATCCCGCTGCCATATTCCTCCACTTCGCGGCTGCCCACGTTGGAGGTCATGATGACGATGGTGTTCTTGAAGTCCACCACGCGTCCGTTGCTGTCCGTGAGCCGGCCCTCGTCCATCACCTGCAGGAGCAGGTTGAAGATGTCGGGATGGGCCTTCTCGATCTCGTCCAGCAGCACCACGCAGTAGGGTTTGCGCCGCACCCGCTCCGAGAGCTGGCCGCCCTCCTCGTAACCCACATAGCCCGGAGGCGCGCCGATGAGCCGGGAGACGGAGAACTTCTCCATGTATTCGCTCATGTCGATCCGGACCATGTTGTCCTCCGAATCGAACAGGTATTCGGCCAGGGACCGCGCCAGCTGGGTCTTGCCCACGCCGGTGGGCCCGAAGAACAGGAAGGTGCCGATGGGACGGTGCGGGTCCTTGAGCCCCGCCCGGCCGCGCTGGATGGCCCGCACGACCGTGTCGATGGCCTCGTCCTGGCCGATGATCCGGGCCTGGAGCCGCTTCTTCATCTTGAGGATGCGGTTGCCCTCGGATTCGGCGACCTTGTTCACCGGGATGCCGGTCATCTTGGAGACGACGGAGGCGATGTCCTCGGCGGTCACCGTGTCGCAGCCACCCTTCTTGCGGGCGAGGTTCAGCCGCACCATGGACCCGGCCTCGTCCATCGCGTCGATGGCCTTGTCCGGCAGGGACTTGTCGGTGAGATAGCGGTCGGTGAGCCGGACGGCGGCCTCCACGGCCTCGTCCGTATAGGTGATGTGGTGGAATTCCTCGTAATGGGGTTTCAGGTGGCGGAGGATCTCGATGGACTCCGGCACGTCCGTGGGCTCCACGACAATCTTCTGGAAGCGCCGGTCCAGCGCTCCGTCCTTCTCCACGATCTTCGTGAACTCGTCCATCGTGGTCGCGCCCACGCACTGGAGTTCGCCGCGGGCGAGGGCCGGCTTGAGCATGTTCGCCGCGTCCAGGCTGCCCGAGGCGCCGCCGGCGCCCACGATGGTGTGGAACTCGTCGATGAACAGGATCAGGTCCGGATTCGACTGGGCCTCCTTGATGATGGCCTTGAGGCGTTTCTCGAAGTCGCCGCGGTATTTGGTGCCGGCCACCACCGAAGCGATGTCCAGCGAAAGGATGCGTTTCTTCGCGAGGGCGGGGGAGATGTCCCCGGAGGCGATCCGCAGGGCGATGCCCTCGACGATGGCGGATTTGCCCACGCCGGGCTCGCCGATGAGCATCGGGTTGTTCTTCTTGCGCCGCCCCAGGATCTCGATCACGCGGGCGATCTCCAGGTCACGCCCCACGACCGGGTCCAGTTTCCCTTCGCGGGCCGCCTTCGTCAGGTCATAGCCGAATTCCTCGATGTCGATGCCTTTCTGCTTGGGCGCTTCACCTTCCTCTCCTTCCTCCTCGCTGTCGCCCTGGGCGGGCTGCTGCTCCTGCTGCTGGATCTTCAGCAGGCCTTCGGTCTCCATGAACGAGAGCATGCGGCCGTAGTCCACCCCGCGGCTGCGGAGGAAGGCCTGGCCGTAGCTGTCCGTGGTGCGGCACAGGGCGAGCAGGAGATGGTGCGGGGCCGCCTCCGCGCTCTTCAGGCGGGTGGCTTCCATCACCGTGATGCTCAGGACGTTCTGTGCCTGGCGGGAGAAGTTGATGTGGTCGATTTCGGAGTAGGGGATGGTCTCGTTGGTGAAAATCCTGCCGTCGATGAAGGACTTGAGCTCGGCGGGTTCGATGCCGAGCCCCTGCAGCACCTGGAAAGCGGTGTTGTCCTCGTGGCGGATGATCCCGAGGAAGAGGTGGTCCGGGCCGATGCCGTAGCTGCCGGTGCGCATCGCCTCTTCGCGGGCGTATTTGATGATGCCGTTCAGTTGGTCGGAAATCTGTATCATATGGGAACAAAGATAAGCAAAATCCCCGGTATCAACAATCGTGCGGAAAACCGCTTCCGGACAATTTGTCAGTCTTTGATGAATCAAGAAAAAATGCTATATTTGCATGTTTATAGATAGGACTTAAAACATGGATAACAACGAAGAGAAGAATCCGGTGGAGGAGCCCCAGTCGACGGGGCTGATCCAACCTGTGGAGATCGACCACGAGATGCGCACCGCGTACATCGACTATTCGATGTCCGTCATCGTGTCCCGCGCCCTCCCGGATGCCCGGGACGGCCTCAAGCCGGTGCAGCGTCGCGTGCTCTACGGAATGAACGAGATGGGAGTCAAATATACCGGTCAGACCAAGAAATCCGCCCGTATCGTGGGTGACGTGATGGGTAAGTACCACCCGCACGGCGACTCCAGCGTGTACGACGCGATGGTCCGGCTGGGCCAGTGGTGGAATCAGCGCTACCCGATGGTCTGGGGCCAGGGCAACTTCGGATCCATGGACGGCGACTCCCCGGCCGCCATGCGTTACACCGAGGCCAAGCTCGAGAAGATGTCCGAGGACGTCCTCGCCGACCTGGACAAGGACACCGTCGACATGGACCTGAACTTCGACGGCACCCTCGAGGAGCCCAAGGTCCTTCCCACGAAGGCCCCCCTGCTGCTCCTGAACGGCGCCTCCGGTATCGCCGTGGGCATGGCCACGAACATGGCCCCGCACAACCTCGGCGAATGCTGCGACGCGATCTGCGCCTACATCGACAACCCCGAGATCACCACGGACGAACTGATGCAGTACATCAAGGGTCCCGACTTCCCGACCGGCGGCATCGTCATGGGCCGCAGCGGCATCCGGGAGGCCTACGAGACCGGCCGCGGCCGCGTCGTGGTGCGCTCCAAGACCGATATCGAGGTGGACGAGAAGGGTCATGAGACCATCGTCGTCACCGAGATCCCCTACATGGTGAACAAGCGCGAGATGATCGAGAAGATCGCGCAGCTCGCCGACGAGAAGAAGATCGAAGGCATTTCCTATATCAACGACGAGAGCTCCCGCGAGGGTATCCGCGTGGTGATCCGCCTCAAGCAGGGCGTGAACTCCGGCGTCGTGCTGAACACCCTGTTCAAGTACACCCCGCTGCAGTCCAGCTTTTCGTTCAACAACGTCGCCCTCGTGAAGGGCCGCCCGCGCACCCTTTCCCTCAAGGAGATCCTCCGCAACTTCGTCGATTTCCGCCACGAGGTGGTGGTCCGCCGCACGAAGTTCGAACTGGACAAGGCGAAGAAGCGCGCCCACATCCTGGAAGGCCTCCTCAAGGCGATGGACATCATCGACGAGATCGTCCACGTGATCCGCTACGAGGCCGCCTCCATCGACGAAGCACGCCAGATCCTGATGGACCGCTGGGACTTCACCGAGATCCAGGCCACCGAAATCGTGAACATGCGCCTGCGCCAGCTGGTCGGCTTGGAGCGCGAGAAGCTCCAGAACGAATACGACGAACTGATGAAGTTCATCGCCCACTGCGAGGAAGTCCTCGCCAGCGTGGAGCTCCAGCTCGGCATCGTCAAGGACGAGACCCGCGAGCTCAAGGAAAAGTACGCCGACCCGCGCCGCACTGAGATCACCCTCTCCGCGGACGAGTTCAACCCCGAGGATTTCTACTCCGACGAGGACCAGGTCATCACGATCTCCCACCTGGGCTACATCAAGCGCACCCCGCTCACCGAGTTCCGCACCCAGAACCGCGGCGGCGTCGGCATCAAGGCCAGCGCCACCCGCGATGCGGACTTCATCGAGCACATCTACATCGCGAACAACCACTCGACGCTCCTGCTCTTCACCCAGAAGGGCCGCTGCCACTGGCTGAAGGTGTACGAGATTCCCGAAGGCAACCGCGCCTCCAAGGGCCGCGCCGTCCAGAACATCCTCATGATCGACCCGGACGACAAGATCAAGGCCTACGTGAACGTGAAGACCCTCAAGGACGAGGAGTTCATCAACAACAACTACATCATGATGGTCACCCGCCAGGGCATCGTGAAGAAGACTTCCCTGGAGGCCTACTCCCGTCCGAGGACCAACGGCGTGAACGCCATCAACATCCGTGAGGACGACGAACTGCTGGAGGCCATCCTCACCAACGGTCGCTGTTTCATCATGATCGCGGCCCATGGCGGACGCTGCGTCCGCTTCGACGAAAGGGAGGCCCGGCCGCTCGGCCGCACGTCCACCGGCGTCCGTGGCATCAATCTTGATGAAGGGGATTATGTGATCGGTGTCGTCTGCCAGGATCCCGAGGCCGAAGGGGCTGAAAACCGCCAGGTGCTCGTGGTTTCGGAGAACGGATACGGCAAGCGCTCCGACCCGATGGAGTACCGTCAGACCGCCCGTGGCGCGAAGGGTGTCCGCACCCTCAACATCACGGAGAAGACCGGAGCCCTGGTGGCCATCAAGAACGTCTGCGACGAGGACGACCTGATGATCATCAACCGGTCGGGACTGACGATCCGGATGCCGGTCTCCACCATCCGCGTGGCGGGACGCGCCACCCAGGGAGTGAAGCTGGTGAGCATCCGCGAAGGAGACGCCATCGCCGCCGTGTCCGTGGTGGCCCACAGCGACGAAGAGGAAACCCAGGCCGCCGAGAACCAGGAACTGCCTCCGGCACCGGAGACGCCCGAAGAGAACAACAACTAAATTAACCTTATAGTATCATGAAAAGAATTCTTCTTGCCCTTGCGCTCGTTGCCTCCGTGCAGGTAGCCAACGCCCAGATCAAGTCCGATGCCGACATCCAGAAGGCCATCGACAAGGCAGAAGCCACCGCCAATGACGCCAAGAAGGGTGCCAAGCCCGCTCCCTGGCTCAAACTCGGCGAGGCCTATGTGAAGGCTTACACGAATCCGACCGCGAATCTCTCGACCGGTATCGACAAGCAGACCTTCTCCCTGATGGCCGGTGAAAAGCCGTCCGCCGTGGAGAATGTCACCATCGACGGCCAGACCTACGAGAAGCAGGTTCTCAGCCGCGCCAACGTGTATTTCACCCAGGCCGGCCAGCTGGCTTTCTTCGAAGTGACCAAGCCGTCCGTCGCGGGCGACCCGCTCGAGAAGGCCGTCAAGGCCTACGCCAAGGCTTTCAGCCTGGGCGCCAAGGATAAGGAAGTGGACACCGCCCTCCAGAACATCGTGGGTTACTACTACCAGGACGCCATCACGGCCTACAGCCTGGGCAACCTCGCCAAGGCTTCCGACCTGTTCGGCAAGGCCGCCGAGGCCTCGATGACCCCTCCGAGCTCCAAGGTGGACACCAACGCGGTCTACAACTCCGCTTTCACCGCCCTCAACGCCGGCAACTACGCCCGTGCCAAGCAGTACTACAACAAGTGCCTCGACCTGGGCTACACCGCCGAGGGTTCCGTCTTCGCCTCCCTGTCCAACTGCGCCCTCGCGGAGAAGGACACCACCGCCGCGAAGCAGTACCTGGCCGACGGTCTCAAGAAGTATCCGGACAACCCCAGCATCCTGACGAACCTCATCAACCTGTACATCCAGATGAAGGAGGATCCCAAGAAGATCGTCGAACTGCTGGACGAGGCCAAGGCCCAGATGCCGGACAATCCTTCCCTCTACTATGTGGAAGGCAACATCCTGACCGGTATCAAGGACTTCGACGGTGCTCTCAAGGCTTACAAGAAGGCTTCCGAGATCGACCCGAACTACGAGTGGGGTTACTATGGTGAAGGTTCCCTGTGGCTCCAGAAGCAGGCCGCCCTCGTGGACGAGGCCAACGCCCTGCCCGTGAACGCCTACAAGGAGTATGACGCCAAGATGGAGGAGATCGCCCAGTGCCTCAAGAGCGCGGTTCCCGCTTTCGAGACCTGCTATGCCAAGGCCAAGGACGATGCCCTGAAGGCCGCCGCCGCCGACTTCCTCAAGAGAGTCTACTTCGCGCTCCGCAACGAGGGTGACGAGTACAAGGCCGGTTACGAGAAGTACAACGCCATCGCTGGCACCAACGAGTAATCGATGGCAAGCGTGAAGCGCTTGCTGAGCATTGCAATTTGCTGCGTGGTCGCCGTTTCGGCGGCTGCGCAGCGTTTGCCTGACCGGTCCCGGACGCCGGATTTCGAGGCCCTCTGGCCGCTCCGGTTCGATTTGCTGAAGCCCCGGCCGGACACGGTGTCCCTGTTCATCGTCGGGGATATCATGAGCCACCGGGCGGTGTCCAAGAGCGCCGAGGAGCATGGTTTCTCCTCCTTCTTCAAGCACCTGGAGGACCGGATCGCCGGGGCGGACCTCGCCATCGGCAACATGGAATTCCCCCTGGCCGGAAAGCCCTATACGGGTTATCCGGCCTTTTCGGGTCCTGACGCCTACGCGCAGTACCTGTCCGACATCGGCTTCGACGTATTCCTGACGGCGAACAACCACATCCTGGACAAGGGAACGGCCGGCCTGAAGCGCACGATCGACGTGCTGGAGCAGAAAGGCCTGGTTTACACGGGCGTCGCCCGGGATGCGCAGGCCGATACGCTCCTGAATCCGCTCCTGCTCCATGTCCGGGGGCTCCGGATCGCCATCGTCAATTTCACCTACGGGACCAACACCGGTCCCTGGGACCCCTGGCCCAAGGTGAACTACATGCGGAAGCAGGACATCTTGCCCATGCTGGAACGGGCCCGGGAGGCGGACCTCGTGCTGGTTTTCCCGCACTGGGGCACCGAGTACCGGCTCCATCACGACCCGCAGCAGGAGGAAATGGCCCGCTGGCTCGTGGAGAACGGGGCCGACGTGGTCGTGGGAGCGCATCCGCACGTCATCCAGGATGTCGAGTATATCGGGGAGGCGCCCGTCGTCTATTCGCTCGGGAACGCCCTCTCCAACCAGAACGACCTCAATTCGCGGCTGGAACTGGCCCTTACACTCCGGGTGGTGCTGGAGGAAGACCAGGCGCCGCGCCTGCTCGAACCCGCCTTCGAGTATATCTGGTGCACCAAGCCCGGGATGGTGGAGGATTCCTATGCCACCGTCCCCGTCACCCTGCCCGATTCGCTCTGGCGGATCCCCGCCGACCATCGGGACATGCAGTCCACCTATCGGAAGATTTATGAAGAAAACCATTACGCTGGAGGCCATCGACCCCATTGAGCTGTACGGGGCCGGCAACAAGATCCTCACTGAATTCTGCTCCTATTTCCCGCATCTCAAAGTCGTGGCGCGGGGGAACGAGCTCATCCTGGAAGGCCGGGAGAGCGACATCGCCGAGTTCCAGGTCCGCTTCGGGGAGCTGGTGGAGCGGCGGCACCGGAAGATGAACCTGACGGTGTATGACGTGGAGGACATCTTCGACGGGACCTCCTCGCCGGACAAGTTCCGCCTGACGGGCGATGCGGTCATCGTCCACGGCACGGACGGGAAGCCCATCCGCGCCCGCAACAAGACGCAGGAGGAGCTGGTCAAGGCCTATTTCGACAACGACCTCGTGTTCGCCGTCGGCCCTGCCGGCACGGGAAAGACCTATATCGCCATCGCCCTTGCCGTCCGGGCATTGAAGAACCGGGAAATCAAGCGGATCATCCTCACGCGGCCGGCCGTGGAGGCGGGGGAGCGCCTGGGCTTCCTGCCCGGCGACCTCAAGGACAAGCTGGACCCGTATCTCCAGCCCCTGTACGATGCGCTGGAGGACATGATCCCGTCCCGCAAGCTGAACGAGTTCATGGCCGACGGGACCATCCAGATCGCGCCGCTGGCCTATATGCGCGGGCGGACCCTGGACCGCGCCTGCGTCATCCTGGACGAGGCGCAGAACACGAACCTCGGGCAGCTCAAGATGTTCCTCACCCGCATGGGAACGAGCGCGAAGTTCATCGTCACCGGAGACGCCACGCAGATCGACCTGCCCCGCAAGTCCGATTCCGGCCTGCTGACCGGCATCCAGCTGCTGAAAGGCCTCAAGGGGGTGGCGGCCATCACCTTCCGCAACGAGGACATCGTCCGCCATCCGCTCGTCACCAAGATCGTCAAGGCCTTCGACGAGGAAGAAAACCGGGCCCGGGACTTTGAAGGCGCGTGAAAAACCATTAACTTTGTAAGTTGAGGTAAACTGATATAGTATGAAACGGTCTGTCATCCTGATCCTCGCCTGCGCGGCCCTGCTTCTGAGCGGCTGCGACTTCGTGCGCACCCTGGCCGGGAGGCCCACGTCGGACGACCTGGAAGTGAAGCGGTCCCATATCGAGCGCGCGGAGAACGTCGCCCGCTACCAGGCCCGCATCGACTCCCTGGAGCGGGTGCGGACCCGCCTGGCCGATTCCCTCGCCGCGCTGGACGCGCACCTGCTGGATTCCTTGTCGCAGACCAAGGGCACCATCCTGAATCCCACGAAGATGGGCGGCCTGTACACGACCAAGCTGGCGTCCCGCTACTACATCATCGTCGGCGCTTTCCGGACCCGCTCCTATGCCGAGCGCAAGCTCACCCAGTGCAGCGAGGCCGGTTACCGGGACGCCACCATCATCAGTTTCCGGAACGGCCTCCTGGCCGTCGCGGTCTGTCCTTCGAACAGCCTGAACGAGACGCTGAAGAAACTCCGCGAACTCCGCGGGAACGGAATTTGCCCTCCCGACGGGTGGATTCTTGTAAACGAATGACATGATGCGAAAGCGTTTCTTACTCGCAGCGGCCTGCCTGCTGCTTTCCACGGCGCTGCCGGCCCAGTTCAGGACCGGCTCGTCGGCCTACGACGACCTCTATGACTCCGAGACGGTCCATGCCTTCAAGGAGCATGTCTCCTACCTCTCTTCCGCCGCCCTGGAAGGCCGTAAGGCCGGTTCCGAAGGTGAGCGGGATGCGGCCGAATACGTGGGCCGCACCCTGGAAAAGTACGGGATCGACCTCATCTCCCCGGTGACGGGGCAGGAGTTCGGCATTGCCCGCGAAGGGGGAGACACCCTGACCTCGCGCAACGTGGTCGCCTTCATCCCGGGATGGGACAAGTCCTTGAACGACCGTTACATCGTCATCGGTGCCCGGCTGGACAACCTCGGGATGGACACGTACATGCAGGACGGGGAGACGGTCCGTCGCATCTTCTTCGGGGCCAACGGCAACGCCTCCGGCCTCGCGATGCTGCTGGAACTGGCCTCGCGCCTGTCCACGAACCGCGTCCTGCTTCGCCGGAACGTCCTCTTCGTCGCTTTCGGCGCCTCGCAGGAGACCCTGGCCGGTTCCTGGTATTTCCTGAACCGCTCGTTCTCCGACGTGCCGCACATCGACGCGATGGTGAACCTGGACATGCTGGGTACGGGGGAGCGCGGCTTCTATGCCTACACTTCCTCCAACGAGGACCTGGACCGCGGCGTCCGCGCCCTCCAGGGCGAACTCCTCCCGGTCCAGGCGCAATTGACCCCCGAGGAACCCTATTCCTCCGACCACCGGGCCTTCTATGACAAGGAGATCCCGTCCATCCTCTTCACGACGGGCCGCTATCCGGAGCACGCCACCGGCCGCGACGCCTATGACATCGTGGATTTCGACGGGATGGAGAAGGAACTGGAATACATCTACAATTACACGGTGGCGCTCTGCAACGGCCCGCGTCCGCTGTTCCGGCAGGACAGCGGCAGGACGCCGGCCCCGGTGAGCGACGCCATCTCCTGGAACGACTGCGACGTCAAGCCGATGTTCCTGACTTCCAGCGAACCGTCCTACTTCCTGGAGAAGTGGGTGTACCAATATCTGAAATATCCCAAGTACGCCGTCGAGAACGGCATCCAGGGACGCGTCCTCGTGGATTTCGTCATTGACGAAGACGGCAACGTGAAGGATGTCAAGGTTTCCCGCAGCATCCATACGGCCCTGGATGACGAAGCGGTCCGCGTCATCTCGGCCTCGCCCAAATGGCGGCCGGGCCGGCACCGCGGCAAGAAAGTGAAGGTTGCCCTGACCATCCCGGTGGATTTCCGCCTGGAGAAGAACACCAAGGGCAGCCTCGGCATCAACGGAAAGCGAATCAAATAGATACCTATGGAATACAACTTCATCGAAATCGAGAGAAAGTGGCAGGACTGGTGGGCCAAGAACAAGACGTACAAGGCCCTGACCGACAACGCCAAGCCCAAATACTATGTCCTGGACATGTTCCCGTACCCGTCCGGTGCGGGCCTGCATGTGGGACATCCGCTGGGATACATCGCCAGTGACATCTTCTCCCGCTACAAGCGCCTGAAGGGCTTCAATGTCCTCCATCCGATGGGCTACGACGCCTTCGGCCTGCCCGCCGAGCAGTACGCCATCCAGACCGGCCAGCACCCGGAGAAGACCACCCACGACAACGTGGCGCGCTACCGCAGCCAGCTGGACCGCATCGGCTTCTCCTATGACTGGGACCGCGAATTCCGCACCTGCGACCCGGACTACTACAAGTGGACCCAGTGGGCCTTCCTGAAGATGTTCGGCAGCTGGTACGACAACGCCCTGCAGAAGGCCCGTCCCATCGAGGAACTTGTGGCGGCCTTCGAGAAAGGCGGTTCCGTCGCCGTGGATGCCGCGAACAATGACGCGCCGGCCTTCACCGCCGCTGAATGGAATGCCTTCAGCGAGAAGGAAAAGGCCGATGTCCTGATGCACTACCGCATCGCCTACCAGGGCGAGTCCACCGTGAACTGGTGCCCGGCGCTCGGGACGGTCCTCGCCAACGACGAGGTCAAGGAAGGCTATTCCGTGCGCGGCGGCCATCCCGTCTACCAGAAGAAGATGACCCAGTGGCAGCTCCGCGTGTCGGCTTATGCGCCGCGCCTGCTGGACGCCCTCGACCGCCTGGACTGGACGGATTCCCTGAAGGAGATGCAGCGCAACTGGATCGGCAAGTCCCAGGGCGCGGAGATGGTGTTCCGGATGGAATGCGACGGGCAGTCGCACGACGTCACGATTTTCACCACCCGGGCCGACACCCTCTACGGTGTGACCTTCATGGTCCTCGCCCCGGAGAGCGAATGGGTCCCGAAACTCACCTCCGCCGCGCAGAAGGAGGCCGTGGACGCCTATCTGGAGCAGGTCAAGAAGAAGACCGAGCGCGAGCGCATCGCCGGCAAGGCGGTGACGGGCGTGTTCTCCGGTTCCTACGCCATCCACCCGCTCACGGGAGAGAAAGTCCCTGTGTGGATCGCCGAATACGTCCTCGCCGGCTACGGCACGGGCGCCATCATGGCCGTCCCGGCCCATGACAGCCGCGACTACGCCTTCGCGAAGAAATTCAACCTCCCCATCGTCCCGATCATCGAGGGTGCCGACGTGTCGGAGGAGAGCTATGACGCCAAGGACGGCATCATGTGCAACAGCGGGTTCCTGAGCGGCATGACCGTCAAGGAAGCCATCCCCGCTGCCATCGACTACATCGAGGCCAACGGATTCGGCCGCCGGAAGGTGAACTACCGCCTCCGCGACGCCATCTTCTCCCGCCAGCGCTACTGGGGAGAACCGTTCCCGATCTATTTCAAGGACGGCATCGCCACCCCGATTCCGTTCGACAAGCTTCCGCTCACCCTGCCGGAGATCGACGAATACAGGCCCACCGAGGCCGGCGACCCGCCGCTCGCCCGGGCGAAGGACTGGACCTATGACGGCTACCCGCTGGAAACCAGCACGATGCCGGGCTTCGCAGGTTCCAGCGCCTACTATCTCCGCTATATGGACCCGCACAACGACGAGGCCCTCGTCTCCCGCGAGGCGGACGAATACTGGCGGAACGTGGACCTGTACGTGGGCGGCACCGAGCACGCGACGGGTCACCTGATCTACAGCCGTTTCTGGAACAAGTTCCTGTTCGACCTCGGGTATGTCTGCGAGGACGAGCCGTTCAAGAAGCTCATCAACCAGGGCATGATCCAGGGCCGCTCGAACTTCGTATACCGCATCGT
>ONJB01000043.1 GCA_900318015.1 uncultured Bacteroidales bacterium | reverse complement strand
GGCATGACGGTGCTCGAATACTTCATCTCCACGCACGGTGCCCGTAAGGGTCTGGCCGATACCGCCCTGAAGACGGCGGATGCCGGTTACCTGACCCGCCGCCTGGTGGACGTCTCCCACGACGTCATCATCACCGAGGAAGACTGCGGCACGCTCCGCGGCCTGATCGCCACCGCGATCAAGAACAAGGACGAGGTCGTCGAATCCCTCGGCGAGCGCATCCTGGGCCGTACGTCCGTCCATGACATCCACAACCCGCTCACCGGCGAACTCATCATCGCCGCCGGCGAGGAGATCCGCGAGGACACCGCCGCCCTCATCGACTCCCTCCCGATCGAGCAGGTCGAGATCCGTTCCGTCCTCACCTGCGAGTCCCGCAAGGGCGTCTGCGCGAAGTGCTACGGACGTAACCTGGCCACTTCCCGCATGGTCGAGAAGGGCGAGGTCGTCGGCGTCATCGCTGCGCAGTCCATCGGTGAGCCGGGTACCCAGCTGACCCTCCGTACCTTCCACGTCGGTGGTACGGCTTCCGGTTCCGTGGTGGACAACACCATCGAATCCAAGTACGAGGGCAAGCTCGCGTTCACGGAACTCCGTACCGTCGAGGGCGTGGACGAGCAGGGCGACCCGAAGACCATCGTCGTGAGCCGGATGACCGAACTCCGCATCGTGGACGAGAACACCGGCATGACCTACTCGCAGTACGACATCCCGTACGGCTCCACGCTGTACTTCAAGGATGGCGACACCGTCCACAAGGGCGACCTGATCTGCGAATGGGATGCCTACAACGCCACCACGATCGTGGAAAGCGCCGGTACCATCCGTTTCGAGAACATGGCCGAAGGCGTCACCTACCGCGAGGAGAACGCCGACGAATACTCCAACAACACCGACAAGGTCATCATCGAAGGCCGTGACAAGACCAAGAGTCCGGCCCTCCTGATCGTGGACGAGAACGGTGTCACCCTCCGCCAGTACAACCTGCCGGTCGGCGCCCACATCATGAAGAATGACGGCGACGCGGTGAAGGTGGGCGACGTGATCATCAAGATCCCGCGCGCCATCGGCAAGGCGAGCGACATCACGGGCGGTCTCCCGCGCGTGACCGAGCTCTTCGAGGCCCGCAACCCTTCGAACCCCGCCATCATCTCCGAGATCAACGGCGAAGTCCTGATGGGCAAGGTCAAGCGCGGCAAGCGCGACATTATCGTCCGGAACCGTTCCGGCGTGGAGAAGCACTACGAAGTCCCGATGACCAAGCAGATCCTGGTCCAGGAGAACGACTATGTCCGTGCGGGTACCCGCCTTTCCGACGGCGGCATCTCCCCGACCGACATCCTCAATATCCTCGGTCCGGTGAAGGCCCAGGAGTACATCGTCAACGAGATCCAGGCCGGAGGAACTCGTGGACAAGTGGGAGTTCATGGACGCCAACGACGCCATCTTCGGCAAGTACTACGTCCTGGATCCGGGCGACAGCGTCCGGTTCGAGGAAGGTGACATCATCGGCGCCCGCGACATGCGCGGCGAGAACGCCTCGCTGGAGCGCCAGGGCATGAAGATGATGGTCGTGCGCGAAGCCAAGCCGGCGACGGCGTCCCAGATCCTCCAGGGTATCACCCGCGCGGCCCTCAAGACCGGCAGCTTCATCTCCGCCGCCTCCTTCCAGGAGACCACGAAGGTGCTCAGCGAAGCCGCGATCCGGGCCCGTGTGGACCACCTCGAGGGCCTGAAGGAGAACGTCATCTGCGGTCACCTCATCCCGGCCGGTACCGGTCTGGCGGACTACCAGGACATCGTCGTGGGGTCCAAGACCGACTACGTCGCCGCGATGAACGAGCTGTAGCCGTTCTCAAATCTCAAATCCAAGCCGGCCATTTCAGTATGGCCGGCTTTTTGTATATCTTTGTGGAAAATTCCAGAAACGATGAAAAACGTGATCAAAACCTTCGCCCTGGCGGCGATAGCCGCCCTGGCGCTCACCGGCTGCATCAAGCACGAGCCCTACGGCCACCGTCCGTATCCGGACGATGGCGGCGACAACAACGGCCACGGCGGCGGTGGAAATACGGAGGAGAAGCTCGTCGTGAGGGAACGTACGGACTGGTCCATCAAGTATATCGGCCGCGAGGACTATGTGACCGACGACGGAGTGGAGCAGGTGGAACGTTTCCGGTTCGGGTATAACGGAAATGGCTATTACATCATCCGGATCGTCCGTCCGGAAGACTTCAGGGATGCGTACAAGAGCGATGCGGCCGCTTTCTTCACCTATGAGGCGGAGAGCCTGCTGGCCGATGCCAAGAACGACGGCGTGAACTTCTGGCAGTACACCGACGAAGTGTTCACGGCCAAGACGCCGGACGTGCTGTTCAACCGGCTCCGCAGCGGTACCTGGACGGCTTTCCTGATCGAGCTGGACGCCAAGGGAAAAGTGACCGGCGACTATGCCGAATCCACGTTCACCATCAAGGAGGAAGTGGCGACCGCGTCCTTCAGCAAGTGGCTGGGCGCCTGGCGGGTTTCCAACGGCCTGATGGGCTTCGACCTGGACATCTCCTCCATCGACAACAACTTCATCTACCGGATTGACGGATGGGAGCGCGGCCCGGCCGTGTCCTTCCAGATGGACCAGGAGTACATCGAGGGCGAGTTCTGGGCCCCGAACGGCTACCTGTACATCGTCTCCCAGTTCCTGGGGACGTATGACGACGACAACCTGGGCACCGTGGACGAGCTCTTCATGGGCAACATCTTCGACTCCAACGGCCTGACGCTCATCACCGACGAGGGTATCGACCTGGCCGTGATGGTGCCGACGGAAGGGGAAGACGCGGAACTGCAGCCGCTGGACGTGACGCTCAAGACGGACAGTGGTGACTATACCACCAAGTTCCACTCGATGCAGTACTACATGTGGGCGCACAACACCGGTGAGTGGCATCCGTACAATTCCAATGTGGCCGAACTCCCGCTCACGATGACCCGTCGGCCGGGCACCCGCGCGGAGGGCTTGGCTCCGGCGAAAGAACGGGTCGCGTCGTATATTAGCAGTCTGGATTTTCAGACTGCTTTTTTTATGCGAAATCTCTTTCTGACCAATACCCTGACGCGCCGCAAGGAGCTCTTCGTGCCCATCCATCCGGGCCACGTGGGCATGTATGTCTGCGGCCCGACCGTCTATGGGGACGCGCACCTGGGACATGCCCGTCCGGGCGTGACCTACGACGTCCTGTTCCGGCTCCTGAAACACCTGGGCTACAAGGTCCGCTACGTGCGGAACATCACCGACGTGGGCCATTTGGAGCACGATGCCGACGAAGGGGAGGACAAGATCGCGAAGAAGGCGAAACTTGAGGACCTGGAGCCCATGGAGGTGGTCCAGACCTACACGGAACGCTACCACGAGGCCATGCGCCTGCTGAACGTGGAATCCCCGTCCATCGAGCCGCGCGCCTCCGGCCATATCATCGAGCAGATCGAGACCGTGAAGAAGATCCTCGCGGCGGGCTACGCCTACGAGTCCAACGGGTCGGTCTATTTCGACGTGGAGAAATACAACAACGATTTCGGCTACGGCGTGCTGTCGGGCCGGACCCTGGAGGCGACCCTGGAAGGGACGCGCACCCTGGACGGCCAGTCCGACAAGCGCGCCCCGTACGACTTCGCCATCTGGAAGAAGGCCGAGCCGGAGCACATCATGCGCTGGCCTTCCCCGTGGGGCGAAGGCTTCCCGGGCTGGCACCTCGAATGCTCCGTGATGGGGGAGAAGTATCTCGGCAAGGAGTTCGACATCCACGGCGGCGGCATGGACCTGATGTTCCCGCACCACGAGTGCGAGATCGCGCAGAATCAGGCCTCCCGCGGCACCCAGGGCGTGCATTACTGGGTCCATAACAACATGATCACCATCAACGGGCAGAAGATGGGCAAGTCCCTCGGGAACTTCATCACCCTGCCCGAGCTGTTCAGCGGCAACCATCCCAAGCTGGACCGCGCCTACAGCCCGATGACCATCCGCTTCTTCATCCTCCAGGCCCACTACCGGAGCACTCTGGACTTCTCCAACGAGGCCCTGCAGGCCGCCGAGAAGGGCTACAAGCGCCTGATGCAGGCCGGCCGGGAGCTGGGGAACCCCGCTCCGGCCGCAGGCCCTGCCTCCGCGGAAGTGAATGCCCTCATCGAGAACGTCTATGACGCCCTCTGCGACGACCTGAATACTCCCATCGCCATCGCGCACCTGTTCGAGGCCGTCAAGCTGATCAACGGCGGGAAACTGCCGGAGGCCGACAAGGCCGCCCTCCGGAAGCTTTTCGACGACATCGTGTTCGGCGTCCTGGGTCTGCGCGACGAGGAAGCCGCCGGTGGCGCCGGCAAGGCTGAGAAGGCCCTGGAAGGAGTCATGGAAATCGTCCTGGAGGACCGCCGCAAGGCCCGTGCGGAGAAGAACTGGGCCGAATCCGACCGCATCCGCGACCTTCTCGCCTCCTTCGGCATCACCGTGAAGGACACCAAGGAAGGCGCCACCTGGACGCTTGACTGACCCCTGTCATTCTGAACGAAATGAAAGAATCGATGAAATTCATTTCCTGGAACGTGAACGGCCTGCGGGCCGTGGCGGGGAAAGGGTTCGCCGACGTGTTCGTGGACCTGGACGCCGACTTTTTCTGCCTGCAGGAGACCAAGCTGCAGGCCGGGCAGATCGACCTGGAGTTCCCCGGCTACCTGTCTTTCTGGAACTACGCCGACAAGAAGGGATACTCCGGCACGGCGGTCTATACGAAACATGAGCCGCTGTCCGTGCGCTACGGCATCGGCGTTGACGAACACGACCACGAGGGCCGCGTCATCACGCTGGAATATCCGGAATTCTTCCTGGTGTGCGCCTACGTGCCCAATTCGCAGGACGGTCTCCGCCGGCTGGATTACCGCATGCGCTGGGAGGACGACATGCGCGCCTACCTCTGCGGCCTTCCGAAGCCGGTCGTCTTCTGCGGCGACCTGAACGTCGCGCACGAGGAGATCGATATCAAGAATCCCGCCTCCAACCGCCGCAACGCCGGTTTCACCGACGAGGAGCGCGCGAAGTTCGGAACCCTGCTCGAGGCCGGTTTCATCGATACCTGGCGCTTCCAGCATCCCGGCGAAGTGAAATATTCCTGGTGGTCCTACCGCTTCAACGCCCGTGCGAACAACGCCGGCTGGCGCATCGACTATTTCGTCGTTTCCGAGGCGCTGCGCTCCCGGATCCTCTCCACCGATATCCATAACGAAGTCTTCGGCTCCGATCACTGCCCCGTGGAGCTAGTCCTGGGGTAAGGGAATTTGATTGAAATGCAGCGGGGAGCCCAAATGCTTGGACTCCCCGCTGTGTTGGATTTACCGAAGGGAGGACCTAGAACGGCAGGTCGTCGTCCGGGGCGTCGGAGGGGGCAGGGGCGGCGCTGGGAGCCGGGTAGACGGGTTGCGAGGGCTGGGGGGCGTAGGCGGGAGCGGCGGGCTGGGAAGGACCCATGGGCGCGGGGCCTGCGGGGGTCGCGGGGGCGTAGCCGCCTTGGGCGCCTTGGCCCTGGAAGCCCTGGCCGGAGTAGCCGCCCTGGTAGCCGGGCTGGCCGCCCTGCGGGGCGTCAGGACGCTTGCCGAGGAGCTGGATGTTGTCGGCCTGGACTTCGGTGGTGAAGCGCTTGTTGCCGGTCTGGTCCGTCCATTGACGGGTACGGAGTTTTCCTTCGATGAAGAGCTGGCTGCCCTTGTGGACGAACTTCTCGACGAGGTCCGCGTTGCTGCGCCAGGCGACGATATTGTGCCATTCGGTGTTCTCGCGGGTTTCCCCGTTGCGGTCGCGGTAGCGTTCGGTGGTGGCGAGACGGAAGGAGGCCACCTTGGCATTGCCCTGGGGGCTCTGGGGATTGGAATCAAGGTAACGGATTTCAGGGTCGTTTCCAACGTTACCGATCAGCATGACTTTGTTGAGTGCCATAATACAAATAATTTACACCCCTAAGTTAGCAAAAAATCCGGAACATCGCATCGGCGTCCGGCGTTTCCCCCGTAAAAATGCCATACCCGGCGACGGCCTGGTACAGGAGCCAGCGGCGGCCGGAAATGTAGGCCCGGCCGCGGCCTTCCAGGCAGGGAGTCCGGTAGTTCGCCTCCAGGATGACGGCGTCGGCAAAATCGGGGAACCCGTCCATGGGCCCGGGAACCGTGTAGATCACGAGGTCGGGCGCGAGGGCAGGGAGGTCGTCGACCGGAATCCAGTCGCAGCCGAGGTCCTCTGCCAGGGCGGAGGCGCGGGAGGGCGTGCGGTTGGCGAGCGTGACGCGGCAGCCGAGGCGCAGCGCGGCTACCGCCGCCGCGCGTCCGGCGCCGCCGCACCCGACCACGAGCGCCTCCGACACCGGCAGCCCTGTCTCCCGGACGGCCAGGATGACGCCGTCCACGTCGGTGTTGTAGCCGACGATGCCGTCCGGTGTCTTCACGGCGAGATTCACCGCGCCGCACAGGCGCGCGTTGTCCGACAGCGTGTCCACGGCGCGGAACGCGTCCTCCTTGAAAGGGGCAGTGATATTGATGCCGTCATAGTTGTCCAGGAACCGTTTCCAGGATACGCCGAAGTCGGCGCCTTCCAGCAAATCGTAGGGGTATCGCCCCCCGTAGGCGGCTTCGAAAAGCTTGGGGCTGAACGATCCCGCGACGGGATGGCCGATAAGTCCGAACCGTTTCATCGGCGGAAGAAAGTTTCGTGGATGTAGGACTCCGCCCCGCAGAGGATGCCCGTGAGGACCTGGGATTCGTGCGAGAGCGTGGCGAAGATGAGGCCGGCCGCGAAAGGGACGCCGTACACGCTCGAGAGCGTGAGGGCGACGGCGCCGTGGAAGGCGCCGAACCCGCCCGGCACGGGGATGAGCGAGCTCACGGCCCCGGCGAACATCAGCAGCAGGGCGTCGGTCATCCCGAGCCCCTCGATCTTCGCAAGCGCCTCAGCCAGTTCGGGGCTCACGGAGGCCGGGTCGATGCCCTGCAGGGCCCACAGGATGGTGGCCGACATCAGCCAGTACAGCACCCAGAGCAGGACCGTGTACAGGAGGAAGAGCCAGCCGTGACGCATATGGAGGCAGGAGACCATGCCGTCGTAGGCGCCCCGGATCCAGCCCCAGACGCTGCCCCAGAAGCCCTGGCGGTCGCGAAGCCGCCAGCAAAGGTAGACAAGCCCGCCCGCGGCCAGTGCGCCGAGCGCGAGGATCCACCAGAGGTGGCCCTTGTCGGCGAGGCCGGGGAAGAGGTTCTCCGTCAGGAAGGTCCCGAACCGGTTCCACAGGAGCCCGAAGATAAGCAGGGTGACCGCGAGGAGGGACAACCCGTCCCACACGCGGTCCGCCACGACCGTGCCCAGGGCCTTGTCGAAGGTGACGAGCCGCTTCCCGTCGCCGTCGCGGCCGGAATGCTTGACCACGTATCCGCAGCGGACGACCTCGCCCACGCGGGGGAGGACATAGTTGGTGAGCGTGCAGACGTTGACGGCGTTCCACGTCGTGACGCGGGCCGTGGAGGCGTCCAGCGGCAGCAGTTGCATCCGCCAGCGGAGCGCGCGGAGCCAGAAGGCCACCGCGCCCAGCAGCATCGACAGGACGACGAACCCCCAGCGGCACTCGCGGAGCGCGGCGCCGAAATCCTTCCAGTTCACGCCCCGGAAGGAAAAGTACAGGAGAACGGCCGCTACGGCGATCCAGCTCCCGTACTGGAGGATATTCTTCACTTTCTTGTCCATTGCTCTCACAAAGTTAATGGAAAATCCCCAAATAATGTATAAATTTGTCGGTTATTGGAAAAAACCGCCTTCGTATGAAATCCATCCTTGGCATCGGAAACGCCCTCACCGACATCCTGGCCGTCCTTTCGGACGACACGCTCCTCCGGAGGTTCCACCTCCCGCTCGGGAGCATGCAGCACGTGGACATGGAGACGGGCGACCGGATCTGGGACGCGCTGAAGGAATACGGGGTCAAGTACGTGCCGGGCGGTTCGGCCGCGAACACCGTGACCTGCACGTCCATCTTCGGGATGCCGTCGGGCTACATCGGCAAGATCGGCAACGACGACCTGGGGAATCTCTTCAAGAGCACGATGGAACAGTACGGCGTCCGCGCGCAGATGCTCTACGGCACCAAGTCCAGCGGCCGCTGCATGGTCTTCATCACCGGGGCCAACGCCGAGCGCACCTTTGCCGACTACATGGGCGCTACCCTCGAGATGGGTCCGGACGACCTGATCCCCGAGATGTTCGAGGGCTACGACTACTTCCACATCGAAGGCTACCTCGTCCAGAACCAGGAGCTCATCGCCAAGGCCGTCCGGCTCGCCAAGGCCGCCGGCAGCATCATCTCCATCGACATGGCCTCCTACAATGTCGTGGAATCCAATGACGCCTTCTTCCACAACCTCGTGGAAAACTACGTGGACATCGTCTTCGCGAACGAGACCGAGGCCAAGGCCTTCACCAAGCTGGAGCCGCGCGAGGCCTGCGCCGAAATCGCCCGCCACTGCAAGATCTCCGTCGTCAAGGTGGGCAAGGCCGGGTCCATGGTCCAGTCCGGGGACGAGTCCCACTTCATCGACCCCTGGCCGGCCAACCCCGTGGACGCCACCGGCGCGGGCGACACGTATGCCGCCGGCTTCCTGTACGCCCACTCCCTGGGAATGCCCCTCCGCGTGTGCGGCGAGGTGGGGTCCATCATCGCCGCCAAGGTCGTCGAGGTCATCGGCACCAAGATCGACGTCCCCCGCTGGCGGGACGCCAAGCTGGAGATCCGCGAACTGATCGCCGCCAACACGAAATAGACTATGCTGGAACCGGTAAAAGATATGCTCAGGCGCCAGAGCCTGAAGAAGAACGCCTCCACGGAGCCCACGGGATTCGTCCCGCTGGACAAGATCCGCTCCGCGGTCGCGTTCATCGACGTGGAGGACACTTCGTTCAACGAGTGCAAGAACACCCTCCTGCTGTTCTTCCGCGAACACAACATCAAGGGTGACATCTTCTTCTTCGACTTCCGGAAACTCACGGAAGGCGAGCGCCTCATCACCAGCATCACCACCACCATCCTCAAGAAGGACCTCAACTGGTTCGGCAAGCCCTCCCGGGAAAAGGTCGCCCTGATGCTCGACGGCGAGCCCGACCTGTTCATCTCCCTCCTCCCCTCGAACGACTTCCCCCTCGAGTTCATGGCCACCGCCTCCCGCGCGCACTTCAAGATCGGCCGCGTCCAGTTGCCCGGCAACACCTTCGACCTGGTGTTCAAGGATCCCGAGGACCGCAGGCTCAGCGAGGCCGAGGTGTGCAAGGAGCTGATCAAGTTCATGGACAAGATCCGATGAAGAAATACCTCATCGTCTTCCTGATCTCGATGGTGCCGCTGATCGAACTGCGCGGCGCCATCCCGTATGCCGTCGGCTTCGGCCTCCCCATCGTCCCGTCCATCATCGTCTCCGTCATCGGCAACATGCTGCCGGTCCCGTTCATCTTCCTGTTCGCCCGCCGCATCCTGGAATGGGGCAAGGACAAGAAGTACATCGGCAAGTTCTTCACCTGGTGCCTGGAGAAGGGCGAGAAGGGCGGCCGGAAACTGGAAGAGAAGGCGGGACGGGGCCTGTACGTCGCCCTGCTCCTGTTCGTGGGCATCCCGCTGGTTCGTGGGCATCCCGCTGCCGGGCACGGGCGCCTGGACCGGCACCCTCGCCGCCAGCATCCTGGACATGGACTTCAAGAAAAGCGTCCTGTTCGTCCTCCTGGGCGTCCTCCTCGCCGGCGCGATCATGCTCCTGGCGTCGCTCGGCCTGTTCGGCGCCATCGACTTCCTCCGATAGTAACCAACAACTGCATAACTATGACACTGAAAAGGATCATCCTCTGGAGCGCATCGCTCCTGCTTGCCGCGAACTGCCTCACGGGCTGCCTCGCCGGCGCCAAGGGCATCTTCAAGGACATCACCCGCACGGACCCGGACGGCCACAAGCTGCACGCCGTCTACGCCCCCGCCAAGGATCCCGCCACGGCCCAGGGCACGGCCATCGTCGTCCATGGCTACACGGACAACCACCTCGTCTTCATGTACCTCGTCCGGATGTACCGCGACGAGTTCAACTATAACGTGATGGTCCCGGACCTGCAGTACTTCGGCTACTCCGAGGGCGAGGCCGCCCAGATGGGCTGGCTCGACCGCCTGGACGTGGAAGACTGGGCCGCGGTTGCCCACGACATCTTCAAGGACGACTTCACCGTGGTGCACGGCGTGTCCATGGGTGCGGCCACCGCGATGATGATGAGCGGCGACGATCTCCCGTCCTACATCCGCGCCTTCGTCGAGGACTGCGGCTACTCCTCCGCCTGGGACCAGTTCGCCCACAACCTCAAGGACAGCTTCCACCTGCCCCCGTTCCCGATCCTGAACAGCGCCAGCATCGTCTCGAAGCACCGCTACGGCTGGGGCTTCAAGGAGGCTTCCTCCGTGAACCAGCTCGCCAAGTGCGACCGTCCGATGCTCTTCATCCACGGCACGGAGGATGACTTCGTCCCCGTGGACCATGTCTTCAAGAACTACGCGGCCAAGACGCACGGCTACAAGGAACTCGTCCTTGTCCCCGGCGCCGTCCATGCGAACTCCTATGCGAAGGATCCGAAGAACTACACCTGGCGGGTGAAGTACTTCCTCGATCGCATCCAGAGCGGAGAAATCAAATAGGGAATCAGGCGTTCCGCTGCCGGACGGCCTCGAAGAGGAGGATGGCGGCGGAGACAGATACGTTGAGACTGTCCAGGCGGCCGAGCATCGGGATGCGGATGTGCGCATCGGCGGCGCGGCGCCAGACATCGGTCAGACCGGTGGATTCGGTACCCATCACCAGGGCCGTTCCGCCGGTCATGTCCGTATCATAGTACCAGGAGGAATCCTGGAGCTGGGCGGTGAGGATGCGGATCCCGCGGGATTTGAGCCAGCCGATGGTCTCGGCCGAGGAGGCGCACACCGTGGGGACGGTGAAGACCGCGCCGATGCTGGCCCGGATGAGGTTCGGGTTCCACAGGTCCGTCAGGGGGTCGCAGACGATGACCGCATCGGCCCGGGCGGCGTCGGCGCTGCGGAGCACCGCGCCCAGGTTCCCCGGTTTCTCCACGGACTCGAGCACGACCACGAGCGGATGCTCGCTGAGCGCGAGGTCTTCCAGGCGACGTTCGCGGACTTCAACCTCCGCGATGACGCCTTCGGTCCCGTCCCGGTACGCCGCTTTGGCATAGAGGGCAGGGGACAGCAGGATGACGGGACAGCCTGTCTGCATAGCGAGCGGCTCCAACCTGGGGAGAAGGTCCTCGCGCACGAACAGGGTCCGCGCCCGGAAGCCCGCTTCCAGGCAATGCTCCAGTTCGCGCCGGCCTTCCACCACAAAAAGACCCTGCTCCCGCCGCGCCTTGGATTTTTCCTGCAGCAGGAGCAGATTCTTGAATTTCGGGTTCTGGGCCGATGTGATCGTTTCTGTCCTCAAAACTTTTCCGGCTTCATCGTCGGGAAGAACAGCACGTCCTGGATGGCGTCGTTCCCGGTCATGAACATCGTGAGGCGGTCGATGCCGATGCCGATGCCCGAGGTGGGCGGCATGCCGTATTCCAGCGCGCGCACGAAGTCATAGTCGATGTACATGGCCTCGTCGTCGCCCTTGGACTTGAGGGCGGCCTGCTCCTCGAAGCGCTCGAGCTGGTCGATCGGGTCGTTCAGCTCGGAGTAGGCGTTCGCCAGCTCCTTCCCGGCGACGAAGAGCTCGAACCGCTCGGTGAGCGTGTCGTCGTAGCGGCAGCGCTTGGTGAGCGGGGACATCTCCACGGGATAGTCGATGATGAAGGTCGGCTGGATGAGCTTCTTTTCGCAGTATTCGCCGAAGATGGCGTCGATGAGCTTCCCGACGCCCATCTCCGGGGAGACCTCGACATTCAGCTGCTTGCAGGTCGCGCGCAGCTGCGCCTCGTCCATGCCCTTGACATCGACCCCGGCGTACTCCTGGATCGCGTCCAGGATGCGGAGGCGGCGGAAGGGGCCCTGGAAGGAAATTTCGTTCCCGGCGATGGTCTTGGTGAGTCCGCCGGTGGCCTCGGCCACCTGTTCGAGCATCTTCTCGGTGAAATCCATCATCCACTCGTAATCCTTGTAGGCGACGTACAGTTCCACGCAGGTGAATTCCGGGTTGTGGGTCTTGTCCATGCCCTCGTTGCGGAAGTTCTTCGCAAACTCGTACACGCCGGGGAAGCCGCCCACGATGAGGCGCTTGAGGTACAGCTCGTTCGCGATGCGGAGATACATGTCCACATCCAGCGCGTTGTGGTGCGTGATGAACGGGCGCGCGGTCGCGCCGCCCGGGATGGGCTGCAGGATCGGGGTCTCCACCTCCAGGCAGCCGGCCTCGTCGAAGTAACGGCGCATCGTGGAGATGATCTTCGCCCGCTTGACGAAGGTTTCCTTCACCTGCGGGTTCACCACGAGGTCCACATACCGCTGGCGGTAGCGGAGCTCCGGATCCTCGAAGCTGTCGTGCACCGTTCCGTCGGCGTCGGTTTTCACGATGGGGAGGACGCGGAGGGACTTCGAGAGGACGGTGAGCTCCTTCGCGTGGACGGAAAGCTGGCCGGTCTGGGTGATGAAGGCAAAACCCTTGATGCCGATGATGTCGCCGATGTCCAGGAGTTTCTTGAACACTGTATTATATAAGGTCTTGTCCTCGCCGGGGCAGATCTCGTCGCGCTTGACATAGACCTGGATGCGTCCCGCGTGGTCCTGCAGCTCCATGAAGGAGGCTGCGCCCATGATGCGGCGGGACATGATGCGGCCTGCGAGGCACACATCGGCGAAATTGCCCTTTTCGGGATCATAGCCCGCCGCGATTTCCGCGGTGGTGGTGTCCACCGGGTACAGGGGGGCGGGATATGGATTGATGCCCAGTTCGCGGAGTTTCGCCAGGGATTCCCTGCGCCCGCGTTCCTGCTCGTTGAAGTCGTTGGAAATAGCCATGATAAGTCTCGTTTCTATTTTTATAGGTGCAAAGGTATGAAAAACCTCGTACATATCGGTGAGTATCGTTTTTTTTTAGCGAAATTTTAAAAAAAGTTGGGAAAATTAGATTATTCTGCTTATTTTTGCCTTCGTATATGAAAGTGTCCAGATTTGAACGCGTTGCTTGGCTGTCCCTATTGGGATAAGATCGAGGCCCATATACAGGTAGTTTTGAGCACTTATTTTATATAGTATATGAAACTGAAAGAATTAACACTGCTTTTCGTGCTTGCCCTGGGTACCCAGGTGGCGTTTGCCCAGCAGAGCAAGTCGGATCCCACCGTGGAGTTCAATCCCCACTGGTACGGTCAGATCCAGGGTGGCGTAGCCCACACGGTCGGTGAGACGGTGTTCAAGGACCTGCTCTCTCCGGCTGGAGCCCTCTCCCTGGGCTATCAGTTCAACCCGACCCTCGGTCTCCGAGTGGGTGCGAGCGGCTGGCAGGCCAAGGGTAATTCCATTCCGATCGAAGTGTACAAGTTCAACTTCCTGCAGGGGAACGTGGACCTCACCTTCCATCTGGCGAATCTCTTCGGCTATAACCACAAGCGGGTGCTCGATCCGTATGCGCTCATCGGCGGTGGTGCTGCCTTCGGTTTCAAGAACGGTGCGAACAATGTCAAGGCCGTCAAGCCCGCCGAGTATTTCGGCTATCTCTGGAACAAGAGCCTGATTTCTCCGGTCGGCCGTGTGGGCCTGGGCTTCGACATCCGCCTCTCCGAGAACGTCGCCCTCAACCTCGAGGTGAACGGCAATGTCCTGAGCGACCGTTTCAACTCCAAGAAAGCCGGCAACCCTGATTATCAGTACAACGCCCTCGCCGGCCTGAAGATCAATTTCGGCAAGGCTACCCGCCCGAGCGCCAAGTATCTGGCTGAGCTGGCTGCCGCCGAGGCCGCCGCTGCTGCCGAGAAGGCCCGCCTCGAGGCCGAGCGCGCTGCGAAGCTCGCTGCCGAGAAGGCCGCCGCCGAGAAGGCCGCCGCCGAGAAGGCCCTCGCCGACAAACTCGCCGCCGAAAAGGCTGCTGCTGAGAGACTCGCCGCAGAAATGCGTCAAGTGAATACGTTCTTTACGATCAACTCCGCGGTCATCTCCGACGAGGAAGCCGCGAAGCTCATCCGCTACATCGACTGGTTGAAAGCGAACCCGTCCGTGAACCTCTCCATCGCCGGCCACGCCGACAAGGGCACGGGCAACAAGCGGATCAACCAGAAACTCTCCGACCAGCGCGCAGCCGCCGTGAAGGCCTTCCTGACCGAGCGCGGAATCGCTGAATCCCGTATCGTCTCCATCGTAGGCAACGGTGATCTCATCCAGCCGTTCGCTGAGAACGACCTGAACCGCGTGGTGATCAGCACTGTCGAATAAACTTAAAAACTATAGCATTCTAAGGACTAAAACTTGACAAATGGGTTTTAACTCCTCCGGGAGTCAGACAGAATCAGAAACAATTTAAAACTATTATTTATCCATTAATCCAAAATTTATGAACAAGTTATTCAAATTTTTCCTGACCAGTGCAGCGATTTCCGCCGCACTTGTCGGAGCTGTGTCTTGCCAGAAAGATTTCGCGCCGGACATCGAGAGCTTGAACAAGAAGGTCGCCGAACTGACCCAGAAGCTCACCGATCTCCAGACGAAGATCGATGCTGGTGAGGTTGTGACTAACGTTACCACGACGGCGGGCGGTATCACCGTAACCACCAACAAGGGTACTTACAACATCGTCAACGGTACCAACGGTACCGATGGTAAGGACGGTAAGGACGGTAAGGACGGCAAGGACGGTGCCAACGGTAAGGACGGTTCTGTCGTCACTATCGGTGACAACGGCAACTGGTTCATCGATGGCAAGGACACTGGTCTTGCTGCTGCCGGTAAAGACGGCAAGGACGGCAAGGACGGTGAGAATGGTAAGGACGGTAAGGACGGCAAGGACGGCCAGAATGGCGAGTACTATGTCCCGAACACCGAGACCGGTTTCTTCACCAAGTACACCTGGGATGCCACCAAGGGCGAGTATGTCGCTTCCGAGACCACGATCTCTTTCCTGAAGCCCGGCGCTATCACCGCTGTCTGGGACAAGGAGAACAATCAGCTCGTCTTCAAGGGCATCGAGGGTAAGGATCCGTATACCATCTCCCTGCTCGCCGAGGTCAAGAGCCTGGTCTTCATGCCGAACACCTATATCGACGGTGTCGAGGCTCTCGTTTTCGACAACTTCCACTACTGGCCCAATGTCATCAAGAACGGCACGAAGGATTCTGCTGACGAATATGCCGTGATCGATACCGTTAAGGTCAAGAATAAGTGGGTCAAGGTCGATTCCGTGGACGTGCAGCCGGCGATCCTCGCCCAGTATCACGTGAACCCGACCAACGCTGACCTTTCCTTCCTGAAGGAAGGTGAGTCCGACTTCCTCTCCTTCGTCGTTGTTCCCAACGCGAAGAAGATCGAGACCAAGGCCGAGGCTTCTAAGGATTTCGCTGTGACCCCTGTCTTCAAGAGCTTTGAAAAGGGTGTCCTGACCGTCGAGGTCCTTGTCGAAGGCACTCCTGCTACCGAAGATCTCCTCTCCGTGATGGCCCTCAACATCGAGAAGGCTGACGGCGAGTTCGTTACCTCCGACTATGCGATGCTCCAGAAGAATGAGCTCGACAACCTCGTGATCGCTTTCAAGAACAGCTGGGCCAAGGATAACCTCGCCGTTCTCGGTGAGGCCAAGGATGCCCATCTCCGTCGCGCCCTCAAGGACGATGATCTCGACTATGATTTCGGTATTTCCGAGATTGACGACGAGGCTTACATCGACGATGTCGAGGCTTGGACTGTGGGTGAAATGACCCTGGACGAGGCTCAGGCTACCTGCGATGTCTCCGTGAAGTACGACAGCTCCCTCGATCTCAAGACGATCGTTGCTGCCCACACTGTCGCTGCCACCCCGAATGACAAGGATGCTGAACTGATCGCTGCCGATCTTGAGAGACTCGGTCTGACCTGGTCCTTCGAGGTTGTCAAGAACTACCGCATCGGTACTGAGATCGATCCTTCCCTCACCGACCAGGCTGACTTTGTCACCCTCGAGGACGGTGTCTTCACCCCGAAGGTGTTCACCACTTCCGGTATCGCCGCTGTCGGTCGTACTCCGATCATCCGCGTCGCCCTCAAGCACGGTGATGATGTGGTCGCCTATGCTTACCTGAAGATCTTCATCTCCAACCGTGAGCAGGCCGACTTCGACGCCACCTACGAATTCGATGACGCGTTCGGCTTCATCTGCAACACCGGTGACACCCTCCTGACCACCGTTCAGTACATGAACGAGAAGATCTACAACGAGATCGGTCTGCCGGCTAAGGAGTTCCACGCCCTCTATGACGCGTTCAACGATGCTTACATGGGTGCTCAGATCCCGAATCCTAAGAAGCCGGGTGAGATGATGGATCCTTGGGTCAATGTCGGTACGGTTGAGGATATCGTCAACAGCGAGTCCCAGGGTACTCACATCCTGAAGTGGACCGTCACTGCTGAAGAAGCTTGGAAGTATGCCGGTAAGGAGATTGAGCACTATGTGGCTTACTACAAGGACGGTACTCCGGAACTCAAGGCGATCATCAGACTTGTTGGTAAGGTTGATCCTGTCGCGAAGGAATATAATGTCCTTCCTGCCGACTACATCTCCAACTTCTGGAACGCTGATAAGACCGCTACCCGTTACAATGTCGCCGTAGGTGCGTTCGACACCGACTCCATCCCTGAGCACTGCGTCTTCGTGAACGAGATCAACTATAGCTTCGAGACCTGGAGAAAGGACGATGAGGCTGTTAAGAAGGAAGGTGCTGTCGAGGGTCTGATCAGACTCGCTCCGTACATCACCAAGGTTGATTACTTCTTCTGCGGTACCAAGGGTCACGACATCAAGGCTCCGAAGATTGACGGCAAGGATGTCGAGTTCAAGATCCTCAAGGACACTGTCCTGACCGCCAAGGTTAAGGGTGCTGCTGCTTACGACACGATCGCTGTCATCAACAACCACCCGGATGAGCTCCTGAACACGATCACCCTGAACAAGGAGTCCGATCTTGCGAAGGCTCTCCTCAACACCAAGCAGCTCTATGTGAACATTGGCGCCAAGGGTTATGCCTGCAGTGATCCGAATAAGGTTGTCAAGATCACGTTCAACGGTCAGGATCACTTCCGTGCCGACTACGTCCGTCCGATCAACATCTCCAATATCGCTGCTGACAAGTATATTGATGGTGTTTCCTACGGTGAGAAGGGTTCCTACATCCGCATCGAGGATCTCATTTCTCCTTCCGACTGGAGAAGCGAGCTCGACAGCAAGAAGTGGATCTCCGGCGCTGAGTACGGTAAGAACCGTCAGTTCTCCAACTATCCGTTCTTCTGGGGCTTCTACGGTCCGTTCGAGGTTGAGGTTGATCTTGAGAATGTCAAGTGCGACCTGAACGGCAGAGTGGCTGCGATCCCGGCTTACCTCCAGCTCGCCCGCGTCGCTTACGACGACATGGATGAGGTTGTGACCAAGCCTGAGGAGTACAAGAAGCTTAAGAAGACTGACTTCGGTTACATCACCTACAAGAACAACGGTCAGGTCATCAGCACCGCGTTCAACCTGTTCATGAATGTGACTGTCAAGTACGGTTGGGGTTCCATCGATGTCAATGACATCAAGGTTCCTGTCAGCACCACCATCGAAGAGTAATTAGAACTGTTCTTTGGAACAATATTTGAATAAGAGGGGCAGGGCTTAGGCTCTGCCCCTTTTATTATTTTTTGAACGTATGTTGCTTCGCAAGCTATTCTTATTTGTCTGCCTGCTGGGATCGTGCGGTCTCGTTGCCGCCCAGGAGCCAGCGCAACTGTCTTTTTCTCGGAATACCCTCAGCAAAGGATCTTTCCCTATTTCTGCCGGTCCTCAAGAATTCGTTTTCCAGTATAAGAATACGGGGGAGTCGCCTCTGATCGTTTCCAAGCTCAGTCCTGGATGCCCCTGTGTGGTTCCGGAGTATTCTACGGATCCTGTGGCTCCCGGTGATTCTGCGACATTCAAGGTTGTATATCATCCTCCTCATACCGGTCCTTTCAACCAGATGATCACTGTTTTCTCCAATGGCGTGAAACCGGTTCTCCGTATTTATATCAAGGGAAATGTCACGGAGGCGGAAGAAAAGAAATCAGATAACAAATAATTTTGGCTATTTTTGTATTCAGTTTAAATATACCGATTCATGAAACGTTTTTTTTCTATTCTTTTTGCGGCTGCCCTTCTTCTGGGTTGTTCTTCTGGTTCTGAGCAAGTGAATCCCCTGGTTGAAGGTTATCTGAAAGAGCATATGCCCAATCCGGACACCTATAAGCCTGGAAAGACGGAGATTGTCCAGCAGGGAACGATTGATGTGGAGAATACCGTCAATTGGCATAACATTCCCGATGAAGGGGATATCGATGTGACCATCCTTCGTCACGAGTTCTCGATTGTGGATAATACGGGTGCCCCAGCGGACAACGCTTTCATTTTCTATATGAGCCCCGAGCAGGATGTGATCTATTATGTCCATAAGGACAAGGGCATGCTCCTGTTCCCGCTCGATTAATTCTCAATCAGAAAATACGTTAGCAAAAGATTGGCCGGGTCTCCTCCCCAAGAGACCCGGCCGGTATATAAAACGAACTTAACAAATAGACATGAACTTGAATTCAATGTCCATGGCAAAGGTATGACCTTTTACCCAAATAAGCAAATTATTTACGGATTAAAAGTTAAATAAATATTTTTACTTATAAATTAAAAGATTTAAGATTTCTCGTCTGATGAAGAAACTGTTCCCCATCGCCATCCTCAGCCTGCTCGCTCTGTGCTCCTGTTCCTGTGGTGGAAAGGATCCAGAGCCGGAGCCGGTTCCGACGCCTGAGCCCTCCATGGTTTATGACGCTACGTTGTGGACGACCACGTTTGACAAGACGCGCGATTTCCAGAAATCCGGCGTGGCGTTCAGCAAGCCGTCTGCGACGGCGCAGAATGTCATCCGCTTCACGGACGAGACTTTCCAGACGGTGGACGGTTTCGGCCTGGCCATCACTCAGGCATCTTGCTACAACCTGCTCAGAATGAGCCAGGAGGACCGGACGAAGTTTTTGAAAGAACTTTTCAGCCCCTCGGAGGGCGCCGGCTCTTCGCTGATTCGCGTGTGTATCGGCGGCTCGGACTTCTCCATGGATGAATACACCTGGTGTGACAAGGAGGGGATGCAGAATTTCGCGGTCCATGAGAGCGAGAAACAGTTCCTCTTCCCGATCCTGGACGAGATCTACCGGATCAATCCGAACGTCCAGATCATCGGCTCCCCGTGGAGCTGCCCCCGTTGGATGAAGATGACGCTCGATGGCTCCGGCGCCGCCTTCAACAGCTGGACCTCCGGACGCCTGAATCCGAAATATTACGCTGATTACGCCGGTTATTTCGTGAAGTGGGTGCAGGAGATGCAGAAGCGGGGCTATCAGGTCAAGTACGTCACCCTCCAGAACGAGCCTCTGAATAAAGGGAACTCCATGTCCCTGTACATGCCCTGGCAGGACCAGCGCGATTTCCTGAAGGTCGTGGGCCCGGCCTTTGAAAAGGCCGGGTTGAAGACGGAAATCCTTCTTTTCGACCACAACTACAACTACGATGACATGGCCGACCAGAAGAGCTATCCGCTGAAGATCTATGCGGATGCGGAAGCCGCCAAGTATGCGGCGGGCTCCGCCTGGCACAACTATGGGGGCAACGTCACTGAATTGGACAAGATCCACCAGTCGGCCCCTGATAAGGGAATCTGGTTCACGGAAGCGTCCATCGGAACCTGGAATTACGGAAAGGGCTTCGGCGCCCAGTTTCAGGAGGATTTCCGCAACATTATCCTGGGAACGCTGAAACGCTGGGGCAAGGGCGTGACCCTGTGGAATCTGATGCTGGACAACGAAGGAAAGCCGTATCGGCCGGGCGGCTGCAGCACCTGTTATGGCGCCGTCTCCATCGACCCGGCCTCCCACAGCCTGGCTTCCGTGGACCGCAAGTCCCACTGGTACGACATTGTCCACCCGTCAGTGGTCATCAAGCCGGGCGCGGTCCGGATCGGCACGACTGGAAACACCTTTACGGATGTGACCTATCTTGCCTTCCGCAATCCGGACAAGTCCTACGGTGTCCTGATCCTGAATGAGGGAGCGGCTGACCGACAGTTTACCTTCGAGAGCGGTGGCCATGCGGTCGCTGTCAAGGTGCCGGCGAAAGCCGTAGTCTCCGCTACTTGGAAAGATTAAGAAAAAACCCGGTCATTGACCGGGCTTTTTGTTTCTTTAGTCTTCTTTCACGATGAAAGAGAAGATGCAGCGGCTGTGGTAGGTCTCTCCGGGGCGGAGGACTACCGAAGGCCATTCGGGCTTGTTGGGCGAGTCGGGATAGTGCTGGGTCTCGAGGCAGATGCCGTGGCGCTGCTCGTAGACGACTCCCTTCTTGCCCTTGACGGTACCGTCCAGGAAGTTCCCGGAATAGACCTGGATGCCGGGTTCGTCGGTATAGACGAAGAGCGTGATGCCGGACTCCGGGCTGTACAGCATGGCAGCATTCTTTTTGATGTCGCCGGCGGAATCCAGCACCCAGTTGTGGTCGTAGCCGTTTCCGTTGCGGAGCTGTTCGTCGTCGGCGAAGATATCCTGGCCGACAGGCTTTAAATTCTTGAAATCAAACGGCGTGCCGGCGGTAGGGACGATTTCTCCCGTGGTCATGTACGTGTCGTCGACCGGGGTGAAAGACGTGGAGTTGATGTTCAGCAGATGGTTCAGCACATCGTATTTGGCCGGGTCGCCGGAGAGGTTGAAGTAGGAGTGGTTCGTCATGTTGATGACGGTCGGGGCCGTGGTCGTGGCCTCGTACTGGATGTCGATCTTGTTGTCGTCGGTGAGGGTGTAGGTCACATAGGCCTTCACTTCGCCCGGGAAGTTGTTGTCGCCGTCGGGGGAGACGCGGAGGAGCTTCACGTGGCTCGCGTCGGCCTCGACGCACTCATATACCTGGTACTGCCAGCCGGTGGGACCGCCGTGGAGGCAGTGGCCGAAGTTGTTCTGCGGGAGCTGGTACTCCACGCCGTCCAGGGTGATCTTGCCCTGGTTGATGCGGTTCGCATACCGGCCGATGGCGGCGCCGAAGTCCGTCTGGTTGTTCTCCGGGAAGTAATCGGAGACCTTGTCGAAGCCCAGGACGACGTCCTGCATGTTTCCGTTCTTGTCCGGAACCATGATGGAGACGATGCGGCCGCCGAAGTTGGTGACGCACACCTCCATGCCGTTCGCATTGGTCATCGTGTACAGGGCGGTGGGCATGCCGTTGTAAGTGCCTTCGAAATCCTTCGGGTCCAGACCGGAAACCGTGAGGTTTTTCTGCTGGCCGCAGGCCGCGAGAAGGGCCGCTGCGCCGAGCAGGATCAGTAATTTTTTCATATGTACAATTGTTTTGTTGTGTTGTCTTAGTTGTATACAAAGTTGCGAAAAATTTTCTATATTTGAGAGATTTTTAACCGACCGACTATAATTATTTAACAATAAAACTCTAGACAAGATGACTGAAACCAAGAAAAACACCAATCTGGTGGCCATCATCACGATGTGCTTCATCTTTGCGATGATCTCCTTCGTGACCAACATGGCCGCTCCATTCGGCACCATCTGGGGCAACAAGTTCGAGTGGTCCCGCATGGCCGGCAACCTGATGAACTTCGCCGCCTACCTGTTCATGGGCATTCCCGCCGGCAAGATGCTGCTGAAGGTCGGTTACAAGAAGACCACCCTCATCGCCCTCGCAACCGGCCTCATCGGCGTCATCATCCAGTGGCTGTCCAGCCGTTCCTTCCTGGATGTTCCTTTCTTCGGCGCCAACTTTAACTGGGCCATTGTCATCTACCTGCTCGGCGCGTTCATCTGCGGTTTCTGCGTGTGCATGCTGAACACCGTCGTGAATCCGATGCTGAACATCCTCGGCGGCGGCGGTAACAAGGGCAACCAGTACATCCAGATCGGCGGTACCCTGAACTCCCTGACCGGCACCCTCACTCCGCTGCTGGTGGGCGCCCTCATCGGCACCGTCACCGCGCAGACCTCGATGGCCGACGTCACCCCGCTGCTGTTCATCGCCATGGCCGTCTTCGCCCTCGCGTTCATCATCATCTCCTTCCTGACCATCCCCGAGCCCGCCAAGGAGCGCAAGACCACCGTCTATGAACACAGCGCGTGGAACTTCCGTCACTTCGTGCTCGGCGCCGTCGCGATCTTCATGTATGTGGGTATCGAAATCGGCATCCCGTCCCAGGTGAACTTCTTCCTGGCCGACGCTTCCGCCAAGGGCGCCGGCATCGCCGTCAACGGAGCCGCCATCGGCGGCGCCATCGCGGCCGTGTACTGGCTCCTCATGATGGTGGGTCGTTTCTCCTCCACGCTCATCTCCGGCAAGGTTTCCACCCGCACGCAGATGACCGTCGTGAGCACTGTCGCCATCATCCTCGTGCTTGCTGCCATCTTCACCCCGAAGACGGTCACCGTGAGCATGCCCGGCTACAGCGTCGCTGACGGCTTCGCCATGTTCCAGGTCCCGCTGAGCTGCCTCTTCCTTGTCCTCTGCGGTCTCTGCACCTCCGTGATGTGGGGCGCCATCTTCAATCTCGCCGTCGAGGGTCTGGGCAAGTATACCGAAGCCGCGTCCGGTATCTTCATGATGCTGGTCGTGGGTGGCGGTATCATGCCGTTCATCCAGGAACAGATCGCCAAGAGCGCCGGCTACATGAACAGCTACTGGCTCGTCGTCGCCATGCTCGGCTACCTGCTCTTCTACGCCCTCATCGGCTCCAAGAACGTGAACAAGGACATCCCCGTAGACTAATCGAATATGGCACAAGATCTCGTTATCGGTATCGACGTAGGCGGCCAGACCGCCAAGTGCGGCGTCGTGGACGCCCGTGGCAACATCGTTGCCCAGACCGTCATCAGCTCTGAGAACACCACCAATGCGGACGAATTCGTCGCGGCGCTCGCCGAGGCCCTGAACCGCATCATCGTGGAGGCCAAGGCCGAAGGCAGCATCCGCGGCATCGGCGTGGGTATCCCGAACGGTAACTTCTACACCGGCGTCGTCGAGAACGCCGTGAACCTCGTATGGGCCCAGGGCGGCAACATCCCGTTCGCCAAGATGCTCCAGGAGCAGATGAACGGCATCCCCGTGTCCCTCACCAATGATGCGAATGCAGCTGCGATGGGTGAAATGACCTACGGCGCGGCCCGCGGCATGAAGAACTTCATCATGATCACCCTCGGCACCGGCGTCGGTTCCGGTATCGTGATCAACGGTGAAGTGGTGTACGGCCACGACGGCTTTGCCGGCGAGCTCGGCCATACCTGCGCCGTGCGGCACAACGGCCGCCGCTGCAACTGCGGCAAGGACGGCTGCCTGGAGACCTACGCCTCCGCTACCGGCGTCGCCCGCACCGCCCGCGAGTGGCTGGACATGACCGACGAACCCTCGGTCCTGCGTTCCCTGGACAAGATCAAGTCCAAGAACGTGTACGAGGCCGCGAAGGAAGGTGACAAGCTCGCCCTCCGCGTGTTCGAATACACTGGCCGCATCCTCGGCGAGAAGTTCGCGGACTTCATCGAGTTCTCCGCCCCGGAGGCGATCGTCCTCTTCGGCGGCCTCGCCCGCGCCCGCGAATTCCTGGAGGAACCCATCCGCAAGGCCATGGACGAGAACGTCATCCCGCTCTGGCGCGGCAAGGTGAAGCTCGTCTTCTCCCAGCTCAAGGAGTCCGACGCCGCCATCCTCGGCGCCTCCGCCCTCGCCTGGGAACTGTAAGAGATGGCCGGTCAAGCCGGCCATGACGACGAAGGGGTGCACCAGTCGGTGCACCCCTTTGTCATTCTGAGCGAAGCGAAGAATCTCTACTTCTTGTGCTTCACGGCGGCGGCCTCCACGGGGAGGGCGGCCTTGTAATTGGCCAGGTAGGCCTCGAAGCCGGCGACTTCGGCGGGGTCCGGGTTGATCTGGGTGCCGGTGTTGCCGGCGAAGACCACCTTGTCCAGGAAGTCGGGGAGGGAAAGGTTGCTGCCGTTCGCCATGTAGGAGCCCAGGAGCGCGATGCCCCAGGCGCCGCCTTCGCCCGCCGTCTCCATCACGGAGATGGGGGAGTTCAGGGCGGCGGCAAGGAAGCGCTGTCCCACGACCGGCGTCTTGAACAGGCCGCCGTGGCCGGTGATGCGGTCCACTTTCACGTGCTCTTGGTTGAAGAGCACGTCGTTGCCGATCTTGAGCACCGCGATGGCGCCGTAGAGCTGGGCGCGCATGAAGTTCGCGAGGGAGAACTTGTCGGAGGCGCTGCGCACGAACAGGGGACGTCCTTCCGCGAAGCCGGTGACCGGCTCGCCGGAGACGTAGTTGTAGGCCACGAGACCGCCGCAGTCAGGATCGCCCTGCAGGGCGTGCGTGAACAGGACACGGTAGATGTCGTGCTTGTCCTCGATAGGCCCCAGCAGCTGCTGGTACTCGCGGATCAACTTCACCCAGGCGTTCAGTTCGGACGTGCAGTTGTTGCAGTGCACCATCGCGACGAGGTTTCCGTCCGGCGTGGTGACCATGTCGATCATCTCGTTCGGCTTGGACAGCTCGTGCTCCAGGACGATCATCGAGAAGGAGGAGGTGCCGGCGGACACGTTGCCCGTACGCGGCTTGACGGCGTTCGTCGCCACCATCCCGGTTCCGGCGTCGCCTTCCGGCGGGCACAGGGGAATCCCCGCCTTGAGGTGGCCGGAGATATCCAGGCGCTTGGCGCCGGTCTCGCTCAGGACGCCTGCCTTGGCACCGGCAGGCAGGACCTTCGGCAGGATGTCCCGCAGCTTCCAGGGGAAGCCGCAGGGAGCGACGAGCTTCTCGAATTTCTCCACCATGTCGGCGCGGTAGTCGCCGGTCACAGGGTCGATGGGCAGCATGCCGGAGGCATCGCCCACGCCGAGGACCTTCTCGCCGGTGAGCTTCCAGTGGATGTAGCCGGCAAGGGTGGTGAAGTACGCAATCTGGGGGACATGTTCCTCCTTGTTCAGGATGGCCTGATACAGGTGGGAAATGCTCCAGCGCAGCGGGATGTTATAGACGAAGAGCTTGGAGAGCTCCGCGGCGGCGGGACCGGTGTTGGTGTTTCTCCAGGTACGGAACGGGACCAGCAGGCTCCCTTCCGCGTCGAAGGGCATGTAGCCGTGCATCATCGCACTGATGCCGATGGCGGCCAGATGCTCGATCTCGACGTCATAGCGGGCCTTCACATCGGCCCGGAGGGAGGCGTAGCAGTCCTGCAGGCCGAACCAGAGGGCCTCCTTGCTGTAGGTCCAGAGGCCGTCCACGAGCTGGTTCTCCCACTCGTGGGCGCCCTGGGCGATGGGTTTGTGGTCCTCATCGACCAGGACGGCCTTGATCCGGGTGGATCCGAACTCGATGCCCAGGATGGCTTTGCCGGTTTCGATGGTGATCCTCGGGTCCATGCTACTTCAGGGCTTTGTTCAGCATGTAGTACACCTCGTTCATCTTGAGTTCCTTCTTGAACTCGGGGATGGTGGTGTTCTTGTTGATGTGGACGAACTCGATGCCGGTCATCTCGGCGAAATCGTCCCAGTAGTCGGCCGTGAGGTCATAGCTGAAGGCGGAGTGGTGCGTGCCGCCCGCGAGGATCCAGGCGCCGGCGCCCACCTCGAAGGTCGGCTGCGGGACCCAGAGGGCCGAGGCGACGGGGAGCTTGGGCATCGGCTTGGGCTCGATGCACTCCACGTCCTGCGCGATGAGACGGAAACGGTTGCCGAGGTCCACCACGGTGGCCTTGATGCCGAAGCCGGTCTTCGAGGTGAAGACGAGGCGGGCGGTGGGTTGCTTGCGGATGCCGATGCCGAGGAAATGGACCTCGAGCTTGGGCTTGTCGACCGCGATCATCGGGCAGATCTCGAGCATGTGGCTCTGCAGGCAGGAGCTGCGGTCGCCGGCGAAGTTGAGGGTGTAGTCCTCAAGGAAGGAGCAGCCCTTCGGCAGGCCCTGGGACATGACCCAGCAGGTGCGGTACAGGCAGGCGGTCTTCCAGTCGCCTTCGGCGCCGAAGCCGTATCCTTCTTCCATCAGGCGCTGGGAAGCGAGGCCCGGGATCTGGTCGAAGCCGCAGAAGTCGGGGGCGTCGACATCGGCGTCGCCGAGGTCGTCGAAGTTCGTGGTGAAGGCGGTGGCGCCTTCGTCCTTCAGGACGCGGCGGAGGGCGATTTCAGCCTTGGCGGAATTCCGCACCTTCTCCCAGTACACCTTTTCGCCGGTCTCGTCGATCTTGACGGTGTACAGTTTCTTGTACTCCTCGACCAGGGCGTCGGTCTCGGCGTCCGTGACCTTCTTGAAGTACTCCATGAGGGAGGAAACCGGGTAGTAGTCCACGTGATAGCCCAGACGCTGCTCGAACTCGACGCGGTCACCGTCGGTCACGGCGACGTTGTTCATGTTCATGCCGAACATCAGGCAGCGGACCTGCTTCGCATCGGCGACGCCGGCGGCCACGCGGGCCCACACGGCGATCTGCTTCTGTGCGGCCTCGTCCTTCCAGTAGCCGACGACGACCTTGCGCTGGATGCGCATCCGGGTGCAGATGTGGCCGTACTCGATGTCGCCGTGGGCGCTCTGGTTCAGGTTCATGAAGTCCATGTCGATGTCGCCCCACGGAATCTCCGCGTTGTACTGGGTGTGGAAGTGCAGGAGGGGCTTCTCCAGGGACTGGAGGCCCTTGATCCACATCTTGGCGGGGGAGAAGGTGTGCATCCACGTGATCACGCCGACGCACTTCTCCTCGTTGTTCGCGGCCTTCATCACGGCCTCGACCTCCTTGCTGGAGTTGGCGGTACCCTTATAGACAATCTTGACGGGAATGTTGCCCGACGCATTCAGGCCTTCCACCATTTCCTTGGAATGCCCGTCGACGGCGACCACCGCATCTCCGCCATAGAGGAGCTGCGCACCGGTCACCCACCATAATTCGCAATTTTCAAATGCCATAATGCTATTCAGTGTTTTAGTGTTTCTTGAGTTTGGATTCCTTCTTCTTTTTCTGGCCGTAGTAAGCGTTCGGGCCGTGCTTGCGGGAGTAGTGCTTCTCGATGAGCATCTTGTTCATCGAGGGCTTGTTGGTCTCCAGCGGTCCCATGTAGATGTTGCTGGAGAGGTGGATCGACTTGGCGATGAAGGCCATTTTGGCTACTTCCTCGAGGACGACGGCGTTATGGACGGCGTTGTCGGCGTCGGTGCCCCAGGTGAAGGGACCGTGGTTCTTGACGAGGACCGCGGGGGTGTCCATGGGCTTCATGGCGCTGAAACGCTCGACGATGACGTTGCCGGTTTCCTTCTCGTACTCCCCGAAGATTTCCTTCTTCTTCATGTCGCGCGTGCAGGGGATGTCGTCGTAGAAGTAGTCGGCGTGGGTGGTGCCGAGGCTCGGGATGTCGCGGCCGGCCTGGGCCCAGGCCGTGGCGAAGGTGGAGTGGGTGTGGACCACGCCGCCGATTTCAGGGAACGCCTTGTACAGGACGAGGTGCGTGGGGGTGTCGGAGGAGGGCCGGAGTTCGCCCTCCACGACTTTCCCTTCGAGGTCCACGACCACCATGTCGGACGGTTTCATGTCGTCATAGGAGACACCGGAGGGCTTGATCACCACGAGGCCGGATTCCCGGTCGATGGCGGAGACGTTGCCCCAGGTGAAGATGACGAGGCCGTGCTTCACAAGGTCCAGGTTGGCCTGGCAGACCTTTTCTTTGAGTTCTTCTAACATAGACTACCAGAAATAGATGTAGAAGGCCACGGTGAAGGCCAGGATGATGACGGTGTGGACGATGTCCCACTTGTTCCAGGAGGCGCGGGTTTCGGCCTTCTGCTCAGGCGTGGCGGTGCCGAAGCACAGGCCCTGGACCTGCTCCGGCGCGGGCTTCTTCGTGCACAGGGTGACGACGATCGCGAGGGCGATGCAGAACAGGAACATCCAGACGCAGAACGCATAGACGTTCATCTCGTTGAAGATGTAGGTGAAGACGTTGTGGGCCTGCGGATTGATGATCATCGTGAAGAGGCGGGTGAAGCCCAGGACGAGACCGACGATGAGGGTCCACATACCGGCCTTCGGGGAGGTCTTCTTCCAGCTGATACCCAGGAGGAACACGGCGGCGATGGCCGGGGCGAGGAGGCTCTGGACACTCTGGATGTAGTTGTACAGGCTCTTGCCCATGCGCTGGATGACGAAGATCCACAGGACGCCGAGGACGACCACGACGACGGTGGCGATACGGCCGATGGTGACGAGCTTCTTCTCATCGGTCTCCGGGTGCTTGCGCTTGTAGATGTCGATGGTGTACAGCATCGCGGAGGAGTTGTACAGGGAGGCGAGGGAGCTCATGAGGGCGGCGAGGATACCGCAGATCACCACGCCCTTCAGGCCCACCGGCAGGAGGGTGTTGACGAGCATCGGGAAGGCGATGTCCGGGTTGGCGACGGTCCCGTCGGCCTGGAGGCCGAGCGCGGTCGCGAGCTGCTGTCCGATGGCGGAATCCGGGGTCTTGGTGAGCGCGTAGGCGATCATGCCGGGGATGAGGAACAGGAACACCGGGAGGAGCTTCAGGTAGGCGCCGAAGATGGTACCGCGGCGGGCTTCCTTCTGGTTCTTGCCGGAGAGGACACGCTGGACGATGAACTGGTCGGTGCACCAGTACCAGAAGCCGATGATGGCGGAGCCGAAGAGGGCGCCGTACCACGGGAATTCGGGATCCTTGCCGGAACGCATCAGGTCGGTCATCGAGTCGCCGAGGTCATTGACGGGCTGGGCGCCGCAGATGTCCATCATCGCGTTCCAGCCGCCGAGTTCGCGGAGACCGAGCCACAGGATGACGAGGGAACCGATGAGCAGGATCGGCGTCTGCAGGACGGAGGTCTTCAAAACGGATTCCATGCCGCCGATGACGGTGTAGATGGCGGTGATGATCACCAGGGCGAGGGCCGCGACCCAGAAATTGATGCCCAGGAGGGTGTTCAGGGCGAGGCCGCCGGCGAGGACGGTCACGGACACCTTGGTGAGGACGTAGCTGGCGAGGGAGAGCCAGGTCAGGATGCCGCGGCTTTCCTTGTTGTAGCGCTTCTCGAGGAATTCGGGCATGGTGTAGACGAGGATCATCCAGCCCTGGATTTCCCAGTGGGCCTGGGCCATGCCGGCGGAGGCGCCGGTGCCCGCGAGGCCGATCAGGTGCTCGGAGCCGATGTTGGAGGCGAAGATGGAGGCGCCGATGGCGATCCAGGTGGCGCTGCGGCCACTGAGGAAGTAGTCACCGGAGGTTTCCTTCTTCTTGCGGGAGACGTCCCAGCAGATCCAGACCATCGCCAGGAAGAAGATGGCGATCACGATCCAGTCCCAGGAGGCGAGCGAGATGCGGTTCAGGTCCGCAGCCGCGATGAGAAGATTGTTGAACATAGAATGTGAGTGTTATTGGAGTTAGATTTTGAAATTGCCGTCGTACTTCTCCCGGTTGAATCGGTACAGGGCCGCGCCCTTGCGGGAGAGGGTCTTGTCGATGCCGCCCGTCTTCTCGATGTAGTCCATCTGGGCGATCCGCTTCCGGAAGTTCCGCTTGTCGATGGGCTCGCCGAGGATGGCCTCATAGAGGGCCTGGAGCTGCGTGAGGGTGAATTCCTCCGGGAGGAGGTTGATGCCCACGGGTTTCACCGTGGCCTGGTAGCGCATGAAACGGAGGGCGTCGGACACCATCCGGTCATGGTCGAAGATGAGGTGGGGGATTTCGGGAAGCCGGATCCAGAAGGCGTTGTGGGCCCGGACCAGCTCCCGGTCGTATTTCTTGATGTCCACGAGGGCGTAGTACGCGGTGGAGAGCACGCGCTCACCGGGATCGCGGCTTACCTCGCCGTACGTATGGACCTGGCGCATATACAGGTCGTCGAGGCCCGTGAGCTCGGCGACGACCCGGCGGGCGGCGTCGTCGATGTTCTCGTCGTCCTCCACGAACCCGCCCGCGAGGGACCATTCTCCCTTCGCCGGCTCGAAATTCCGCTGGAGCAGCAGCAGGCTGAGCTCACCCTCCTCGAATCCGAAGATGATGCAGTCCACGGCTGCGTGGAACTTGGGATGGACACTGTAGAACGCTTGCTGCGTCATGGTTATCGTTTGAGTGTCAAAACTACACTTGCAAAGATAGAGAAATAAAAGTGTACTTGCAACACTTTTTAGAAAAAAGTTTGTATCTTTGAACATGATGAAAAAGACAGCCTTGATTTTCAGCTTGGTGCTCCTTGCGCTGCCGGTGGCGGCGTCGGAAGAGCGCGTGGCCAGCCCGGACGGACGGCTGGTGGTGACCGTGTCGGACAATGGCGGTAAGCCCACTTACAGCGTAGCGTATGACGGGACGGCGTTCCTGGCGCCGTCGCCGCTCGGCCTGAAGGCCGACATCGGCGACTTCACCGCCGGCCTCTCCCTCACCGGCTTCGCCCAGGAGGCGGTGGCCGACGACTACAGCGTCCCGACCATCAAGACCTCGACGGTCCATTATCGCGCGAACAAGGGCGTCTTCTCCTTCGCGAAGGACGGGAAGCCTGCCATCGACATCATCTTCCAGGTGAGCGCGAACGACATCGCGTTCCGCTATATGGTCTATCCGGCCAAGCGCGACACGAAAGTGTGCGTCATCGAGGATGAGGTTACCGGGTATGTTTTCCCGGAGGGGACCACGGGCTTCCTGAGCCCGATGATGGGGCCCATGTCCGGCTTCGCCCGCACCACGCCCAGCTATGAGACGGATTATCAGGCCGATCAGCCCCTGGGCAAGAACGGCGACGGCCACGGTTACGTGTTCCCGGCGCTGTTCCGCAACGGGAACGACGGCTGGGTGCTCCTCAGCGAGACTGGCGTGAACGGGACATACTGTGGCGGGCGGCTCATCGGCAACGCCGACGGCTCCTACCGCCTCGCTTTCCCGATGCCGGAGGAAATCGGCGGAAACGGCACCTCCACCGTGGGCCTGGCCATCCCGGGCTGCACGCCCTGGCGCACCATCACCGTCGCCCGTGACCTGAAGCCCATCGTCGAGACCACCGTCGCCTGGGACGTCGTGGAACCGCAGTACGAGGCCTCCCAGGTCTACGAGCCTTCCCGCGGTTCCTGGAGCTGGATCCTGAAGATGGACAGCAACACCACCTATCCCGTCCAGCTGCAGTACATCGACTTCAGCGCCGCGATGGGCTGGGAGACCATCCTCGTGGACGCCCTCTGGGACACCCAGATCGGCCGGGAGAATATGGAGAAGATCGCCGCCTATGCCAAGGAGAAGGGCGTCCGGCTCTTCGTCTGGTACAACTCCAACGGCTACTGGAACGACGCCCCACAGGGGCCGCGGAACATCATGAACCGCAGCGTCACCCGCCGCGCCGAGATGGCCTGGCTCCAGAAACTTGGCGTCAAGGGCATCAAGGTCGATTTCTTCGGCTCCGACAAGCAAGTGATGCTCCAGCTCTACGAGGACATCCTGGTCGATGCCAATGAATACGGCCTCCAGTGCGTCTTCCACGGCTGCACCCTGCCGCGCGGCTGGGAGCGGATGTACCCGAACTTCGCCTCGGCCGAGGCCGTCGTCGCCAGCGAGAACCTCTATTTCGGCCAGTACCGCTGCGACCGCGAGGCCTTCAGCGCCACGCTGCACCCCTTCATCCGCAACACGGTCGCGGCCATGGACTTCGGCGGCAGCACGCTCAACAAGATTTACAACCCTTTCAACGACCTCAACCGCCGCGGCTCCATCCGCCGCACCTCCGACGTCTTCGCCCTCGCGACGGCCGTGCTCTTCCAGAGCTACGTCCAGCACTTCGCGATGACTCCGGAGAACCTCACCGACGCCCCCGCCTGGGCCGTCGACTTCATGAAGGCCGTGCCCACGAAGTGGGACGAGGTCAAGTTCATCGACGGTTACCCCGGGCAGTTCGTCGTCCTCGCGCGCCGCGCGGGTAATAAGTGGTATTATGTGGGCATCAATGCCTCGCCGGAATCCCGCACGGTGGAGGTCGACCTCCCGGCCGGCGACTATACGCTGTATTCCGATACCGTCGAGCCGGCTACGGCTAAGGCCGCCCGTAAGCTCCACGGCAAGAAGGCCCCTCTGACGCTGGAACCGCGCCAGACCACCGCCGCCACCTTCCTCGGCGCCCGCGAGGCCCGCACCCACAAGGGCGGCACCGTGAAGGTCTCCATTCCCTGCAATGGCGGCTTCGTGATCGTGCAATAAACGCCGATGGCGCTCCATAAACGCAGAAGGTGGTCCAAGTCTGGACCACCTTCTTTTACGATGTCAATTTGGAACTAGTCGTCCAGGCCTTCGATAGTCTGGATGGTGCCGTCCTCGTTGTAGGTGAGTTCGCACACCTTGAGGCTGCGGAGGCGGTTGATGCCCTTGGACGGACCGCTGTCGTGGTGGAAGAGGTACCACTTGCCCTTGAATTCCACGATGCAGTGGTGCGTGGTCCAGCCGAAGACCGGGGTGAGGATCACGCCCTTGTAGGTGAACGGGCCGTAAGGGTTGTCGCCG
>ONJB01000045.1 GCA_900318015.1 uncultured Bacteroidales bacterium | reverse complement strand
GAGCAAAGCGAGCGGAGTCCTCGAAGAGGCAAGCTGCTGCAGCAGCGGAGCTCTGGCACAACAAAAAAAGAGGCCGACCCTTTTTAGTCGACCTCTTTTTCACATTTTATAAGGTTATCTTTACCTAACAAAGATATACTTATCCGTTAACTCCTGAATTGCCTCATAATTGACCTCAGGGACACTCTCAGACAAATCTAATAGATTCATTATAGGATAGAAATCAGATTCGTCAGGGGCCTCGTTTCTGGCCATTAAACGAACATTATCATCATCATCCACATAGATTCCGTCATTCTCATCAATTTCTGAACTGTATTTAAGATAATCCTCGACAAGATCGGTAACGGCATCAGCGAATCTGTGCCAGTCTTGAATACTATGATACCACTTCTCCATAAGACTGAGATAAAAAAGAAAAACAGTTGTGCTTCACAGCAGAACTGTTGATTTTAAAAAACATTTAAACACATTTTATTATAAGCATCCATAATATAGGAGCGTTTCTTCCATAATTCATTTATTTCTTCATTTTTTTACAAAAAAACTCTCCCGGCTATTGGAAGAGTTTCCAGTAGAATGTCCAGAACAGGACAAAAAGCAAGCTGCGGCCGGGAGAGTGAAGTGTCATTGTTCCACGATTTCGAACTCGTCGGCTTCGGGAATGATTGCGAGTCCGCTTCCGTACACATGGATTTGTCCTGCATCATCCACAAACTCCACCATATAGGTCTGGCCATTCATCTTGGCTGCAGCCCAGTCTTTGCCATTCGCATCATCCATCTTGATGACCCGGATGATGTCTCCTTGCTTAATCGTGCTTTTCATACTTAATCTGTTGTTTGAATGTAATAATCTAATTCTTCACCTTTAAGGTTGTCCATACACCACTCGTCAAGTTTCTCCCATAGAGTGTTATATAACTTTGCGTAGTCATCATCGTGCTTATGCCAACGCCAGATCTTCCAGTTCAATACCATCACTAGTTCAGTGATGTACTTGTAGTTATTCTTGTACTCTCTGAATGCCATATCAAAGGTGTCTTGAATGGCAGTGAGACCGAACTTGTCTGCGATGGAGAAGTCAAGATAGAAAGTGGTCAGAGGCTTATAGCCAGTGACCGCTTCTATGTTCCAGTTTTCTAATCGGATTTCCATAACGATAAAAGAAAAAGGAGAGTCTATTTGGTCTGACTCTCCATTGATTCTTCAGCAGGTTGGGTATTCTTGGCCTTCGGCTGCTTGTCCTTCTTCGCAGCCTTCTTGGCCGCTCGAGCATCTTTCTCGGCGAGGATTTCCTCAACGCTGAGTGGTTCGACCTCGCAGGCGTTGCAGATGGTTGCGTACGCACTACGGAGATAGCGTACGTTGGACTCAACTTTCTGCAAGTCCTTCACGTTCTCACTCCAGATGTTGAACAGTGCCTCGTTGGAGCGATTCTTAAGGTAGGACTCCTGGCTGACAGCGACCTTCTTCACGAGGCCATTAATAGAAGAATGCTGCTTGAAGATCTCGTTCTTCAGGACGTTCATGATGTGCTTCATAGCGATAAATGTTAAAAATGTTTGTAAATTCCTATGTATCAGGCGTTTACCTGTCTTCATTGCAAATATAACAATTTATCGAAAAACGATAACAAAGAAATACAAAAAAGTGACGTAATTATCTAATACAAAGGGGGTTACCGCAAGAAAAGATAGTGAAACTATAATATGAACGACAGCAAATGATTGCTGTCGTTCACCTGTTCGTTTTCACATTTACTAAGTTAAGTACTAACTTAGAAGGCACATTCTCAGAAGAACAGGAAACAAAATATTAAGCCTACCGGTACTTATAAAATATTAATAATTAATCAGTTATAAGTGGAGAGTGGCCAAAGATTAATGTTATCTAAATATCGAATTAATCTTCGGAAAAAGGCCAGTAAATCTGCACGTCCGAGCTGGACAGGGCATACAGGAAAGCGTCGGCATCCAGGGCCCGCGTGCCGTACTGTTTCCGGATTTCGGCAGTCAGGAGGTCCCTGAGCGGTGTCGGATAGGCTCCCACCCGGGTGGCCGGTGTGTCGCCGACACCGGTTCCGGGGGTTTCGAAAACCTGTCGCATCGGGTACTCCTCATCGTAACCGTTTCCGGAGGAGGTGGTGACGGCGTCCCGGACTTCGGCTACCTGGTCCTTTTCGAGCGGGATGGCCGCCAGGAGGCGCGCTACCTCGTCGAGCGTGAATTCGAGGGGTTCTCCCTCTTCGTCGGCAGGAGGGTTGTTCCATAGGTCCAACCGCTCGCAGGCGGTGACCGCAAGGGCGCCGGCCAGGCACCCGAATAACAGCATTCTCTTCATATTGATCATTCCGGATTTACAGCCCGGCTCCACGGATACAAAGTACCGGAAAACGAGCCGTGTTCGCAAAAAGGGAAACGGATAAAGTCAAAAACCGGCCCTCCAACAGGCTGGAAGGCCGATCCTTGAAACTCTTTTTACGTAAAACTGCCCGATTATTGCGTAAAACCGGGCCGGCCGGACCGCCTCATTCGCCGGGGAGGACCGGGAAATCGGGGTTGGGAACATGCGCTTCCCGCATCAAGGCTTTCAGGTGTTCCGCGATTTCGGGCTTCGCGCCCGCCAGGTCGTTCTCTTCGCCGGCATCCTCGTCCAGGTTGTAGAGTTCATACCGCGGATGCGCGCCCCGGATGTCCAGATGGACCAGTTTCCAGGGGCCTTCCCGGACCGCCTGCCGGCCGCCGAGTTCCTGGAATTCGAAGTACAGGTAATCGTGCTCCCGCTGGCCTTTCTTGCCGGTCAACAGGGGAAGGAGGCTGACTCCGTCCATCCCATCTGCCGGCGCCGCGCCCGTCAATTCCCGGAACGTAGGCATCAGGTCCCAGAAGGAGCACAAGAAATCGGTCTCGGCGCCCGGGCTGATGTGCTCGGGCCAGGCAATGACCATCGGCACGCGGATCCCGCCTTCGTAGACATCGCGCTTGTATCCCCGCCAGGGGCCGTTGCTGTCGAAGAAATCCGGGTCGGCGCCGCCTTCTCGGTGCGGGCCGTTGTCGCTGCTGAAAATCAGGATCGTGTTCTCATACAAACCCAGCTCCTTGAGCTTGTCCACCAGCTGGCCGACATAGACATCCAGCCGGGTGACCATGGCGGCGAAGGTGGCGTGGGGTTCGTCCTGGGCGATGTAATCGCCCTTCATGAAGTACGGGCTGTCCGGCCGGGCGCCGGGGTAGGGCGTTTCGGGATACCGGCCCCGCAGCCGCTGGAGGATGCTGTCCTGCGGGACGATGAGTTCCGCGTGCGGAATCGTCGTCGGATACCACAGGAAGAACGGTTTTCCTTCCGCTGCGGCCCGGTCCAGGAAGGCCAGCGCCTGCTCGTGGATCAGGTCCGGGGCATAGGCGCCGGTCCCGTAGGAATCGTCGCACCGGTTCACCTCCGACAGGTCGATGCGGACGTCATTGTCCCACAGATGGTCCGGATAATAGCTGTGCGCCAGCAGCTGGCAGTTGAAGCCGTAGAAGCGGTCCACGCCCTGCGCCTGCGGGTCGCCGGTCGAGCCCACGAAACCGAGGCCCCATTTGCCGAAGGCTCCCGTCGTATAGCCGGCGGCCTGGAAGTCGTGGAAAAGGGTCTCCGCGCCTTCCGGCAGCGGGAACTGCCCTTCGGGCTGGAGTTCCCGGTTACCGCGGATGGCCGTATGCCCGCTGTGCGTGCCGGTAATCAGGCAGGAACGCGAAGGCGCGCTCACCGTCGTGCCGCTGTAGCACTGGGAGAACCGCATCCCCTCCGCCGCGATCCGGTCGATGTTCGGCGTCTCGAACCGCTGCTGTCCATAGCAGCTCAAATCTCCCCAGCCCAGGTCATCGGCCAGGATGAACACCACGTTCGGCGGTCCTTCCACTCCTCCTTGCCGTGTGCAGGAAGGGGCCAGGGCGGCCGGCAGGGCGGCGGCAAAGAGCAGGCTTTTTTTCATAGTCTTTGCTCAATCGGGTCCTCATACAATGCCTGCAGCCGGTGCAGCTCCGCCATCAGCTCCTCCGTGAGGGTTTCCGTCCCGGGAGTTCCATACAGGTTCTTGAGCTGCAGCGGATCCTGCTTCAGGTCGAAGAGTTCCCACTCGTCGATGTCGTGGTAAAAGTGCATCAGGCTGTAGCGTTCCGTCCGGACGCCGTAGTGACGGCGGACCGAATGCTCGGCCGGAAATTCATAATAATGGTAGTAGAGCGACCGGCGCCAGCCCTTGCCTTCAGAGGTCATGACCCGGGCCGGTTTTTCCCCGCGCAGGAGCGGCAGGAAACTCTCGCCCTGCATGTCTTCCGGGACGGGCAGTCCGGCCATTTCCAGGATGGTGGGGGCATAGTCGATGTTCTGCACGAACTCGTCGATGTCATTGGCCCGGTGGCCGAAATCGGCCCCCAGCACCCGTGTGCGGCCCTTGGCCGCCTTGACGGGATTTCCGCCCGGCATCCGGACTACCAGTGGCGTCCGGAAGCTCTCCTCATACATGAACCGTTTGTCGAAATACCCGTGCTCACCCATGTAGAACCCCTGGTCGGAGGTATAGATGATGACGGTATTCTCCAGGAGACCATGCGCTTTCAAATAGTCATAGACGCGTCCCACATTGCGGTCCACGGAGTGGATCACGCTGCAATAGTCGCGCATGTAGCGCTGATACTTCCACTCGTACAGCGCGTTCCCGGACAGGCTGTCCCGCTTGAACTGCGCGATGAGCGGATCGTAATATGCATCCCAGGCAGCTTGCTGCGCTGCGTCCATCCGGCCCGGGACCAGCTCGCCCGGGGCGAGGTCCCGCCGGTACAGGTCGCGGCCGTAGTCCTCCAGCCAGGGTTGTTCCGGGGTATGGATTTCGTTTTCCCGGTCCGCCATCTTGAGGTCATAGACGACGTTCATGTCGGCGAGGATGCTCATCTCCTGTTTCGCCGCGGCCTCCCGGGTGGCGTAGTCGTCATAAAACGTTTCTGGCAGCGGGAAGGTGACATCGTCGAACCGCCCCAGGTCCTGCAGGTCGGGCATCCAGCTGCGGTGCGGAGCCTTGTAGTGGAGGAACAGGCAGAAGGGCTTGTCGGCATCGCGGTTTTCCAGCCACTCGAAGGCGACGTCCGTGGTGATGTCCGTGGAATAGCCGGGACGGACGACTCTTTCCCCGTTGCGGATGAACACCGGATTGTAATAGTCGCCTTGTCCCGTGAGGATATCCCAATAATCGAACCCCGTCGGATCGCTCACCAGGTGCCATTTCCCGACCATCGCCGTCTGGTAGCCCCCGGCCTGCAGCAGCTTCGGCAGCGTCTGCTGGCTGCCGTCGAAGATGCCGTGCTCGTTGTTCGTGAACCCGTTGGCGTGGCTGTGCTTGCCGGTCAGCAGGCAGGCCCGGGAAGGACCGCTCAGGGAGTTTGCGACGAAGCTGTTCGTGAACCGGGCCCCTTCGTCGGCCAGCCGGTCGATATGGGGCGTCCGCATGTACCGCTGGTCATAGGCGCTGATGGTCTGGTACGAATGGTCGTCGCACATGATGTACACGACGTTCAGCGGCTTTTGTGGTTCCGCCTCTTTCTGTGAGCAGGCGCCCGCGGCGGCGAGGGCCGTGGCGCCGGTCAGGGCGAATCGGAGTTTCGAGGGCATGGGAATCGGTCTTGTGCTTACAAAAGTAAAGAATAATCCATAAAAAAGGCTATCTTTACACAAATAAACCTGACCACATGAGAAATCTTTTCCTCTCCCTGGCCCTGCTTGCCGCCTCTCTGCCCCTCGTGGCGCAACCCAAGATGGAACCCTGGCAGGACCCGAATGTCTTCCAGGAGAACCGCCTGCCCATGCGGGCGACCTTCGTCTCTGCCCAGCAGCAGACCCTGAGCCTGAACGGGCGGTGGAAGTTCTACTTCAATCCCACCGTCGAAGGCCGGCTCAAGGGCTTCGAGGCCGTCGGCTATGACGATTCCGCCTGGGGCGAAATCCCTGTTCCCGGTCTGTGGGACCTCAACGGCTACTGCGACCCGCTCTATGTCAACAACGGCTATCCCTGGAGCGGCCACTACAAGAACAATCCGCCCTATCCGGCCCTGGAGCACAACTATGTGGGCCAGTACCGCCGGACCTTCACCGTCGACAAGTCCTGGATCGGGAAGCAGATCTGCCTGAACATCGGCTCCTCCACCTCCAACGTCCGCGTGTGGGTGAACGGCAAGTTGGTGGGCTACAGCGAGGACAGCAAGCTCGAAGCCCGCTTCGACCTCACGAAATATGTCCATGCGGGGGAGAACACCATCGCCCTCGAGATCTTCCGCTGGTGCGACGGCACCTACCTGGAGGACCAGGATTTCTGGCGCTTCTCCGGCATTGCCCGCGGGGTGGAAATCTACACCCGCGAGAAAGAGCGGATCGAGGATGTCCACGTGACCGGCTGGGCCGACGGCCGCCTGAAGGTCCATGTTGAAGTGACCAAGGGCATCCGCCTGGTCGACCTGGAGGTGATTGACGCGAACGGCCAGAGTGCCCTTGCCGTAGACGGCATCAAGGTGGTGAACGGGGTGGTTGACTTCGAGACGGAAGTCCTGGACCCGGCCCTCTGGAGCGCTGAGGATCCGAACCTCTACACCCTCACCGTCCGGGCCGACACCCGCAAGGAGGCCGTCGATTTCACGGAAATCCCGTTCGGCTTCCGCACCGTGGAGGTCGTTGGCAACCAATTGATGGTCAATGGAAAGCCCATCCTTATCAAGGGCGCCGACCGGCATGAGCTGAGCCCCTCCGGCGGCTACATCGTCACCGAGGCCGAGATGATCCGCGACATCCGGATCATGAAGGAACTGAACATCAACGCCGTCCGTACCTGCCACTATCCCGACGACCCGCGCTGGCTCGCCCTGTGCGACAAGTACGGCCTGTACGTGGTGGACGAGGGCAATATCGAGTCCCACGGCATGGGTTACGGCCCGGCAACGCTGGCGAAGAACCCGCTCTTCGCCGCTGCGCACCTGGAGCGCGACAGCCGCATGGTGAAGCGCGACTTCAACCATCCGTCCGTCATCATCTGGAGCCTGGGCAACGAGGCCGGCGCCGGTCCCAACTTCGAGGCTTGCTATGACTGGATCAAGGCCCATGACCCGTCCCGCCCTGTGCAGTACGAGCAGGCGGTGATCGGCCGGGAGCGCCGCAGCCTCCGCTACACCGATATCTATTGCCCGATGTACAGTTCGCCGGACGGCGACCGCGCCTATCTACAGCATGCCGACAAGCCCCTCATCCAGTGCGAGTATGCGCACGCGATGGGCAATTCCATGGGCAACTTCAAGGAATACTGGGATCTCATCCGCAGCGAGCCGGCCTATCAGGGCGGCTTCATCTGGGATTTCATGGACCAGGCGCTCCGCTGGCCGTCCGACAAGCCCGGCACGGACCACATCTACATCTTCGGCGGCGACCTGAACGACTACGACCCGTCCGACGGTTCCTTCAACTGCAACGGCATCATCGCCGCGGACCGCAGCCTGCATCCGCATGCCTACGAGGTCCGCTACCAGTATCGCAACATCCTCACGACGGCGGGTGACAAGCCGGGCGTCGTGAAGGTCTATAACGAGAACTTCTTCACCGACCTGTCCGGCGTCCGTCTTGTCTGGGCGCTGGAGGCCTATGGACAGCCTGTCCGCACCGGTGTCGTGGAGAAACTGGAGGTCGCCCCGCAGGCGACGAAGGAGATCGACCTGGGCCTCGGAAAGCTGCCGGAAGGCGGCGTGATCACCCTGACCGTCCGATATCAACTGAAGGAAGCGGCGCCGCTGCTGCCCGCCGGTTTCGAAGTGGCCTATGACCAGCTGGTCCTCCGCGATGAGCCCGTTCTTCCCATCGGGACGTCCAAATCTGTCAAGGGTGTCGTGAAGGCCGATGAGACCGCCACGGCCTATACCTTCTGTGGCACCATCGCCCGTCCGGGGACGCTGAGCACCCGCTTCGCGACCTGGGCGGTCACCATCGACAAGACCCTCGGCGCCCTGGTCTCCTATAAGCTGGATGGCCAGGAGATGGTTTCCGAGCCCATGATGCCTTGCTTCGACCGCGCCCTTGTCGAGAACGACCTCGGCGCCCGTTTCCAGAACCGCTTCGCCCTGTGGCGGAACATCAAGTTCCAGGTGGCGTCGGTCGCCGCGAAGCCGGTCGGGAATTCCTGCCAGGTGGACGTGGCGTTCGCGCCCATCGACGGGAAGGGGATCGTGAAGGTGGCTTATCTCGTGGATCCGGAGGGCACCGTGGCCGTTTCCGAGTCCCTGGAGGATGCCGGCGGCCTGTCCGAGGCGCAGTATCTCTTCCGTTTCGGCATGCGCTTCGCGATGCCCGGCCAGTATTCGGACCTCGATTTCTTCGGCCTAGGCCCGTGGGAGAACTATGCCGACAGGAACAGCGCCGCCCTCCTGGGCCGCTACCGCCAGCGGGTGGAGGACCAGTATCACTACGGCTATGCCCGCGCGCAGGAGTCCGGCACCCATACCGGCATGCGCTGGCTGAACATCCTCGATGAAACCGGAACCGGCCTGAAACTCTGCGCCCCGACGCCCTTCTCCGCCTCCGCCCTTCCGTTCAGCCTCGAGGACCTGGACACCCACGTCCACTCCCTGGAGCTCAAGGCCAAGGCCCATGAGAACGAGCGCGCCTGCGGAACGACCTACGTCCACATGGACCTCGCCCAGATGGGTGTCGGCGGCATCACGTCCTGGGGCACCTGGCCGCTGAAGGAATACCTCCTCCCGGCGAAGCCCTACGACTTCGTCTTCACCCTGTCGCCGGTCTTCGACGACATCCACTAGTCACCAAACACCCTTGATATGAAACGAATCGCATTCCTTTCCGCCGCGTGCCTGCTGATGCTGGGCACCGCGTGCAAGAGCGGCCCGGTCGCGCCCGTGGCTACCCAATCCAAGGTTGTCGAAGACGGCGGCACCGGTCCCTACAAGGTGCTGATGCTGGAGGATCCTTCCCTCGAGGCGCACACCATCTTCGCGCCGCAGGACCTCGCTCCGTTCGGCAAGAAGAACCCGTTGCCCGTCCTCGTCTGGGGCAACGGCGCCTGCACCAACTCCCCGTGGGAACACTACAAGTTCCTGAATGAAATCGCCTCCCACGGCTTCCTCGTGATCGCCACCGGTTACATTCCCATGGAGGAGAAACCTTATCGCGGGCCCATGTCCACCTCCGCGCAGCAGATCGAGTCCATTGACTGGGCCATCGCGCAGAATGCCGACAAGAACAGCCCGTACTACGGCCGGATCGACGTGGACCACATCGCCGCGGCCGGCATGTCCTGCGGCGGCCTGCAGACGCTGGACAACGCTACGGACCCGCGCCTCAAGACCATCATGATCTGTAACAGTGGCCTGTTCATCAACCCGGGCACGGCCGTTCCGAACATGCCGATGCCGGCCAAGGACCGCCTCCAGGAAATCACCGTCCCGGTGATCTACATCCTGGGCGGCCCCGAGGACATCGCCTATGAGAACGGTATGGACGACTTCCACCGTCTCGTGAAGGTTCCTGCCTTCGCCGCGAACTACCCGGTAGGCCACGGCGGCACCTACCGCCAGGACCACGGCGGCGAGTTCACCGTCCCGGCCCTCGCCTGGCTCCAGTGGCAGCTTAAGGGCGACCAGGAAGCCGCGAAACTCTTCCAGGGCGCCGACTGCGGCCTCGCGAACCGCGAAGGCTGGACCGTCGAGAAGAACGGTTTGATCGATTAGGCCGCGAGGTCTGAATATGAAAAAACCCGGCTCAAGTTGAGCCGGGTTTTTGCGTTGGATAAATAGGAAGCTTTTATTTCTGCAGGGCACCGAGCTGCTGGGTGGCCTGGGCGGCGTACTTGGCGTTGCCAGAGAGCTTCTTGTAGTATTCGATGGCGGTAGCCTTGTCACCGGCCTTCTGGGCGGTGGCGGCGATGGTGAACATCACGTCGGCGGCATCCTTCGCATTGGGATCGACCTCAAGGTACTTCTTGTAGGCCTCGATGGCGGCCTTGCTCTTGCCGAGCTTGGTGTTGGCGCTGGCGATGAGCTTGTAGGCGTTGGCGCTCTCACCATAGCTGTTGGCCTTCTCGAGGGCGGTGATGGCCTCGGCGCTCTTGTTCGCCTTCACGAGGGCCATGCCTTCCTTGAGGAACAGGTTGGAGAGGAGCTTCTTGGCCTGGTCTTCCTTGCCGTTGGCGGCGGCAGCCTCGAGGGCGGTGACGGCGGTGTCGTTGTCACCGGCCTGCATCAGGGCCTGGCCGTAGAGGAGCTGGGTCTGACCATCCTCAGGGGTGAGGGCCACGGCGCCCTTGAAAGCGGCGGCGGCGTTCACGAAGTCCTTGGCCTTCATCAAGGCAGCGCCCTTGCGTACATAGGCGGTGGGAACGAGTTCCTTGGCTTCGGCGGCAATTTCCTCCTGACCATAGCCTTCGGCCACACCGGTGGCCTCCTTCAGGGTCTCGAGGGCCTCGTCGTACTTGGATTCGTTGATCTGCTCCTTGGCGATGGAGACCATGGTCTGCGGGATGATCTTCTTGCACTGGGCAATCATGTCGGCAGCCTCGTCCGCGGCACAGGCCTCGAACTGGGTGAGGGCGCTCTTGAACTGGGCCAGGGCCTCAGTCTTGTTGCTCTCCAGGGTCTGGGCGCCCATGTTGAAGGTTTCCACAGCGGCGCTCATGTCCTGAGCGGAAGCGATTCCAGCGGCGAGTGCGAACGCCGCGACGGCGACAAATAATCTTTTCATCTTTCGTTCGGGTTTATTTGTTAATACTTATTAATTCTTGCCGTTTGCACGCATTTTGCAAAAGTAGCAAATTTTATTGTTAATTTTGCATAGTCATTGCGTTAATTCCATGTCAAACCGACTTTTCCATATCTTTATCGGCCTGGCTCTGCTGACAGTTTCAAGAACTGTGCCAGCACAGACGCTGCCCTCCCTGCCGGTGGACGCCAGGATCCAGAAAGGAACCCTGCGCTGCGGCGTGGCCTACTATATGGTCAAGAATGACGAGCGCAAGGGCTATGCCGATTTCGCCGTGGTCCGCCGCGGCGAGGCGCCTGCCCAGGCCGATGAAGAGTCGCTGGAAACGGCGTATCTGTCCCGCAACGGAATCGGCCCCCGTCCGGGCGGCTATTTCCGGGATTTCGACGGATCCACGGTCCTGCATCTGGACCGCGTCCCGGTGTATGACGCCAATGCGCTGGACTCCACCTTGCTGGTGACCTTCGCGCAGGTGGCGGCCTCATCCGCCGCGGAGGCGGTCATCGTGGCCGGCGACATCGACCCGGCCGAGTTCAAGAAGAAGATGGACATCTTCTCGATGATGGTCCCGCCGCATTTCGTGGAAAACAGCAACGGCCCCGACTATGTGTGGGAACCGTCCGTGATGCCGTCCATCATCCTCCGCAACGAGCCGATGGGGGACAGGGGTATCGTCCGGGTCGCCTATTCGGCCCCGCGTACGCCGCAGGAGCAGATGAATACGGCCCAGGCCCTGGTGATGGGCATCCTCAGCCGCGAGTTCCGGACCATCGCCGTCCGGCGGATCAGCCGGAATCTCCGCGATGCGGGCATCCCGTACGGCCGGCTGGATTTCAGCTACCTGAACAGCACCGAGACGGGCGGCGACGAGGAATATGCGGTGGAGGTCCAGACGGACCGCGACCACCTGGAGGCGGCGATGAAGATCATCTCCGGGACGCTCGCCGGCATGGACGAGTTCGGCGTGCCGGTGGAGGAATTCACTGACGCGAAGCAGGTGATGATGGCCGAGATGCTCCCGCGGGGGAGCGCGCCTCTGACGAACCGGCAGTATGTGGAGCGCTGCGTGTCCCATTTCCTGTACGGCGCCAACCTGGCCCCCTACAGTGAGGAGACGAAGCTTTTCGCCCGGAAGAACTTGCCTGACAGCACGGAAACACGCCTGTTCAACCAGTTTTCGAGTTCCCTCCTGAACCAGCTGTCCAACCTGACGCTGGAGTACCGCGCCCGCCTGGACACCCTGGACGAGGACAACGCCCTGTTCCAGTACAACCTGGCCTATCTGTACGGGTCCACGTTCAAGGAATCGAAGGATTATTCCTGGCAGCGGGACACCTCCGGCCTGGAGGTGGACTGCCCGAAAGTCAAGCTCAAGGAAACGAAGCCCGAACCCGTTTCCGGCGGGGTCCTGTGGACCTTCTCCAACGGGATGCGGGTGGTGTACAAGCAAGTCCCCGGCCGGCGTACTTTCCAGTATTCGCTGCTGATGGGAAGAGGCCTGTCCGGGGTGGACGGCCTGCTGGAAGGGGAAGGAGGCTATTTCGGGGACATGCTCTCCCTGTATGACGCGGGCGGCCTTTCTGCAGCCGATTTCCGCGACCACCTGGCCGTGAACGGGATCAGCATGAACCCGCAGGTCGCGTTGACCTACACGTCCATCCAAGGGGAGGCCCCGTCTTCCAAGCTTCCTACGCTGATGAAGGCGCTGCTCGCCCTCGCGAACGGGCGGACGGTGAACCGGGGCGAGTTCGACGTCTCCCTCCGCAATTCGAAATGGGCCCGGGAACCGGTGGACAACCGGCTGTATGCGATGATGTATCCGGGCTTCAACTATTCGACGAAGAAATATGCCACGGGCCTGAACCCGGGCACGCAGGCGAAGGCCGCCCAGTTCTACGAGTCCCTGTTCTCCCGGATGAACGACGGGATGCTGATCCTTGTGGGCGACGTGGATGAAGCCACCGTGCGCCGCGTCCTGCTCAAGTACCTCGGCGGGTTCCGCACCCAGCGCGGGACCGCATCCCGCAAGTCCATCCGCTACCAGCCCCGGCCCGGGACCGTGACGAAGACGGAAAAGGGCGGCAGGAAGGGCGTCTATGTGCGTCTGGACGCGGAATATCCTTTGTCCGGAATCAATTATGCGGCGGCCGAGGTTGCGGTCGAGGCGCTCCGTCGCCAGCTGGTCCGCGCCCTGGACGGCACAGGCATGTCGGTGGAGATCACTTCCGGCTTCCATACTTATCCCCAGGAGCGGTTCTGGATGTTCCTCTCCTGCGAAGGCGGAACGGACCTGGACGCTGTCCGGGAAGGCATCCAGAAGGCGACCAAGTCCACCCTTTCCGCCAAGGACCTGAATGCCTTCAAGGCGGCGGCCCTCGCCGGGATAAACCAGGAGCTGGCCGAACCGGAAACCATGGTGGAGGCCCTCGTCGCCCGCTACGGCATCGGCAAGGACCTGGTCACCCATTACAAGGAAAGCGTGAACGGCGTTACCGCCGCCCGCATCACCGAGATGTTGTCTGCCCTTGCGGCCGGTTCGACCGCGGAAATCGTCATTGAATAGATGGGACACAAGCGACCGTTCGGAACCATCGTGGAAATTGGGGACATCCTCGTGTCGGAGGATGTCATCCTGGAATATTTCGCCTGCGACTATCCCGTGTGCCAGGGAAAGTGCTGCATCGTCGGCGACAGCGGCGCTCCGCTGAAGGAAGAGGAATTGGACCCCATCGAGGTCAATTATGACGCGTTCGCACCCCTGATGCGCCCGGAAGGACGGCAGGCCGTGGACGAGAAGGGCTTCTTCGAAATCGACCGGGACGGTGACCTCGTGACACCGCTCGTGCCCGGCAGCGAGGAGTGCGCCTTCTGCCACTTCGAGGACGGCAACTGCTTCTGCTCCATCGAGCGGCAGTTCTTTGCGGGCAAGTCGACCTTCCGCAAGCCCATTTCCTGCCAGCTGTATCCCATCCGCGTGGTGGAGCTCGGCCACGGCCGTATCGGCCTGAACCTCCATCGCTGGGACATTTGCCAGTGCGCGTTCGAGAAAGGCAGGCGGGAAGGCATCCGGGCCTATCAGTTCCTGAAGGAACCGCTCATCGCCGCTTATGGACAAGACTTTTATGACGCGCTCTGCGCCGCCGCGGAGCGAGTGATTGCCCAGGAATAATGCCTATGGACAGTTTGGATATCCGTCGCGGTGAACAGGTCGCCCTGGTGGGGGAGAATGCCTCCGGCAAAAGCCGGCTGGCCTCTGTCTTCGCCGGCCGTAACGCCGCGAAATACATCACCTTCCGGGATTCGTACGGCAGCTACGGGGACCGCAATTTCTTCATGCAGCAGCGCTGGAACCTCTTCACGCTGGAAGGCGACCCGCCTTCCGTGGGTGAGGCGCTGCACCAGGATGCGGCCGAAAGCAAGGACCCGGAGGCCGCGCTCCGGCGGGTGCGGGAACTGACCGCCCTGTTCTCGATGGAACCGCTGCTGGACAAGCCCCTGGTGACGCTTTCGTCGGGTGAGCTCCGCAAGTATCAGCTGACGCGCGCCCTCCTGGGCGGTCCGGAAATCCTGGTGGTGGACAATCCCTATATCGGCCTGGACCCCCGGACCAGGGGCCTGCTGACAGAACTGCTCACCGCCTTGTCGGGGTCCATGACCCTCGTCCTGGTCCTGTCCCGACCGGCCGAGATTCCGCCTTTCATCACCCATGTCATTCCGGTCGAAGACGGGAAGGCGGGGGAGAAGGAACCCCGGGAAGTGTATCTGGACCGTGTCCTGCCGCCTGCCGTCATCCGCCTCCGGAACGTGACCATCCGCTTCGGCGAGCGGGTCATCCTGAATTCCCTGAACTGGACCGTCCGCGAAGGGGAGCACTGGGCCCTGACCGGCGCCAACGGCAGCGGCAAGAGCACGCTCCTGAGCCTCATCAACGCCGACAATCCCCAGGCTTATGCCCATGACATCGAACTCTTCGGCCGTCCCCGCGGAACCGGCGAGACCATCTGGGACATCAAAAGCAAGATCGGCTTCGTGAGTCCGGAACTCCACCGCGCTTTCCGGCAGGACGCCACCGCGCTGAACATCGTCACGAGCGGGCACTTCGACACCGAAGGCCTTTTCCGGAAGCCGTCCGAGGAACAGCGGGAGATTGCCCGCCGATGGATGGAGGAGTTCGGGATCGGGCATCTGGCGGAAAGGCCCTTCCTCCGCATCTCCAGCGGCGAGCAGCGCCTGTGCCTGGTGGCCCGCGCCTTCGTCAAGGATCCTCCCCTCTACATCCTGGACGAGCCCCTGCAAGGCCTGGACGAGCCGCAGCGTCGGCACGTGAAAACTTTGCTGGACCGCTACTGCGGCGCCCCCGGAAAAACCCTCGTGATGGTCACCCATTATCCCGAGGAATACCCCGGTTGCATCGACCATAGCCTGACTTTATAGTCCCGCGTGGATACGTATTGGAGAGATGCTCGAGTGGCTGAAGAGGCACGCCTGGAAAGCGTGTGTACCCCAAAAGGGTATCGCGAGTTCGAATCTCGCTCTCTCCGCTTTATTTTTGGCCAAAAACCCCTTCTGAGTACATTCAGAGGGGGTTTTTCTTATTTTAGGCTCGGAAAAAATGCACCGAAAATGCACCGAACCTCATTCCGTCGGCGGAATGGACTGGCAGGCAAAGCGGCTCGAAGGAAAAGTCTTCACCGTGCACTTCATAGACCTCGCCGGACAGATTCACCTCGAAGAAACCGGCATCGCACTTATACCCGGTGTCGATGAATATGAGCTTGTGAAATAACGCTATTGGAGAAAGGGACTGGACGATGCATCAGTCCTTTTTTCTTTCTCCACGATGCAAATAATGAGGATGATGGAGACGTATTCTGGGGTTTTGTGTGTATATAGTTTAGGAAACAGTTGAACTAATTATCTTTGTAGAAAAACAATGACCTTGTAGGTGTATACGGATCTGGACGAGCAGGAACTGGCCAGGCGCTGCTCCCAAGGAGACAGATGGGCGGAAGATGAGCTGTATAGAAGATATGCAGCCAGGGTGTATACACTGTGCCGGCGCTACCTGGGAGACGACGAGGAGGCCAAGGATCTGATGCAGGAATCGCTCATCCAGGCTCTAGACAAGATACAGACGTTCAACGGCAGTAAAGGATCCCTCTATGGATGGATCTGCCGGATTGCGATCAACAAGGCGTTGAACCAGATCAAGAGGAAGCGATGGCGGACTGTCTCTCTGGACACATGGGCACCGGATACCATCCCGGAGCCGACGGAAGCGGAGATGGAAACAATCCCGGAGGAGAAACTGCTGGAATGGATATCCAAGCTGCCGGATTTGAGAAGGGCCGTCTTCAATCTGTACTGTATCGACGGATACTCGCACAGGGAGATTGGCAAAATGCTGGGAATCAGTGAGAAAGGGTCGGCTGGGGTGCTGGCCAAAGCAAGGAAGCAACTGAAAGAAGAAATCAGACATTATTTGAACGGACAGGAATCATGAGGAAATGGGAAGACATCGTCAAGGACAAACTGGAAGGATACGAAAGTAACCTTCCGGAAGACAGCCTTGCCGCGTTCAACGCTCGCCGTGCCACCGCTGGCTCGACGAAGGCGAAGCGTTTCCCGCTCGTCTGGGCGGTTGTCCCCGCCATCGCAGCAGGGCTCGCCGCCGTCTTGCTCCTCAGGAAACCGACGGTTCCGGAGGACGGGGTCCAGCTGATTCCGCAATCCGTGGAAACCTATAGTCAGGTCGATGATAGCCTGGATACGGCCACGCCACCTGCGACGGAACCGCTGATTGCACAGGCGGTTCGGACAAAAGCGGTTCGGCCCATGCCGAAGGCTGAACAACCGGAAAAGCCGGCAGCCACCACCGTAGCCGAAGAAACCCGGATACCCGAAGAGACCCTCATCCCCGAAACGGATGATATCGGCCCGGAAGATACTCCGGAAGAACCTGCGACTGACAACCGCCCTGTCATGCAGGAGTCATCTCCTTTCGTGCCTCAGCCGTCGACAGAACAACCTGCCTTACAGGTCAAACTGGGCACCGGTGGAGCCATCGCCGCCGGTGGCGGGCTTCTTGCCGCTCTGGCGACGCAACTTGCCAGGGCCGATCTGCGCCCCCTTCTACCGCGCGACCACGATACAGATGGCCCCAACAATACCAACAGCATCGACATCATCAACGGCCTGGAGACAACCCATTCTAATAGAATGCCTTTGGTTGTCGGCCTTTCACTCAAATTCCCCGTCACGGAGATGATCGGCATAACAACCGGTTTGGAATACTCGCTCTATTCGTCCTCGTTCTCGTATCCTTCCGGGGAAAAGACCCAGCTCGTCCATTATCTGGGCATCCCGGTACGCCTGGACTGGACCTTTGTCTCAAGTAGATGGTTGGATGCTTATCTGGGCGCGGGAATAAAGGGCGATCTATGCGTAGGCGCTACGCTGGACGGACATTCCATCGGCAAAGACGGTCCGGCATTCCGGCTGCTCGGCGCGGGTGGCATCCAGTTCAACGCGACCCGGAACCTCGGCCTCTTCGTGGAGCCGGAAGTCAGTTGGACCCTTCCGTCCGACCGGTGGATGCTATCCACCTACAGCAGCGAACACCCGTGGATGTTCACGGTGGCGACCGGCGTCAGAATCAATCTTGGAAAGTAGAAAGCTAAATAATGGACAACATGAAAAAACTCTTGCTCCTCCTGCTTGTCCTGCCCCTCTGGACAGGCTGCTACAAATCTATTCTGCCCAACCAGGGCCGGATTAAGTCAGTCGGACGTCTCCCTGCTTATCTTGAAATACGAAGACGGCAACCTGCGCGTCACCCGCACGAATGCGACGATGAACTGCGCCATCAAGCTCAACGGAATCGCCTGCGATGTTTCTGTCAAGGGGGATGTCATCAACTACAGAGTTTATGAAAAAGATGGCCCGACCGCAGACTGCATGTGCCGGGTGGAAGAGATGTCCTCGGTCGTCACCGGCCTGAAAGAAGGGAAGGAATACACGTTCAACTATTCCTGCTCCATCGGCACCGGCATAGAATCCTTTACCTTCGTCTTCAAGAAAGGCCTCCACCTGATCCGGGACGAAGAACCCTATCGGTTTTAAGTATGAACAAGATTATGATCAGAATTTGGAAAGCCTTGTTGTTTTCCGCCGGACTTCTGCTTCTGGCCGGTTGTCAGAAAGTGTCACCCGATGGATTGCAAGGCAGATGGAAACCCGTATATGCCAGCATGGATTACGTGGAAAATGGCACATACCACTGTTCTTGTGATGGCCCTGTCGATGAGACAGGACGCATCCTCATGTTGCGGGAGAGTATAAACCTCCCGGATGTGAAGTATGAAGATCCCATCCTGATTACGGGAATCCGCTTTTACAGGAGTCACGGGCAGGATGTTTTCACGACCTTCTTCATGGAGACTCCCAGGGAGAAGATCGGGAAACCACTCATGTACAGGATGGAGGATGGGATGCTTTACCGCGAATTGCCGATGGGCGCATTCATCAACTGCTCTCCCGAAGTTCTCGAGGAAGGTTCCGGAAAATTCGATGAAGGAGCGCCGATTTCATTCTTGGCCGACGGGAAGGTTAAAATCGGAAGCGTTACCTACCAAAGGATGTAGGATCGATCACAAGGTCTCCAGGTTGTAAAGCCCCTTTACAAAAAGTGTAAAATTTTGTAAAGGGGCTTTACAGTGTTTACACAGGTGATAATTATGTAAACGCTTGAAAATCATCGTATTACGGCGACTGGCTTATTTTTTGCAAAGGAAAACCTTGATTTAAAGACAGTTACGATGATTTTAGTGTCCAACCTTTGCAAAATCTTCCGCACGGAAGAGATCGAGACCACGGCCCTTAACGGCGTTTCCTCAAATCCACGCTGCTCAACATCCTCGGCCTGCTGGACAATCCTACCAGCGGTTCCTATGAACTCCTCGGCACCGAGGTCGGCGGCCTCAAGGAGAAGGAGCGCACCAAGTACCGCAAGGGCAACATCGGTTTCGTGTTCCAGAGCTTCAACCTGATCGACGAACTCAATGTGTATGAGAACATCGAGCTGCCGCTGCGTTACTTGAGCATCAGCGCAGCCGAGCGCAAGACCAAAGTCACGGACATCATGAAACGCATGGCCATCAGTCACCGTGCCAATCACTTCCCGCAGCAGCTCTCCGGCGGCCAGCAGCAGCGCGTCGCCATTGCCCGTGCCGTGGTTGCAGGTCCGAAGTTGATCCTCGCGGATGAGCCCACCGGTAACCTCGACTCCAAGAACGGCAAGGAGGTCATGGACCTGCTGAAGGAATTGAACCAGGAAGGTACGACCATCGTGATGGTGACGCACTCCCAGAAGGACGCTGCTTGCGCCCAGCGTACGATCGACCTGTTTGACGGCCAGATCGTCTCCGACGTCAAGAACGAATTGTAAGAGATTCCCGGTCAAGCCGGGAATGACGACCAAATGAAAAGTTACCTCAAATTCCTCTCCCGCAACAAGCTGTACACCGCCATCGAGGCGGTGGGGCTCATCGTGAGCCTGGCGTTCGTCGTGATTATTTCCTGCTATGTCTGGCAGCAGTTGGCAATCACGCGGGAAACTCCTGGCTACAAGAATGTTTACTCCTTGACTATGGGAATGGAATCGTTCAACGCGATTCCTGGCGAAATGTCCATTGTGCAAGACAGGATTCCCGAAGTGGAAACCGCAACGCGGATGAAACAGATAAACTACTTCGGAAATCAGATATCCATCGACGGACAACCCAGCCCGAGTAAATACAATTCGGTCACTGAGGTTGATCCTTCGTTTTTCAGTTTTTTCCCGTTCACGTTCGTAGAGGGTTCGGAAGAAATCCTTCATGACAGGAATCAGGTGGTTTTGGAAGAGTCTTTCGCCAGGTTGTGTTTCCCTGATACGGATCCTATGGGAAGGACTATCGTTATCATGTCGGATACCTGCATCGTGGGCGGGATTGTCAGGATTCCCGAACGGTCCTTGTTGAAAGAGCTGACAATTCTCAAGAGTTTCAAACAACCCGACGAGCCGGCTACTTCGCTATGGATTATCCCGAATGACCTGGTACTGCTCCGTTTCCGGGAAGGAACGGATGTCGAAGCGACAAGGACGTTGATTGACACGCTGGTCCGGAAGGAATTCCCGGATTACTTCAAAAACCAAAGCGCTGACACCCGGGTGACTTCTCCTGTCAAGGATATTTACTTTTCTTCCAACAACTCAGGCAGCATCTTGAATAAGGGAAACCGTTCGATGATTTATGTTCTCATCGCTGCCGGGATCCTTCTGTTGGTTTCTGCCCTTTTCAACTACATCAACCTGAGTGTAGCCTTATCCAACAAAAGGGCGAAAGAGATGGCGATACGCTCCACGCTTGGAGAGTCCCGGGGCAGGATCTTCGGACGCTATATCCTCGAATCCGTGGTTTTCATGGCTGTCTGTCTCGCCTTTGCGATTGCACTGGCCAAATGGCTGGAGCCTTTGTTCAATCGCTATGTCGCCAGTGACATCGGACTGGACATCGCATTCTCGGAGCCTTATCTCATCACCTACATCCTGATGGCCATTGTTGTCGGAGCCGTCTCCGGAATCATTCCAGCCTTCATGGTCCATCGAAATGACCCGGTTTCGATTATCAAAGGCAACCAGAGACGCCAGACAAAGACCGTCTTTTCAAGAGTCTTCATTGTCATCCAGAATGTCATCACGGTGGCCTTGATTTCCCTGGCTATGGTGATGGAGCATCAGTATAACCATCTGGTGAACGCTCCGCTTGGAGCAGACGTCTCCAACCTATATTACATCTCAAGCGGAACAATCGGCAAGGACGTTTTCAGCAGTCGGCCCTATATCAACAGGGCGGGCATCACAAGCGGGGTCGTAGGATTGAGGAACATCGCCTACTCCGTCTCCAACGAAGACGGATCCGTTGACGTCGGGAGAATCGAATGCGACGAAACGGCATTTGACATTTTCGGCTTCGAGATTGTCAAAGACTACCACCGAAGCCGGCAGAAATCCATCTGGTTTACCGAGTCCGCCGCCAGGGCCTTCAATCTTGACGAAGAGAATCCCGTCATCCCGAAAGGCCTGGAATACTTCTATAAGGATCGGGAAATCGGAGGAATCATCAAGGATTTCGCGGTCACGGATCCGTCTCATTTCGCGGCGAACCAAGTGGGAATAGTCGTTATCGACGATCTCCTGGGACAGTCCACGATGATTCTCGAACTCAACAGGTTGGATAAGGAAGTCCGTGCTGACCTGAAGGAAATAGGACGGCAGGAAAGCATCCGTCTGCGGGGTGACGAGTCGGTCGCCGATAATTACGGTCCCGTTCCTGAACTCATTGAGCGCCGCATGGAAGACACGCATAATTTCATCCGGCTCATAGAACTGTTCATGCTGGTTTCCGTCTTGATCTCCCTGATGGGGCTTGTCGCGATGAGTGCCTACTACGCCGGACTTCAAACCAAGAGCATCGCTGTACGCAAGGTCTTCGGGGGGACCGTGGAGTCTGAGACCAAAAGGGCTGTAGCGGAATACATGATCCTGGTCGGAGTCGCCGTCATCATCGGGATCGCCATCGCCATATTCCTGTCCGAACGTTATCTCAGGCAGTTCTGGGATCGGATTGAAGGTTACGGATGGGTCTTTGCCGTCGCGGCCGTCATCACCTTGCTGATCTCCTTCCTCGCCGTCCTCTGGCAAACCCTGAAAGCCGCGAAGACGAATCCCGCGGAGGAACTGAAGAAAGAATAATGCCCCATCCACCCCAATCCATTCTCGGGGCGGAAATAATGAAATACCCAAGAGCTTTCCGGATTCAGGACGTCGTAGGATTATTGGAAATGATTGTATATCTTTGACTTTTGAAGTGTGCTGCACTTCTAATTAGAATTCACCAGCAACGCCTCAATCGTATATCGCTGCTCCTTTGTCAAATGCTTATATCCCATCCTCTGTCGCTTTTCTGGTTATGACAGTAAAGTTATACTATCAGGCTTCAAAGCGTTGCACTTCGGAATAGAATCCAGCTTCATAGACTCCGCCAGACAAATCCATCTGGAAGAAACCGGACTTGCATTGATTCCCGGTGTCGATGAATATGAGCTTGTGAAATAACGCTATTGGAGAAAGGGACTGGACATCTATTGTTCCGGTCCTATTTTCTTTTATCCACGATGCAACCCTAGTGAGAATTTGAACAAAAAAGCGTTGTAATCGCAAACTTTAATGATTATGGAGACGCATTTGGGCAATCCGTGTGTTTATAGGTTAGAAACACCAGTGAAACTCGCTATCTTTGAATCGGACAATGGATTTGTAGGTGTATAAAAACCTGGATGAGCAGGCACTTGCCAGGTACTGCTCACAAAGAGATAGATTGGCGGTAGATGAGCTGTATAGAAGATATGCCGCAAGGGTGCACTCGCTCTGCCGACGCTATCTCGGGGATGATGACGATGCGAAAGACTTGATGCTGGAAACGCTCCTGCAGGCCATTGACAAGATGGGATCGTTTCAGTACACGGGGAAAGGCTCCTTGTACGGATGGATCAGCCGGATCGCCATCAACAAGGCACTCAACCAGCTCAAACGGCACCGATGGCGCATGGTTCCGATGGATTTATCGGTGCATGACAACATCCCGGAACCGACCGAAGAGGAGATGGTGACGATACCGAGGGAGAAACTGCAAACGTGGATCGCCGAACTGCCCGATTTGAAGAGGACCGTTTTCAACCTGTACTGCCTGGACGGGTACTCCCATCAGGAAATCGCCCGGATGCTGGGAATCAGTGAGACCGGGTCGACCAGCGTCCTGGCAAAGGCAAGAAAACAATTGAAGGAGAAGATCAGACAATACCTGAAGGAACAAGACACATGAAACACTGGGAAGACATAGTCAAAGAAAGACTGGAAGAGCCCGACGGCGCGCTTCCGGAAAGCGTCTTTGACGAGTTCCATGCTCGTTTCGACGGCGCTGAAAGCACCCGTTCGACGAAGCGTTTCCCGCTGGTCTTGGCAATCGTCCCCGCCATCGCGGCAGGACTCGCTGCCGTCTTGATCCTCAGGAGTCCGAAAACTCCGGAAGAAATCATCGAACCGGTCCGGGAGGTGCCTGTGGCCCAAGTCCAGACAACGGTCGACAAAAATGCCGATTCTCAGGCGAACACGCCCCAGATTGATCCGACGCCAGTCAAGAAGGCATCGGCCCGACCCCAGCCCGTTGTCCTTGAATCCCCGTCTATGGGCGGAAAACAGATGGAGGCGCCGGCGACGACTGAAAAAGCCAAGGCTCCTGATATTCCTGAAACCTCGGAATCACCCGATCGCCCTCAACCCACCACAAAACCATCGACAGGAAACATAGTCCCCGAGACAACCTCCCCTTTCATCCCGATGACCGAGAAAGCTCGGAGAGTGAACCTGAAAGTGGCACCGGCGGCAGGAGGAATCCTGGGTACCGGCATCCTCGCAGCCTTGGCGACGAACCTTGCATCTGCCAAGAACAACACAATTCCCTCATATATCGGCCATGGAAGGGTCATCAACAATCCGTCCAATCCAGGCGGTACACAGCCAGGCGGATCTGCTACATCCAGCACAGAGAATCCGGGCGAGGGACCGACAGACATTCCGCCAGGGGACCCTGTCTCCTCGGAAGAGCCCGTCAAAGACCTTCTGAATCAGTCCTCCCATTATTTTCCGATCCAGGTCGGTCTTTCCGCCAGGCTTCCCCTTTCCGAAAGACTCTATTTGTCGACCGGACTGCAGTATTCCCTCTACAACTCAGAGTTCATGATGAGCCAGACCGGGGAAAAACGACAGCAAGTCCATTATCTCGGGATTCCGGTCAGGCTAGATTGGGTCGTTGCCTCTCACTCCTTGTTTGACGTTTATGTGGGAGGTGGTGTACAAGGCGATTTCTGCTTGGATGCGACGCTTGCTGGGAAAAGCCTGGAAAAGGACAGGCCAAGCCTTTCCCTGGTCGGGGCAGGGGGAATCCAGATGAATGCGACCAAGCGCCTCGGAATCTATCTGGAGCCGGAACTGAGCTGGAGGATCCCGGGGAACAACTCCGCCATTGTAAATTATGCGCTTGTTACCTATCGGAGCGAGCATCCTGTGATGTTTTCCGTCGCCGCGGGCATCAGAATCAATCTGGGACATTAAAACACAACAGTTTATGAGAAGAATAGGACTTATTATGGCCGCCGCCTTGTCAATCCTGGCGTACATTTCCTGCGAGAAGACAACCGAGCCGAAGCCCAATCCGGAAGAATCGACCGAGGTGGAAGAGACTCCGGTGGAAAACCCGCTCAAGAAGATTGAGTTGGATACCCGGTCTGAAGCTTTTGTCCGACAGGGAAAACCCTTTGCCTTCGAGTTCCTCCGTCGGATGAACGAGGTCCAGAAAACGAGTTTCGTCATCTCGCCGCTCAGCATGCAGTTCCTGCTGGGGATGATCCTCGACGGCGCACAGGGGGAGACTGCTGATGAGATCTGCCGGGTGCTCGGGTATGAAGCGGGCGATGTCCGGGCCATAAACGCTTTCGCCTCATCGATGCTGGAGCAACTGCCGGCCGTAGACAAGGAAACGGCCTTGTCCATCGCCGATGCAGTCTTCGTGAACGACCGTTGTTCTATCCTGGACAGTTATCGCACCAGCGTTGTTCAAAACTATGATGCCACGGTGTCCGACTTGGATTTCAGCGACGTCGGAGAGGCCACGAACAGGATAAACCAATGGTGTTCCGACCACACGAACGGCATGATCACCCATGTGCTGGACCAAGTGGATGCCACTGTGCTGGCCTACCTGATGAATGCCGTCTATTTCAAAAGCCGGTGGAAGGAACCGTTCCCCGCAGAGGCCACCTCGCAGGAGAGGTTCCTCGATGAGGAAGGGAAAGAATCGACCGTGCCGATGATGAAGAACGCAGGCTCGTTCCTCTATCAGGAAAACGAGTACTTCAGCGCCGTCCGTCTTCCTTATGGGAACGGGGCTTTCCAGATGACGGTCATCCTTCCTCAAAAAGGCAAGGTTATCCAAGACGCCGTCTCGGTTCTGGACGCCCATGGGTGGAGCGAAATCACCGGCCGTTGGTCCAAACGGGAAGTCGATGTCTGGCTGCCCAAATTCGAGACCAAGTTCCATATCGACCTGAATCAGTTGCTCAGCGAAATGGGAATGCCCACCGCCTTTGATGAACTGAAGGCGGACTTCAGAGCCATGTCAGCGCAAGCCCTGTTCCTTAGCCAGGTCATGCAGGACGCTGTCATCCGGGTCGATGAGGAAGGCACCGAAGCCGCCGCCGTTTCCACCGGCATTATGGGCACCTCCATACCGCAGTACTCCATGTTCCACGCCGATCATCCTTTCCTGTATCTGATTACGGAATCCAGCACCAATGCCATCTTGTTTGCCGGCAAGTTTAGCGGACAATAAGGGAAGCCGGCATTCAAAAGGGGTAGTCGTACAAGGCTTGAAGAAGCGCTCCGCCGAAGGTCATGGTGGCGTATCCCGGCTGTTACTTCGGCGGCTGTCTCATTTCCGACGGCAAAAAAAGAAAAGCCCCTCCACCCCAATCCATTCACGGGCGGAATCTATATCGGGAAGGGAAAGTGATTGAGCAGTATTCGGTTATTGGGAGATAATCGCTATATTTGGTCGAAGTTCAGCATTTGGTGATTATGAAAGCTCGCTTCATTGTATCCGTATTGCTTTTTTGCGGCCTGCTTCTGCCCTCACAAGCTACGAGGGCGGATAATACCGTTGGCGATTATGAACCTGCTATTTCCGTTGCGGTAAACAACATGGTCCGTCATGAGAAGCGGTTCCTGTCCACGTCTGACATTTTCGACATCTACCTCAATCCAGAACAGAACGTGCTCGTTGTCTCTGCAAGGATAGATGATGAATTCAACCATTACTTTTCCATTGTCAGTCCAAAAGACACCACTGTAAAGCCAGTGTTTATCCCTGATGAGGAGAAACTGGTCTGGGTCTCGCCTGTTTCTAAAGACACCATCATGACTTGTAACGACTGCTTTGACTGGTATTCCGAGTTTTATTCGTTGTCATTTTCGCCAGAAGAAGTCCTGATTGACTACCACGACTTGCCTAACAAGATGATAACCTTAGCCGGGAAACTGTTTTTCTGGTGTGATGATGCAGCCCCTCAGTCAAAAGACATCATTGATAAACTGATGGACATGGGACGTGTTGATTTCCTCGTAAAGGAGAATGCTCTCGGATGGGGAGTTATCGACGATGGTAAAGAAGTTATATGCTATGACTTAGATGCATTGAGTCAAGGTAGAATCAAGAAGTACCACGACTATGGTATTTGGGGTAAGGGCTTTCGAGCCAGGCTCCGTCAAGGTTGGTATCTATTGTGGCATCCTCAACGGGACTAAACAGAGATGGTGGAAATAAAGCATTAAACCATTCTCCCTTCTGATTATCAACTTACAGCATTACTACTACGGAAACCTGAAAGCTCTCTGTGACGGGAAGGTGGTGGCGCAATATACATCAATACTCAATCCATTCACGGGCGGAAATAATGAATTATCCAAGATCTTTCCGGATTCAGGATGCCGTAGGATTATTGGAAATGAGTGTATATCTTTGACTTTTGAAAATAATGCCCTTCGAAATTGAACTCATAAATCTGATTACCATGAAAAGAACCGTTTTATTTATACTGGGAGCAGTCTTCTCCATGCTTGCTCTTTCCTGCAGCTCCGAATCGTTGGAGCCGGAAGCAGATTATGTTTTTCCTTTTACCATCGAGACGAGAGGGGACAGTTCTTCCGCCGTGGAGATTTATCAGTTGTATTTAATAACCGACACCGAAGAAGATCAATACGCGGACATGGACTTTTTATCCTGCAGGGCATCTCTGGTCCCGGGGAAAACCAAACCCTACATGTCTGACGAGACGGTTACGCTGATGGCCTACTTCCCTGATTTGGAGACCCTGTCGATCGGCCAGGAAATGGTACCTGTCCGGCTTCATTTTGGATATTTCATGTCGAATTTCAGCGGTCATGTGGTGTCCAAGATGTCAGGAGGCAAAATCATTTACAGGGGGATGAAAGGGGATAAGGCGCTGATCGAGTTCCAGAATGTGTTGTTTGTCACCGCTCGCAATACTTATTCGCCCAAGGGTGAACACATGCTGAAGGGGACGATGGAGTGCCCGATCTATAACCGCATCGCTGAGGTCAATCAATGAAGGCTATGAAAAGGTTTATTATCTTCAGCGCCATTCTTCTTGGCGTGATTTCTTGTCAAAAACCGGAGCCGGCCATTGATTACAGTGGCGAGGCGACATTGTATCGTGTGGGTGACGCTTCCTTTGTAAAACCCATCGACCAGCCTTCTCTAGGCAAGTATGGTTTACTCTGCTATTTTTGTGCATATGCAACTGACCCCGAGTTATTTCTTCTTGATATCGCATGGCAGGATGCCAGTGCGTTGATAAAAGGTGAGGCTATTGTACCCCAGACAGTTGCTTTCGTCAATCCTTACCAGTTAGGACCATTGGGAAATACCAAATCTATCGAGAAAGGAACCGTTCGGTATATGGGAGAACAAAACGGATATTACGTGATACGTTTTGAAGACCTGACGTTTAAAGTCACGAGAACGGACGGGTCCAAGATAACCGATACGTATTATATCAGAGGAACGTCCCGGTTTTCCCCTCCTCCTCAGTTCTAAGTAGTATCGGTCTATCAAAATATAGCCGCTCCACCCCAATCCATTCACGGACGGAAATAATGAAATACCCCTAAGGCTTCCGGATTCAGGGCGCCGTAGGAATAGTGGAAATGATTGTATATCTTTGACTTTTGAAGTGTCGCATTTCTAAATAGAATTCACGTTGTATTGCTTTTTCATTTGTTCAGAAACGGACGATAATCATCAGGAGAATAATTCAGGAAATAGACGGGCATTCCATCTTCGTCGTAATACTTATTCGCGATGACCATTCCTTTATCGCAGGCCATCTGCATCAGTCGGTTTGATTTGTAATCGTCAATCATCCCCTTGAGACCTTCATCACGAAGAACGGAGGCCGTGCTCGGCTTGCGGAATACATCAAGAACGGAATCATCTGCTTTGATTCGGTAGGTGAAGATAAGAGAATCGTTTCGAACCTCCAAACCCGTTTGGGTGATGACACTTTTCTCGAATTCTTGGACTAAAGGAAGTTGAGATTGCAGGTTCTCGACCAACTCTTCGATTGTGGGGCGTAATTCCTTCTTTTGTCCCATTACAATGTATTCCTTAACAACGGAGATAAGGAAGATTGTCATAAGGATTGCTGCAACAACGCTAACAATCGTTATCCACTTTTGTCGGTTTCTCATACGGGAACATGTTGATTTCTACAAAGATAAGGATTTTTCCTATTCAGTGTTCTTCTTTGTATTTTGGCGGCTAAGATTCGGCGGTTGGATATCCGGCGGTTTTGTTCTATATCTGCCCATGGCCGCTGATATTTGAACTTATTTGCGACCAGTAGTTCTTTGGCACATATTAGGTCTCACGATTAGTCCGGCGGTCAGGTCTTTTCTAGGTGGTTCAGCTGGTGTTTTGCGTCGTTAAAGAGCGGAGGTGAGCTTGTGTGTACGTGACCCACATCCGTCTTTAGAACGCCACCCGCCAACTGAAGTTCGGCATGACCGGCAGCAAGGCCAGCATCTTCCAGCCTTCCGCCTGCGCGTCATAGTAGAGCATGAAGGGGTTGAAGTGATTGGTGACGTTGCACACGCCCAGGTTGACGGTATGCTTGGCCCGCTTGGTGCGGAACTTGCGCTCGTAGCCCACATCCAGACGGAAGACCGTGGGCATATGGAAGTTGTTGACGCCTTCATAGTATTCCGCTTCCGTTTCCAGGCCGGGAAGGTAGATATGATACGTAAGCGGAGCACCGTTTTCCCAGTGACCGCTCTGCAGGGTCATCGCCAGGCTGAAGCCCTTCCATCGGCCTTGCATGTTCAGGATGTGCCGACGGTCGAAGCGGGCATGGAACTTCCCACCATCGCAAATCGTCGCAAACCCTTCTCGGTCCGTCTTGGACAGGGTATAAGCCGTCCGGAAATAGAGATCCCGACCCAGGTACTCATAGAGAAATTCGCCGCCGTAAGAGTTGCCGAAGCCGATGTCTACGCTGCGCTCCCACCCGGCGAAGGCGTCCGTGAACAGGGACTGAGCGTACTTATAGTAGACGAGATTGCCCATCCGTTTGTAGTAGCCGCCAAGCGAAGCGGTATGTCGTCCAAGAGCGAGGCTGAACCCGAGGTTGCCTTGAAGCGAGTACTCGGGCGGTGCCGTCCTTCCGGAAGGAACGATGACATCCGTGGACCAGCCGAGAGGGAGGCCTTCCAGGGTGTGGTAAAACTGATGCACATAGTCGGCGGAGCCTTCCAGGGCAAATGATCGGACAAGATTCCACTTGAAAGAGAGGCTGGCGTCCGGGCGGAGATTCATCATGCCGTCGGCCATGTTCCAGAAGTAATTCCCCCTCATGACCGCCTGCAGGTGCAGTTTCTCGGGAATGTCACGAGTTGCCTGGGCATAGGAGGAGAGCAACATCACCCCTTTCCCGTTATGCGCCCCGGCCGGTCCCATGGCGAATCGGGCGTAACGGGCCTTGAACCCGTAGTCCAGCTTCCAGGAGGAACTTCTTCGGGGAGAGAAATCGGAGGAAAGCGCGGCTTCCAGCATGCTGGAGTTCAAGGTCAGGATGTTGTCCGTACCATGGTAGTTCTTCTCCTGTCGCTGCATGCTGCCGTATCGGTTGACATAAGCCTCCGCGTCCATGTCGGTCCGGTCAAGGATCCTGTGGTATTGGAGGATGGCTATCTCATTGTTCCACCCGAGAGCGTCCCGGCTTCCTTCCCCGGTGGTGAAGCCATACTGGTCCAAGCTCAGGAGCGTGGATGCGGACAGACTGCTGCGGCTGTCGATGGTCCAGTTGAACTTGCCATAGACATCCCCGACACCGGCCCTGAAGTCCTGGAAAGCGGCCAGGCGGGCGGGAAGCAATGAACTGAATGCTTTGTATTCCAGTCCGATGGGCGAGATTCGGGCCGATGCGATGAAGGACTTATCCTGCCCAAGAGGAGCCTCTACATTGGCCCCGGCGAGGAAGTTGTTAAGGGTTCCTTCGGCATGGATCCTATCGGTCGCAGGGTCGCGTGTCGTGATGTTCAGGTGGGCGGCGGTGAAATTCCCATATCGGCCTTCGAATCCACCCTTTGAGAGCGAAGCGTTTTCGATAACGCCGGAAGGGACAGTCGTCGTCAGCCCCAGGATATGGGAATAGCCATAGACGGGCACGCCGTCCAGGGAAAAGAGGTTGTTCCCCATATTGCCTCCATGGACATACATAGCGGAAGACCCGTCGGCCCCTGTCGATACACCCGGTAACCCCTGTGACCAACGGATCGGGTCCCCTTCGCCCATCGGAGAAACAACCCCTCGGAGGACATCGGCACCGCTCTCCAGTTTATTGATGGTACGCATGACGCTCCGAGTATCCGTCTTGACCGCCGCACGCAACGTGTCGGTCCACGTCGTCTCCTGTGCCAGGGCCAATCCGGACAGGAACAAGGGAAAGAGGGATAACAGACGGAGAATAATCTTCATAACGGCACTATTTCTCTTGGTAGTAGCCATCAAACGGCGTCATGCTGGAAACCATCGCCCCGAATATCCCGAGACCGCCTTGTATGTTGGAGTAGATATTGTCCCTCAAATAAATGGAAGAAAGGTCGCCTCCTTCGTGTGTCTTCTTGAATTGCCAGGCATCTTTCAGAAACAGACCATAGTCCGGCGAGAGCGAGGAGGCGATAAGATATTCATGAAATAACACCTGCGTGTAATCGGAACTAGGATATGCCTGGTTCATGTAAAATGAACCGCTGATACAAAATGCTTTTCCATGGAATGACTCTCCAATGGGAAAATCATAAAGTTTTTCAAGTCCCGCATGATTGTCATCGACACGCCTGATGAGCAGGAAACCCTCATGCAAATTACTTCCGATCAAGTTGGGAAACATATAGGTCCAGACGCCGTCATCTCCATCAACCGGACTGTCATGATAGACATAGTCGGCCCCTTCCCATCCTATCTCCGACCAATGCCAACCAATCCCCGTTCTCCATTTGGGATTTCCATCGTAGAACCGTCCCGTAACATTGATTTCCTCCACACCCGGGTAGTCCGTGCAAAGCTCTTCCACCGGAATGAATTCACCTGTTTCTTTGTCTCGTTTCGTTCCCCGGATCATCAGATAGTCCGGAATGAAGTCAATGTTATAATAGGCACCATACTTCATGTATGGGAGCAGTGGCTGCGGGTTGATGACAGCCTCCGTTGCCGCACGGACCAGCTTCATCTTTTCCGGCATTTTCTGCTCCGCCCAGACAAGGTCATACCCATCGACCTTCACTTCCAACCGATACTCGTCGCCCGGGATTCCCGAATAGTCAAGCGACCATTGATTGTCCGCCACTTTGGCAAACAGATGCTCCGGCTCAGATCTGTTGGACACATTGATGAACTTTATTTCCGCGTCCTGAATGGCTGGAGCCGCCAGTTCCCCTGGTTCCTTCGTGAGGAACAGGTACAGGTTCTGGACACTGTCTTCCGTAAGCACGAACTCGACGACCACCTTCCTTTCCACGCCGGGATCCAGCGTCGTATCCCTCACGCATCCGCTCAAGACGATGGCGAGGATTAGGACAAGTCTTTTCAAATATAGATTTCGAGTCATAAATCACCACAAATATAGAAAAAAGCATTAAGATGGCTAAATCTTATGTAATCATCTCTATATTAATAACTCAACTATTGAAAGAATATTGCATGGGAGGTTGTCTATTTGGATAAAACCGGTCCATAAATCAAGCCTCTCCACCCCAATCCATTCTCGGGCGGGAACGCTATCAAGAAGGGAAAGTGATAGAGCTGTATTCAGTTATTTGAATATCGATATAAGAGAGGGTGCATTATTTGTATTCTTGCTTTTTTTGCTTCCTCTTGTGCAAGATATTACTGTTTAGGGATTTATGAGGTTGGATAACCATAAAACGAACGGCAGATGAAAAAACTGATAATCCTGTCTTTGGCCCTATACCCGTTGATGACGACGGCGTGTTTCAAGAACAATGATGGCGAGAGCGATGATTACCGCTATCCACCCCTTGCCATTTATGGAAGCAGCATCAACGGGGTCAGTCCTTCCGGCATTTACGATAATATCGAGATGCGCGTGGATAAGGACGCGAATTCATTTTACGCGACCGCAGTGCCGCATGAATTCAATTATGCTGCAGAAAGTGAGGCGACGGTAGATCCCTTGTACGTCGCGGCTAGCAGCGGCACCCTGCCCAAGAAGGCTTCCGCTGCCGAAGCATTTGCATTCGAGCGCATTACGGAAAGGAATCGTATGCTTCAGGAGCAATTCATTCAGTATCGCGACCGCTTGATCGGGCCGGAACCTGTTTCGGAAATATTGACTCCTCACGCCCGTTTCATCAGCGGCTTTGTACATGGCACTCCCTCCGTCACGGCCAATAGGGTCCTGTTCGGCCAACCCGCCGGATCCGATCTCTCGGAATGGGTCCGTTTCGGGGATGGGAATATCATTTCCGTTTATGGAACGGAATACAGGATGGTGGAAAAGGGAAATGTCGGAAAAGAGTCTATACCGGCCCAGGATTTTTTCACCATGGACCGCTTGCTACCCTTGGTCATCGTCATCCGCCTGCCGGAGATCCCCGATGAAATCGAGCCGGACACCGTATGGGGCAAGCAGTTACAGGAGGACGAGCTCATCCGGCTGACCATTACCGTGCCGGTCCGGTATGAGCGCTATTGGGAATGGTGCAAGGCCTTGTATTCCAATCCCGATGCCGTCGAAGCCTTCGAAGACCGGGAACTCAGGATCGTGATTCCTCTCATCCGGAAGCGATAACGAGTGAGCAGGTCTGTACGATAAAAATCGGAGTATATGAAGCAGTTTATTCTATTTGTCCTTTGCGTTCTGACTGCCGTTTCTTTGTCGGCCCAAAACAAGCTCCCGTTTTATGACAGGGGGTACGCCGGGAATGTCGAGTTGGGATGTCTGGTCAAATCGTATCCTTATGCCTCCCTGTCCACCACGCAGGGCTATAGTTTCGGGAAAGCATGATGGTGAAGCTTTTCCTGGATGTCCGGAAGACATTTCTTTTGAAGTCCATGGGGATCTTTGTCGATTTCAAGATGGGCGGTCCGTGTAATCTGGCAGAGAAAATCAACAACAAATATGAATGGGGAACCTTTCTCAGACCGGCCGTCGGCGTCGTTTTCAGCCGTCGTTTCGCCTTTTCCGCCGGGCTGGACTGGAGCCGCTTGAACTATTACGAAGGGAAGAATTCGGGTTGTATGCCTTATTGGCCGAAAGAGATTACCCTCCCATTTATCAGCTTTGCCTATCAGTTTTAAGGCGGATTCTGTGAAAATGTCGGGAATAATCGCCCTTCCACCCCAATCCATTCTCGGGCGGAATCTATAACGGTCAATTCTTTTTTTCTCGATGCAAGAATCTATGTATCATGGTATTTTATAGAAAAAGTATGAAACGAAATCTGATTTCTCTGTTCGTGATGTTCTTGGCCTCCATCACGCTGTCCGCTCAAAGCGGTATGACCTATTCTTGGGAATTCGTTGCTGGTGTCGGTGTCGGTAGAGGTCCTCAAGTTTCCATTACTCCGGAGTTTGTTGCCCAATATGATTTGGGTGGCGGTTTCAGGATAGGTGCAGGTGCCGGAACACGGTTTGCCAGACCCTGTCTTCAATACTTTACCGAGTTTGGTTCCCATCGTCGGTCTTTCTGCAACGAACTGGATATTCCGGTGTTTATGCGTCTTGGCTATGGTAAGGAGAAACTCTACGCCAATATGGACGTAGGATATGCGATATGTGCTCTCACTCTCTATGACTGGGGTTGGGCTGGCGACGGATGGGGTGAAGGAAGGAAAGAGCCCAGTTACGATGGCTTTTTCATTGAGCCGCAGGTCGGTTGGAAAGTGGGTAGACGGAGTGCTCTGGCTCTGGGTCTTCTTTTACAGCAGAGCGCCGTATCCGACTATGTCAAGTTACATGTGGATACCCCAACGATTTCATACGGGCATAAAATCACAGCATTGAACGTTTTCACTCCGGCAATCACACTCCGGTATGTAGTAGGCTTCTGATAGAACACACCAAAGGCATGCTTTGGTTCTCCACCCAATCCTTTCACGGGGGAATCTTTACGGATATTGCTTTCTGACGATGTAAGAACCAGTCTGTCTGGATATTTCCGTTTTGATTTCGGAAAAAAGTTCTATATTTGCATTACGAAAAAAGTCGTAACGAAAAAATGCGTAATATGGAGAACCCTTTCAAGTTCGGCACGATCGTCGAGGAAGAATATTTCACGGACAGGGTGAAAGAGGTCGCCTATATCAAGGAGTTTGTGAATAGCGCAAACCATCTGGTGATCATCAGTCCGCGCCGTTTCGGCAAGAGCAGCGTGGTGGCAAAGGCCGTGAAGCAGACGGGTAGAAAGCACATAACCGTGAATCTTCAGCAAGTGACATCGGTCTCCGATATGTCGGCAAAGCTGTTGCGGGAATTCTTCAAGGTACACCCCCTGGAGCGGGTACGCCACTTGATTACGCACTTCCGCATTATACCTACCGTGTCTTCCAATCCTGTTACCGGATCGATGGACGTGTCTTTCCAGCCGGGTGTTGATGACAGTGTTGTCCTGGAGGATGTGATGACGCTGATCGAACAGGCGCATTCGGAACGGGACCGTATCATCATCGTGCTGGACGAGTTCCAGGAGATACGTGATTTGGCCCCCAAGCTAGATAAGAAACTTCGTTCTATCATGCAGGAGCAGAAGCATATCAATTATATCCTGCTGGGGAGCCAGGAGAGCATGATGACGGATATCTTCGAGAACAAAAAATCTCCTTTCTACCATTTCGGGGAGATGATGCGACTGGGAAAACTACCGCGTGAGGACTTTCATCGCTACCTGTCAGAACGTCTTGCCGGATGCTATCCGGATACATGCAATGCATTGGCCGACAGTATCCTGGACTATACGGGATGCCATCCTTACTATTCACAACAGTTGGCTGCGAATGTGTGGCAGATCGGCGTATTGCAACCCGACATTTCGGATCCTCTGAGGGCGGCTGTCGATTATATCGTCACTACCCACGGACTGGATTATGAAAGGCTTTGGATGAACTTCAAAAGGACGAACAAGTGGATCATGCAGCGACTGTCGTCCGGGAAGCCCCTGCAAACGGGAGAGTACCGAACCAGCACGGTATACAGCGCCCTGAAGAGGATGCAGAAGGATGGCTACGTAATCTACGCTGACCGTTATGAGATGGAGGATCCTTTCTTCCGCGAGTGGATAGTCAGGGAAAACAAGTAGAGTTATTTTTGTCTGTTGTCACAAACAGCTATGGCGAAAACAGAATACACTGTTCTCAAAAGAATCATCTTCACCTTCCTGCTGGCGTTTGTCACAGCCCTGGCCGTAAACGCCCAAAGCCTGACGGGCAAACAGTGGTGCACTGTCCTCAACGACGAAGACTTGAACAACCAGTTCAACAACGGGAAGGCCAAGGTCGATGTCGACTATGAGATCAAGGGCATGGACGCGAAGACCAAAGCCTTGCTGAACAAGCAGCTCGTCGTCAAGAACGCCGACAATCAGGAGATCCCGTTCTACGCCGAATAGCAACGGCCGATCAGACCGCCGATGAAACGCTTCTGCAAACTCGTCTCGGACTACATGGGCATGCTGGTGCTGCTGTCGGCGCTGGCTGCCCTGCTTTTCCCCGACACGCTCGGTCACTTGAAGCCCAGGCTCATCAACCCGCTGCTCGGGGTGATCATGTTCGGCATGGGCCTGACGCTCAAGGCGGAAGATTTCAAGGTGGTTTTCAGCCGTCCCCGGGATGTCCTCGTGGGCTGCCTTGCGCAGTTCACGGTGATGCCGCTGCTGGCGTTTGTATTGACAAAGGTGTTCCGGCTGGAGCCGGCCCTTGCCATCGGCGTCATCCTTGTCGGGTGCTGCCCGGGCGGGACCGCCTCGAACGTCATCACCTATCTGGCTAAGGGCGACCTGGCGCTGTCCGTTGGGATGACGGCCGTGTCGACCGTATTGGCGCCGGTCCTGACCCCCTTGCTCGTGTGGCTGCTGGCGGGGGAGACGGTGGATGTCGATGTCGTCGGCATGCTCCTGAGCATCCTCTGGGTGGTGATCCTGCCCATCGCGCTGGGCCTTCTCGTCAAGCGATTCTGGCCCCGGACGACGGAGCAGGCCTCGGCCTATCTGCCGGCCCTGTCCACCCTCGCCATCTGCGTCATCGTCCTCATCGTCATCGCCGCCAATGCGCACAAGCTGCTGGACGGCGGCCTGGTCATCCTGCTGGTCGTGGTGCTCCATAACGTGTGCGGCCTCGCCGCCGGCTACCTGATCGGCTCGCTCCTGCGCCTGACGCCAGCCAAGCGCCGCGCCATCAGCGTGGAGGTGGGCATGCAGAACAGCGGCCTGGCCTCCTCGCTGGCTACCCTGCACTTCGCGGCCTACCCGCTCGCGACCATCCCCGGCGCCCTGTTCAGCGTCTGGCACAACATCAGCGGCGCCATCGTCGCGAAACTGTATTCCAGAAACGCATGATAGAGCTGTCCATCGCCGGGCGCCCCTGCCGCCTGTTCGGGTCGGAGACTCCGGACTGCATCCTAGTACAGCCTTCGGCCCGGCACGAGAACGCCTCGCTGGAGGCCGAGATGACGCAGCTTACCGGCCTCATCGACCGTCCCTTCCTCCTTGTGACCATCGAACTGGAGGACTGGACGATCGATCTCCTGCCTTGGCCGGACGGGAACATTTCCCGGGACCCGGAGGCGGGGAAGCATGGACAGGAAACGCTGGACTATATCCTGCAAGGACTGCTTCCTGAGTTGGAACGCCGTTACGGTCGCCGGCCGGTCATCCTCGGCGGGTATTCCCTGGGTGGCCTCTTCGCCCTCTGGGCTAGCACCCGGACGGCCCGGTTCCGGGCCATCGCCGCCGCATCCCCGTCGGTCTGGATTCACGGCTGGATTCCCTTCGCCAAGAAGAATATGCCTATGGCTGAGGCCGTCTACCTGAGCCTCGGCGACCGGGAGGAGCACGTGAAGAACCAGGCCATCGCGCGCGTCGGCGACAATCTGCGCGCCTATTACGAATTGCTCCGGACCCATCTGGATCCGGAGCATTGTACCCTTGTCTGGGAGGAGGGCGGCCATTTCAACGATAACGCGGGCCGTCTGGCCCGCGCCTTCGCTTACAGCGTATCCTGCTTGAGCTTCTCGATGTAGCGGTTGATCCGCTGGAGCTCCCGCGGAATCTGGATCGACTGCGGACAGTGCGACAGGCATTCGCCGCAGTGGATGCAGTGCTCGGCCTGCCGGAGCGTCGGGATGGCCCGGTTGTAGCTCACCAGGTAGGCTTTCTTGAGCTTCTGGTAGTCCTTCTGTTCCTGCGTCTGCGGGTAGCGGCCTTCCGTGACGGACGTGTTGTAGTGCTTGAAGATGCCCGGGATGTCGATGCCCCAGGGGCAGGGCATGCAATACTTGCAGTCCGTGCAGTTCACGGTGGGATACTCCATCATCTGGGTGGCCATCCGCTCCAGGAAATCCAGCTCCTCTTCCGTGAGGGGCTTGAAGTGCGTGAAGGTCTTGACATTGTCCAGGAGCGGGTCCATGTTCGTCATGCCGCTCAGGGTGCACAGGACCCGGGGGTGAGTGCCGCAGAAGCGGAAGGCCCAGGAGGCGATGGACTTGTCCGGCTCGCGTTCCTTCATCTGGGTGGCGATGGCTTCCGGCACGTTGGCCAGGCGGCCGCCCAGGAGGGGCTCCATGATGACGATGGGGATGCCGCGCTTGTCCAGCTCCTCATACAGGTACGAGGCGTTGGCGTTCCGCCGGCCGTCGGCGTGGTTCCAGTCCACGAAGTTCATCTCGATCTGGACGAAGTCCCAGTGGTATTTCCCGCTGTCGTGCAGGCCGATGAGTTCGTCGAACTCGCCGGGCGCGCCGTGGAAGGAGAAGCCCAGGTTGCGGATGCGACCCGCCTCCTTTTCCTTGACGAGGAAATCCATCATGCCGTTCTGCACGTAGCGCTGTTCGAAAGCGGCGACACCGCCGCTGCCGATGGCGTGCAGGAGGTAGTAGTCGAAATAGTCCGTCTTCAACTGCTCGAAGGAGTCCTTGTACATTTGGATGGAGGCCTCCGGCGTCGCGTTGTTGAAGTTGGACAGTTTCGTGGCGATGAAGTACTTGTCGCGCGGATGGCGGCTCAGGGCAATGCCCGCGGCTTTCTCCGACTGACCCATCAGGTAGGCGGGGGAGGTGTCGAAGTAATTGATCCCATGTTCGATGGCGTAGTCCACCATCTCATTGACGGCTTCCTGGTCGATGACCCGCTGGCCGTCCACGTCAATCATGGGCCAGCGCATGCAGCCGAAGCCCAGGAGGGACACCTTGTCCCCATTGACAGGGTTCTCGCGGAGAACCATCTCCTCCGGACCTTCCTCGGCCGGAGACGTCGCGGCCTTCTTAGGCGCGCAACCCACGGCGGCGGCGCCAAGGGCCAGCGCCCCTGCGCCCGATATCTTGATAAAGTCTCTGCGTTCCATGGCTAGTCTTCGTTAAGGTGGTTATGGCGTCCGTTCACGGTGATGGCGCTGATCGGGCGCGCCGGGCACAGGTTCTCGCAGGCGCCGCAGCCGATGCACTTCTCCTCGTTGACGACGGGCCGGCGGTAGCCGGTCGCCTCGTCCTTGACGAGCATAATGGCGCCGGCAGGGCAGTGGCGGGCGCAATTGCCGCATTCCACGCCTTTCTCCACCACACAGAGTTCCGCGTTCACGCGGGCCGTGCCCACATGGTACTGCGTCTTCTCTTCCTTGGTGATCTTCCGGATGGCGCCGGTCGGGCAAAGCTCGGAGCAGCGGGTGCACTCCGGGCGGCAATAGCCGCGTTCGTAGGACATCTCGGGCTGCATGAAGTGCTTGAGGTCCGTCGACGGACGGAGCACGTTGTTCGGGCACTCGGCCACGCACAGCTGACAGGCCGTGCAGCGGCGATAGAAATCCTTGACGCTCTTGGATCCGGGGGGCGTGACCGGGATGTCCCGCTCGGGCACTTCCTTGTCCAGGATGGTGGCGAAACCGCCGTCCACCTTCTTCTCCTGCGCCTTCAGCGCGGCCGTTCCCACGGCCAGCGCGGCGCCGGTGATGAACGCCCGGCGGCCGCCGTCGCCCTGCTCAGATGCCCGATCGGGTCGGGCATGACGGTCCGCGTCATTGCCGGCTTGACCTTTCCCGTCATTGCCGGCTTGACCGGCAATCTCCTTCTTCCCCCAGGCGAACTTGTACTTCAGTCCGCCGAACTTGCAGGTGTCGATGCAGTTGAAGCAGTCCACGCAGCGGGAGTAGTCGATCTTGCGGTTCTCCACGTCGATGCAGGAGGCCTTGCAGTTGTGCTCGCACTGCTTGCAGCCCTTGCACACGTTCGCGTCGATCATCGGACGGAACATCGCGAAACGGGAGAAGAAACTCAGCGTCGTACCCACAGGGCAGATGGTGTTGCAGTACGTGCGGCCGTTCCGCCAGGCCAGGATGACCACCACCACGAGGGTGACCGCGGCCACAAGGAAGGTAGGCAGGCTCCGCAGCCACACTTCCTTCGTGTAGAAGGTGTAACTGTTCGCCCGCTCCGCCAGGGTGGCGAAGAGGTTGTTCACCCACAGGTAGACCGGCTGGAACAGGTTCTGGACGATGCGTCCCCAGGCGCTGTACGGGGCCAGCAGGGCCACGAGCGCCTGCACGCCCACGATGAGGGCGATGACGAAGAGCGCCCACACCCCGTAGCGCAGCCACTTCATTTCCGGGCTGTAGCTGTAGGGCTTGCGGTTCTTGTTCTTGCGTTTGCGGGCGACGTTCAGGTGCGCCACTCCGTCCTGGAACACGCCAAGCGGGCAGATGACGGAGCAATAGACCCGTCCGAAGACCAGGGTCAGGAGGACGAGGCCGACGATGACGGCCACATTGAGGGCCATCACGGCGGGCAGGAACTGGATCTTCGCCATCCAGCCGAGCCATCCGTGAAGCGCTCCGGTGAAGTCCAGGAGCAGCAGCGTGATGCCCAGCCAGAAGACGACGGCCAGCGCGATGCGTATTTTCCTAAGCATTTGACCTTTTATTGTTAATCAAGCAAATATAGGGGAAAAAAACTCAATCCAGAATGACGAGCGCGCGGGAGGGATGTGAAAACGTGAGTTTTACGACATCGTCGTCGGCCCGGTTCAGCGTGGCCGGCCACCAATTGTCGAAGACGACCCCGTCCGTGGGCCAATGGAGCCCTTCGGACTTGATGGTCAATGAGTTATCGGGGGAGAACAGCGACACGCGCCGTCCTTTCCCCACGTGCAGTTCGCAGCTGTCGGTAATCGCGAAAGCCGTGGCATGGTCCGACACCATCTCGACGCGGATGCCCTCCAGGTCGAACATGCGGGTGTACTCCATCAGCAGCCCCAGGTTGCCCACGGTATGGTCCTCCCGGATTCCCGTGGCGCCCAGGATATGAATGTCGGTCACGTCGGGATGGTGTTCCAGCACGTACCGCATCGCCTTCGTCATATCATTGTAGTCCTGTTCCTCCACCGGCACGACGATCGGCGCCAGCTTCTCCTGCAGCCGCCTCGGCAGCGAGTCCATGTCCCCGATCACAACCTCCGGCAACCGCTTCTCCCCGAACTTCCGCAGATACTTCACCGCCGCCCCGTCGCAGCACACCACCGCCTCCGCACTCTCTAACAAGTACAAAGGATAATCCTTCCGAGGAAATTCCCCATTACACAGGATAACGACTCTTTTCATGAGAAAACGTATCTAGGTGGGTGGCAGTCGTTTTTCAAACCTATGCCACCCTCGGCATTATAAGAGGGAGGGGCCCATTTATGGGAGGGACCGCGAAGCGGGGGTTTGAAAAATGACTGCCACCCACCATCTATTCTTCTTCTTCGGGTTTTGTCTTCAGGATTTCGGCCTTCGATGTCCCCTTGGAGGTGGTGTAGGTTTCCGGCTCGCGGAAGCCCAGGAGGAAGGCCTTGACGTCCATCCGTTTCTTGCCGGCGAGTTGGATGTCGGTGAGGGCGAGCGCACCGTCCTGCGTAGCGACGGCGAGGTAGGTCTTGCCGTCGGAGAGGACGGTGCCCGGCGCGGCGTGGAGGTCGGAGCGCATCTCGCCGAAGAAGACCTTCAGCTGCGTTGCCTGGCCGTCCTTGACCAGTTCGGTGAAGGCGCCCGGGAACGGGGACAGGCCGCGGACCAGGTTGTAGATGTTCCGCGTAGTGTCGTCCCAGTCGATGTGCTGGAGTTCGCGGGAGAGTTTCGGGGCCGGTTTCAGGACCTCGGAACCCTGGACGAAACTGCGCTGGACGCGGGTTTCGACATTCTTCTGGATGAGGCCTTCGACCGTCTGGACCACCAGGTCCGCGCCGATGGCCATGAGCTTGTCGTGGACGTCGCCGGCGGTGTCCGTGGGCTCCACCCGGCATTCCTGGCGCAGCAGGATACCGCCCGTGTCGATCTTCTGGTCGATCATGAAGGTCGTGACACCGGTGAGGTTCTCCCCGTTGATGACGGCCCAGTTGATCGGGGCCGCACCGCGGTACTGCGGCAGGAGGGCGGCGTGGAGGTTGAACGTGCCCATCTTGGGCATCTTCCACACCACTTCCGGAAGCATCCGGAAGCCGACGACCACGAAGAGGTCCGCCTTCCAGGCCGCGAGGGCCTCGAGGAAGGCAGGATCCTTGAGCTTGTCGGGTTGCAGGACGGGGATTCCATGGGCCACGGCGTATTTCTTCACGGCGCTCTCGTTCACCTTGAGCCCGCGTCCGCTGGGCTTGTCGGCCACGGTCACGACGCCGACCACCTTGTATCCGCGCCCCTGGGTGAGGGCGTCAAGCGGGGCCACGGCGAATTCCGGCGTGCCCATGTAGACGATGCGGGTCTTCTTGAACAGGGACATGATCTTGCTGAAGAATTTGCGGCGCCAGGTCTTGAAGGCGTCCAGGTTGATGGACTTCTCCCGGATGGCCATCCAGGTGAGGAATACGCCGATCGGAATCAGGACGAAGGCCGATATGAAATCGCCGATGAACGGCGAGGTGGCGCCGTCCCGGGCCAGCTTCGTGCCCGAGATGTCCACGACCCAGTACAGGACGAAGAACAGGATAGACACGACGGCCGGCGTGCCCAGTCCGCCCTTGCGGATGAGGGAGCCGATCGGGGCGCCGATGAAGAAAAGGATGAAGCAGGCGAGGGCCTGGGCGTATTTTTTCCAGATCTCCACCTCGCTCAGGCGGAGGAGGCGGCTGTATTCGAAGGCTTCCATCCCCTGGGTCTGGATGGTGGCCTGGACCTGGTGCGCGTTCGACAGGGCCGATTCATAGGCCTGCTTTTTCTTTTCGGGATCGCTCCAGACGGCCGGTTCCTGCGTCAGGTCAAAGGGTTTCTTGACAGGGTCTTTCCAGCCGGAATCCAGCTGGGACTGCCACTGGAGGGCGTAGGAGGTCCGGAGTTCCTGCATGAATTTCTCCGCGCCTTCCTCGGCTTTCCCGGCCAGGGAATCCCGGCCGTGGCGGAGCTGTTCGTTGGACATGGACCGGACCTGCTCGCCGTAGCGGGCGGAGTCGGAATGATGGAAGGCGTAATTCTCCAGCGGGATCACCATCTCCTGGCGGGCGAAGTGGATCCGCTGCAGGGCGAGGGACGTGTCCCGGTACTTGCGCGAATTGGTCTCCTGGTAGTTGGTGCCGTTGTACAGCTGGAAGGTCAGGTAGTCCTTGGCCTTGGACATCTTCATCAGGCCGCTGTCCGCGACGGTGAGGCGGAGGTTGCCCTTGTCGGTCGTGTGGTCATAGACCATCACCCCGTACATCATCCCGGATTCCTTGTCGCGGTCGTCGATGCGGAGGATATATCCCTCGATGCCGTCGTAGAAGGTCCCGACGGGAATCTTGATCTCGGACTTGGTGCGCCCGATGTCTTCCCGCATCGTGTAGATGTGGTTGATCGAGTAGGGGACCAGCCGGTCGCCGATGAAGAAGGCGCCGATGGCGATGATGGCGCTGGCGGCCGTCGCGGGCAGCAGGATGCGGGCGAGGGAGACGCCGGCAGAGTTCATCGCGGTGAGCTCATAGTGCTCGCCCATGTCGCCGAAGGTCATCATCGACGCCAGGAGGGTCGCCAGCGGCAGGGCCAGCGGCAGCACCTGGCAGCTTCCCCACATGAGGAATTCCAGGATGACCTTGAGTTCCAGGCCTTTGCCGACCAGTTCATCGATGTACAGCCATAGGAACTGCATCACCAGGATGAAGATGGTGATCGCGAGGATCGCGAAGAACGGTCCTATGAACGACTTCAGTATGAACAGGTCCAGCTTTTTCATCTAGGCCGTTGCCAGTTCGATCAGTTTTTCGAGGGCGGGCTGGAGGTTTGCGGTGTCGCGGCCGCCGGCCGTGGCGAGGCCGGGCTGTCCGCCGCCGCCGCCCTGGATGAGCTTCGCGGCTTCGCGGATGTCCTTGCCGGCGTTCTTGCCCTTCGCGACGAGGTCGTTGGAGTACATCGCCAGGAGATTGGGCTTGCCGCCGAACTCATAGGCGCCCACGAGCACGAGGTTCTCAGCCTTCTTCTGCAAAAGCAGCGCCATGTTGCGCGCGAATCCCGGGTCCACGGACATTTCGAACTTGGCGACGCGGATGCCGTTCACGACCTGGGCGCCGGCGTACAGGCGCTCGGCCAGCTGCGCGGCCTTCTCGGCCGCCGCGGCCTCGAGCTGCTTGCGCGCGTCGGCGTTCTCCTCGACCAGCTTGCGGATGGCGCCGGCGAGGTCGGGGGTGTTGTTGAAGAAGGACTTTGCGCTGCGGAGGGCTTCCTCCATCACATGGACATAGTTCTCGGCCGCTTCGCCCGTCAGGGCCTCGATCCGGCGGACGCCGGCGGCGATGGCGCTTTCGGACACGATCTTGAACAGGCCGATGTTGCCGGTGGCGGAGGTATGCGTACCGCCGCAGAGTTCCACGGAGTCGCCGAAACGGACCACGCGGACCACGTCCCCGTACTTTTCGCCGAACAGGGCCATCGCGCCCATCGCGCGGGCCTCGTCCATCGTCGCGTCACGCTTCTCCCAGAGGGGATTGTTGGCGCGGATGAGGGCGTTGACTTTCTTCTCCACGGCAAGCATCTCCTCGTCCGTCATCTTGGCGAAGTGGGAGAAGTCGAAGCGGAAATAGTCCGGGCCCACGAAGGAACCCTTCTGCTCCACGTGGGTGCCCAGGATTTCGCGCAGGGCCTCGTGGAGGAGGTGCGTCGCGGAGTGGTTGGCCTGGATCTTCGCCCGGCGGGCCGCATCGACATGGAGGTCGAAGGACTCGGTGCCGTCGGCGGGAAGCCGCTCGGCGAGGTGGATGGTGAGGTTGTTCTCCTTGACGGTGTTCAGGATGGCGATCTTCTCGCCGGAGGCGGAGACGATATAGCCGGTGTCGCCCACCTGTCCGCCCATCTCGGCATAGAACGGGGTTTTGTCGAACACGAGCTGGTACAACTCCTTGTTCTTCTGCTTGACGGTGCGCTGCTTCAGGAGCGTCGCGCCCTCGTAGTCGGTGAGGTCATAGCCGAGGAATTCCACCTCGTCGCCGGCGGCGAACTCCACCCAGTCGCCGAACTCGTTGGCGGTGGCGTTGCGGGCGCGCTCCTTCTGCTTGCCGAGTTCCACCTGGAAGCCTTCGAGGTCCACGGTGTACCCCTTCTCGGTGGCGATGAGCTCCGTCAGGTCGATCGGGAATCCGTAGGTGTCGTACAGGACGAACGCGTCCACGCCGGAGATGACCTTCGTCGCGGCGCTCTTTTCCATCGTGTCCTCCAGGAGGCGGATACCGCGGTCCAGCGTGCGCAGGAAGGCGTTCTCCTCCTCGCGGATGACGCTTTCGACCAGCTTCTGCTGGGCCTTGAGCTCCGGATAGGCCTCGCCCATGTCCTCCACCAGCTGGGGAACCAGGCGGGTGAGGAACGGCTCGTTGAATCCCAGGAAGGTGTAGCCGTAGCGGACGGCGCGGCGCAGGATGCGGCGGATCACGTAGCCGGCCTTCACGTTGGACGGCAGCTGGCCGTCGGCGATGGAGAAGGCGATGGCGCGGATGTGGTCGGCGCAGACGCGCATGGCCACTTCCACTTTCTCGCTCTCGTGATACTGGTGGCCGGAGAATTCCTCCAGCTTGCCGATCAGGCCGCTGAACACGTCGGTGTCGTAGTTGGTGGCCTTGCCCTGGAGCACCATGCACAGGCGCTCGAAGCCCATGCCGGTGTCGATGTTCTTGGCGGGCAGCGGCTCGAGGTGGCCGTCGGCCTTGCGGTTGTACTGCATGAACACGAGGTTCCAGATCTCGATGACGTCGTCGTTGTCGGTGTTCACGAGCTCACGGCCGGGAATCTTCGCGATTTCCTCGTCGGAACGGAGGTCGATGTGGATCTCCGAGCAGGGACCGCAGGGACCGGTGTCGCCCATCTCCCAGAAATTGTCGTGCTTGTTGCCCAGCAGGACATGGTCCGCCGGCATATGCTTGAGCCAGGCTTCCTGCGCCTCGGTGTCGAGGGTGGTGCCGTCGTCGGCCGCGCCTTCGAACACGGTCGCATAGAGCTTGGTCTTGTCGATCTTGTACACCTCGGTGAGGAGCTCCCAGGCCCAGTCGATGGCCTCGGCCTTGAAATAGTCGCCGAAGCTCCAGTTGCCCAGCATCTCGAACATGGTGTGGTGGCGTCCGTCGTGGCCCACCGCCTCGAGGTCGTTGTGCTTGCCGCTCACGCGGAGGCACTTCTGGCTGTCCGTAGCCCGCGGAAACTTGGGCGCGGTATTGCCCAGGAAGATATCCTTGAACTGGTTCATCCCCGCGTTCGTGAACATCAGCGTCGGGTCGTTCTTGATCACCATGGGGGCGCTTGGAACGATGGTGTGTCCCTTGGAAGCGAAGAACTCCAGGTACTTCTGTCGAATCTCTTTTGCAGTCATCATAAGATAAATCTATAATAGCCTGCAAATTTACGGCTTTTTTCGCGGAAATTCAAGCGTAGGGGACGGCCTTGCGCCAACGGAGGGTGAGATAGAGGGCGCGGACGAGCAGATGGGTGAAATAGGCGGCCATCAGGAGGTGGATGGCAAGGGTTTCCGGGACGGTCCCCAGGAGGGCCTTCAGGAGGCCGAGGCCTGCGAACCACACGCCGAAAAAGCCCACGACGCACCAGACGGTGGAATTCCGGAGATCCTTCGAGGCGGTCGCTCCCGTGAAGATGCCGTCCCAGGTGAAGGCCGGGCAGCCGATGACCGGCATTAGGAGCAGCCAGGGGATGAATTCGCGTCCCGCTTCCACCACGCCCGAATCGGAAGTCATCAGGCGCAGCAGGGGGACGCCGCCCACCCCGTACACGAGGAAGAACAGGACGGTGACGCCCAGACTCCAGACAAAAGTCTGGCGGATGGTGGACCGGACGCCGTCCGGGGATGCTTCCCCGATGAACCGCCCCGTGAGCGCCTCGCCGGCATAGGCAAACCCGTCGGTGAAATAGCTGAAAATCATCAGCAGTTTCATCAGGATGGCCCCGACGGCCAGCATCATGTCCCCGTACCGGGCGGAAATCATCGTGAAACCGATGTACACGGCGATCATGCAGACGCTCCGCAGGAACAGGTCGCGGTTGAGCACGAAGAACTCCCGGAATCCGGCCGCGTGCCCCCCTTGTTTGGCATGCTTCAGGACCCATCCGTACCGGAACCACACGGCCAGGGACGCATACAGGAAGCCGGTCCATTGGGCGATGAGGGTGCCCCAGGCGACGCCCGCGAAACCGAGTTCCGGGAGGCCGGCGTACCCGAAGGCGAGGCCGATGGAAAAGAGGATGTTCGTGGCGTTTACCAGCAGGTCGCAGATCATCGGCCGGACGGTGTCCTGCATGCCGATGAACCAGCCCTTGAAAGCGAACAGCGAGAGGGTGGCCGGTGCCGCCCAGATGCGGATGTAAAAGTATTGGGTAGCAAGGGTTTGCACCTCAGGCGAACAGTCCACCAAAAGGAATGCCACCTGCACGACGATCCATTGCAGGGCGACCAGCACGAGGCCCGAGCCGAAGGCGATGCCGAGCGCCCGTTTCAAGGTAACCGCAATGTCGGCCTCGGCTTCAGCCACGCCGGCGCGGTGCCTTCCGTACGCTTGGGCGGTGAGACCGCCTGTGCCGCCGCGCAGGAACCCGAAGTTCCAGTACAGCATGTCGAAGAGCATCGTGCCGATGGAGATGCCGCCGATGAGGGCGGCGGCGCCGAGGTTTCCGGAGGCGCCCAGGTGCCCGGCTACGGCGATGTCGACCATGCCCACCAGGGGCACGGTAATGTTCGCGAGGATGCTCGGAACGGCGAGGCGGAGGATGTCCCGGTGGAGATTCATCGGAACTTCTTGTCTTCCTCCAGCATGCCCAGGTAGGAGGCGTACCGTTCGGGGGAGATGGCGCCCGCGTCCACGGCCGCCTTCACGGCGCAGCCGGGTTCGTGGGTATGGGTGCAGGGGGTGAACCGGCACCCTTCGGAGGCGCGGAGCATTTCGGGGAAGTACTTGCCGATTTCCTCCTTTTCCAGGTCCACCAGGCCGAAACCGCGGAGCCCCGGAGAATCAATGACATAGCCGCCCGTTGCGAGGGGGTACATCTCGTACAGGGAGGTCGTGTGCTTCCCCTGCAGGTGGGCCGTGGAAATCTGGCCGATCTTGGGGTCCAGGGCCGGGTCCAGCGCCTTGATGAGGGAGGACTTGCCGACGCCCGATTCCCCGGAGAACAGGTTGATCTTCCCCCGGCAGGAATCCCGGAGTTCCCCGATGCCTTCGCCGGTCAGGACGGACGTGTCGATGACGCGGTAGCCCGCCCCTTCGTAAATGGCGTGGAACGCCTCGACCTGCTCCGGCGCAAGTTCCCGGTAGAGGTCCACCTTCGACAGGACGACGGTGGCCGGGATGCCGTACACGCCGCAGGTGACGAGGATGCGGTCCAGGAAGGGGAGTTTGACTTCGGGAAAGAACAGGGAGACGACGAGATAGGCCATGTCGACGTTGGCGGCGATGATGTGCGCCTGGCGGGACAGGTTCGTGGACCGCCGGATGACATAATTCTCGCGCGGCAGCACCTCCGTGATGACGGCCGTCTCTTCGCCGTCCGCCCATTCATACCGTACCCGGTCGCCGACGGCCACCGGATTGGTGATCTGGCTGGCCTTCAAACGGATGCGTCCGCGGAGCACGGCGGGGAAGATCCGCCACTCCGGGAGGGCGGAAAGTCGCTTCCCCTTGTGTCATTCGTCGCTCTTTTTGAACAGTTCGTACCGCAAAGATAAGGGTTTGTTTTGGAAATCCGTCCCCATTCCCTATTTTTGCTTTTGCCGGACAGAGTCCGGGATGGACATTAAAACTAGTAAACCACTATGAATATTCGAATTACTATCCAGTATCATACCCAGTGGGGCGAGACATTGGTGCTCCGCATCGGGAAGAAGCGGTATCCGATGGATCCGGCCTATGCCAACATGTGGCAGAAGGAACTCACGGGGCGCAATCTCCGCGACGGTGACACCTACACCTTCGAGGTGCAGCGGGACGGCAAGACCGTCAGCCGCGAGTGGCGGGCGCACCGCTATGCGGCCCCTGCCGGCGGCACGTCCGTGGTGATCCGGGAGCGATGGAACTCCCGTCCCGCGAACTCCACGTTCTACGCCGCGGCATTCAGCGACGTCATTTTCCGGCGCCCGGACGGCGCTTCCTTCCGGAATCCGCGCCCGGCAGCCCCGTGGAAGGGGAACGTCGCCTTCCGCGTCGCGGCCCCCGAGGTCCGCTCGGGCGAATCCCTCGCCCTCGCGGGCAGCGGCCCGCTCGGCGGATGGAAGGAGTTCCACCTGCTGGACGACGGGGCCTTCCCGTACTGGCGCATCGACCTGGACGTGAAGGAGCCCTTCGAATACAAATTCGTCATCGTGGACACGGCCACCCGGGAGCCCGTCCTGTGGGAAGAAGGCCCGAACCATTTCTTCGCGGAGCTGCCTGCCGCCGGCTGCCACCTGGGAATCGCCGACAACGTCCCCAAGTTCCGGTCCCGCCCGTGGCATGGCGCCGGTGTCGCCGTCCCCGTCTTCTCCCTCCGCACGGAGGACAGTTTCGGCGTGGGCGAGTTCAATGACATCAAGAAACTCGTGGACTGGGCCGTGGAGGCCGGCCAGAGCGTGATCCAGCTCCTGCCTATCAATGACACCACGATGACCCATACCTGGCAGGATTCCTATCCTTACAACGCCGTCAGTTCCTTCGCCCTGCATCCGCAGTTCCTGCACCTGCCCGCGGCCGGTGTCCGGAAAGATGCGAAGTACAAGGCCCTGAAGGCGGAACTGGAGGCCCTCCCGCAGGTGGATTACGAGAAGGTGAACGAGGCCAAGACCGCCCTGTTGCGGAAGGTCTATGCCACCAAGGGCAAGGAGGCCATGCAGTCCCAGGCGTACCACGATTTCGTCGCGGCCAATGCCGAATGGCTGATGCCGTACGCCGCTTTCTCCGTCCTGCGCGACCTGAACGGAACCTGCGATTTCGCCCAGTGGGGCGAGTTCGCGGAGTACCGGGTCCGCAAGGTGGACGCCTTTGCCGCGGACCATGTGGACGAGGTGAACTTCTACTGCTGGGAGCAGTTCCTGCTGGACGCGCAGCTCCACGAGGCCGTGGCCTACGCGCACAAGCGGGGTGTTGCCCTGAAGGGAGACCTGCCCATCGGCGTGAGCCGCCAGAGCGTGGACGCCTGGCAGCACCCTGACCTGTTCCACCTGGACAGCCAGGCCGGCGCCCCGCCGGATGCCTTCGCGGAGGACGGCCAGAACTGGGGCTTCCCGACCTACAACTGGGAGAAGATGGCGGAGGACGGATTCGGCTGGTGGAAGGCCCGCATGCGCAAGATGGCGGAGTATTTCGACGCCTTCCGCATCGACCATATCCTCGGCTTCTTCCGCATCTGGGAGATCCCGGTCCCTTACAAGAGCGGCCTCATGGGCCATTTCAATCCGGCCCTCCCGTACAGCGGCGAAGAACTGCGGAACCGCGGTTTCAACCCCGTGAACACGGGCGATACGGATGTCCTGTTCGTGGAGGATCCGCGCCGCAAGGATTACTGGCACCCGCGCATTTCTTCTCAGAATACCCGCGCCTACGCGCAGCTTCCCGACTGGCTCAAAGGCCAGTACAACGAGCTGTACAACGATTTCTTCTACCGTCGGCACAACCAGTTCTGGAAGGAGTCGGCCTACCGGAAACTCCCGGCCCTGCTCCGCACCACGGGCATGCTGTGCTGCGGCGAGGACCTGGGCATGATTCCGGCCAGCGTCCCCGAGACCATGGCGGACCTGGACATCCTCAGCCTTGAGATCCAGCGGATGCCGAAGGATCCCAAGGACACCTTCGCGGATCCCGCCCGTTATCCGTATTCCTGCGTCTGCGCGACCGGCACCCATGACACCAGCCCGCTCCGGGCCTGGTGGGAGGAGGACCGCGCCCTTACGCAGAAGTACTTCAACGAGGTGCTCCACTGCGCCGGCGACGCTCCGTTCTACTGCGAACCGTGGGTCGCGGACCTCATCATCGGCGCGCATCTCAAGTCGCCGGCCATGCTCGCCATCCTGCCCTTGCAGGACTGGCTGGCCACCGACGGGACGGTCCGCTACGCCGGAAACCCGGCCGACGAGCGCATCAACGTCCCGGCCATCCCGCGCTACTACTGGCGCTACCGGATGCACTGCACCCTCGAATCCCTGATCGGCGCCACCACCTTCAACCAGCACGTGAGGGGGATGGTGGACGCCTCTGGACGGAATGTTTAACGATGAAGGACAACGATTGGAAATCGCGCCTGGGCGTGGTCTATTCCACGAATCCGGACTTTCAGTATGAGACGGCTGCGGAGGCGGAAGCGGAGACGCTCCCGCCCGCGAAGCAGCGGCTCATCGTCGGGATCGACCGGCGGAACCGGGGTGGCAAGCAGGTCACGCTCGTGACCGGTTTCGTGGGCAAGGCCGACGACCTGAAAGAGCTGGGCAAGACCCTGAAGACCCGGTGCGGCGTAGGAGGCACGGCCAAGGAGGGCGAAATCACCATCCAGGGCGACCTGCGCGACAAGGTCGTCGCCCTGCTGAAAGAACTGGGCTATAACGCCAAACGAGGTAACTGATGCTGGACGATCCCTTCAAATCGGGGCAGCTCCTGCTGCCGGACACCCCGCCCGAGGCCGTGGCGGCCGCGGGCGAGGGCCTTTCCCTTGCCGCCTCCCTGCTCGTGGCGGTCTCCGTATTGCTTTTCCTGCTGGCGCTCCGCAGCTTCCTCAACGTGCTGCCGTACCTCTCGGACAATATCCTCCGGGCCCGTGGCAGCGCCGCGTTGGAGAACAGCGTCCGGGTGAGCCGGGACCGCAACCTGGTGGCCGCCGTCTTCGTCGTTCCCGCCATCCTGCTCATCTACCGCTACCGCCTCTTCGACATCGCCTGGTTCGACACGCTGTCCCCGGATATGCGGCTCGCCGCTGTCGCGGGCGTCTTTGTCGTGTATCTGTTCATCCGGTTCCTGCTGTATCGGTGGCTTCGTCCCCGCCGTCGTTATGACGACTACCAGATGGCTTACCGGGCAGGCTTCACCTTCTTCATCCTCCTGATGATGCTGGCCCTCCTGACGGTGGGCGTCTGCTATGTCCTGCACCTTTCTGACTTGACAGTCAAGACCATCCTGCTCATGGAAACCGGCGTGATGTATCTGCTGTATCTGTTCCGTCGCGGACAAATTTTGTCGATGTCTTGCAATTCATTGACAACTTTTTCGTACCTTTGCGGGCTCGAATTGCTGCCGACCGCCCTGCTGGTCGTGCCGGCCGTGATTCTTTAAGGTTAGTGCAGAATAGTAGTATGACAGTCAAGAACATCCTGATTTCCCAGAACACGCCGCGTGTTCTTACGCCTTACCAGGCCGTGACGGAAAAGTACGGGGTGGAATTCGAGTTCCGTCCGTTCTTCCTGATCGAGCCGCTCACCTCCCGGGAATTCCGGGCCCAGCGGATCAACATCCTCGATTATACCGCCATCGTCTTCTCCTCCCGCCACGCCATCGACGCGTTCTTCGCCCTGGCGGAGGAGCTCCGGTGCAAGATTCCCGAGACGATGAAGTATTTCTGCACGACCGAAGTCGTCGCGATGTACCTCCAGAAGCACATCGTGTACCGCAAGCGCAAGATCTTCTACGGTACCGGCACGCCGGACAGCGTCATCGCGCTCATCGGTCCCAAGCACAAGGGAGAGAAGTTCCTGATCGCCACGTCGGACAATTCCAACAATGACACCCTCTACCGCCTGTTCGAGGCGGCCAAGCTGGACTATACGCCCGCCGTCTTCGTCAAGTCCGTGTCCCAGGACCTCAAGGAAGTGGACCTGCACGCCTACGACATGATCGTCCTGTATCCATCGTCAAGGCGATGGAGGAAGCCGGTCTTTCCATCGAAGTGAAGGCCCCCTCTCCCGAGGTTCCGTCCGTGGCCCGCGCCATCGAACGCTATCTCGAGGAGCAGCAGTAGCCGCGGCATGGCGGCCACCCTCTCCAAATCCGAGCGGCTCTGCGGCAAGAAAGCCATCGCAGGGCTTATGGAGCATGGGAAGGGCGGCGTGTCCGGCTGCCTGCGCTACAAGTTCCTGAAGGCCGGGGAGGCCGGTGTCTCCCGCATCCTCGTCTCCGTTCCCAAGCGGTTTTTCAAGCGGGCGGTGAAGCGGAATCTCCTGAAACGCCGCATCCGCGAGTCCTACCGGCTCCAGAAGGATCTCCTTCCGGCGCCCGTGGACATCGCTTTCCTGTATCTGGACCGCGAGGTCCTTCCTTTTTCCGACATCTATGCTGCCATGACCGCCGTCCTGACGGCCGTGGCCGCCAAAACCGAATAGCATGCCCGGCTGGTTGAAAAACGTGCTCATCTTCCCGTTCGTGTTCCTGATCAAGTTCTATCAGGTATGCGTGAGCCCGTTTACCCCGCCGGCGTGCCGGTTCACCCCCACCTGCTCCCAGTACGCCCTCGAGGCGTTCCGCAAGTACGGTCCTTTCAAGGGCCTCTATCTCGCCGTCCGTCGTATCCTCCGGTGCCACCCCTGGGGCGGTTCCGGCTATGATCCCGTTCCGTAATGCCCAGGAAGGAGAACGTGCGTGAGATGTTCGACGACATCGCGCCCACCTATGACAGACTCAACCACGTCCTGTCGCTGAATGTCGACAAGCTGTGGCGCCGCCATGCGCTGCAGGAGATCGTGGACGGGACCCCGCAGCGGATCCTGGACGTCGCGTGCGGGACGGGGGATTCCACCATTTCCATCGCCAGGGCGGCTGCGGAAGGGTCGGAGGTCATCGGCGCCGACATTTCCGAGGGGATGATGGCGCTGGTGAAGGGCAAGGCGGAGAAGGCCGGCGTAGGGGAACGGATTACCCTGCAGGTCGCCGACGGCGAAGCGCTTCCCTATGGGGAAGGGGCTTTCGACCGCGTCACCTGCGCTTTCGGCATCCGGAATTTCGAACACAAGGAAAGGGGCCTGGCGGAGTTCCGCCGTGTCTTGAAACCCGGCGGCAAGGCGGTAGTCCTGGAATTGTCCGTGCCGCAGAACCGGCTGGTCCGGTGGGCGTACGACCTGTATTTCCTGCATGTCCTGCCCGGCATCGGCGGGGCCGTGTCCGGCAACCGGGCCGCCTACAAGTATCTTCCGGCCTCGGTCCATAACTTCCCTTCTCCCAGCGGCTTCTGTGGAATGATGACCGAGGCGGGTTTCCGGAATGTCCGCTGCCGGACGTTCTCCCTGGGCCTGTGCCGGATGTTCGTCGGGGAGCGGTAGTTTGCCCGTCCGGGTTTTTATTGCTACCTTTGCGGTTCGGAAACTTAAACCTATTTTCGATAATGTCCAATTATTTCTTTGACATGGTCCCCCGCGAGGAACTGGAGCGTCTGCCATATCTTCCGACCATGGGGGAATTCGTCACGTGGATGGAGAAGACCTATGCCGACATGCCGGCCCTCTCCGACCTCGCGCACACGATTACTTACAAGGAATTCGGCGAGCGCATCGCGCGCCGCCGCGCCGTCATCGAAGGCCTCGGCCTTCCGAAGGGCGCGCACATCGCCATCTTCGACCGCAACAGCCAGGACGCCATCGAACTGTTCCTCGCCGTCACCAGCGCCGGTTACGTGGCCATGAACCTGCCGGCTTCCCTGCCGGAGATGGCCCTCATCGGTTCCTGCATGAAGTTCGACATCGCGGCCCTCTTCGTCCGCGATGAGTTCCAGCCCCTGACGGCGAAACTCCAGGGCGTGAAGGTCCTTCCGGCCTCCTCCATCGCCGAGGAAGGCGTTCCCGCCACCGTCGTGGATCCGGACCAGCCCGCCGCCATCTTCTTCACGGGCGGCACGACCGGCACCCCGAAGGGCGCCGTCCTGACCCACCGCGCCTTCATGCGCGGCTCCTACAACGCCATCTTCAAGCCGGGCAAGGTGATCGGCGTCCACCGCTACATCGCCCTCCTGCCCCTGAGCCACGTGTTCGGCGCCATCGCCGGCCTCATGGGCTGCTTCTACACCGGCAACCTCATGCATACCTGCGAGGACATGAAGGCCACCATCGGCAAGCTCCCGGTGATCAAGCCCACCCTCCTCGTGATTGTCCCGGGCATCTGCGACATCCTCGCCGGCCTGTGCAAGATGTACGGTCCGCAGTTCCTCGGCGGCAACCTCCGGATGATCATCTCCGGCGCCGCGAACGTGCCCCCGCGCCTGGTGGACATCTTCACCAAGCTGGGCGTCGAGTTCTGCTTCGGCTACGGCCTCACCGAGACGGCGAACCTCACCTCGGCCAACGCCGACGCCATCACCCATCCCACTTCCATCGGCAAGGTCTATCCCGGCCAGGAAGTCCGGATCGTGGACGGCGAGCTCCAGGTGAAGGGTGACAACGTCTTCTCCGGCTACTACAAGGATCCCGAGAAGACGGCCGAAGCCTTCACGGAGGACGGCTGGTTCCGCACCGGCGACCTCATGCGCATCGACGAGGACGGCTTCCTGTACATCACCGGCCGCATCAAGAACCTCATCATCCTGTCCAACGGTGAGAACGTGAGCCCGGAGAGCCTGGAAGAGCCCTTCTATGCCGATCCGTGCGTCCGCGACGCCATGGTGAAGGAGGACGAGCTGAACGGCGCCCCGGTCATCGCCGTGGAGATCCTGCCGTTCATGCCGGCCTTCGAGGGCAAGCCCTGGGAAGAGGTGACCGCGTACATGGACGCGCTCGTGAAGAAGATCAATGACACGCTGCCTTCCACCCACCGGATCCTGAAGGTGACCGTGCGCACGGAGGATTTCAAGCGCACCGGCAGCATGAAAGTCGCCCGCGTATGACCAGGGAAGAGGTTTTCGACGGCCTGAAGGAAGTCCTGACCGTCCTGCGTCCGCACACGGACCTGACTGACGTGAATTTCGATACCGAGCTCGTCCGCGGGCTCGGTATCGACTCCCTCACGATGATGCTCCTCTCCCTCGCGGTGGAGGAGAAGTTCAAGATGCGCTTCCCCGATGGCGAGCCGATGCCCGTCACGGTCGGGGATGTGTGTGACAATGTGCTGAAAGCGCTCGCTTAAGCCTCGAGCTCCATCACATAACTGCGGCGCCGCTGGAACGGCTTCGGGTCGTATTCCCCGAACAGGGACTGGACCTTGTAGTTTTCCTCGAGCTGCGGATTCAGAAGCATCCGTTTGATTCCCAAGCGGATGCAATTTTCATGGATGTACTTGAACATGAGGACGTTCGCCCCCTTACCCTGGTATTCGGGCAGGACGCCGATGAGGAGCGCCTCGATGGTGTCGTTGTGGCGGAGGGAACGGAGGATGGGAATGAAGCCGAAGGGGAAGAGGCGGCCTTTCGCCTTCCGGACGGCCCGGGAGATGGACGGCATCGTGACCGTGAAACCCACGAGCTTGTCCTCCTCGTTCACGACGAAGGCGACGAGGTCCTTGTTCATGATGGGGACGTATTGTTTCACGTAGCCGTCGATCTGTTCTTCCGTGAGCTTGGAGTATTCGTACAGGGGGGCGAAGGCGTCGTTCAGGACGTGGAACATCTCGCGGCCGCGCTTGGCCATTTCCCGGATGTTCTTCCCGCGCCAGATGTGCAGGCCGTAACGCTTCTCCACAAGGTCCGCATACTGGAACATCGGCGGAAGGGTGTCGGGGAGGTCGATGTACCGCTGGGTCCAGTCCACATCCTTGGTAAAGCCCATCCGCTCCAGGTATTCCCCGTAATAAGGGAAGTTGTAGATGACGGTGAAGGGGGAGTCGTGCTCGAACCCTTCCACCAGGAGACCTTCCCGGTCCATGTCAGTGAACCCGAGGGGGCCCTTGACCTTCGTCGCGCCCCGCTCGCGGCCCCACGCGATGACCGCGTCCACGAGCGCCTTGGCCACGTCGAAGTCCTCGATGAAATCGATCCAGCCGAAGCGGACGGTGTTCTCCTTCCATTTCTCGTTGGCCTTGCGGTTGAGGATGGCGGCTACGCGGCCGACAATCTTTCCGTCCCGACGGGCGAGGTACAACTCCCGTTCACAGAAGGACAAGGAGGGGTTTTCATCGCCGAGTGACTTCAATTCGTCATCTTCGAATGCGGGCACCCACTGGGGGCATTTCTTGAACAGGTCGAAAGGAAACCGGATGAATTGCTTCAGCATGCGCTGCCCCCGGACGGGGACAATTTCGACAGCGGTCATAGGTTTTGTACATTGGTTTAAGCAGCACAAATATAACGAGAATTATTCGTATCTTTGCAAAATATAGCGAAAAGAGTACATGGACAAGAAGACATTCAACCTGTGGAACCGGATCGTCGCCCTGGCGGTTTTCGTCATCGCCTGCGTGACCTACCTGTCCACGATAGAGCCGACCGCTTCCTTCTGGGACTGCGGTGAATTCATCGCCTCATCCTACAAGCTGGAGGTGGGCCACCCGCCGGGAAACCCTGTGTTCCAGCTGTTTGCGCGCATCTTTACCATCCCGTTCCCGCCGGAGAAGGCGGCCGTGGCGGTGAATGCGATGAACGGCATCCTGTCGGCCCTCACGATCTTCTTCCTGTACCTGACGACCGTGTTCTTCGCGAAGCGGCTCGTCAAGCCGGGGAAGGACGGCTACAGCGCCGCCCAAACCATCGCCATCTTCGGCTCCGGCGCCGTGGGCGCCCTGGCCTACACGTTCTCCGACACGTTCTGGTTCTCCGCCGTAGAGGGCGAGGTGTATGCGATGTCGTCCCTGGTGACAGCCCTCGTCTTCTGGGCCATGTGCAAGTGGTATGAAGGGGCCGACGAACCCCATGCGAACCGCTGGATCGTGCTGATCGCCTTCCTGATGGGCCTCAGTATCGGTATCCACCTGCTGAACCTCCTCACCATTCCGGCCTTCGTGTTCATGTACTACTACCGGAAGAACGAGGACAAGCAGCTGCCGTTCAAGCGGCTTCTGGGCATCTTCCTCATCGGCGTGGTGATCGAGGCCCTGCTGGTGTTCCTGTTCATCCCGTACCTGCCGAAGCTGGCGGCCTTCTTCGACCGGATCTTCGTGAACGGGTTCGGCCTGCCGTACAACAGCGGCGCCCTGTTCTTCATGGTGGCCCTGCTGGCCCTGTGCTTCTGGGCGCTGTTCTCGACCCTGAAGAAGGGCAAGGTTTTCTGGAACACGGTGATGCTGTGCGTCACGACCCTGGTGATCGGCTTCTCGCTGTTCTCCATCGTCATCATCCGTTCCTCCGTCAAGACGCCGACGAACGAGTACCAGCCGGACAACGCCTATACCCTGGTGCGGTACCTGTCCCGGGAGCAGTACGGTTCCACGCCGCTCCTGTACGGCCAGTATTTCGATGCGCCGTATGACCTCAAGTCCGAGAAGTACTGGGCGCCGCTGAACGGGAAATACGTCCATGCCGACGGTCCTGCCGATGCGGACTACCTCCCGGAGGGCAAGATGCTCTTCCCGCGCATGTGGTCCAGCGCCAGCCCCTCCCACATCGATTTCTACGAGACCTACATGGACGGCAAGGGCATCCGCGTGAAGGGTGCGACCCATAAGAAACCGACCTTCGGGGCGAACCTCCGCTTCTTCTTCGACTACCAGTTGAACTGGATGTACTGGCGGTACTTCATGTGGAACTTCGTCGGCCGCCAGAACGAGATCCACAGCCCGTCGCCGGGCGAACTGTTCTACGGCAACTGGGAAAGCGGCATCGCCCCCATCGACCGGTTCCGCCTCGGCGACCAGCGTGATGCGCCGGCCGTCCTCAAGGAGAACAAGGGCAAGAACCACTACTTCTTCCTGCCGCTCCTGCTGGGTCTGCTGGGCCTGGTGTTCCAGTTCGACCGGGACAAGCGCGGCTCTTGGATCGTGTTCCTGATGTTCTTCATGACGGGCATCGCCATCGTGCTGTACCTCAACCAGCCGCCTTTCCAGGTACGTGAGCGGGACTATGCGTATGGCAAGGCCTCCAAGGCCGTGGCCGTCGGCGCGTCCGTCCTGTGCCTCGGCGTTCCCGCCCTGATGGCGGAGGAGAACTGGGACGACCACGACCGCTCCCACCGCTACACCTCCACGGAGATGGCCGCGAACTACCTGAACTCCGTAGGTCCGAACGGCATGCTGGTCACCCATGGTGACAACGATACCTTCCCGCTGTGGTACGCGCAGGAAATCGAGGGGGTCCGGACCGACGTCCGCGTGGTGAACACCTCCCTGCTGGGCACCGACTGGTACATCGACCAGATGAAGTGGGCCTGCAACGAGTCCAAGCCGCTGCCGCTCTCCATCCCGCAGGCGCAGTACCTGTACGGGACCAACGAATACGTGTTCATCACCGGTGACGACGGCTCGCCGATGCTCATCAAGGATGTGATGGACATCTTCAAGAACCAGGACCCGGCCTACAAGGTGCCGCTGAGTTCCGGCCGCAAGGTGGATTTCATCTGCGCCCGCAAGATCGTCGTCCCGGTGAACAAGGAGAACTGCCTGAAATACGGGATCGTCCCCGAGGCCTTCGCCGACGAGATCCCGGAGTACATCGTCCTCACGATCTCCGAGGACAAGAACTATATCACCAAGCCGGAGCTCTTCATGCTGGACCTCCTCTCGGGTTACCAGTGGGACCGCCCGCTGAACCTGCTGAACATGGGCGGAGACCTCAACATGGGCATCAAGGACTACCTGATGTACGACGGCTTCTCCTACCGGTTCGTCCCGTTCAAGAACAAGATCTCCTCGACGGATCCGGGCATCGTCGATGCCAACGACCTGTACCGCAAGATGACGGACGGCACCTTCAAGTGGGATGCCCTCAGCCGGAAGGACTGGTTCGTGGATTACCAGAACCTGTACACGTTCCTGGGCGTGCTGTCCCAGCGCCAGCTGTTCGTGAATGTCGCGAACGCCCTGATCGATGCCCGCGAGGATGAGAAGGCCGAGGAAATCCTGGACCTGTGCCAGAAGAACTTCCCGGAGGAGAACTTCCCGCTGGAGACCATTTCGCTGGGCTTCAGCAGCAACGACTATATGGTCGTCCAAATGGTGGAGAACTACTACTTCCTGGGTGAGAAGGCCAAGGCCCGTGACCTGGGCCTGAAACTGGCCGAAGGCCTGATGGAATCCTCCCGTTTCTACCTGGAGTTCTTCGACTACGCGTCCTCCAATTTCGAGAGCTGCCACCGTTGCATCTTGTATCTGGCCGACGTCTTCAAACAGTACGGCGACAAGGAACTGTCCGACCGGCTCCTCGATTCCCTCGAGATCCTCGTCAAGGCCGCCACCAACCAGCTGGGAGTCGAGACCGACGTGGCTGCCCAGCCGGACTCCGCGGAGGTGGAGGAATAGGGGATTACCGCTTCAGCCGCACGAAGATACTCAGCGGCAGGACCTTGCCGAAAGCGTCGCGGAGGGCGAGTTCGCCACTTTCCAGGGCGAGGAATGCGCCATCGTGGCCAGGGACGGCCGTGAAGCCGGCTTCGGGCCGCAGGCCGAAGGCTTCGCGGACGGTCGTCTCGCCCAGCATCGCGGAATAGCCGTTCGAATACAGGTTCAGGACCATGAACGAGTCGCGGGGGGACAGGATCTGCGCGACATTCTTCAGCAGGTCGAACAGGAGTTCGTCCAGCTTCCATTTCTCTCCGTCGGGACCGTGCCCATAGGCGGGCGGGTCCAGGATGATTCCCTGGTAACGGTTGCCGCGCTTGGCTTCGCGCTTGGCGAATTTCAAGGCATCTTCCACCACCCAGCGTACGCCGTCCAGGCCGCTGCGTTCCATGTTTTCGCGCGCCCAGGTGACGACCTGGCGCACGGAGTCGAGGTGCGTGACATCGGCGCCTGCGGCCTTGGCGGCCAGCGAGGCGGCGCCGGTGTACGCGAACAGGTTCAGCACCTTGGGGGCGCCCATCCCGTTGGCCTTGCAGATGCGGCCCAGGCGCAGGGTCTCCCGGTAGATGAACTCCCAATTGGGCGCCTGTTCGGGGAATACGCCCACGTGCTTGAAAGAGGTCAGGCCAAGCCGCAGGGCGATATGGAGGTCCGATGCCGCATGCGTTTCGGGGTCTTGCGCCCCATTGTAGGCGATGCTCCACTGGTCATCCATCTTGCGGACCTTCTCCCAGGTGCCGCTGTCTTCCTTGCCGGCTTTGCCGAAGCCGGCGCCGGGACGGAACACGACGTGGCTCTGGCGTTTCCACTCGCTCTCCGGGAGCGACGGCGCCCAGAGGGCCTTCGGCTCCGGACGGCGGAGCACATACTTGCCGAAGCGCTCCAGTTTCTCGCCGCGTCCCGAGTCGATCAGCTCGTAGTCTTTCCAATATTCCGCAGGGTATTCGATGGTCATGGCCTTTGATTTTTATGCAAAGATAGTTAAATTTGTGGACTGGAAAATTCTTAACTCTTATATCTGATATGCAACAGTTCATCGACAGTTATGACTTCACCGGCAAGAAGGCCATCGTGAGAGTCGACTTCAACGTTCCCCTCGACGAGAACTTCAACATCACCGACGACACCCGCATCCGCCGGGCCATGCCTACCCTCAAGAAAATCCTCGAGAAGGGCGGCGCCGTTATCATCATGTCCCACCTCGGACGTCCCAAGAAGGTGGATCCGAAGTTCTCCCTGAGCCACATCGTGGACCACGTGTCCGAGTGCCTGGGCGTTCCCGTCCAGTTCGCCGCCGACTGCCAGAAGGCTGACGAGCAGGCTGCGGCCCTGAAGCCCGGCGAGGCCCTCCTCCTGGAGAACCTCCGCTTCTATGCCGAGGAAGAAGGCAAGCCGCGCGGCCTCGCCGAGGATGCCACCGAGGACGAGAAGAAGGCCGCCAAGAAGGCCGTCAAGGAGTCCCAGAAGGCCTTCGTCAAGAAGCTCGCCTCTTACGCCGACTGCTACGTGAACGACGCGTTCGGCACGGCCCACCGCGCCCATGGCTCCACCGCCCTCATCGCCGAGTACTTCCCGAACGACAAGATGTTCGGCTACCTGATGGAAGGCGAGATCAAGGCCATCGACAACGTCCTGAAGAACGCCCAGCGTCCGCTGACCGCCATCATCGGCGGTTCCAAGGTCTCCTCCAAGCTCGCGGTCCTGAAGAACCTCGTCGGCAAGGTGGACAACCTCATCATCGGCGGCGGCATGGGCTACACCTTCATCAAGGCC
>ONJB01000097.1 GCA_900318015.1 uncultured Bacteroidales bacterium | reverse complement strand
TTCAAGGCCTGGCGCGCCAAGGGCTGGCTGGTCCAGGACCCGAAGCCCATGTATTATGTCTACGCGCAGACGATGGGCAAGCGCACCCAGTTCGGCCTCGTCCTGTGCGCCCACACCGACGACTACGCCGAGGGCATCATCAAGAAGCACGAACTCACCCGCAAGGACAAGGAGGACGACCGCATGATCCACGTCCGCATCCAGAACGCGAACATCGAACCGGTCTTCTTCGCTTTCAAGGACAACGCGGAACTCGCCGCCATCGTCGCGAAAGCCGCCGCCGGCAAGCCCGAATACAAGTTCGTGGACGAGAACAAGTTCACGCACACCTTCTGGGTGATCGACGACGACGCCACCATCGCCCGGATCACGGAAATCTTCACCACCCAGGTCGATGCGTTCTATGTGGCCGACGGCCACCACCGCACCGCCGCGGCCGCCCGCGTGGGCGCCGAGAAGCGGGCCCAGAACCCGAACCACACCGGCAACGAGGAGTATAACTACTTCATGGCCGTGTGCTTCCCGGAGAGCGAACTCGCCATCATCGACTACAACCGCGTGGTAAAGGACCTGAACGGCTTCACGCCGGAGGATTTCCTGAAAGCCCTCGAAGAGGATTTCGAGGTGAGCCTCGCCACCAAGCCGCGCTGCGGCCGCCCTGCGAAGCCGTTCGCCCCGACCCAGCTGCACAACTTCTCCATGTACCTCGGCGACAAGTGGTACAGCCTCACCGCCAAGCCCGGCCGCTATGACGACAATGACCCGATCGGCGTCCTGGACGTGACGATCCTCTCCAACCTTGTGCTGGACAAGCTGCTGGGCATCAAGGATCTCCGCACGGACAAGCGCATCGACTTCGTCGGCGGTATCCGCGGGCTCGGCGAGCTCGCCCGCCGCGTGGACTCCGGCGAAATGAAGGTCGCCTTCGCCCTGTACCCGGTCTCCATGCAGCAGCTCATCAACATCGCCGACACCGGCAACATCATGCCGCCCAAGACCACCTGGTTCGAGCCCAAGCTCCGCTCCGGCCTCGCGATCCACGAGCTGGTGTAGCCGACTGCGACGGCAAAAGCACAGCATTCCGCTGATCCTCGTTGGGGTCTGCGGAATGCTTTTTTGTAATTCATTGAGAATCAGACATTCCGAAAGCAATGTTCTGCAGACCTACCGAGAAAACAGGGGGTCTGCGGAAACTTGTTTCGTAATGTATTGAAAATCAAGTGTTTCGCGGATTGTTTTTCGCAGACCCCGTTCAGAAGTCAGATGCGGAGGGGATAAGCGAGGGCTGGGAGTGCAGGCGTAGGTTTCACGCGGCCACTAATTCGCGACCTCGCAGAGGAACTTGATGCGGACGAGGCGGATTTCGAGGTCCTCGTAGTCGGAGCGGAGGGCGGCGAGGGCCTCCTCCAGGGAGTCGGAGGCGGCTTCTTCCTTGAACCAGTCGTAGATTTCGTCCACGACGTCCTCGTCCAGGTTCTCCTCGATATAATAGTTGATGTCCAGGCGGGTGCCGGTGGAGACGATGGCCTCGATCTCCGTCAGGAGCTCGTCCAGGTCCAGGCCCTTGGCGGCCGCGATGTCCTCGAGGGCCATCTTGCGGTCGATGCTCTGGATGATGTACACCTTGTTGCCCGACTTGGAGGCGACGGACTTCACGACGAAGTCGTCCGGACGGAGGATTTCGTTCTCCTCCACGTAACGGGCGATGAGGTCCAGGAAGGGCTTGCCGTACTTGCGGGCCTTGCCTTCCCCGACGCCCTGGCAGCCGCGGAGCTCCTCGAAGGTGAGGGGATAGAGGATGGACATGTCCTCCAGGGAGGGGTCTGTGAACAGGATCCAGGGCTGGAGGCCCCGCTTGCGCGCCTCGTCCTTGCGGAGGTCCTTGAGCATGGCGAGGAGGGTCTGGTCGCCGCCTCCGCCGCCGCGGACGGCCGCCGGGTCCTCGTCGTCGTCATCCCCGCCGGCGGAGAAGGTGCGGTCCTCCACCAGCATGAGTTCGTGGGGGTTGAGGAAGAATTCCAGGCCTTCGTCCGTGGCGCGGATGAGGCCGTAGTTGTCGATGTCCTTGTCCAGGAAATGCAGCACCAGGCCCTGGTGGATGACGGCCGACCAGAAGCGGACGTCGTGGTCCTTGCCGGCGCCGAAAAGTTCCAGCTTGTCGTGGTGGTAGGACTTGATGAGGGCGTTGGGGACGCCGGCCAGGATGCCGGCGATGTGCTCGATCTTGAAGTGCTCCGGCAGGGATTCGATGAGCTCGATCACGAGGGACATCTCCTCCCGTCCGTCGAACTTCGCCTTCGGGTGCAGGCAGTTGTCGCAGCAGCCGCAGTTGTCCTGCGGATAATCCTCGCCGAAGTAGTTCAGGAGCAGTTTCCGGCGGCACTGGCTGGATTCCGCGTAGGCGACGGTCTCGCCGAGCAGCTGCTTGCCGATCTCCTGTTCCGCCACGGGCTTCCCCTGCATGAACTTCTCCAGTTTCTGGATGTCCTTGTAGCTGTAGTAGGTGATGCACAGGCCTTCCTGGCCGTCGCGGCCCGCGCGGCCGGTCTCCTGGTAATAGCCCTCGATGCTCTTGGGGATGTCGTAGTGGATGACGAAACGGACGTCGGGCTTGTCGATGCCCATGCCGAAGGCGATGGTCGCGACGATCACCTGGATGTCCTCCATGAGGAAACGGTCCTGGTTCTCGGCGCGGGTCTTCGCGTCCAGGCCGGCGTGGTAGGGGAGGGCCTGGATGCCGTTGATGGACAGCAGCTGGGCCAGTTCCTCCACCTTCTTGCGGCTCAGGCAGTAGATGATGCCGGACTTGCCGGGGTTCTGGCGGATGAAGCGGATGATGTCCTTCTCGGTGTCCACCTTGTCGCGGACCTCGTAGTACAGGTTCGGGCGGTTGAAGGAGGACTTGAAGACAGTGGCGTCGGTGATGCGGAGGTTCTTGAGGATGTCGCTCTGGACCTTGGGCGTGGCCGTCGCGGTGAGGGCGATGACCGGGGCCGGCTGGATGTCCTCG
>ONJB01000098.1 GCA_900318015.1 uncultured Bacteroidales bacterium | reverse complement strand
CTTCACCTTCAAGCTGGACCAGGCCCTCGCCGACAACGGCGGCATCTACCTGGTCATCGAGGCCACCGAAGGCCAGTCCAACGGTGTGACCCGCGCCCATGCCAAGGCCTCCGGCATCAAACTCGTGGAAGAGCCCACCGCCGAGGCCATCGACATCCGTGCGGACTACGTGGCCAAGTACGGCGCCCCCAGCACTGCGGCCCCGAAGATCTTCTTCCGCTACTACTACGTCAACTCCGGCACCGGCGAGAAGTCCGGCACCATGCTGGCAGAAGTCAAGTGGGCCGCTGCCGCAGCCGGTGGCGGTGAGCCGTAGTCGAAACTCTCTCTGGCGTTTCCGCCAAACCTAAACTTTTTACCCTCCGCAGTCGTGAGATTCCGGAGGGTTTTCTTATGCTATTTGACGGACCGGACAAAATAATTGAAGTTTTTTGACATTTTTTTCGGCCCCAAACACATTTATTTTTGCTCGGATTTCCTTACGAAAACCGCTCTATTAGCCGTATGAGACTATCTGAACCGGAGTTCGAACACCGTCTGCTGGGCATTGCTCCGGAGGAGTTCTATGGTGCCGTTGTGATTCCGCATGATCTGGCGGGACAGCGAGAGCCCGATGCCGGAGCCTTCCTTCTTCGTGGTGAAGAACGGGATGAAGATCTGCTCCTGGGCGGATACGGGTATCGGTTCCCCGTCGTTGGCCACACGGACGATGACGTCGTCGTCCTTCCCCATCCCGGCCGTGATGTCGACATGCTTGGCCCCAGCCTGCATGGCGTTCTTGATGAGGTTGATCAGAATCTGGGAGATCTGCCCCTCGTCGGCATAGATCATCAGGTCCGGTTCCTCGGGACGATAGGTGCAGACAGCGCCATACGATGCTGCGAGCTCGCTGTTCAAGGCGATGACGTTGTCCATCAGTTCCTGCAGGTCCAGAGCCCTGCGGATGGGTTTCGCCACGCCGGAGAGCTGGCGGTATGTCTGCACGAATTCGATCAGGTTCTTCGAGGAGTCCGAGATCGTCTCCAGTCCGGCCTTGATGTCCAGCTCGCTCTGCCCGTTCTCGTCAACGGACTTCGCCATCACATCGGAGAGGGATGCGATCGGCGATACGGTATTCATGATCTCATGGGTGAGCACCCGGATGAGCTTGGTCCAGGAATCCTGCTCGTGGGCCTGCCGCTGCTTCTCGAAGATGGTCCGGATGCGGTTCAGCGTGCGGTTGAACTTGTTCTTGTCCTGGAAACGGAAGTTGAGTTCACCGTCCTCCAGCGCATCCATCATATAGGCGACTTTCTTGATGTCCTTGTGCCTGGTCCTTAAAGTGGCGATCACCGCCACGACGATCGCGACGATGATGCAAGCTCCCACTATGTGCCAGACGGTAAAGGTCATAGGCCGTATTTCTTCAATTTGGCGTATAAGGTGGGCCGGCTCACGCCGAGTATCTTGGCCGCGGCCGATATGTTCCCGCCCGTGCGTTCCATCGCGTCGCGGATCAGCCGTTCTTCCTCGGATTCGCTGACCGCCCGGATGGTCGTCCCGGCGGGTTTGTCAGACCGTTCCAGCTGGACATCCTTCTCGGTCAGGGTTGTCCCGTCTGAAAGGATCACGGCCTTTTCGATGCAGTTCTGGAGCTCTCGGATGTTACCGCTCCAGCGATACTCCTTCAGCGCCTCGGCTGCATCATCGGATATACCCGTAAGCGGACGGTGGTATTTCCGGGCGAACCTCTCAAGGAAGAGCTGCGCCAGGGGAATGATGTCTTCCTTCCTCTCACGCAGCGGCGGAAGGGCGATATGGACGGTGTTGATGCGATAATACAGGTCCTCCCGGAAACGTCCTTCACACACCAGGGAGTCGAGGTCCATGTTGGTCGCGCAGATCAGCCGGATATTCACCGGGATGGCCTCGCTGCCTCCCACGCGGACGACGCTCCGGTTCTGGATGGCGCGAAGCAGCTTAGCCTGAAGATGCAGCGGGATGTTACCTATCTCGTCCAGGAAGAGCGTGCCGCCATCGGCTTGCTCGAACTTCCCCATGTGGTCTGCGTGGGCATCGGTGAATGCGCCCTTGACATGGCCGAACAGCTCGCTTTCGAACAGCGTCTCGGTGATGGCCCCTGCATCGACGGCGACCATCGGTTTCTCGCTCCGGAGGCTGTGGGCGTGGATCTCACGCGCCAGCACGTCCTTGCCGGTACCGTTCTCTCCGGTGATCAGGACCGTCGCATCGGTAGGTGCGATCTTGTCCAGCGTCTTCCCGATGTTCTTCATGGCCGGGGATGTGCCCCAGAACATGGGGCTGTCCGATTTCTGGTCAAAAGAAGAATGAGTGTCCCTTTTCAGGGCCTTCCTTGCCTTGTCCCGGGCGGCGGTCAGTACCTCGATCAGCTTGTCGTTGTCCCAGGGCTTCACGATGAAGTCGAAGGCTCCCCTCTTCATCCCTTCCACGGCCAGGGCGATGTCGGCGTAAGCGGTGAACAATACGACTTCCACCTCCGGCACCATCTTCTTGATTTCACCCGCCCAGTAAAGCCCTTCGTTGCCCGTATTGATGTTTGTGTAGAAGTTCATGTCCAGAAGCACCACATCCGGCCGGTACTGCTCCAGCGTCGAAACGAGCGTGGAAGGCGAAGGTATCGTCTTCACCTCGGCGAAGTGAAGGGGCAGCAGTATCTCCAGCGCCCGGCGAATGCCCTGGTTATCATCTACGACCAGTATTTTCCCAATCTTGGAAGCCATTGTCAAATCAGTCTTTTACGCACGAACACGAATCAAATTCCATTCCAAACAGCGCAACACGCATATAGTCAGACACTTGCATTTCAATAGGCCCGTGTAAAGCCGTAAAGCCTCTTTACAAAACTGTAAAGAGGCTTTACAAAGGTACAACATTATTCGGAATCCCCGTGTCCGGACATTACTTCTGTTCCAATGCCCTTTCCCTCTTTTGGGACGGTTCGATCACGATCCGGATTCCCGTGGATGTCTCCCGGTACCTGACGACCCGGGCTCCGTTGCCGGCTATTACCTCGACAAGATCCGAGGTGTCGAGGTCCTCCGGGACCGGCATGGAGAAGTACCCCTCTTCATCGGTCACGGCTACGCTCTTTTTGATGGGGTTGTCCGCGTTCCTTGTCGGATACATAGCCACGGACCGTCTTTGCATTCACCGTCACGGCGCTCATCAGCGCCACCATCAGAAGGACAAATATGCGTTTCATACTCAAAGGAATTAAATTGTTAAACATCAGTTTTGCATTTCCCCTCCCGAAACACCCTCCGTGCCAAACTGCGTAATGCATTAACAATCAATGTATTCCTATTAGGATGAATGTTGTAAAATGCGCTTTACACTTTACAGAAAACGTAAGACAGCATTTTACATATTCATAAATCCCGACACACTTTCACCAGCACTTCCCGCTGCCGCAAATGCGTCAATGTGTAGGACTGCAAAGTGGAGGACACGCGAATGCGCTCGTAGCAGGAAATTCCTGCGAGGTTGCGGCCTACCAATGACACTTCCCACCGGTCCGCCTTGTAGCTGAGTGACGCATCGCAGAACCAATTCACGCCGAAGTCCTTCTCACTGCTATGGTACAATTCGTTGTGGCCCAGATGGTAGGGTTCTACCAGTCCCTCTGCAAGTAGTCTTTAAAACCGAATCAAATAAACTGCCGACACCCTAACGTGACGGCAGTTTCCGTAGTTTATGTTTAACTGCTTATGAAAGCCTACCTCAGAACAGCATATTCCACGCCGCCTGCTGCGCCCTTGCACTGTGGACAGCATTCATCTTGCCGAAGTTCCACTTCACACCAAAGAGAATGTACCGGCCCATACATAGACGGTAGCTGTCCTCCTCATAATTGGCCGTGACTGTGTGCGTCAGTCTCCGTGTCTGGTTCAGGATGTCATTAACCTTGACACTTAGGTTGAACGCGCCGATATTCTTTGAAACCGAGGCATTCCACCTCCATTCAGGATCTCCGTACCCGGCTGCATACCCCTTGTAGAAAACATAACTGATGTCGGTATTGAACTCAAACTCATGCTTGGTGGTATATGAGCCACGGGCCGTAATCTTTGTATCCAAGGTATTCATATTGATGCTTGGATCGAGCGAGTACCGGGCGATGCGTCCCCAGAAGTCGGCCATGAATGCCGAATAATCAAAGGCGTCCTTGTCCAGCCCCGGCAGCGTCGTTTTGGCCTGGTAGCTGACGGAAGAAGTGTACGCCATTACGCCGTTCAAAGTGAGGGACCAATTCTTCTTTGCATCCAGCGGCGTGGTATAATTCGCCGTAAGGCTGGCCGTCACACTGGGCTTTGGGGAATTGACCGGAATGGAATAAAGGATGCCGTCCGTATCGTACCAGCGGGCAAAACTGACGGGAGAGGTATTCAGCGTGCCATCCACATAGACCATCAGCGTGGAAAACCGCTCCTTGTTGTCTCTTTTCCAGTTGCCGCCGAAATTCGTTGTTGTGTACGGCTTCAGGTACACGTTGCCAAGGCTCAGCCGCGAAGGATCAGTGATATTCAATACCGGCAGCATCCGGGAAGAATTGGGGCGTCGTCCATATCCGGAAGCATAGAGTGAAAAACGGTCTTTGCCATTGCTATACTGGAAACGCATGTTCGGCGTGACAAACCAATTATATTCACCCTTCCCGGTATAATCCTCAATGCCGAAACTCTTGGAGTATGTTTCGTTCAGGATACCCGAGATCCTGCCGCCGAGTGTAAACCAACTGTCCTCCCCAAACTTGTACTGGACAGTCACGCCATACAGCTGAGTCAAGTAATGGTTATTGCTCACGGAACTGTAGTAATCGTTTCTGCCGTTCGCATCAAAAGCATCCCGGTTGTTATTATACTTGGCCCAACCTAGTTCGGCCGAGGCGGAAAGTGTCCATTTC
>ONJB01000099.1 GCA_900318015.1 uncultured Bacteroidales bacterium | reverse complement strand
TCAAGCAACTCCATATACTTAAGGCGATCTTCAAATGTGTGCTTTTTCTGCATAACAAAACCCCGAAAGTTTTTTGTCTAACTTTCGGGGTTCATGTCAAAGGAGCGGCCCTTGTCAAAGGATACCGGGATGACGGCTAGTCCTCGTCCCAGTTGGTGACTTCCTCGACCTTGGAGAAGTCGCTGGACACCTTGAATACCGGGGAGAAGTTGTAGCGCTTGCTGGTGTTCTCGTCTCCGTAGGCGCGGGCGCCGATCCGGAGATAGTGGGTGCGCTTGTAGGCGAACTGCATGCCGCTTTCCTTCTCGTTGAACGGGTCGATCTTGAGCTCGATGACGGAGGTGCCGTCGGCATTCTTGATCTTCTTCTGCTGGCCCTCTTTCTGGACCTTGTCGAAGTCGAAGTTGTTGTTGCCGTCGCTCACCCAGCGGTCGGTGAAGCCGAACAGGGCCACGTCCACGGTCTTGGTCTTGGCGATGTCCTCCACCTCCACCTTGAACCGGGCGACGATCTTGTTGTCCTCGAAGGTGATCTGCGGATCCAGGACGCGGCAGTACGGCGTCACTTCGAAGTTCACGGTGTTCGCGCCTTTCTTGAGTTCGAACGGGATGCTGACCGGATAGAAATTCTGGTCCTTGGTCTCCATCCGATACTTGGCGGCCCACACGAGTTTGTTCACATAGACGCCGTTGCACTTGACGTACCAGCTCTGGGCCTCCTCGGCCGGATTGCCGGCCTTGTCCGTCCAGCCCTCCTCGATGACGGAGATCTTGCAGGTGTTCGGGAAGGCGAACTGAATCGGCTGTCCGGTCTTCGTGTCGGTAATCTTTCCTTCCACCGAGGCATTGTAGTACTCCTGGTTATCGAAGACGAACCAGTCGCAGGAGGTGGCCAGGACGATCAACGAAAGCAATACAAATATCTTTTTCATAAGGCTGATTCTTTATTATTCCTGGGACGGGTTGACGGTGATGCGGTTCTCGGCGTAGTTCGGGATGCTGCCGTAGTAGTCCAGCAGGTCGGTGTTCAGGCCGGTGGTGGAGTTCTGCACGTCGCTCCAGTAGGCGTTCACGCGGGCGTAGATGTACTTTTCCGTACCCTCACCGCCACGAAGGTCGCGAATGTTGATTACGGTGTGCTTCCGGTGCGGGCCGCCCGAGCGGTTGCTCAGGTACGCGCGGTGGCGCCACAGCGTATAGGTCTCGTGGCCTTCGAACGCGAACTCGACCTGGCGCTCGTGGAGGACGTTCTCGAGGGTGGGCTCGATGTCGTCGGTGAACGCGGCGCGGTGACGGATGTCGTTCAGGTACTGCTTCGCCTTGGCGGCGGTTCCCTTTCCGCTCTCGGCGTAGGCCTCGGCGTAGTTCAGGAGAATCTCCGCGTAGCGGATATCGCACCAGGGACCGGTGGACTTGTCGAGGGGATTGTTGATGTCCAGGAACTTCCGGATGCCGAAGCCCGTGGTCCAGAAGTAGGAGTGGTTGCTAGTGCCCACGTTGCCGATATCGATGTAGGCGGACATGCCGGTCTGGCTGTCGGCGCCGAGCTCATAATAGGTCGTATTGCCAATCTTCGTGGAATTCTCCTGGTAGAACTCAAGCTTTCCGCCGGGGAGCCAGTAGCCGGCCTGCGCCACGATGGTGACGCCCCGGAACTCGCTGCCCGGATACAGAATCCACGCCTGGAAGCGCGCGTCCTTCTGGAGGAACGGATCCTGCGGATGGTCGTACTGGATGAAGTCCGCGTTCTTGTCGAAGGAGGAAGCGGAAGTGGAGATCTGGGAGAAGTAGGTGTCCTCCTGGCCGTCGTTCCGGGTCTTGACCGTGCCATCCGCCCGACCGCCGGCGGCGTTGTAGTTGTCGTACAGGTCCACGAGTTCGGACATGATGGAATAGTTACCCCAGCCCGCATTGGAACCGGTGCCGTGCTTCTGGTTCGGGGAATTGCTGCGGTCGAAGCCGTTGTCCGCATCGGCCGTGCCGTCCTTGTAGGACTTGCCGAAGATGAACTCGCAGTCCTGGCGCTCCAGGAACAGGGTCGTCAGGTTGTCTTTCGCCTTGCTGACCGACGTAGTGGCGCCGCCGTACAGGGAGAACTTGCCGGAGTTGATGATCTTCTCGCTGGCCTCGATGCACTTGGCAAAGTACGCGTCCGCATAGGAAGCCTCCATATAGGTGAGCTTCTCCTGAACGGCCTTGTAGCTGGAGGGAATCGCCTCCTTGGCCCAGTACTTGCTCAGGGTCGCCGCATACAGGGCCACGCGGGACTGCAGGCCGAGGGCCGCCCATTTGCTGGCACGATACTTACCACCCTTCGGCTCGTCGGGAAGCAGTTCCGCTGCCTTGTCCAGCTCGGAGATCACGAAATCCCAGGTCTCCTTCTCCGTGCTGCGCGGGACGTAGAGACCTTCGTTCTTGTCACCGTCGTACTGGTCGTCCAGCGGCTCGGTCACGATCGGGACGCCGCCGTAGCGACGGACCATCGCGAAGTAGCAGTAAGCGCGGGCGAAGATGGCCTCACCCAGCATCTGGTCGCGGGTTTCCTGGTTGATGGCATTCTTTTCCAGGGCCAGGCTGGTTGATCGAACGCATCTTCGTGTAGTTCCAGAAGCCGGTCACGGCGATGTCATAGTCGTTGGCTTTCGAATAGGAGGCGAAGGTCGTATGCTGGTCCTTGGTATTGAAGGCGTCCATCGGAATGGTGTTGTACACGTCCGACAGGAGCCGCTCAAGACCTGCCTGCGTCGAAGTCATATCCTCCTCGGTCATCAGGGTAAGGTCGCCTTCCAGGCTGTCGAACAGCTTGTCGCAGGAGGTCAGGCCGAGAGCAAGGACGAAGACAAAAGTATATTTGAATATCTTTTTCATGGCGCAAATCGTTTAGAAGCTGATGCTGGTTCCGATGACATAGGTACGAAGCAGCGGTGCGCCGGAAGCGCCGCGGCGGGAGGCCTGGTAGGTCTCCGGGTCCCATTCCTTCACGATCGGGTTGCAGAAGGTAAGGAGGTTGGTGCCGCTGGCGTGGATGCGGACCCGCTTCAGGTGGATCTTGCTGAGCAGGGACTTCGGGAGGTTGTAACCGATTTCCAGACTCTTCAAGCGGAAGAAAGCGTTGTTCACCCAGGAATAGGGCTGCACGAAACGATAAGTCGCATTCGAGGTGGCGTCCTCTGCACCGGAAGCCGGGGCGAGGGCCGGCCAGTAACCGGGCACCCAGACGGAATTCGGGTCGCGCGGATCGTCCCAGCCGTCAGCCAGCCGGTAGTGGTCCATG
>ONJB01000101.1 GCA_900318015.1 uncultured Bacteroidales bacterium | reverse complement strand
TAGAACGGGTGGGAAGTGTTGGAAATCTCCAGCTTCACCAGCGGGTACTCGACGCCTTCGACCTCGATGGTCTCCTTGGACGGGGCGCAGGACCGGGTGACGAAGATGGTGTCATTCGACATATCCTTGAAAGCTACAAGACGGTAGGTTTCGGGATGGATTCCTTTCTTCATTTTACGTAAAAAAACTAATTGTTAACAATTTGGGACCGCAAAGATAGGAATCTTTTCCGGTATTTCCAAATTATTTCATCCGATAAGGCTGGTCATCGTACAGGAGATAGCGCTTGGCCTTGCGGATCCATTTCTGTTCTTCCAATTTGATGTGCTCGCGGGCGACGTCGAAGGGGATGGTACCCTTGAGGTATTCGGCCAGTACGGGGTCAGCCAGCTTGGTCCAGAAGGCTTCCTCGAACTCGAAGGCGGAGTAGTGCTCGGTGAACCAGCGCATCAGGCGGAGGGTGTGCATCAGGCTGTGGTAGTCTTCGCCGGGAAGAAGCATGATCTGGAAGCCCTGGCATCGTTCGCCGGCGTAGCGGCCCGCTGCCGGCGTGAAGGAGCAGGGCCGCAGGATGGCGCCTTCCACCACGGGCAGGTCCACGGGCAGGCCGGGACGCACGAAGGGCGCGCCGATGTACTCATAAGGCCGCGCCGTGCCGATGCCTGGCGTTACGGTCGTGTTGTTCCAGAGGCCGCCGCCGCTGTACAGGTAGGAACTGAACAGACCCGGGATGTCGGAGGCGGGCGCGATGGTCCATGGCAGGAGCTGCCGGTTGGAATCCGTCGCCCGCGCCGAGATGATATGGATCGGGAACTTCGCGCCGATCTCGCCGGCATACAGGTTTACGAGTTCGCCAAGGGTGAGTCCATGCCGATGCGCGACCTTTGGGACGAACATCTCGCCCACGACGGCCGGAATCGTGCCCTCGACCACGCGGCCGGAGGGATTGATATGGTCCACGACATAGAGCGACGGCGCATCCTCGCCCAGAAGCTGCAGCATCTCCATCAGCCGCATCACGTCCTTGGTGTAGTTGAAGTAGCGGACGCCCACGTCCTGGATTTCCACGACCACGGCGTTCAGGCCCTGCAACCGTTCCAGGTCGAAGTCGATGTGGTTCGTGCCGGGGGTGAGTTCCGCATCTCGGGGCGAGAAGACGACCTGCAGGTTGCCCCGCTGCCGGAAGATGTCGTACATCCAGCGGCTGCGGCCGGTGTCCCAGCAGTTCTGCGTGCAAAAGCAGCCGATCCGGCCCTCTTGCAGGGTGCGGTCCAGCTGGTCCTCGAGGGGAGTGGTGCGGAAGGAGAACATCAGCCGATGATCTTGTTCGCCACGGCGATGACTTCGTTGCCGAGGGCTTCGGCGCGCTCCATCGTGCCGGCTTCGGCGTAGATGCGGATGATGGGCTCCGTGTTGGACTTGCGCAGATGGACCCATTCCTTCTTCGCCTCGAAGATGATCTTCACACCGTCGATGTCGTTGATGTCCTCGTTGGCGTAGATCTTCTTGAGTTCGGAGAGGATGCGGTCGATGAGGGCGGTATCGCTGAGCTGGATCTTGTTCTTGGCGATGAAGTACTGCGGGTAGGTCTTCTTGAGCTCGCTGACTTTCATCTTCTTATGGGCCAGGTTCGACAGGAAGAGGGCCACGCCCACCATCGCGTCGCGGCCGGCGTGGATGGCCGGGTAGATGACGCCGCCGTTGCCTTCGCCGCCGATGAGGGCGTTCACCCGGTGCATCTGGGTGGTCACATTGACCTCACCCACCGCAGAGGCGTAATACGTGCCGCCGTGGGCCTCGGTCACGTCGCGGAGGGCGCGGGTCGAGGACAGGTTGGAGACGGTGGCGATCGGTTTCCCGGCCTTTTCAGCGAGCTCGCACAGGTAGTCGGCGACGCTTACGAGGGTATATTCCTCCACGAACGGGTCCCCATTCTCGCAGATGAAGGCGAGCCGGTCCACGTCCGGGTCCACGCTTACGCCGAGATCCGCCTGCTCGCGGACGACGGTGCGGGAGAGGTCCACGAGATTCGCGGGCAGCGGCTCCGGATTGTGGGCGAAATCGCCCGTGGGATTGCAGTTGAGTTCGACGCACTTGACGCCGAGGCGTTCCAGCAGGCGCGGCATGATGATGCCGCCCACGGAATTGACCGCGTCCACCACGACGGTGAAGTTCGCGGCCTTCACG
>ONJB01000102.1 GCA_900318015.1 uncultured Bacteroidales bacterium | reverse complement strand
GCGGCCTTGAAGCCCACCTTGCGGCCGGTCTGCTCGTAGAACTTCTTGATGCACTGGCACATCACGTAGGCGGCCATCGGGGTGGCGTTCACCTCCACCTTGCCGGTGGACGTCTTGATGAAGTCGGCCCCGTTCTCCATCGCGAGGAAGGAGGCGTCGGCGATGCGCTCGGGCGTCACCAGCAGGCCGGTCTCCAGGATCACCTTCAGGACGACGGAACGGCCCAGCTCCGCGGCGACCTTGTCGATGCACTCGCGGCTGGCGAGGATCTCCTTGCCGGCGGTCTCGTAATCCCCCTCCAGGAAGGAATTGAGGGCGAGGACGATGTCGATCTCGTCGGCGCCGTCCCGGACGGCCAGTTCGATCTCGCGGAGTTTCACCTCGAGGAAGCTCTGGGAGGACGGAAAGCAGCCCGCGACGGTGGTCACGTGCAGATTCGGATTCTTGCGGGTCTTCCGGACGACGGAAGCGAAATTCGGATAGACGCACACCGAAGCCGGCAGCGGATAGGTGGGATAGTCGGCCGCGAAGGAATTGACCTTCTCGACGAGCTTCCGGACGGAAGTCGGGGTGTCCTTCGGGCTCAAGGTGGTCAGGTCCATGATGGAGAAGCATTCCTTCAGGACCTCGTTCGAAACGACCTGGTCCAGACCCGAAGCGATCAGTTCCAGATGGTGGGCAATCGCCTCCTTTTCAGGGGCATAGCCATACTTGGTGTACAGTTCCATAGTGTTATCCTTTAATTTGCAGTTGGTATCCTTCGTCGATGAGGGGCTGCACGAGGGCGCGCATCTCCTCCACCGTATATTTCCGGAGCCCCTTCATCGGGGTCTCGCGGTCGATCGTATAGACCATCACCTCCCGGGGCTTCAGCCGCCGGACGAGGTCCATCCAGGCATCGACCCAATCTTCAGTCGCGAACCCGTCCCCTTTCAGGAACATGGTCTGGAGGACGAAATTCCCTTCGAACCGCTCCAGGTCGCGGACGATGTCCTCCACGTGGTAGTCGCCGAGCGGCTGGTTGATGAGCCGCGCCTGCGCATCCGTCGCCGCATCCAGCTTGAGGATGGGATTGTCCACCTTCCGGAGCGCCTCGAAAACGCCCTTGCGCCAGGTCTTCGTCGCGTTGGACAGGACCGACACCTTCGCCGCCGGATAGTACTTGTCACGCAGTTCGAGGGTCAGGTCCACGATCTCCGGAAAATCCGGATTCAAGGTGGGTTCCCCGTCGCCGCTGAAGGTGATGGAGTCGATGGGCGTGCCCGCCTCGTGGCAGGCGACCAGCTTCTCCGTCAATGCTTTCCGCACATCCTCCGCCGTCGGGAGCACGCGGTCGCCGCGGCCGTCGGCATTCCAGCCGCACTCGCAGTAGATGCAGTCGAAATTGCACACTTTCCCGCCCTGCGGCAGCAAGTTGATGCCCAGGGAAGAACCGAGCCTCCGCGAGAAGATGGGGCCGAAAACGGTGGTTTCGCGCATCATAGGCGGCAGGATTTAGACGCGGCAGTCAGGCGGCCGTCCGCATCCAGGTGGTCGATGAAAACCAATCCCGGACGACGGCCCGGTTCCAGGGCGCCGAATTCCGGCCTGGCCAGGAATTCCGCCCCGTTGCGGGAGGCCCAGGTGAGCAGTTCCCCGAGCGGGACTTCCGGGAAGTTCCGCTGGAGGCAGAAGAGTTCATCCACGATGTTCAAGTCATCGTTGGACGAGAGGGAATCCGTGCCCACACAGATCTTCAGCGCATTGCGGCGCATCAGGCCGATCGGGGGCAATACATTGTGTATGAACAGGTTCGACAGCGGACATACCGCCACGAACGGATGGGTCATCACGGCCTTCGCGGCGTCGATTCCTTCCTGGTCCATGCAGCATTCGTGGACCAGCAGGATGTGCTCGTCGAAGGGGGCGGGACGGCCGGCGAGGAGCCGGTCGATGAAATAAAGCAAGGAAGATTTCCCCGTCACGGGCGGGACACTCATCCCGGCCTTCCTGCGGTTCTCCCACATCTTGCCGGAGCCGTACTTGAGCATCTCCTCTTCCTCCTCCGTTTCCTCGCTGTGGAACGACAGGAAG
>ONJB01000104.1 GCA_900318015.1 uncultured Bacteroidales bacterium | reverse complement strand
TTCGGCGGCATCAAGCTCAAGGACGTCCCCCTGCCCGAGAAGGCCGGTGGCATGGAACTTGCTCAACTTGCCGCGCAGTATTCCGACGGCATCATCCTGGGATCGGCGGGCGTGGACCCGGCCCTGCAGGCGTACGTCCGGGAGCTGGGCAAGCCCATCCTCCCCTTCGACGCGGCATCCCTCGCCGACGGCAGCTACATGGACCAGTACAACGCCTTTTACGACAGTTTATCGCAATGAAATCCGCTTGTAGGAAAGCACTCATCCTCGCCGTCCTCCCCTTCGCGCTGGCATCCTGCTTCAAGACCAGCACCGAGATCGGCAAGGACCTCATCGACCAAAGCCTCCTGTACGATACCTATACCGTCGAATTCCCGATCGAGGAGATCCGCCTCCGCCGGGCCGACGACCTGTCCGGCTTCTCGGACACCCGCCTCGCCATCGGCGCCATCCGCGACGAGACCTTCGGCCTGACCACCCGGTCCACCGCCTTCTGCCTGGTGCCCGCCCTGGACACCCTCGACCTCGGTACCGACCCCGAGTTTGTCCGCTTCCTCGTCCATTTCGAGGCTGACACGATCTCCACGGCCCACGAGGGACAGGAGCACATCATCCAGAACCTGTTCGTCTACTCCCTGACCGACACGCTCAGCAGCAAGAAGAGCGGCACCAACCGGATCGTCCCCCACAGCGTCGAGACCGTCACCCGCGGCATCCCCATCTATGACGGCGAGGATTCCCTGAGCTTCGAGTTCAACCGGGCCTACGGGCAGAAGTACATCGCCGTCCTCAAGCGGCTGGGCCCCGTCCTGGCCAGCCGGGACGAAATCGAAACCATCAACAAGTATCGGGAATACATCCAGGAAGTCCCGGGCATCTACATCGAAAGCGACATTCCGGAAGGGATCGGCGGACGCATCAACCTGTTCGAGCTGTCCGTCCTCTCGGTCAGCAACAACTACTACTACCGGAACGAGAACGTCGGCCGGCTCACGGTGCGGTCCACCTACAACGGCGTCCGGAAAGACACGACTTTCCTGTTCATCCCGGGCGAACCCACCCTCTACGACGAGGCCGAATACCTGAACAGCAACAAGCAGTTCTACCAGTACGCCTTCAACCGGACCGGCCACGAAGCCCCCGAAGGGATCGCGGATGAAAAGATCTTCATCGAGGGCGGCGGCGGCCTGAAGCCCGTCGTCCCGGCGGCCCAGCTGCGGGAGAAGGTCGTCGAGGCCATCGTCGCGCGCGGCGGCGACCCGGCCAAGACCGTCATCAACAAGGCCAGCCTCATCTTCCCGTACGAAGCGCCGGATGACGAGAAACTCGTGGACCTGTTCCCGTCCATGATCAGCCCGACCATCCGGAAAACGGCCAAGGACGGCACCATCAGCTTCGCCGGCCTGACCGACGCCAGCGCCTCCTCCGAGAACCAGGGCGACCTGGACCGGGCGAACCGCGCCTACGCCCCCGACATCACCTACCACATGCAGCAGATGCTGCAGCGGAAGGACCTCGACACCAAGGACGATGCCGACATCTGGTTCCTGACCGTCCATAGCGAGACCGTGGAGAACGCCAACGGCAACGCCGAGCAGGAAGCCTACTACCAGCAGATGATGTACGCCATGTACTACAACAACCTGTACGGCGGCGGCTACGGTGGCTACGGCGGGCTATTCCAACTACTACAACATGATGATGATGTCCAGTCTGCTCAACTCCATGAACCAGACGACCTACACCACCACGCAGGAACTGGACAAGGACCGCTATTACCGGGCCATCCTCAACGGCCCCGCGTCCACCGCGACGAATCCGACCTCCTGCCTGCTCCTTGCTCCCGGCGCCAGGCGGATCCCGACCCTCCGGGTGACCTTCTCCGTCCCGAAGGGCTGATTCCCTGTCCTCCCGAGGAGGTCGAAGACCGACGTGAGAATCTAAAAAAAAATCCGGCTCTTTCGAGTCGGATTTTTCTTTTTGGAAACTTCGTGCGATTACTCGCCGAGCTTCTCCGTTACTTTCGCGATGGCGTCGCCAACCGTGGCGATACCGCTGGTTTCCTCATCAGGAATCTTGATGCCAAAGACCTTCTCGAATTCCATCAGGAGCTCGACGGTGTCCAGGGAATCGGCACCCAGGTCGTTGGTGAAGCTGGCGGTCTCGGTGACCTCGGATTCCTCAACGCCGAGCTTGTCGACGATGATGTCCTTGACCTGCTTTACGATT
>ONJB01000105.1 GCA_900318015.1 uncultured Bacteroidales bacterium | reverse complement strand
CTGGCACCGGAGGTCCTTTAATCGTAGCGCATTATGAAAAAGTTCAATATCAAGAAAGGCGACACCGTGTTCGTGAATGCCGGTAACGACAAGGGCAAGACCGGAAAGGTCCTGGAGATCCTCCGCGACAAGGACCGCGTCGTTGTCGAAGGTGTCAACATGGTTTCCAAGCACACCCGTCCGAATCCCCAGCAGCCGCAGGGTGGCATCGTCAAGAAGGAAGCCCCCATCCATATTTCCAACGTCAACCTGATGGACGCCGCCGGCAAGCCGACGAAGGTCGCCCACAAGCGCGTGGATGGCAAGCTGGTCCGTATCGCGAAAACTAACGGAGAGGAGATCAAGTAATTATGGCAAAGAAGACTAACAAGCCCGCCGAAGCCCAGGCGCTTCCCAAGGGATATGTTCCGGACCTCAAGAAGGTCTACAAAGAGGAGATCGTTCCTGCGCTGATGAAGCAGTTCTCCTACACCACCGTGATGCAGGTTCCCCGCCTCGTCAAGATCACCCTCAACGAAGGTGTCGGCGACGCGACCCAGGACAAGAAGCTGGTTGAGGAAGCCGCTGAAGAGCTCTCCATCATCGCCGGCCAGAAGGCGGTCATCACCGCTTCCCGCAAGGATATCTCTAACTTCAAGCTCCGTAAGGGCATGCCCATCGGTGCGAAGGTCACCCTCCGCGACGTCAAGATGTACGAGTTCCTCGAGCGTCTGATGCGTGTCGCCCTCCCGCGTATCCGTGACTTCAACGGCATCGCCGAGAAGATGGACGGCCAGGGCAACTACACCCTCGGTATCAAGGAGCAGATCATCTTCCCCGAAATCGAGATCGACAAGAACCCGCGCATCCACGGTATCGAGATCACGTTCGTGACCACCGCTAACACCGACGAAGAGGCGCACGCCCTTCTGAAGGCCTTCGGTCTCCCGTTCAAGAAACATAATAACTAAGATAGAAGCGCGCGAAACTCGTGGCCAAGTACGCCGCCAAGCGGGCAGCCCTCAAGGAGGCCGGTGATTACGCCGCCCTCGACAAGCTCCCCAAGAACGCGAGCCCGGTCCGCCTCCACAACCGTTGCTCCCTTACCGGTCGTCCGAAAGGATACATGCGCGACTTCGGTCTGAGCCGTATCCAGTTCCGTGAGATGGCTTCCGCCGGTCTCATCCCGGGCGTCAAGAAGGCCAGCTGGTGATAACCTTTAAATGAAAGAACAATTATGACTGATCCTATTGCAGATTATCTGACCAGAATCCGGAACGCTTACCTCGCCGGTAAGAAGATCGTCGAGATCCCTGCTTCCAACATGAAGCTTGCGATCACCAAGATTCTGTGCGAGAAAGGTTACATCCTCAGCTACAAGGTGGTCGAGGGCAACCCTTTCAATACCATCAAGATCGCGCTCAAGTATCACCCTGAGACCAAGGCCGCTGCCGTGAAGAGCATCGTCCGCGTGTCCACCCCGGGTCTCCGCAAGTATGCGGACGTGAAGAACATGCCGCGCGTCCTCAACGGCCTCGGCATCGCCGTTCTCTCCACCTCCAAGGGTGTGATCACCGACAAGGAAGCCAAAGACCTGAATGTCGGCGGCGAGGTGATTTGCTATGTTTATTAATTTATAAGAATCCAAGATATGTCAAGAATTGGAAAACTGCCTGTAGTCCTTCCGGCCGGCACGAAAGCTGAGCTTCTCGACGGCAACATCGTGAAGGTGAAAGGCCCTCTTGGTGAGATGTGCCAGAAAGTCGATCCGGACATCAAGGTCACCATCGAGGGAAATGAAATCAAGTTCGAGCGTCCCAGCGACCTTCCGCGCTTCCGTTCGATGCACGGCCTGTACCGCGCCCTCGTCCACAACATGGTGGTCGGCGTGTCCGAAGGCTTCACCATCAAGCAGGAGTTCGTCGGTGTCGGTTACCGTGTGGCCGCCCAGGGTCAGCTCCTGACCATGGCCCTCGGTTACTCCCACGACATCCAGATCATGCTTCCGAAGGAAGTGACCGCCGAGACCCCGCAGGTCCGCAAGGGTGAGAACCCGGTCCTGATCCTCAAGAGCGCCGACAAGCAGCTCGTGGGCCAGGTCGCGGCCAAGATCCGCTCGTTCCGTCGTCCTGAGCCTTACAAGGGCAAGGGTATCAAGTTCGCCGGTGAGACCCTGCGTCGCAAGGCCGGTAAGACCGCTTCCGCTAAATAATAGGAGGATAGAGATATGGCACTCAATAGAATTGAAAGAAGAAGAAGGATCCACTACCGCATCCGCAAGCACGTCAACGGCACCGCCGAGCGTCCCCGCATGGTCGTGTTCCGCAGCAACAAGCAGATCTATGTCCAGGTCATCAACGACCTCGAGGGCAAGACCCTGGTTGCCGCCGCGTCCAACGACAAGGCCCTCGCCGCCGAG